>DASTNJ010000055.1:0-15175 GCA_035721065.1 Mycobacterium sp.
CACCGTCGATGACCCGTGGGGCTACGGCAACTCGCTGGAGTGGGCGACCAGCTGCCCGCCGCCGCGGCACAACTTCACCGAGCTGCCGCGAATCCGTTCGGAGCGGCCGGCATTCGAGCTGCACCACCCGCACATGGTCGACCGGATGCGCGCTGAGGCGCATGTCGGTCCCACCTTCGGCGGCCATGCGCACGAAGGGGCGCTGTCAAGCTGAGTGCGGTCAAGGTGCCGGTGTTGATCACCGTCACCGGCGTCGATCAACCGGGCGTGACGTCCGCGCTGTTCGAAGCGCTGTCCCGACATCAAGTCGAGCTGCTCAACGTCGAGCAGGTGGTGATCCGGGGCCGGCTCACCCTGGGCGTCATGCTGTCCGCCGCGCCGGAGGTGGTCGACGGAACCGCGTTCTCCGACGAGGTCGAGGCGGCGATACACGGGGTCGGCCTCGAAGTCACCATCGAGCGCAGCGACGGCGAACCGATCATCCGCGAGCCGTCGACCCACACCATCATGGTGCTCGGCCGGCCGATCACCGCCGCGGCGTTCGGCGTGCTGGCCCGGGAGGTGGCACGGATCGGGGTCAACATCGACGTCATCCGTGGTGTCTCCGACTACCCGGTCACCGGGGTGGAACTGCGTGTCTCGGTACCCGCGGGTGCCGAAGGCCAGTTGCAGACCGCGCTGACCCGGGTGGCCGCCGAACAGCGCGTCGACATCGCGGTGGAGGACGCCGGCCTGGGCCGGCGGGCCAAGCGGCTGATCGTGTTCGACGTCGACTCCACCCTGGTGCAGGGCGAGGTCATCGAGATGCTCGCCGCCCGCGCCGGAGCCGCGGAGAAGGTTGCCGCTGTCACCGAGGCGGCGATGCGCGGCGAGCTCGACTTCGCCGAGTCGCTGCATCAGCGCGTCGCCACCCTGGCCGGCCTGCCGGCATCGGTGGTCGACGAGGTCGCCGGCGAGCTGGAGCTGACCCCCGGGGCGCGCACCACGCTGCGCACACTGCAGCGGCTCGGCTTTCGCTGCGGGGTGGTGTCCGGTGGCTTCCGGCAGGTCATCGCGCCGCTGGCCGACGAGCTGAAACTGGACTTCGTCGCGGCCAACGAGCTCGAGATCGTCGACGGCAAGCTCACCGGCCGGGTGGTCGGCCGGGTGATCGACCGGGCCGGCAAGGCGCAGGCGCTGCGGGACTTCGCCGAGCAGGCGCGGGTGGCGATGGAGCAGACCGTCGCCGTCGGTGACGGCGCCAACGACATCGACATGCTGGCCGCCGCCGGGCTGGGGGTGGCGTTCAACGCCAAACCGGTGGTGCGTGAGGTGGCCGACGCGTCGTTGAGCTACCCGTACCTGGACACCGTGTTGTTCCTGCTGGGCGTCACCCGCGGCGAGATCGAGGCCGCTGACGCCGTCGACGGTGTGCTCCGCCGGGTGGAGATCCCACCCGAGTAGCCGACCAGGATCAGATCACCGCTCCCACCAGCGCGAGCGGCAGTATGCCCAGCACAGCGGCGATCGGGATGCCGATGGCGTCGGCGTCGTTGCCGTCGGCCATTTCGTTCTCGAAGACGTGGTAGCCGATCTCGGGCAGGGTGATCAGCAACGCGCTGGCCACGTCCAGCGGTGGGAGACCGGTGTGCGGCGGGAAGGTGTCGAAGAGATCCGCCAGGGTGGTGGGAACCGGCGAGAACACCGAAAACTCGCTGCCGGGAAGCACTTTCGCCGACTGGACGAGTTCCTCGGCCCAGGCCGGCAACGTGTACACGTAGTTGCTCGGCGAGACCAGATCTTTGAAGAAGTCGGTGATCCCCTGCTGCAGCCCATTGGCCAGGGCCTGGGGAACCTGGTCCATAACAGTCGAACTCGGCATGAATCCCAGCGTGGTGGGCACATCGGCGTCGCCTTGGCTCCACCCGTCGGCGATGTCGCCGTAGCCCAGGTTCACCAGCACCGACATGTCAGGTTCCAGCAGGTCGTAAAGCGGGTTGCCGATGAACGGGATCAACTGCAACGGCTCCAGCAGTGGCAGGCCGGCCGGCAGCATGTAGTAGTCGGTCATGGTGTCTGCCGACGACGTCGGGAGTTGGATGGCGTCGGCGATCTGTGCGGGGGTCACGCCCAGGTAGGTGGTGTGCTCGAAGGCGATGCCCAGCAGCGCGTTGATGTCGGCCAGGAAATTGATCGGGTACTGCGGGAAGTCGGCGAAACCGTCGTATTCGTGGGTGTAGATGTCGGTGGGGTAGAGATCGTCGGGTGTCGCGCCGCTCATGGTGAGCCCGATGCTCGGGATGGTCGGCTGGGTACCGGCCGGCAGGTCGAAGCGTTCCAGCATCCCTCCGTTGGGATTTGCGGGGTCGCCGATCATCACGAAGTGCACGTCGTCGCTGGGAACGCCCTGCTTGGCCAGCAGCGCCATGGTGGAGGTCTCGACGTCGGCGCCCTGCGAATAGCCGAAGACCACCGCGGGATGCGCGGCGTCCACCTGTCCGCTGGCGATCTGGCTCTGGATCGCGGCGTCGACGTTCTGGGCGCCCTTCGCCACCGACGGATCGAACGTCCCGCCGAACGGACCCAGGAACGGATAAAGCTCTTCGGGAGTGGTCACGACCTGCGTGGTCCCGGTGAAGCCGTGCGGAGCCAGGTACAGCGAGTCGGCTATCTGGGCGTAGGCCGGGCCGGGTGTCGGCAGGCCACTGCCGCCGATGATGAACGCGGTGCCGTCACCGAGCGGTGAATCCGCGGCATCGACACTGGTGAGCCGGATGGCATGCGTCTGCGTGCCGGCTACCGGCGGTGCCGCTGAGGGGAGCGCGACCAGGCCGGCACCGACGATAGCCATCCCGAACCCGGCTTGCAGACGAGACATCGAGCCCCCTGAGTCAAGTCCTCAACATTACTGTGCAGTAACAAGGATTGAGATTACAACACGTGGTCCACTTCGGACGTGAAATTCCGCTCGGCTGTGCAAAACAGCGAGCCTTCAAAACAGCGAGCCCAGGCCACCCAACAGATCGCTGACGGTGTCGTGCAGGTCCGAGCTCACAATGCCGACGGCGGTGTCGGAACCCACCGTGTCGGCGAGGTGGCCGGCCGTGTCGTTGAGTGCGGTACCGGTCGTGCTGGTGAGCGTGCCGACCAGATTGCCGACCGGATCGGTCACCGACGGCAAGGACACGATGCTGTCGGAATTCGCCTCGCCGTTCGGAAGGCCCAGCATGTCACTGACCAGGTCTTGCAGGGCGCCCGACTGGTTGCTGTCGATCGCCATCACCAAATTCACCAGGTCATCTGCAGGCCCGGAGAACGTCGATGCGCCGGCCGCAGGGTGCGGATTGAATGCCAGGAGAAGATTCACGAACTCATCGAGAAGCTCCTGCGTACTCGTCGTATCGGGTGCCCCGTAGACGGCGTCGGCCGCCCGCAGGAGGTGGAGCAGCCACGGCGTGTTCTCGATCGACTGCAGCGAAGTTCGGTAGTTGTCCGGATTGTTCACGTCACCGATGGCTCCGGTGACTCCCTGCCCCGCCCCGTTGACCAGATTTCCAGGGAGTTGCCCCAGCAGGCCGATGCTCGTGCTGAGCGGTGGGAGCAACCCACCCTGAGTGGGTACGTCCACGTCTCCGGGGCTCACGCCGGCGGCGAAGTTGCCGTAACCGACGGTGTTCACCACTCCCGAAGCATCCGGATTCACCAGGTCGACCAGTGGATTTCCCACCACGGGCGCGGTCTGTAACACCTCCAGCAGCGGCATGTTCTGCGGAATCATGTAGTAGTTGGTCAGGTGATCGGCCGACGACGTCGGCAGCAGGACGGCGTCGTGGATCTGCTGGGGCGAGAGACCCAAGTAGGCCTCGTGTTCCAAATACATGCCCAGCAGCGCGTTGACGTCGGACGGCGCACCGGCCAGGTACTGGGGGAAGTCGGCCCAGAAATCGTATTCGAGCGTGTAGATGTCGGTCGGGTAGAAATCACCACCGGGGTCTGCACCGGTCATCGTGATGCCGTCGATGTCCGGATGCGTGTCGCCGAAGTTGAACCGCTCCAGGAAGCCGCCGTCGGGGTTGCCGCTGTTGCCGATCAGCACGAAGTGAAGGTCATCGCTGGGCACACCCTGGGCGGCGAGTTCCGACTGTGCCAGCCCGGCCACCACCGCGCCCTGCGAGTAGCCGGCGACCACGATGGGGTTCGCCGCGTCCACGTCTCCGGTCGCGAGCTGCTTGTCGACCGCGCTCACCAGGGCTTGTTCGCCGATTGCTTCGGATTGGTCCAGACTCGGACCGCTTGGACTGTTGAAGCTGATCGTCGCCGGGTAGGTCAGCGCCTGCAGCGTGCCATGGAAGCCGCGCGGCTCCAGATACAGCTTGTCGAAGTCCTCCATGTAGCTCTGCGAAGGTGTCGGCACGCCGCTGGGGCCCAGGAACAGCGCCACCCCGCCCCCGAGCGGAGAGTCCGGGGTGTCGACGCCGGTCAGCATCACCGCCCGGGTCTGAATTCCGGGTGCCGGCGGCGTCCCCGGGGCGACCGCGATGAGGCCGGCGCCGACGATCGCGACACCCGAGGTGAGGGAGGGACAAGGCAGGTGGCGCATAGTGGACTCCCCTCGGGCGCCCGCACGCCCGTTGTGATGCTGTGATGAAAATTACAACACATCGCTCAGTTAGGAACAAGACATCTTTCTCGATGCCTCCTGAGTGTCCGCTACCATCGGACGCCATGGATGCGTTGACGCCTCGTCGGCAGCGTGTGATCAGGGGGATGGACGCGGACCAGCGACGCGAGGAGCGTCGCAAACAGTTGCTCGCTGCTACTTTCGACCTGATCGCCAGCAACGGGTACGCCAACACCTCTATCGAGCAGATTTGCCAGACCGCGTACGTCGGCAACAAGGCTTTCTACGAACTGTTCGACAGCAAAGAGGACTGCTATCTAGCTTTGCTGACCCAGATGGCCGAGCAGATACAGCGGCAGGTGCAGCGGGTGATGATGTTGTCGTCCGGTGTAGATGACGACGACATCGTGGGCCGGTTGGTTTCCGCGTTCGCACATGCGCTGGTCGACGATCCGCGTGTTGCGGTGGTGGCGTTCGGCGAGGCCGCGGGCATTTCTCCGCGCGTAGAACGGCAGCGACGGCAGAACCGCCGCGGGGCGGCGTCCTTCATCGAGGAATTCTGGCGTGCTCGATTCCGTGCGGACATCGGGCGCGAGAGCGACGTGGACTATCACGCTCTCGCGGTTTCGACGGTCGGTGGTCTGTTTGAGGCTGTCGCCGACTGGCTTCAGCAGGCTGATCCGCACAAGCCACGCACGGTCGACACCCTCGTTTCGGAACTAACCGCATTCGTGACGGTCGTGCAGGCCGGGTTGGCTGCGCGGATCTCCGCGATCTGACGAACAGGACCGGAATCGCTGCCGCCCGCTGAGACGACACACCGCGCGCCCCGAGGTCGGCCACACCGTCTCGGTACGGCACCATGATCAGGTGACCGAAACCGGCCGCGACGAGTCCGACCAGGATCTGCTGATCGACTTCGACGGCGTCTCGCTGCGCCGCGGCGACCGGGTGCTGGTGGGCCCGGTCGACTGGGCCGTCGAACTCGACGAACGCTGGGTGATCATCGGCCCCAACGGGGCCGGCAAGACGTCGCTGCTGCGGATCGCCGCCGCCACCGAGTTCCCGTCGTCGGGGGCGGCGTGGGTGCTCGGCGAGCGGCTGGGCCGGGTCGACACCGCCGAACTGCGGGCCCGGGTGGGCTTGAGCTCGGCGGCGCTGGCCCAGCGAATCCCCGACGACGAAATGGTTCGCGACCTGGTGGTCTCGGCCGGTTATGCGGTGCTGGGCCGGTGGCGGGAACGCTATGACGACGTCGACCACCACCGGGCGGTCGACATCCTGGAGAGCCTGGGCGCCGAACACCTCGCCGACCGGCGCTACGGCACGCTGTCCG
Source organism: Mycobacterium sp. (assembly GCA_035721065.1). Lineage (GTDB taxonomy): Bacteria > Actinomycetota > Actinomycetes > Mycobacteriales > Mycobacteriaceae > Mycobacterium. Next base: position 5,937 of record DASTNJ010000055.1, read on the forward strand.
AAGGCGAGCGCAAGCGGGTGCTGATCGCCCGCGCGCTGATGACCGATCCCGAGCTGCTGCTGCTCGACGAGCCGGCCGCGGGGCTGGACCTCGGCGGGCGCGAGGAGTTGGTGGCCCGGCTGGCGGACCTGGCCGCCGACCCCGACGCCCCGGCGATCGTGCTGGTCACCCACCACGTCGAGGAGATCCCGCCGGGGTTCAGCCACTGCCTGCTGCTGTCCGAGGGGCAGGTGGTGGCCGCCGGGCTGCTGTCGGATGTGCTGACCGGTGAGAACCTTTCGGCGGCGTTCGGCCAGTCGATCAGCCTGGACGTCATCGACGGTCGCTACTTCGCGCGGCGCACCCGTGCCCGCGCGGCCCACCGGAGGCAGGCATGAGCAAGTCTTCAGAGCCACCCCTGACCCCGAGGCCGGCCGGCACGGTGATGCTGGTCCGCGACGGGCGGGCAGGCCTGGAGGTCTTCTTGATGCGGCGCCGGTCCAGCATGGAGTTCGCGCCCGGCATGATCGTGTTTCCCGGCGGCGGTGTCGACGACCGCGACCGCGACTCCGGGATCGCCTGGTGGGGACCGGAACCCACATGGTGGGCGCAGCGGTTCGGTGTCGACACCGGGCTGGCCGCCGCACTGGTGTGCAGTGCGGTGCGGGAGACCTTCGAGGAATCCGGGGTGCTGTTCGCCGGACCGGCCGACGACCCGCACGACGTCGTCGCCGACGCGTCGGTGTACTCCGACGCCCGGCGCGCGCTGGCCTCCGGCGAGCTTTCGTTCGCGGACTTCCTGCGCGACGAGAAGCTGGTGCTGCACGCCGACCTGTTGCGGCCCTGGGCGAACTGGGTGACCCCGGAGGCCGAGCGGACCCGCCGCTACGACACCTACTTCTTCGTCGCGGCGCTGCCGGTCGGCCAGCGCGCCGACGGAGACAACACCGAATCCGACCTGGCCGGCTGGGCCACGCCGGAGGCCGCGATCGACGACTTCGCGGCGGGCCGCACCATACTGCTGCCGCCGACCTGGACCCAGCTGGACTCGCTGGCCGGCCGCAGTGTCGCCGATGTGCTTGCGGTGCAACGGCAGATCGTCTCGGTGAAGCCAGGGTCGTTCATCGACGACGACAACAACTGGGTATTCGAGTTCTTCGACGCCGACCGCTACAACGAGCTCCTGCAGCATCGGCCCGGGGGCTTTCCGTGAGCGAATTCGTCTCGGTGCGCACCGGATCGCATGCTTGTGTCGGCACGCTGGTGCTGTCCCGGCCGCCGACCAACACACTGACCCGCCAGGCCTACCGGGAGATCGAACGGGCCGCCGCCGAAGTCTCGGAGTGCGACGACATCGCCACGGTGATCCTGTTCGGCGGGCACGAAATCTTCTGCGCCGGAGACGATCTGCCGGAGCTGCACACCCTGTCTGCGACGGAGGCCGAGACCGCGGACCGGGTGCGGCACGACGCCGTCGAGGCGGTGGCGGCGATTCCCAAGCCGACGGTCGCGGCCGTCACCGGGTACGCACTGGGAGTCGGGCTGACGCTGGCGCTGGCCGCCGACTGGCGGATCAGCGGCGACAACGCCAAATTCGGCGCCACCGAGATTCTTTCCGGGCTGGCGGCGGACCGCGGCGGGCTGGCCCGGCTGGCCCGCACCGTCGGCGTCAGCCGGGCCAAGGAACTGGCGTACAGCGGACGGTTCGTCGACGCCGAAGAGGCGCTGGCGCTGGGGCTGATCGACGAGATGGTCGCCCCCGACGGCGTGTACGACGCGGCCCTGGCGTGGGCCGAGCGCTTCGCGGGCAAGCCGGCTGCGCTGCTGGCGGCGGCCAAAGCCGGGGTCGACGGGGCCTCCGCCGGCCCGGCAGATAGGTAAGAAAAACCGCCCCTTGACGGCCTGGATGACACAAAGTATTTTCAGCTTCGTTACGCTACGAGTCGTCGCGTAAATAGGTCACCTAACGTCTTCGAGGACAGCCGCCATGCCACAACTCACCACCCGTCCGTGGATCACCGCCGGGGTCGCCGTCGTCGGCGCCGGACTGGTCGCCGTCACCCCGGTGACCGTGCCCGCGGTGGTGATCAATCTGCCCGACATCCAGCTCACCGCCGCAGAAATGGTGCTCGACCTGGTGCGGCACGGACAGTCGGAAGACAACGTGCAGGGCGTCCTCGGTACCACACCGCCGGGTGCGCCGCTTACCGCCACCGGCGAACAGCAGGCGATCACCGTCGGCGACCAGTTGTACAACGGCGGTCACAACGACATCGACGGGGTCTACGCGTCGGCGTTTCTCCGGACCCAGCAGACCGCATGGCCATTGGATCAATTGCTGCAGGGCAACAGCGACTACAACGACATCCCGGCCGGTCCCACACCCCTGCTGGATCCGGGTCAGATCCTGCCCGGTCTCAACGAGCTCGACGCCGGCTTCCTGGAGAACGCCCACCAGACCGAGACCACCGGCCTGCTCTACCTCCTCGCGCCGATCTCGTGGATGTTCGGCAATTACTCGGTGCCGCAGTTGGGTTCCACGATCGACCCCAACGGCATGGAGTTCGAGACCCGGTTCACCGACGCCGTCGACCAGATCTACAACAACGGTGGCGCACTGGCCGACGGCGAGCTGCACGACGTGGCGTTCTCGCACGCGGCGGCGATCTCGACCTGGGTGATGACGAACGTCAAGAACCCGGACTTCGCGCTCTATTTCAAGGCGCTCACCCAGGGGTTACTGCCCAACACCGGCCAGGTGGTGATCGAGGGCAACCCCACCGACGGCTGGACCCTGGTCAGCTGGGACGGACAGGACGTCCCGCAGACCCCGGACTTGCTGACCGGATTGCTTGTCGACTGGCGTGACCTGATCACCGTGCCGCAGATGGCGCTCTACAACGTCGACCAGGCCATCGCCGGCGGCGACCCGACCACGATCACGGCCGCGCTGCAGACCGGATTCGACCAGGTTCTCGCGGCGCTGCAGCAGTTCCCGCAATCGGTGATCGACACCCTCACCGGCGCGCTGGGCGATGCCACCGGGACGGCGGGCCAGACGGCTGGCGAGTCGGTCCTGGACAGCACCCTGGCCTCGATCTGACGCAGGAGCAAACATAAGAAAAACTGTTTGTTGACGTGTGACGTATCGCACAGTAACGTCAATTTTTGTCTTAGGTGATACGCGGCCGGCAATCAGGTCGGCTAACACCTTCAGGGGGGACATCATGCATCAATTTGCTATTCGCGCAGGGATCACTGCCGGGGTCACCGTCATCGGGACCGGCCTCGTCGCCGCCGCTCCGGTGACGGTGCCGCCGCCGACCGCCCGGCTGCTCGGCATCCAGCTCACCGCCGGCGCCGAGGACATCACGCTGGATTTTGTGCGGCACGGGCAGTCGACCGACGACCTCAACGGCATTCTCGGCACCCTGCCACCCGGTGCTCACCTCACCCCGCTGGGAGTGCAGCAGTCGGACGAGGTCGCCCAGGACATTCAGCAGGAGTACCCGGCCGGTCTCTCGGGGGTCTACGCCTCGCAACTCATCCGGACGCAGGAGACCGCGGCCGCGGTGGCCCACGACTTCGGGACGAACGTGCAGGTGCTGCCGGACCTCAACGAGATTCCCGCCGGTGTCCTCGAAGAACAACCGCGCAACCTGTTCGTCGAGGCTGGCTATTTCTTCCCAATGGCCGCGTGGATTCTCGGCAATCTCTCCGTCACGGAGCCCGGCACCACCTACAACGGGGCGCAGTTCGACGAACAGGTCACCAACGCCGTCGACACGATCTACAACAACACCGTCGCGGGCAACGGCCCGCCGACCGACGTGGCGGTCTCCAGCGGCGGGGTTATCGCCATCTGGACGCTGCTGAACGTCAAGAACCCCGATTTCTTGGCGATCATCGATTCGGTGCTCAAAAACGGCGGACCGCCACCCAACGCGGGTCAGGACATCATCGAGGGCAACCCCACGGACGGCTGGACGCTGGTCAGCTGGGATGGCACACCCGTGCCGCAGACCCCGAACCTGATTGACGCGTTGTACGTCGACTACCGTGACCTGTTCATGGCGGAGCAGCTCGCGATCTACAACATCGGGCAGGCCATCCAGGGCGGCGACCAGGCCGACATCACGGCCGCGCTGCAGACCGGCTACAGCCAGATCGTCGCGGCGATGGAGGAATTCCCCAAAGCGGTGGCCGAGACCTTCGCGCAGGCTTCCAGCGACGGCGCGAGCACCGCGGGAGCGGCCGCCGGCGAGTCGGTCTCCGACAGCCTGCTGGGTTCGCTCTGAGTCGCGGCAGGAGGTGCGCCCGCCGCACAGGATAGGCTGGGCCACCATGACCAGCACGGACCCGGCGCCCAACCCGCATGCCACCGCCGAAGAGGTGGAGGCCGCGCGGCACGACAGCAAGCTCGCCCAGGTGCTCTACCACGACTGGGAGGCGGAGAACTACGACGAGAAGTGGTCGATCTCCTATGACGAGCGGTGCATCGACTACGCCTGCGGGCGGTTCGACGCGATCGTGCCGGCCTCAGAAAGGGTGGGCGTCGGAGAGCATCTTTACGACCGCGCCCTGGAGCTGGGCTGCGGCACCGGATTCTTCCTGCTGAACCTGATGCAGTCCGGGGTGGCCCGGCACGGTTCGCTGACCGACCTGTCGCCGGGCATGGTCAAGGTCGCCACCCGCAACGGGGAGTCGCTGGGGCTGCAGGTCGACGGCCGGGTCGCCGACGCCGAGGGAATCCCGTACGACGACAGCACCTTCGACCTGGTGGTCGGCCATGCGGTGCTGCACCACATCCCGGACGTCGAGCTGTCGCTGCGTGAGGTGCTGCGGGTGCTCAAGCCCGGCGGGCGGTTCGTGTTCGCCGGTGAGCCGACCACCGTCGGCAACTCCTACGCTCGTGCCCTGTCCACCTGGACCTGGAAGGCCACCACCAGCCTCACCAGGCTGCCCGGGTTGTCGAGCTGGCGGCGGCCGCAGGCCGAACTCGACGAGTCGTCGCAGGCGGCGGCGCTGGAAGCCGTCGTGGACCTGCACACCTTCGAACCGGTCGGCCTGGAGGCGATGGCGACGTCGGCCGGTGCGGTGCAGGTGGCCACCGCCAGCGAGGAGTTCACCGCCGCCATGCTGGGCTGGCCGGTCCGCACGTTCGAAGCCGCGGTGCCGCCCGGCCGGCTCGGCTGGAACTGGGCGATGTTCGCGTTCCGCAGCTGGACGGCGCTGAGCTGGGTGGACGCGCACGTGTGGCGCCGGGTGGTGCCGAAGGGCTGGTTCTACAACGTGATGATCACCGGGGTCAAACCGTCCTGAGCCGCGGCTATTCCTTCGCTGCGGTCGATGTCGGCTACCTGCGTTCGGCTGCCGGGGCCGCCGCCCTGCAGGAGGCCGCCGGGTACGCGCTCGCCGACGCCACCCGGATAGCCGACATCGTCGCGCTGCGTGCCCGCTTCGGCGACCGGACACCCGCGCTGGTGGAGACCACGCTGCTGCGCCGGCGGGCTGCGGCCAAACTCGACGGCATCGCCGGATCGGCGCAGTGGCTGTTCACCGACGAGGCGCTGCAGCAGGCCAGCGCGGGAGCAGTCGCGTTGCACCGGGCCCGGCGGATCGAGGCCGCGGCCCCCGGCGCCGTGGTGCACGACGTGACCTGCTCGATCGGCACCGAGCTGGCCGCGCTGGGCCCATCCGACCGGCAGCTGGTCGGCAGCGACCTCGATCCGGTGCGGCTGGCGATGGCCGAGCACAACCTGGGTGGCAGGGCGGCGCTGGTGCACGCCGACGCGCTGCACCCGGTCACCCGCGACGCGGTGGTGCTGGCCGACCCGGCGCGGCGCACCGGCGGGCAGCGGCGCTTCAACCCGCGCGACTACCAGCCCGCCCTCGACCGGTTGCTGGACGTCTATCGCGACCGGAGCATCGTTGTAAAGTGTGCTCCGGGAATCGATTTCGACGCGATCCGGTCGCTGGGCTTCCGCGGCGAGATAGCGGTCAGTTCATGGCGTGGTTCGGTGCGGGAGGCCTGTCTGTGGTCGTGCGCGCTGGCCGAACCCGGCGTGCACCGGCGGGCCAGCATCCTGGACAGCGGCGAGCAGATCACCGACGCCGAACCCGACGAATGCGAGGTGCGTCCCGCGGGGCGCTGGATCATCGACCCCGACGGCGCGGTGGTGCGAGCCGGACTGGTCCGCCACTACGGCGCCCGCCACCGGCTGTGGCAGCTCGACCCCGAAATCGCCTACCTGTCCGGCGATCGGCTGCCCGCCGGGGTGCGCGGGTTCGAGGTCGTCGAACAGCTCGACTACAGCGAGAAACGGCTCCGCGCCGCCCTGACGGCACTCGATTGCGGCTCGCTGGAAATCCTGGTGCGCGGCGTCCGCGACGTCTCGGCTGATCCTGATGCGCTGCGCCGGCGGCTGCGGCTGCGGGGACAGCATTCGCTGACGGTCGTCATCACCCGCATCGGATCCGGCAGAGCGGGCCGGGCCGCCGCGTTCGTCTGCCGCGCGTCCCGGTAGCGGGCCGGAACTCAAGCCGGCGCGAAGCTGTACACCTGGCCGGAACTGGTGGCAGTCACCACGCGGCGGTCGCGAGCCACCGACACCCCGAGCGGAAACCCACTCGCCTCGGGCAGCGGATAGCTGTTGATCGTGTGGCCGTCGGTCGGGTCGAACACCAGCAGCGACAGCCCCGCCGGGCCGACGCTGGTACCGGGGATGACGGTGTAGGCGACACTCCCGCCGGCCACGCTCGACGTGGACAGCGGGGTGATGTCGTCGCGTCGCCACACCTGCTCGGCGTGGTCGCCGCGATCGGCGAATGCGACCAGGTGGGTGTCCGGGCCGCCGCCGGACACGATCAGCCCGCCGGGGGACACCGCTGGTGGTGTCTGTGCCAGAAACTCCAGCGGCACAGACCATTTCGCTTTGCCATCGGCAGCGCCCAGTGCCCACAGCCGCCGGTCGCGTCCGTTGACGTACACGGTGGCGCCGTCGGCCGACAGCACCGGGCTGGCCAGCACTCCGGCGGACACCGCGTCGCTGACCCACTCCTGGTAGATCAGTGGGTTGCCGCCCGGGCGGTACTTCAGCCCCACCAGCGCGGCGGCCTTGGCGTCCGGCTGCCAGACACCGACCACCACGGTCCCGGTGGCGGGCGAAAAAGCGGGCGCGGCCGCCACCGGGCAGTCCGGGCGGGCGGGGGCGCAGTCGTCCAGTCCGCGGGTGTAGTCGGTCGGATCGACGCCGTCGACCAGGTCCAGCGGGCTGCCGACGACCGTGCCGCGGTGCGCGTCGAAGATCAGCACCTGCCCCAGGTGCGTCACCACCAGCACCAGTCCGCCGCCGAGAATGCGTGGCGTGGACGGCATCCCGATCACCGGCTGACGCCAGCGAATCCACTGCGTGGGTGGGAACGACAGCATCGCACCGGGCTGGCCCACGTACACGTTGTCGAACCCGTCGAGCAGGGCGCTGAAGAACCCGCCGCCCTGGTACAGCCGCGTGCACCAGCGCTGCCGGCCGTTGTTGTCGTTCTCCCACTCCATCAGCGAGCAGCCGTCCTTGGTCTGCCCGTTGAGCACCAGCCAGCCGCCCTCGCCCAGCGCCGCACCGGCACCCAGCTCGCCCTTGACCGAGCGGGTCCAGTCCGGCACGAGGTCGGTGGCGCCCGCCGTCGGGGTGTAGCTGCTGTTGGCGGCATCGGCGTATTGGGCCGGCCAGCCGGGCGCCGGGGCCGCGTCCACCCACGAGTCGGTGTTGCCGCAGCCGCCCAGCGATAGGGCGGCTACCACGCCGGCTGCGGTGGCGATGGCGGTGGCGGTGGCGATGCGCCGAGTGTGCCGGTTGTTGCGAGAATCTGGCCGCTTTTCACCCATAACCTGCACACTCGACGGACGTCGGCGGAGACGTCGCGGCGTGGATGGCACAGCTGAGGGTAACGCGTGGCACAAAACCTTTCGCGTAGGCTTTCCGGCCATGACGACCATGTGGGGCGCCCCACTTCATCGCCGCTGGCGGGGGTCGAGGCTGCGCGACCCGCGCCAGGCCAGATTCCTCACCGTGTCCTCGCTGCGGTGGGTGCTGGCCAACCGGGCCTACACACCGTGGTATCTGGTGCGCTACTGGCGGCTGCTGAAGTTCAAGCTGGCCAACCCGCACATCATCACCCGCGGCATGGTGTTCCTGGGCAAGGGCGTGGAGATCCACGCCACCCCGGAGCTGGCACAGCTGGAGATCGGCCGCTGGGTGCACATCGGCGACAAGAACACCATCCGTGCGCACGAAGGGTCGCTGCGGTTCGGCGACAAGGTGGTGCTGGGCCGCGACAACGTCATCAACTGCTATCTCGACATCGAGCTCGGCGACTCGGCGCTGATGGCCGACTGGTGCTATGTCTGCGACTTCGACCACAAGATGGACGACATCAACCTGCCGATCAAGGACCAGGGCATCGTCAAAAGCCCGGTCCGGATCGGCCCGGACACCTGGGTGGGCGTCAAGGTGACGGTGCTGCGCGGCACCATCATCGGCCGCGGCTGCGTGCTGGGCTCGCACGCGGTGGTCCGCGGGGTCATCCCGGACTACTCGATCGCCGTTGGGGCACCGGCCAAGGTGGTCAAGAACCGCAGGCTCGCCTGGGAGACGTCGGCCGCTCAGCGCGCCGAACTGGCCGCCGCGCTGGCCGACATCGAACGCAAGAAAGCCTCCCGCTGAGCCGTGGCCGGACCGTTCGAAGAGCTGACTCGGGCGCTGGCCAGGACGCCGGCCGGGCTCAAAGGCCGTGACCCGGAGTTCATCCGGCAGATGCTGCCGCGGTTCTGGCTGGCGGCCCGGATCTACTTCCGGGCCGAGGTGAACGGGTTCGAAAACGTGCCAGGCGAGCCGGTGCTGTTCGTCGGGAACCACAGCGGCGGGGCGAACATTCCGGACACCTTCGTGTTCACCCTGGCCTACCACACCTACTTCACGGTGGAGGGGCGTCCGCTGGTCGGGCTGGCCCACGAGGTGGTGGTGCGGATGCCCATCATCGGCGACATGGCGCGCAAGTTCGGCATGGTGCGGGCCGGGCCGGCGGCCGCGGCGAAGCTGCTGCAGCAGGGCGCCAACGTCATGGTCTACCCGGGCGGCGACGTGGAGGCGCTGCGGCCGTGGCGGGACCGCAACAAGATCGTGTTCGACGGCCGGATGGGTTTCCTCAAGCTGGCCCACGCCAACCGGGTCAAGATCGTGCCGGTGGTGGCCACCGGCGGC
>DASTNJ010000056.1:0-2139 GCA_035721065.1 Mycobacterium sp.
GACCCCGCTCGCCGCAGTCGTGATCACCCCCGAAGACTCATCCGGCGGCCCCAGCGTGGTCGCCGTCGAGCGTGCACCGGCCACTATCCACGTGGCGGTGGGATCACTCTCCGCCCCTCCGCCGGCGCTGATGGTGTATTCGCCTGGTGCGCTGCAGATCCCGACGATGGCACTGTCGGCCTACCGCAACGCCGAGCGGAAAATGTCGGTCGAGACCCCGAACTGCGGGGTCAGCTGGAACCTGCTGGCCGGGATAGGCCGGATCGAGTCGCTGCACGCCAACGGCGGCGCCACCGATGCCCGCGGCACCGCGATCCAACCGATCCTTGGGCCGGTGCTCGACGGCACACTGCCCGGCAACGAGATCATCGTGGCCAGCAGCGGTCCCGGCCGCGTCTCCTACGCCCGCGCCGTCGGCCCGATGCAGTTCCTGCCGGGCACCTGGTCACGGTATGCCTCCGACGGCGACGGTGACGGAAAGGCAGACCCGCAGAACCTGTTCGACGCCACCCTGGCCGCCGCACGTTACCTGTGCAGCGGCGAATTGAACCTGCGGGAGACGCCGCAGGTGCTGACGTCGATCCTGCGGTACAACAACTCGACGGCGTACGCCCGCAACGTGTTGGGCTGGGCCGCGGCCTACGCCACCGGGGTCGTCCCGGTCGACCTGCCGGCGATCGTCGGGCCGCCGCCCCCGATCGCCGATGTGCGGCTGGAGACCCCGGGTCCGGATCCGCTTGGGTCGGGCTCGCTGGTCAACACGCATGGGCTGCTGCCGACCGACCCGATGACCAACCGGCCGCTGATCGACTTGAGCTCACCGCCCGACAGCCGGCCCTGGTGGCAGTCACCGTCCCGGCTGCCGGGTCGGTCGCAGAACTGCACGCTGATCTGCATCGAGTCGCAAGAGCTGCCGCCTCCCAACCCGTTCGCGCCGCCGAACGCCGTCGCACCGGCGCCCCCGCCAGACGCACTACCACCGCCGGCGGAACCGCTGCCGGCCTACGCCGTGGCACCGGCGCCGCCACCACCGCCGTCGGGCAGCGAACCGCCGGCGGCCCCGCCGAGTTGACCAAGGTCACATCGCAAGCTGACCAAGGCCACATCCGCGGTCCCCGGCCACTCCTTTAGACTCGGCCGTGATGTCCGAAACAGCTGATGACACCAAGAGTCTGCACGACAAGATCTATGCGGCGCTGGGCACGGTGCTCGACCCCGACATCCGGCGGCCGCTCACCGAATTGGGCATGGTCAAGAGCATCGAGATCGCGCCCGACCGGAGCGTTCACGTCACGATCTATCTGACGATCGTCGGTTGTCCGATGAAAGCGGAGATCACCAAGATGGTCACCGACGCCGTCAGCGACGTGCCCGGCACCGGCGCGGTCAAAGTGAGCCTCGACGTGTTCAGCGAGGAACAGCGAGCCGAGCTGCGCAAACACCTGCGCGGCGACGCGAAAGAACCGGTCATCCCGTTCGCCCAGCCCGGATCGCTGACCAAGGTGTATGCGATCGCATCCGGCAAGGGCGGCGTCGGCAAGTCCAGCGTGACGGTCAACCTGGCGGTCGCGCTGGCGGGCCGCGGACTGTCGGTCGGCGTCCTGGACGCCGACATCTACGGGCATTCGGTCCCGCGGATGATGGGTGTCACCGCGCTGCCGACGCAGGTGGATTCGATGATCATGCCGCCGATCAACTACGACGTGCGGGTGATCTCGATCGCGATGTTCACCAAGGGCAACACGCCGGTGGTCTGGCGGGGTCCGATGCTGCACCGGGCACTGCAGCAGTTCCTCGCCGACGTGTACTGGGGCGACCTGGATGTGCTGTTGCTCGACCTGCCGCCCGGAACCGGGGACATCGCGATCTCGGTGGCCCAGCTGGTGCCCAACGCGGAGATCCTGGTGGTGACCACCCCACAGCTGGCCGCCGCCGAGGTGGCCGAGCGCGCCGGTGCGATCGCGCTGCAGACCCGCCAGCAAGTCGTCGGCGTGGTGGAGAACATGTCCGGGCTGGCCATGCCGGACGGCACCACCATGCACCTGTTCGGCGAGGGCGGCGGCGCCCGGGTCGCCGACCAGCTGACCCGGGCGATGGGCCGGGACGTGCCGCTGCTCGGTCAGGTGCCGATCGACACCG
>DASTNJ010000057.1:0-23776 GCA_035721065.1 Mycobacterium sp.
TGAGCTGCGACACCACCGCCTGACACTCCTCGGCGGCCGAACCCAACTGCCCGGCAACACGATCCCAGCCCGACGCCGCCGCCAGCAGCGGCCCCGCCCCCGCACCGGCATACATCCGAGCCGAATTCACCTCCGGCGGCAACCCCGAGAAATCCATCAGCGGCGGCTCACCGGCCCGCCCCCGGTGGGGCCGGTGCGACGCCCGCCGCCCTCAGCAGGGTCTCCGCCGAGTCCTCGAGCAGCTCGCAATCCCTGGTCAACTCGGCAACCGTCCGGCGCAACTCAGCCAGCGAGCGGTCATCCGCCTCGCTCGCCGGGCCAGCCGCAGCCGACGAGCCGCACTGACCGTCCCGCGGTCGGTGCGCGGCTCCGGCAGCGCCGCTCTCGCGGGTAAGTGGCGAAATCACCAGGCCGGCAGCCGAACCGCCGCCGGGCGCATTGACCACGCCGGCCACCGGCGGCATGCCCGCCAGCAAGCCGCCCGGCAGGCCACCTTCCGCGGCGGCCGCCAACCCGGCCGGGTTCGCGGGCAGCGCCATCGCCGCCAGCCGGATTTCGGCGGCCGTCACCACCCAGGACGGCGGCGCCGACAGTCCGCCGATCGGCATCGCCCGGCCGAAACCGGCCGCCACCGCGGGTCCGGCCGCGCCCGCCGTTCCGACAGCACCCGCCGTTTCCACCGCGCCGACCGTTCCGGCGGAGGCGGCGGCACCCGCGGCCGCCGGCACCAATCCCAGCGCCCCGGCGAATCCCTTCGCCGCCGTCGCGGCCCCGCTGTAGGCGGGGATCAGCATCATGTACTGCAGCTCGCCCTCGATCAGGCCGTCGCCCAGGATGTTGCCGTTCACCGAATTGACCATGACCAGGAATTTGTTCAGCGCTTCGACGGTCGGGTTGGCGACGATCTGCTGCGCCAACCGGGTCAGCGGCCCCGGTGTCGCCGCGGCAGCGTCGGTCTGCGCCGCCGAGCCGGTGGTCTGCGGCGGCGTGGGGTACGGGGCCAGTGCCGCCGCGGCCGCCGACCTGGCCGCATAGGTGTGCATCGCCGCCGCGTCCTGGGCCCACATCTGCTCGTACTCGGCGTGGTTGGCGGCGATCGCCGCGGCGTTCCGGCCCATGACGTTGCCGGCGACCAGCGATGTCAGGGCGGCCCGGTTCGCCGCGACCACCGGCGGCGGAACCGTGGCCGCGAACGCCTCCTGATAGGCCGCCGCGGCGGCTCTGGCCTGGTCGGCGGTGTGCGCGGTGTGCGCGGCCATCGCGTGCATCCAGGCCGCATAGGGTTTCACCGCCGCCAGCATCGCCGCTGACGACGGCCCCCGCCACGATTCACCGGCGAGTTCGGACACCGTCGCCTGATACGAGTCCGCAACTGAACTCCACTGTGCGGCAAGGCGTTCCCAGCTCGCAGCGGCGGCGAGCAGCGGCGCCGAACCCGCGCCGGCATACATCCGACCGGAATTGACCTCCGGCGGCAGCGCCGCGAAATCGTGACCACTCGATGGCGTCGTCAGGCACCTCCGGGCGATGGCGGGCGGCGATCACACCGGCGGAATCGACCGCGTCCTGGCATCCCAACCTCACACGATTCACAGGCTCATGTCTAGAGATTCGAAGTATTCGGAAGAATTTGTCATGGTCGCGGCGCGGTGGCCCACGGTCGACCGGCGATGCCCGGTCACCGCTGGCTCGGCACCGCCGCGCCCGTGGCATGATCGCACGTTATGCGCCTCTCACCGCATGAACAGGAGCGGCTGATGCTGTCCTACGCGGCGGAACTCTCCCGCAGGCGTCAGGCCCGGGGGCTGCGGCTGAATCACCCAGAGGCCGTCGCGGTGATCAGCGACTACATCCTCGAAGGCGCCCGCGACGGCCGCAGTGTGCCCGACCTGGTGGCCGGCGGGCGCACGGTGCTCAGCCGCGACGACGTGATGGACGGCGTCCCGGAGATGCTGGATACCGTGCAGGTCGAGGCGACATTCCCGGACGGCACCAAGCTGGTCACCGTACACCACCCGATCGGCTGACCGTGATTCCCGGCGAAATCCTCTACGGGGACGGCGACATCGAAATCAACGTCGGCGCCGTGCGATTGGAGATGCAGATCATCAACACCGGCGACCGCCCGGTGCAGGTCGGCAGCCACGTCCACCTGCCGCAGGCCAACGCGGCACTGTCGTTCGACCGCGCGGCAGCCCACGGCCACCGGCTGGACATCCCGGCGGCCACCGCCGTCCGCTTCGAGCCCGGGGTGCCGCAGCGGGTCGCGCTGGTTCCGCTGCGCGGCGCGCGCGAGGTGCCCGGCCTGACACTGAACCCACCCGGCCGGCTGGGCGGCTGATGGCCGGCTTGTCCAGGCAGCGGTACGCGAAATTGTTCGGCCCCACCGTCGGTGACCGGATCCGGCTCGCCGACACCGACCTGTTGGTGGAGATCACCGAAGACCGCAGCGGCGGGCCCGGGTTCGCGGGTGACGAGGTGGTGTTCGGCGGCGGCAAGGTGCTGCGCGAGTCGATGGGCCAGGGTCGCACCACCCGCGCCGAGGGTGCGCCGGACACCGTCATCACCGGCGCGGTGATCATCGACCACTGGGGGATCATCAAGGCCGACATCGGCATTCGCGACGGCCGAATCTCGGCGATCGGCAAAGCCGGCAATCCCGACATCATGTCCGGGGTGCATCCGGACCTGGTCGTGGGGCCGTCCACCGAGGTGATCAGCGGCAACGGCCGGATCGTCACCGCGGGTGCGCTGGACTGCCATGTGCACCTGATCTGCCCGCAACTCATTGCGGAGGCACTCGGTTCCGGGATCACCACCCTGGTCGGCGGCGGCACCGGCCCCGCCGAGGGCACCACCGCCACCACCGTCACCCCGGGCGGGTGGCATCTGGCCCGGATGCTCGAGGCGCTGGATGGCTGGCCGGTCAACGTCGCGCTGCTCGGCAAGGGCAGTACCGTGAACCCCGACGCGCTGTGGGAGCAGTTGTACAGCGGCGCATCCGGCTTCAAACTGCACGAGGACTGGGGTGCCACACCGGCGGCCATCGACGCCTGCCTGACCGTCGCCGACGAAGCCGGAGTCCAGGTCGCGCTGCACACCGACACCCTCAACGAGATGGGCTTCGTGGAGGACACCCTGGCGGCGATCGCCGGGCGCTCGGTGCACACCTACCACACCGAAGGCGCCGGTGGCGGGCACGCGCCCGACATCATCACTGTCGCAGGCGAACCCAATGTGCTGCCCAGTTCCACCGACCCGACCCGGCCGCACACGGTGAACACCCTCGCCGAGCATCTCGACATGCTGATGGTCTGCCACCATCTCAACCCGGCGATACCCGAGGATCTGGCGTTCGCCGAGAGCCGGATCCGGCCGTCGACGATCGCGGCCGAGGACCTGCTGCACGACATCGGCGCGATCTCGATGATCGGCAGCGATTCCCAGGCGATGGGCCGCATCGGCGAGGTGGTGATGCGCACCTGGCAGACCGCACACGTGATGAAACGCCGGCGCGGCGCGCTTCCCGGCGACGGTCCGGCCGACAACAACCGGGTTCGGCGTTACATCGCGAAGTACACCATCTGCCCGGCCGTCGCACACGGGCTGGACGGCGAGGTCGGCTCGGTGGCGGTGGGAAAACTCGCCGACCTGGTGCTGTGGGAGCCGGCCTTCTTCGGCGTGCGCCCGCACCTGGTGCTCAAGGGCGGCGCGATCGCCTGGGCCGCGATGGGCGATGCGAACGCATCGATACCGACGCCGCAGCCGGTGCTGCCCAGGCCGATGTTCGGCGCCGCCGCGGCGGTGGCCGCGGCGACCTCGGTGCACTTCGTCGCACCGCAGGCCATCGACGCCGGGCTGGCGGACCGGCTGGCGGTCAACCGGCGGCTGGTGCCGGTGACCGACGTCCGGTCGATCGGCAAGGCACAGCTGCCGCTCAACGACGCGCTGCCCGACATCGAAGTGCACCCGGACACCTTCACTGTGCGGATCGACGGTGAGGTCTGGCGGGAACAACCGGCCACCGAACTGCCGATGGCGCAGCGCTATTTCCTCTTCTGACGGCGGCTCGATGACTGGACTGGCGACACTGCTCACGCTGGCGGACTCGCGGCTGCCGGTGGGTTCCCACGTGCACTCGGGCGGGCTGGAGGAGGCCGTCACCAGCGGCCTGGTGGCGGATCTGCCGACGCTGGAAGCGTTCCTGGTTCGCCGGATTCGCAGCCACGGACTGGTGACCGCCTCGATCGCCGCGGCGGTGCACCGCGGTGACCTGACCATCGACGCCGCCGACGGACAGGCCGACGCCTGCACCCCGGCGCCGGCGGCCCGGCAGGCGTCGCGCAGCCAGGGCCGCGGGCTGGCGCGGTTGGCGCGGCGGGTGTGGCCCGCGGCGCACTGGGATGCGCTCGGCCCGCAGCCGCATCTCGCCGTCGCCGCCGGGCCGGTCGGAGCGGCGAGCGGGCTGACCCCCGAGCACAACGCGCTGACCCTCGTCTACACCGCGATGACCGGTTCGGCGACCGCCGCCCAGCGGCTGCTGGCCCTGGATCCGGCCGACGTCGCGGCATTGACCTTCCAGCTCGCCGAGCTGTGTGAGCGCACCGCCGCCGAAGCCGCCGCCGGACCGACCGTCTTGTGCGACCCGCTGCTGGACACGCTCGCCCAACGGCACGCCACCCGGGAACGTCCGCTGTTCGCCTCGTGAAACCCGTGAACCCCGTCAACTTCATCGACCTCGTGAAAGGAACCCCATGCCACCGCATTTCCTGGACGGCCAGCCGCACACCCACATCGAGCGGCCACGGCGTGCCCGAAAGCCGGGTGAGACACTACGCATCGGCATCGGCGGCCCGGTCGGATCCGGCAAGACCGCGCTGGTGGCCGCGCTCTGCCGGCAGCTGCGCGAAGAGCTGTCGCTGGCGGTGCTGACCAACGACATCTACACCACCGAGGACGCCGACTTCCTGCGCAGGCACGCCGTGCTGCCGGACGACCGGATCGCCGCGGTGCAGACCGGCGGCTGCCCACACACCGCGATCCGCGACGACATCACCGCGAACCTGGACGCCATCGACGACCTGGTCGCCGCTCAGGACACGGTCGATCTGATCCTGGTCGAATCCGGCGGCGACAACCTCACCGCGACGTTCTCGTCGGGGCTGGTCGACGTGCAGATCTTCGTCATCGACGTCGCCGGCGGCGACAAGGTGCCGCGCAAGGGCGGTCCCGGGGTGACCTACTCGGACCTGCTGGTGGTGAACAAGACCGACCTGGCACCCCTGGTCGGCGCCGATCTGCAGGTGATGTCGCGGGACGCCGCCGCCGTTCGCGACGGTCGGCCGACCGTGCTGCTGTCGCTGACCGAGGATCCCGCCGCGACCCCGGTGCTGCGGTGGGTACGCGATCAGCTGCACCAGGCGGCCCGTCTCTGATGCATTCCCGTGCCGTGGTGGTCGCCTACCCGAACCGGTTGCCGCACATCGAAAGCGACGGCGGCATCGCGGTCCGGCGCACCATGCCCGACACCGTGCACCTGGTGTCGGCGGCGGCCACACCGCTGGGTGGCGACACCATCGAGATCCGGATAGTCGTCGAGGCCGGTGCCTGCCTGCGGGTCCGCAGCGCGGCCGCCAGCGTGGCACTGCCCGGAGCGCACACCCTGGCCTCACACGCGACCTGGCAGCTCGAGGTGGCCGGCGAACTGGATGTCGACCTCGAGCCGACCATCGTGGCCGCCGACGCTCGGCATTCGAGCACGATCGCGGTGCAGCTGGGTGCGGACGGATCGGTGCGGCTGCGGGAGCGGGTGCAGATCGGCAGATCGGGTGAGCGTGCGGGATTCTGGTCGGGATCGCTGCATGTCGACCGTCTGCAGCGGCCGCTGTTGCGCCACCGGGTGGAACTCGGGGCGGGCGCGCTGGGCGATGACGTGCTGGCCGCCCCGCGAGCGATGACCAGCGAATTCCGCTATCCGGCGGTGCCGTCGGCCGCCGCCGCCGATCCGCGGTCGACCGTGCTGGAACTGGCTGGCGGCGGAACCTTGAGCACCTACCAGAACGACCGGCTGACCGACTGAGTCGATTCGCACAAAAGCGGTGGCGGAGGGATTTGAACCCCCGGACGGTGTTAGCCGTCTCTCGCTTTCAAGGCGAGTGCATTAGGCCGCTCTGCCACGCCACCGCCCAGAAGCGTAACCGTGCGACGACGACCGGACCTCGTAAGGTGTCAGGCATGCACGCCGTCGTCGCGGAAACCACCGGCCCACTGACCTGGCAGAACGTTACGGACGTCGCGGCCGGTGAGGGTGAGGTGCTGATCGAGGTGGCCGCCGCCGGCGTCAACCGCGCCGACCTGCTGCAGGCGGCCGGATACTATCCGCCACCGCCGGGGGCCAGCGAGATTCTCGGGCTGGAGGTGTCCGGCACGGTCGCCGCGGTGGGCTACGGGGTGACCGAATGGTCTGTCGGGCAACCGGTTTGCGCGCTGCTCACCGGCGGCGGCTACGCCGAATACGTCGCGGTGCCCGCCGAGCAGGTGCTGCCCGTTCCCGACGGGGTCGACCTGGTGGACGCGGCCGGCCTGCCGGAGGTGGCGTGCACGGTCTGGTCGAACCTGGTGCTGACGGCCGGGCTCGGCGAGGGCCAGCTGCTGCTGGTCCACGGCGGCTCCAGCGGCGTGGGCAGCCACGCCATCCAGGTGGCGCGGGCGCTGGGCGCGTGGGTGGCGGTGACCGCCGGGTCGTCGGCCAAGCTGGCCTTCTGTCGCGAACTGGGCGCCGAGATCGCCGTCAACCACACCGACGAGGACTTCGTCGCGAAGGTGCGCGAGGCGGGTGGGGCAGACGTGATCCTCGACATCATGGGCGCGGCCTACCTGGACCGCAACATCGACGCCCTGGCCGTCGACGGCCAGCTGATCGTGATCGGCCTGCAGGGTGGGGTGAAGGGCGAGCTCAACCTGGGCAAGCTGCTGGCCAAGCGGGCCCGGGTGGTCACCACCGCGCTGCGCTCGCGGCCGGTGGCCGGCCCCAACGGCAAGGGCGCGATCGTCGAGGCGGTGCGCGCGTCGGTGTGGCCGATGATCGCCGACGGGCGGGTGAAGCCGCTGACCGGCGCCCGGCTGCCGATGGCCCGGGCGGCCGAGGCGCATCAGCTGCTGTCGTCGGGGCGGGTGACCGGGAAGGTCGTGCTGACCGTCGGTTAGCGGCGGTGGATCGGCGCAGCGTGGCCGTCTCACTGGTCACAGGCGTCACTGAAAATTTGGCGATGTGACCGATGCCCGCCTCTGAGCGACAGTGGCTGGAGGTGCGAAAGTGGCCTCTGGGGGCGGTGCGGCAGGGTGAACCCATGGGCGGGGCCTGGGACGTCGCCATCGATGAGGCCAGGGAAGTCGCCAGGGGCACGGTCATCGACGAGGTCACGGACGAGGCCAGGGGCGCGGCCATCGACGACACCGATGCCGCGGCCAGGGGCGCGGCCATCGACGACACCGGTGCCGCGGCCCGGGGCGCGGCCAGAGGGGCGTCGCGAGTCGCTCAGAGGCGGGCAACTGTCTCTGTGGTCGATTTTCGGGGGCTGGTGGGGCGGGAGTGACGACGCAGGCGGGGCGGTGGGCGACGGCGCCACCGGCGGGTTGGTCATGCAGGCGCACACGGCGCAGGCGGCGCAGGCGGCGCAGGCGGCGCAGGCGGGCGCCTACCCCAGCGAGGCCAGCGCGCGCACCAGCTGGTCGACCTCGGCCATCGTCGAGTAGTGGCCCAGCCCGACGGTCACCGCACCGCCGACGTCGTAAACCCCGATCGCGTCGAGCACCCGCGATCTGGCGGCACTCCCCCACAGCGCGGTCCCCCCGCCGGTCTGCCGGGTGGTGTGAGCGACCGCGAGCACGCCGTTGTCGGCCAACCGCTGCACCACCCGCTCGGCCGGCACCCGGTCGACGGCGAAACTGACCACCGGGATCTGCATCTCCGGCCGGCCGATCAGCGTCACCATCGGCATCGACCGCAACGACGTCAGCAGGTAGTCGAACAGCCCGCTCAGGTACGTCGACGCGGATTTCATTGAGGTGTAGAGCCGTTCGCGCCGGGTGCCGCGGGCGGACTCGTCCAGCGCGGCCAGGTACTCGATGCTGGCGACCACCCCGGCCAGCAGGCCGAACTGGTGCGCGCCGACCTCGAGGCGGGCCGGCCCGGTGGCGTCTGGGTCCGTCGACACCGACGCGAACGAGTCGATCAGCGCCGGGTTGCGGAACGCCAGCGCCCCGATCGGCGGGCCGCCCCAGGCGAGCGCGTTGAGCGCCACCACGTCGGCGTCGACGTCCTCGATGTCGATCAGCCGGTACGGCGCGGCCGCCGAATGGTCGACCACCACCACCCCGCCGACCTCGTGCACCAGCTTGGTCACCGGCCGCAGGTCGACGACCGTGCCCAGCGTTCCCGACGCCGACCCGACGGCAGCCAGCCCGGTGTGCTGGGTGACCAGGCTCTCCCACTGCCAAGTGGGCAGGTCGCCGGTCTCCACGTCCACCTCGGCCCACTGCACCTGCGCCCCGTAGCGGTGCGCGGCGCGCAGCCACGGCGCGATGTTGGCCTCGTCGTCGAGGCGGCTGACCACCACCTCGTTGCCGAGCCCGGCCCGCGACGTCGACGCGTCGGCCAGCGCGGTCAGCAGAATCGCCCGGTCGGCGCCGAGCACCACACCGCTCGGGTCGGCGCCCACCAGGTCGGCCACCGCCTGGCGGGCCGCCCGCAGCACCGCCGCGCTGCGCTGCGCCGCCGGGTGCGGGCCGGTCGCCCGGGCCAGCGAACCGCGGAAAGCCGTCGACACCGTCGTCGCCACCGAGTCCGGGACCAGCATCCCGACCGTGGCGTCCAGGTGCACCCAGCCGTCGCCCAGCGTCGGGTGCAGTCCACGCACCCGGGCGACGTCGTAAGCCATCCCAGCCACCTTCGACTCAGCGCAGATCCAGCAATCCGTGGATGCTGTCCAGACACCCGGACACAGGTCGGTGCACCGAATCGGGTCACCTGGACGGACATACTAGTGCAGTGGGGCTGGCGTCGGGCGTGATCATCGCACTGGCCCTGATGGTCATTCCGGGCGTGCTGATCGCGGTCGGAGCCCGGCTGAGCTGGCCGGTTGCGGTGGCGGTCGGACCGGCGCTGACCTACGGCGCGGTGGGGCTGGCGATCGTCCCGTTCGGCGCGGCCGGCATCCCGTGGAACGGGCGGACGGCGCTGGCCACGCTGGCGGTGGTCGGTTTGCTGGTCGCGCTGGCGGCCGCGGTTTCGAAGGCCGGTTCGCGTGCGCTGGCGGGCCGGCGGCATGGCTCCGGCGCCGCGGCGGCCGGCCCGGGGCGCGGGCCGCTGCTCACCGTGGCCGCCGGGGTGCTGCTCGGCATGCTGGCGATCGGGTGGGCGGTGGCGACCGGCATCCCGCACTGGCAGACCATCCCCAGCACCTGGGACGCGGTCTGGCACGCCAACACCGTCCGGTTCATCCTGGACACCGGCCAGGCCTCCCCCATCCACATGGGCGAGCTGCGCAACGTCGAAACCCATGCGGCGCTCTACTATCCGTCGGCGTTCCACGCGCTGACCGCGGTGCTGTGCCAGCTGACCGGCGCGGCGCCCACCACCGCCTACACGGTGAGCGGGCTGGCCGCCTGCGTGTGGCTGTTTCCGGTCAGCGCGGCGCTGCTCACCTGGCGGCTGCTGCGCGGGGCGCCCGGGGGTGAGTGGCGGGCGGCGTTCGCCGCGGCGTGCGCGGCGGGACTGTCGGCCTCGTTCACCGCACTGCCCTACGTCGAGTTCGGCACGGCGGCGATGCCCAACCTCGTCGGCTACGGGCTCGCGGTGCCGACGTTCTTCCTGGTCAGCTCCGCCGGCGCCTGCCCCGAGCGGATCGCGGTGGCGGTGCTGGCGCTGGTCGGCGTGTTCTCGGTGCACCTGACCGGCGGGGTGGTCACCGTGCTGCTGGTGGTGGCGTGGTGGCTGGGCACCCGGGCCGGGGCGCTGGCCGGTGAGCTGCGCAACCTGGCCGCACTGGCGGCGATCGCGGTGCCCGCCGCGCTGCTGCTGGCCCCGCAGCTGCTCAGCGTGCGCAAGCAGGCCGACATCATCGCCGGCCACTCGTTCCTGACCCACGAGGGCCGCAAGTCCGGGCTGCGCGACGCGCTGCTGCTGCACACCCGCCACCTCAATGACTTCCCGATCCAATACACCCTGGTCGCGCTGACCGCCGTCGGCGCGGTGCTGCTGCTGGCCCGGCGAATCTGGTGGCCGATGGTGCTGTGGGCGGTGCTGGTGGTGGCGATCGTGCACGCCTCGGCGCCGATCGGCGGACCGGCCGGGCACCTGATCGGCACGTTCACCCACCTGTTCTACAACGACCCGCGGCGGCTGATGGCGATGCTGACCCTGCTGCTGGTGCCGATGGCCGGGATCGCGCTGGCCGCGCTGGCCGGGTTGGCGGCCTCGGTGGTGCCGGGGGTGCCGGGGGGGCCTCCCGCTTGCGAGCAGACGCGAAAGCTCCCCCGACGGGGGCGTTTCGGGGGATTGAGTGTCTGCTCGCCGGTGATGGCGGCGCTGGTGGCGGTGGCGGCGACGGCCGGGCTGGCCTACCACTACCTGCCCCGGCACCGGTTCCTGCTCGGTGACAAGTACGACCAGGTGATCATCGACGACCGCGACCTGCAGGCGTTCGCGTACCTGGCCACGCTGCCCGGCGCCAGGGACACGCTGATCGGCAACGCCAACACCGACGGCACCGCCTGGATGTACGCGGTCGCCGGGCTGCACCCGCTGTGGACGCACTACGACTACCCGCAGCAGCAGGGCCCGGGCGAGCAGCGGTTCAACTTCTGGGCCTACGCCGACGACGCGGACACCGATCCGCGCGCCGCCGCGGCGGTGCGGGCGCTCAACATCCGCTACATACTCATCAGCGGCCCGATAGTGCGCGGGTTCACGCTGCCCGAGGGGCTAATGTCGCTGGATGAATCCCGGTCGTGGCAGAAGATCTACGACAACGGCGGGGCCCGGATCTACCAATGGCGCGGCGCCCCGGCGGCCGGCCCTGACAAGCATTAAGAGGAGGCGTTCTTGAGCACCGACGACGACGATGACGGCGTCGAGATCGTCGGCAACATCGACCCGCGGCTGCTGGCCGCCGCCCGGGCTGATGCCGACCCCGACTCCGACCAGTCGCTGACCGACCTGATCGAGCAGCCCGCCAAGGTGATGCGGATCGGCACCATGATCAAGCAGCTACTCGAGGAGGTCCGGGCCGCGCCCCTGGACGAGGCCAGCCGCAACCGGCTGCGCGAGATCCACGCCGCCAGCATCCGCGAACTCGAGGACGGCCTGGCGCCGGAGTTGCGTGAGGAGCTGGACCGGCTGACGCTGCCGCTGCGCGAGGACGCCGCGCCGTCCGACGCCGAGCTGCGGGTGGCGCAGGCTCAGCTGGTGGGCTGGCTGGAGGGCCTGTTCCACGGCATCCAGACCGCGCTGTTCGCCCAGCAGATGGCGGCGCGCGCCCAGCTCGAGCAGATGCGCCACGGCGTGCTGCCGCCGGGCACCGGGCATCCCGAGGAATCCGGCGAGCAGGGGCACTCCACCACCGGCCAGTACCTGTAGAACGGTTGGCATCGACGTGTCCCCGGGCGATCCGCACATCGAGACCCGCGATGCGTGGGTGGAGTTCCCGATCTTCGACGCCAAGTCGCGGTCGCTGAAGAAGGCGTTCCTCGGCAAGGCCGGCGGCGCGATCGGCCGCAACACCGCCAACGTGGTGGTGGTCGAGGCGCTGCGCGACATCACCATGTCGTTGGAGATGGGCGACCGGGTGGGGCTGGTCGGTCACAACGGGGCCGGGAAATCCACTCTGCTGCGGTTACTTTCGGGCATCTACGAGCCGACCCGCGGCTCGGCGACGGTGGTCGGCCGGGTGGCGCCGGTGTTCGATCTCGGCGTCGGCATGGACCCGGAGATCTCCGGCTACGAGAACATCATCATCCGCGGGCTGTTCCTCGGCCAGACCCGGCGTCAGATGGCCGCCAAGGTCGACGAGATCGCCGACTTCACCGAGCTGGGCGACTACCTGTCGATGCCGCTGCGCACCTACTCGACCGGGATGCGGGTGCGGTTGGCGATGGGCGTGGTCACCAGCATCGACCCGGAGATCCTGCTGCTCGACGAGGGCATCGGCGCGGTGGACGCCGAGTTCTTGAAGAAGGCCCAGTCGCGGTTGCAGGCCCTGGTCGAGCGTTCTGGAATCCTGGTGTTCGCCAGCCATTCCAATGAATTCCTGGCCCGGCTGTGCAAGACCGCGATGTGGATCGACCACGGCTCAATCAAGATGACCGGCGGCATCGAGGACGTGGTCCGGGCCTACGAGGGCGAGGACGCCGCCCGGCATGTGCGCGAGGTGCTGGCCGAGACTGCCGGGGAGGCATCGTGATTCGCGGTGACACCGTGGTTCGGGGTGGCGCGTTGGTTCGCGGTGGCGCGTTAGTTCGCGGTGGTGCGTTGGTTCGCAGTGGCGCCGTAATTCAGGGTGGCGCCGTGGTTCGCGGGGTGGCGCCGTGACCCGCGCCGTCGGTTCCGTACACGCCGTCGTCGTCACCCACCGGCGGCGCGAGGAGCTGGCGCGTTCCCTGGCCACACTGGCCGGTCAGACCCGGTCGCCGGACCGGCTGATCGTCGTCGACAACGACTGCGACCCCACGGTGCGGGACCTGGTGGCGAGCCAGCCGATACCGTCCACCTACCTCGGCTCACGTCGGAACCTTGGCGGCGCAGGCGGATTCGCACTGGGCATACTCCATGCGCTGGCCGCCGGGGCCGACTGGGTGTGGTTGGCCGACGACGACGGGCGTCCCGCCGATTCGCAGGTGCTGGCCGAACTGCTGTCCTGTGCGGCCCGATACCGGCTGGCCGAGGTGTCGCCGATGGTGTGCGACATCGACAACCCTGCGCTGCTGGCGTTCCCGCTGCGGCGCGGCCTGGTGTGGCGGCGGCGGGTGGAAGAATTGCTTTCCAGTAAAACCGATCTGCTGCCCGGGATCGCGTCCCTGTTCAACGGGGCGTTGTTCACGGCGTCGGCTCTGGAGACGGTCGGGGTGCCCGATCTGCGGCTGTTCGTACGAGGAGACGAGGTCGAACTGCACCGGCGGCTGGCCCGTTCCGGCCTGCCGTTCGGCACCTGCCTGACGGCGTCGTACCTGCACCCCTGCGGCGCAGACGAATTCAAGCCGATCCTGTTCGGCACGATGCATGCCCAGTACCCGGACGGCTCGCTCAAACGTTTTTACACCTACCGGAATCGCGGCTACCTGATGGCCCAGCCGGGGATGCGCCGGCTGCTGGTGCAGGAGTGGCTGCGGTTCGGCTGGTTCTTCGTGGTGTCCCGGCGTTTCGATCTCGCCGGCTTGCGCGAATGGATAAGGTTGCGCCGCTTGGGACGCCATGAACAGTTCGTTCGACCGCAGGAGCCGTCATGATGTCCACCCAAGCATTCACCGACACGGCAAGCGACTCCAAGACCCTGCGACGCGCCCGGGCCGACCTTGCCGACGGGTACCGTCGCCACGAGCTGTGGCTGCACCTGGGCTGGCAGGACATCAAGCAGCGCTACCGGCGCAGCGTGCTCGGGCCGTTCTGGATCACCATCGGCACCGCCACCACCGCCGTCGCGATGGGGGCGTTGTACTCCAAGCTGTTTCACCTCGACCTGGCGGTGCACCTGCCTTACGTCACCCTCGGGCTGATCATCTGGAACCTGCTCAACGCCGCCATCCTGGAGGGCGCCGACGTGTTCGTCGCCAACGAAGGGCTGATCAAGCAACTGCCCACCCCGCTGTCGGTGCACGTCTACCGGCTGGTCTGGCGACAGCTGATCCTGTTCGCCCACAACATCGTCATCTATGTGCCGATCGCGCTGATCTACCCGAAGCCGTGGTCGTGGGTGGACCTGTCGATGTTCCCCGCGCTGGTACTGATCATGGCCAACTGCGTGTGGGTGTCGCTGTGCTTCGGCATTCTGGCCACCCGCTACCGCGACATCGGCCCGCTGCTGTTCTCGGTGGTGCAGTTGCTGTTCCTGATGACCCCGATCATCTGGAACTACGACACGCTGCGCGCCCAGGGCGCCACCCGGTGGATGACGATCGTCGAAGCGAACCCGCTGCTGCACTACCTCGACATCCTGCGGGCACCGCTGCTCGGGGCGCATCAGGAGGTGCGGCACTGGGCGGTGGTGCTGGTGCTGACGGTGGTCGGCTGGATCTGCGCGGCGCTGGCGATGCGCCAGTATCGTGCCCGGGTCGCGTACTGGGTTTAGCGGGATAAGGTTTTGCTATGTTCGGCCCGGTGAAGCCCAGCCCGGCGATCTGCCTGAACATGATCGTGCGCAACGAAGCGCACATTCTCGCTGACACACTCGACTCGGTGGCGCCCTACATCAGCTCGTGGGTGATCGTCGACACCGGCTCCAACGACGGAACTCAAAACCTGATCGAAACCCGGATGGCCGAACTCGGTATCCCGGGCGAGCTGCACCAGCGACCGTGGCGCGACTTCGGCCACAACCGCACCGAGGCGCTGTCACTTGCGCAGGGGCACGCCGACTACATCTGGGTGATCGACGCCGACGACGTGCTGGTCGGCACCCCCGACTTTGCCGGGCTGACCGCCGATATCTACCGCATGTACCTGGGGCTGGGTGACTACTTCTATTGGCGCGCGCAACTGTTCCGCGACGGCGCGCAGGTGCGCTATACAGGTGCCGTCCATGAGCGCGCGATGTGGGACGACCGATACGTCTGCTCCCGCATCGAGGGCGGCTACCACATCGAATCTCGTCGGCTCGGTGCCCGGAACCAGGATCCGCTGAAGTACGCACGCGACCGGGATGTGCTGCTCGCCGAGGTGCAGCGCGATCCGACGAATTCACGGTCGGTGTTCTACCTGGCCCAGAGTTACTTCGACTTGGGCGATTTCGCGAATGCCCGCACGTGGTACGAGCGCCGGCTGGGGATGGGCGGCTGGGACGAGGAGGTCTACTTCTCGATGCTGCGGGTCGCCAAGATCATGGAGCTACTTCATGCGCCGTGGAACGATGCCCAGGCTGCATACCTGCGCGCGTGGGAGTTTCGCCCAACCCGGGCTGAGGCGCTGTACGAAATCGCCTTCAGGTACCGCGTCGACGGACGGTACCAGCTTGGTTACCTGTTCGCCGAACGCGCGGCGCAGATTCCGTATCCGGACAGCGACATCTTGTTGGTCAACGCCGGCGTCTACACCTGGCGGGCCGTCGACGAGCAGGCGGTTTGCGCGTACTGGATCGGCAAGCGCGCCGAGTCCTTCGCACTGTGCCGACAGCTGCTGGCGCGGGCCGACCTGCCCGACAGTCAACGGCAGCGGATCACCGGGAACCGGGACCTTTCGGCACCCGACATGAGCTTGGCGGCCGGCGCGTACCCGGAGAGACTGGTGGGCGGTCTGACCGTGGGCACACCGGGGGCCGAGGTCACCGTGAGCCTGATCGCGGGACCGGACCGTGCCGTCACCGAAGCCGCGCTGAACTCGTTTTTGAACTGCTGCACCGATGTGTCGCGGGTCGGGCGCTACGTGGTGTTCGATGCCGGGCTGTCGGCCGAGGATCGTGCGGCGCTGCGGCACCGCTACGGATTCCTGGAGTTCATCGACCGCGAATCGGCGAGCGCTGCCGGTCCTGCGCTGTCTTGGATGCGCGCCCAGATCGGTGGACGCTTCTGGCTTCATCTCGGCCACGGCTGGCGGTTTTTCGCCCCTGAGGCCTATATCAGCCGGCTGATCTCTGTGCTCGAAGCCGAACCCGAGGTCTTCCAGGTGGGCGTCAATGTCGGCGACGCGGCCGAACCCGCCGGCCTGTTCGCCGCCGAGGAGTCGGTACGGCGTGCACCCGGAGCCGGCCGCTATCTGCTGGCCGAATCGGTGGCGGCCGGCCCGGCGATGTTCGACACCGCACGGCTCGACCGGGCCGGCGGGGCAGACGGCGCCGGTGCGGATCCGATCACCGAACTCCGGCGGGCCAGCACCGGCGGCGGATTGGCCACCGCCACCCTCGACGAGGTCCTCTGCAGCGCGAGCCTGGACCGCTACCGGCGGCTGTCGTGGACGGTCTCGGTCGCGGACATCCTCAACGAGTTGCTCGACGCCGGGATCGGTCGCCGCTTTGCCGAGGTCGGGACCGACAACCCGAGTCCCTACTTCGACACCGTCGTCGCTGATTCGAAGGTGCGGCTGCCGCACGGATCGGATGCCGGCGCCACGCTCGGCGACCACCCCGGAGCAGGCGTGGACACCACCGAGCGGGCCGGCGGCTACGACGTCATCTTCATCGACGCCCGGCACGAACCGGCAACCGGCGATCTGGACGTGATCGACCGCTGCGTGTCGCAACTGTCGGCCGGTGGCGTTCTGGTGATCCATGGCAGCAACCCGGTGGAGCCCGGATCGGCCGGAGCAGCGTGGCGGTCGGTCGTTGACTACCGCATCCATCGCCCCCACCACGGAGTGTTCACCGTCGACGTCGGCTGGGGGTGCACGCTGATCTGGCCGAGCCGGCCAGCCCGTCACGGCTCAGGCGTGCCGCCGGCGGACCAGTTCGACTGGCCGGCATTCGCGCGCGAGCGTAAACGGCTTCTCAACCTGGTTGACGTCGCCTGGTTCCGGCGCCACCTCTACGCCCACCGGTACCTTTCGGGTTCGGCCGAGCTGACCGTCCACACGGAGATCCTGAACACGCTGATATCGATCAACTGCCTGGAGCGCTACCTCGAAATCGGCATCGCCGACGGCAAGAATCTCGCCGCCGTCATCGCCCCGATTCGACACGGCGTCGACCCCCACCCGGAGCTCGGCGGTGCCCCCGCGATGTATCCGATGACATCCGACAAGTTCTTCGCCGACGGCCTGGGCTCAAACCACTACGACCTAGTGTTCATCGACGGGCTGCACACCGAGGAGCAGTGCCGGCGCGACCTGGAGAACGCCCTGTCCCGACTGTCGGATCGCGGCTGGATCGTCGCCCACGACGCCAATCCCCAGACTGAGTGGCATCAACGTTCGTTCGAGGAATACCAGAAGCACCAATACGACTGGACCGGGACCGTATGGAAAGCGCTGGTGCGCTTTCGCTGCGCCCATCCGGAGATCCAGCTGCGGACCCTCGATCTCGACTGGGGCTGCGCGATAATGCGACGACGGCCCGAATACCTGCCACCGGATCCGGCACTTGACCTTCCCGACGACTTGGACTGGGGTTTTTTCGCCGAGCATCGCCGAGAATTGCTCAACCTGGTGCCGGCGGCAACTGACGACCTGCCCGAGCTGCTCTCCTGGCGCTCCGACCACACCGGCTCGCCGCCACCGACCGAAGACTGATTCACCTGGCACGATGCCACCTCGACGACCGGGGTAGTCGCCCTGGTGGATTCGGTACCATCTGTCTCCGTGGCCCACGAAGGCGCAGTTTTCACACCTGGACAGGTCGTCCGGTTCGCCGGGGCTGACGCCGTCGTCGTCGAGAGCGGCGAACACGCCGGCGAGCCGAGGTATCTGGTGCAGAGCGGGGAGGCCCACCTGCCCATGTGGCTGCCGGCCGGTATTCTCGCCGCTCACCAGAATCCGGATCACCAACGGTTCGTGTACGACACGCATACCCCACACGTTCTGGTGGTGGACAACTTCTTCCGCGATCCAGACGAGATTCGGTCAATCGCGCTGGCGGCGGAATACGGCGAAAATCCGCGCTTCTACAAGGGTGTGCGTTCGACGCAGCGTTTCCTGTGGCCGGGCCTGCGCGAGGAACTCGGCCGGTTGCTGGGAACTCCGGTAACCGAATGGCTCGGCCACAATGCGAACGGTGTCTTCCAGCAGACCAGTCACCAGGACCCGCTGGTCTGGCACCACGACGGCCAGAGTTACGCCGGGGCGGTGTATCTGACGCCCGATGCGCCGCCGAGCAGTGGGACGAGTTTCTGGCGGGACCGCACATTCGGCTGCCGCCGGCGCCCTGACCATCGGTTCGAACGTGAGCGCCTCGGCAGCGCGGAGGCAGTCGCCGCGGCGAAGGCGACCGTCTATGACCCGTACAACATCGAACACGGCGACAACTGGGAACTGATGGAGTCGGTCGCCGGCCTGTACAACCGCCTGGTGGTCTGGGACGCGGCGATGTTCCATTCGGCCACCACCTATGACCACTTCACCGAGGGCGGCACCGCATCGACCCGCCTCGTTCAGCTGTTCTTCTTTGACGCTTGAGCGCTCCGAGAAATATCGCTCAACTCCCGAACTCCACAGATTATATCGGTGCGTTCGCGGCGTCGCACAGTTCGTCACGAGCCGGGTGTTAAGCGGTCACGCCGATCGCCGACCTGCCGGCCGGCTTTCGAGCACCACCCGCGCCGTCACCGCGCTACCCTTTCACGCTGACTGCGAGAGTTTCATCCGGCAATCGATCATTGGCACAGCGAATTGACCTCGTGTATCTCAGCACCGAGATCCACGCGCAGCGCCTCTATAACGGCAGAGTCTTCGCGCGCAATGTAGCCGAGCCCCATTTGTTCGAGTGTGTTCGCCATGGAGTGGATAGCCTTTGCCAAATTAGCGGGGGTTGCCGGCTCGTCAGCAAGACGGGCTCGCAGATAGGCTCCCCCGCCGATCAGCGCCAATCTGACATTAGCCGCGACCGCGGTCTGCGAGACCGGATCGTCGACCCCCAGGTCGGGATTGGGCACAAAAACCGCCTTGTTCACCGCGGCGTAGGCGGCGCAGATATTCAATCTCGCATTTTCTGAACCACCCCGAACGAACAGGGCCTGGGCTCCCGTATGGACCACGGCAACAGCAGCGCCAGTCAAAGCAAGCAAAGAAATCACAACCGCGCCGATCGCGTAAGAGCGCGGCGACTTCCACCAGCCGAGGAATCGATGCACCTTTTCGGCGCTTATTCCGATACGCCTACCGGGCGGCACGTCAGGCATGCGTTCAGGGTATCGCAACATCTTAGCCGGCGCAGCGCGCTCAGCGGTAACCTCAGCCCCGAGTCAAATTGGGACACCGCCAGTTTCCAAACAGTAACTACGACGGCTCACACACCGTAATCGTTTGCGTCCCGGTAGCACCGAGCACCGATATCCCCAGGATCGTCACCACCGATACTCCTGTCGGTACGGTGATCGTTGCCGTTTTAGCGCACCCCGACGCTCCGGTCACACCTTGTGGCCCCTGGGCGCCTTGCGGCCCGGCCGCGCCGGTCGTGCCGGTCGAGCCCTGAGCACCCTGCGTACCCGTACCGGTCACACCCTGCGGGCCCTGGGCACCCTGCGGCCCGGCCGCGCCGCTCGTGCCCTGCGCACCCTGCGCACCCGTGCCGGTCGCACCTTGTACGCCTTGGGCACCCTCAACACCCTGCAAGCCCTGCGCCCCGGTCGCCCCCGTCGTGCCCTGCGCACCGGTCGCCCCAGTCGTGCCGGTGGTGCCCTGCAAACCCTGGGCACCCTCAACACCCTGGAGGCCCTGCGCACCCGTCGCACCCGTCGTGCCCTGCGCCCCGGTCGCACCCGTCGTGCCGGCCGTGCCCTGCAAACCTTGGGCACCTTCAACACCCTGGAGGCCCTGCGCCCCGGTCGTCCCGACCGAACCCTGCGCGCCGGTCGCCCCCGTCGTGCCAGTGGTGCCCTGCAACCCCTGCGCACCATCGACACCCTGCAAGCCCTGCGCCCCGGTCGCCCCGACCGAACCCTGCGCACCCTCAACACCCTGCAAACCCTGCGCACCGGTCGCACCCGTCGTGCCGGTCGTGCCCTGCAAACCTTGGGCGCCTTCAACACCCTGGAGGCCCTGCGCACCGGTCGTCCCGACCGAACCCTGCGCGCCGGTCGCACCCGTCGTGCCAGTGGTGCCCTGCAACCCCTGCGCACCTTCAACACCCTGGAGGCCCTGCGCACCCGTCGTCCCGACCGAACCCTGCGCACCAGTCGCACCCGTCGTGCCGGTCGTGCCCTGCAACCCCTGGGCACCATCGACACCCTGCAAGCCCTGCGCCCCGGTCGTCCCGACCGAACCCTGCGCGCCCTCAACACCCTGCAAACCCTGCGCACCCGTCGCACCCGTCGTACCGGCCGTGCCCTGCAACCCCTGCGCACCCTCAACACCCTGGAGGCCCTGCGCACCCGTCGACCCGACCGAACCCTGCGCCCCGGTCGCACCCGTCGTGCCAGTGGTGCCCTGCAAGCCCTGCGCACCCTCAACACCCTGCAAACCCTGCGCACCCGTCGCACCCGTCGTACCGGCCGTGCCCTGCAACCCCTGCGCACCCTCAACACCCTGCAAGCCCTGCGCACCGGCCGCCCCCGTCGTGCCCTGCAAACCTTGGGCACCTTCAACACCCTGGAGGCCCTGCGCACCGGTCGTCCCGACCGAACCCTGCGCACCAGTCGCCCCCGT
This sequence comes from Mycobacterium sp., assembly GCA_035721065.1. Lineage (GTDB taxonomy): Bacteria > Actinomycetota > Actinomycetes > Mycobacteriales > Mycobacteriaceae > Mycobacterium. The sequence continues at coordinate 20,498 of DASTNJ010000057.1, forward strand.
CGTGCCAGTGGTGCCCTGCAACCCCTGCGCACCTTCAACACCCTGCAAGCCCTGCGCACCCGTCGCCCCGACCGAACCCTGCGCACCCTCAACACCCTGCAAACCCTGCGCGCCGGTCGCCCCAGTCGTACCTGTAGTGCCCTGCAAACCCTGCGCGCCCTCAACACCCTGCAAGCCCTGCGCACCTTCAACACCCTGCAAGCCCTGCGCCCCAGTCGCACCCGTCGTACCGGTGGTGCCCTGCAAACCCTGCGCACCCTCAACACCCTGGAAGCCCTGGGCGCCCTGGATACCGGCGTTGCCCTGGGGCCCTTGCGCACCTTCGACGCCCTGCGGGCCCTCGGCACCTTGGGCACCCTCCGCGCCGGCGGGGCCCTGCGGCCCCTCGGGGCCGGCCGCACCTGCGGGCCCTGCTGGACCCTGCGGACCCTCCGCTCCGGTCGCACCGGGACCGCCGGGGCCGCCGGGGCCGGCCGATCCGGCAGAACCGAATCCACCGTCGGAGCCGTTATGTCCGGTGATGCCGAACAGCCCGGCCAAGCCGGCTTGACCGCCCAGGCCGCCGGCACCGCCATCGCCGGCGGCGCCACCGAATCCGCCGGTCGCTTCAGGACCACCGGCGCCGCCGGCCCCGCTGATGCCCGCGGCACCCCCGGTACCACCGTCGCCCCCATTGCCGAGCAGGAGAGCGCCGCTGCCGCCGGCTCCACCGACGCCACCGGTGCCACCCACTCCACCGTCACCGCCGGCAACACCCGTATCGCTGCCGTTTATGCCGGGGGCACCCATTTCGCCGGCACCACCGGCGCCACCCTGGCCGCCGTTGCCGAAGATCAAGCCGACGTTGTTCCCGCCGGCCCCACCAGGTCCCCCGTCACCGTCGGCGCCGTCGGCAAATGTGCCACTCCCGCCGCTGCCCCCATCGCCAGCATTGCCGACGACAGCGTTGCCGCCGGCCCCGCCGGCCATGCCGTCCTCGTTGAGGTCGGAGCCCCCGCTGCCGGCATTTCCGAAGTACGACACGCCGCCGTTGCCGCTCGCAGAGCCGGCGACGTCGCTGCTCCAGCCGTTGCCACCGTCGCCGAACAGGAAGCCCCCGGCGCCACCGTCAGGATCTGTCTGAGTGCCGTCGGCGCCGTTGCCGATCAGCATGCCCTGGCCACCGATGCCGGTCCAGAACGAATTGAGCGAGTTGTCGAACTGAACGGTTCCTTGGCCCAGCAAGGTCGTGCCGGCGATCCACTGCTGGTCGAAACTGTGTGCGGGATCGTAGACAAATGTGGTGAACAGTTGAACGAGTGATGCGGTAGATGACGATGACGCGAGATCAAGTGAGTCAGAAGATGAATATGCGGATAGAGACGAACCCAGATCCGTCACCCAGTCGTTCATGTCCGACCCCAGTGCCGGGTCGGCGCCAGCCGAGCTGGCTTCGACACCCGACACCGCGTCGTTGATCGGATCGGTGAACAGATCGAACTCGTCCCCGCGCGCCGACGGCACGCTCGCCAGCGGGGATACACCGAAGGTCAGGAACACACTGAGTGCGCCACCGAGTCCGGTCACCCGCTCGATCGCACGGCGTCTGGCCTTGCGGGCCCGCCGTTTGCGCTGGTCAAGATTGCTGGCACGTTGCTGAGACATCGCACACTCCAACTGCGCATGGGCCGACGACAGGATCCGTCGCGCCTAAGTTAATGCTGATTTGCCTCCAGCGGTAGGGTTTCGTCCAACAAAGCTTTTGGCGGGGCAGAAGCGCGTGCGCCAACCGCCGACGACCCGTCGGCACCGTCGGGCAGCATGGCGGCCCAGGCTCAGGCGGCAAGGTTGTCCGGTCGGCTCGGCCGTCGACCCGCCTCCAAACCCGCGCGGCACGGCCTCGCCCGTTCCTGGTCGGCGCGGAAGCTGCATCGCCCGGGGTGGCGCGACTATTCTTCGTCGGCAAGTGCGGCATCGCGAGAACACAGTTGAGGAACGTTATGCGCAATCCCGGCCTGCCGAAGGTCGCCGTCTTCGGCGTCACCTCCATGAGTCAGCTGCCCAGCAAGGACCAGATGCGTTCACACCCGGCACCTGCATTCGAGGCCGATACGTTTGACTTCACGCTGTTCGAAAACGATCACCAACTCGACCGGATTCTGAAGGAACTGGACCCGCAGTGCATCGTCACGATCGGCGATATTCAAGATTTCCCGAATTTATTGGCGGCACCGTACTACGTCCGGCGTAAATGGATTCACAGGGACCGGGCCGAGGACCTACGCGGAATTGACATACTGTACTGCTTCCTCGGCGATGCGCTGCCCGGATACCCCGGCCAGCAGGCGGTTCGAAAAGTGAGCGTCTACACGCCGGTGTACAACACCGGTCGAGAGCGGCTATTGCGGACATGGCGTTCACTGCGGCGTCAGTCTTACAACGATTGGGAATGGGTGATCGCCGACGATCACTCGTCGGATCCGGACACTCTCCAAGCACTGGAAGAGATCCAGGGAGATTATCGGGTCTCCGTCCGGCGCCTTGAAAAGCCGAGTGGCAACATCGGCGAACTCAAAGGTTTCCTCTGCTCAGCGGCCTCCGGAGACATCCTGCTGGAACTGGATCACGATGACGTCTTGACGCCGAACGCCGTCCGCATGACTGTCGATGCGTTCGCAAAGCACCCGGAATGCGGCGTGGCTTACACGAACTGGGCGGAACAATACGAGGGCAAGCAAGTCTTCCACGAATACAACAAAGGCTATGCGTTCGGCTACGGCAAAGCCCATTGGGAATGGCACCCCGAAAACTACGCGACCTTCGAGAAGGTAGAGACACAGTATCTGGTGCAGGATGCGTTGCACATCAACGCGATGACCATTCGCCATATCGTCGGCGCGCCGAATCACATTCGAGCCTGGACCCGTCAGGCATACAATGCCGCCGGCGGTTACAGCCGACTTCATGTGGCCGACGACTATGAGCTCCTGGTGCGCAGTTTCCTGACGACGAAATTCGTTCACGTGCCGCTGCTGGGATACGTCCAGTTCTACAACACCGAATCAATCGGCAATACGCAGCATACGCGGAACAAGGAGATACAGCGGATTGTGCGCTTTGTCGCGAATCATTACGAGCAGCGCATCCACGAACGTCTCCTCGAGTTGGGGGTCGACGACTTCGTCTGGACACCCAACGGCCTGGACTTCGGCCGGCCCAAGCCGGTGCAAGAGTCGCACTGCAGTGTCATCCTGCGCAACTGACGATCACGCCGACCGCCCTCTCGCCGATCGCCCGGAC
>DASTNJ010000058.1:0-4129 GCA_035721065.1 Mycobacterium sp.
CCGGCTTCGTTGGCGCTGGCCGCGACGATCGCCTCGGTCCAGTGGTCGAACTGTTGGCGGTCCTCCTCGGGCACGCCGAGGAAGTGTGCGACCACCAGCGACGGCAGCGGCTTGAACAGTTCGGCGACGATGTCGCCCGAGCCGGCCGCCCGCAGCCGCTCGATTCGCTCCACCACGAATTCGCGCACCTGCGGCTCCAGCCGCTTGACGTGCCCCGGGGTGAACGCGCGGGCCACCAGCTTGCGGAACTGGGTGTGCTGCGGTGGATCCTGCATCACCATCGGCGGATTGTCGGCCAGGCCGATCATTTCCAGCTCGCCGTAGTTGATCGTCAAGCCCTGCGCCGAGGAGAACGTCTCATGGTCGGCGGCGGCCGACCAGATGTCGGCGTGCCGGGACAGCACGTAGTAGTCCTGGTCGGGATGGTCGTCGGGAATGACGTGGTGCACTGGGTCGTGGTTGCGCAGCGCGGCATACATCGGCCACGGGTTGGCCCAGGTTTCGGCGGTGCATGGCACGAATCGCGGATGAGACATCACACTCGTCATGTCTCATAAATATGACTATCACCAAAGAATGTCAAGCAAACCCCGCGTCGAGTGTGAACGAGGCGACGCGACACGCCAAGGGTGCGTCGCAGGATTCCCACTCGCCGTGGGGCCACTCGGTGTGGGGCCACTCGGCGTGGGGCCACTCGGCGTGGGGCCACTCGGCGTGGGGCCAACCCGCGCAGAACTCAGATCGCCGACCCCGGATTGAGGATGCCCAGCGGATCCAGTGCCGCCTTGATCTTCTGGTTGAGCGCCATCGCGTCGGGCCCGATCTGGCCGGCCAGCCACGGGCGCTTCAGCCGGCCGACGCCGTGTTCGCCGGTGATGGTGCCGCCCAGGCCGGTGGCCAGGTCCATGATCTCGCCGAACGCGACCTCGGCACGCTGCGCCATCGCGGCGTCGTCGGGGTCGTAGACGATCAGCGGGTGGGTGTTGCCGTCGCCGGCATGGGCGATCACCGAGATCGTCACCTCCCGCTCCGCGGCGATCCGCTCGATCCCGATGATCAGGTCGGCCAGCGCGGGCACCGGCACCCCGACGTCCTCCAACAGCAGCGAGCCGGTGCGCTCGACCGCCGGAATGCAGAACCGCCGCGCGGCGATAAACTGCTCGCCCTCGTCGGGGTCGTCGGTGGCGTACACCTCCTTGGCGCCGTGTTCGGTGAACACCGCGGCCATCACCGAGGCGTCGTCTTCGCGGGCCTTGCCGCGGTCGTCGGACCCGCCGAGGACCATCGCGGCGGCCTCCCGGTCCAGGCCCATGTGCAGGTGATCCTCGACGGCATTGATCGCCGCCGAGTCCATGAACTCCAGCATCGCCGGGCGCACCCGCGTGGTCACTTCCAGCACCGCTTCGGCGGCGGCCCGCACCGACGCGAAGGTGGCCACCACCACGCTGGACGGGTGCTGGGCCGGCAGCAACCGCAGCGTCACCTCGGTGACCACCCCCAGGGCGCCTTCGCTGCCGACGAACAGCTTGGTCAGCGAGAAGCCGGCGACGTCTTTGAGCCGCGGCCCGCCGAGGCGCACCGCGGTGCCGTCGGCCAGCACCACCTGCATGCCCAGCACGTAGTCGGTGGTGACGCCGTACTTCACGCAGCACAGCCCGCCTGCGTTGGTGGCGATGTTGCCGCCGATGCTGCAGATCTCGAACGACGACGGGTCCGGCGGGTACCACAGCCCGTGCTTGGCGACGGCCTGCTTCACCTCGGCGTTGAGCAGCCCGGGCTGGCAGACGGCGGTGCGGGTGACCGGGTCGACGGTGATGTCGCGCATCTTCTCCGTCGACAGCACGATCCCGCCGTCGACGGCGGTGGCCCCGCCGGACAGGCCGGTGCCCATTCCCCGCGGCACCACCGCGACCCGGTGCTCGGATGCCCAGCGCAGCACCGTCTGCACCTCCTCGGTGCGCAGGGGGCGCACCACCGCCAGCGGCTTGCCCGCGGCCGGATCCAGCGCCCGGTCCTGCCGGTAACCCTCGGTGATCGCCGGATCGGTGACCACCATCCCGTCGGGCAGGTCGGCGATCAGCTGGTCCAGCGCTTCGGCATCCACGCCGGTGATCTTACGAACTTCGCGACGGGCGCGCGGCCCGCGGCGGCTACACGGCACGATGGACGAATGCACCCCCACCCGCGCACCGGCAAACCGTTCGACTCCCCGGTGCCGCCGGGATCGGGCTGGCCGGGCGACCCGGCAACCGTCGCAACCCCGGTCGCCGCGAACGCCGAACAGGTGGCGGCGCTGGCCGGGCAGGCGCGTTCGACGGAGGAGCTCGACGAGCTGGTCAGTGTCTGCCGGGCATGTCCGCGACTGGTCGCCTGGCGCGAAACCGTCGCGGTGACCAAGCGCAAGGCGTTTGCCGACCAGCCGTACTGGGGGCGGCCGGTGCCCAGTTGGGGGGTGAAGCGGCCGCGGATCGTGATCGTCGGTTTGGCGCCGGCCGCCAACGGCGCCAACCGGACCGGGCGGATGTTCACCGGCGACCGTTCCGGAGACCAGCTGTTCGCCGCGCTGCACCGCGCCGGCCTGGTCAACCAGCCGACCAGTGTCGACGCCGCAGACGGGCTGCGGGCCAACAAGATCCGGATCATCGCCCCGGTGCGCTGCGCACCACCGGACAATTCGCCGACCACCGTGGAACGCAACACCTGCGCGCCGTGGCTGGACGCCGAATGGAAGCTGATCTCCCCGCATGTGCGGGTGGTCGTCCCGCTGGGCGGCTTCGCCTGGCAGATCGCGCTGCGCCTGGTCGCCGAGCAGGTGCCCAAACCCAAGCCGAAGTTCGGCCACGGCGCCGTCGCCGAACTGGGCCCGATGCTGCGGCTGGTCGGCTGCTTTCACCCCAGCCAGCAGAACATGTTCACCGGCCGGCTGACCCCGGCGATGCTGGACGAGGTGTTCGCCCAGGCCAAACGATTGGCCGGCATCCGGTGAGGCCGCCCAGGGAAGCTTCCGCCGGGCCAGGGCGTTGACACCCGACGTGCGTCTCTCCGTCCTCGATCTCGTCCCGGTCCGCACCGACCAGACCACCGCCGACGCGCTGGCGGCCACGGTGCGACTGGCCCAGGTCGCGGATCGGCTCGGTTTCACCCGCTACTGGGTCGCCGAGCACCACAACATGGCGTCGGTCGGCGCCACCAGCCCGCCGGTGCTGATCGCCTATCTGGCGGCGCAGACCACCCGGTTGCGCCTCGGGTCCGGCGGGGTGATGCTGCCCAACCATGCTCCGCTGGCGGTGGCCGAACAGTTCGCGCTGCTGGAGGCCGCCGCACCCGGGCGCATCGACCTCGGCATCGGCCGCGCGCCCGGTTCGGACCCGGTCACCTCGTGGGCGCTGCGCGGTCCGGCCGGCCGGGACGATCGCGACCTGGAGAAGTTCCCCGACTATCTCGACGACGTGGCGGCGCTGATGAGCCGGAACGGTGCGCTAATACCGTTGCGGTCCGGTGACTACCGGCTGCGGGCCACCCCGGCGGCTGTCGGCGAGCCGCGGCTGTGGCTGCTCGGCTCGAGCATGTACTCCGCCCGGCTGGCGGCCGCCAAGGGGCTGCCGTACGTGTTCGCCCACCACTTCTCCGGGCAGGGCACCGAGGAGGCGCTGGCCTTCTACCGCGCGAACTTCGTGCCCAGTGCGGTATGCAGTGAGCCGACCACGTTCCTGACGGTCAACGCGGTGGTCGCCGAAACCCGCGACGAGGCAACGGCGTTGATCCTGCCCAACCTGCAGCTGATGGCCAAGCTGCGGACCGGCGAGCCGCTGGGACCGGTCGACCTGGCCGAAGATGCGGAGGCCGCCCAGATCCCTGAGGCCCAGCAGCAGCTGGTCGAGGCCGGCCTGCAGCGCGCGGTGCTCGGCGCCCCCGCCGAGGCCGCCGCCCAGGTGCGGGCGCTGGCGGAGCGGTTCGGCGTCGACGAGGTGATGGTGCATCCGGTCGCCTCGGCGCATCGCGGCACCGACCCGGCTACCGCGCCCGGACGGGAGACGACGCTGGAGTTGCTGGCCAAGGAGCTGTTTTAGCGCGGCGTCAGCACCACCACCGGGATCGGCCGCGACGTCTTGCGCTGGTAGGCCTCGTA
>DASTNJ010000059.1:0-118306 GCA_035721065.1 Mycobacterium sp.
GGTTCCAAAGCCGGCCTGCTGGCCGCCGTCTACGACGACTTCTACACCGGGCTGCGGACGGCGACCGCGGACGCGCACCTTCCCGCCGCCGACTGGGGCACCCGGGAGCGCCAGCGCACGCGATGCTTCGTCGCCTACCACTTCGACACTCCCCTGGCCGGAATCCTGCTGGCCCGCATGGCCTCCGATCCCCAGCTCAGCGAGCTGGAGGCGGTCTACGTCCAGACCATGAGCGACGACGCCGCCGCCAACATCCGTCATGGTCAGAGCCTCGGCCAGCTGCCCGCCGAGCTGGATCCGGACAGTGCCGGCGCCTACGTGATCGGCGGGCTGCGCCACGGGGTCGCCCAACAGCTGCGGATCACCCCCCGCCCCGACCCGGATCGCGCCGCCGAACGGTTGTGGAAGCTGACCGCCGGCACGCTCGGGATCGGGTGACCACGGCGAGCCGTCAAAACGCAGGCCACGGGATGGGCCGGTGCCGGCCGGGGCCCGGCATCACCGGATGATCCACCAGTTCGCGGGCCCGCCGGCGCAGCGCGGTGATCTCCGCGGTGGTCAGGTGCGGCCGCAGGGTGGCGGCCAACGGCCCACCCAGGGCGTCGATCAACCCGGACACCGCGGTCAGGGACTCGTCATCGACCGGCTTGCCGGCCCAGCCCCACAGCACCGTGCGCAGCTTGTCGTCGACGTGCAGGCAGACACCGTGATCGACGCCGTAAACGGTCCCGTCGACGGCGGCCAGAATGTGGCCGCCCTTGCGGTCGGCGTTGTTGATCAGCACGTCGAGCACCGCGATGCGGCGCAGCCGGGCGTCATCGGCATGCACCAGCGCCACCGGCTCACCGGCGTAGTTGCTGGCCTCCAGCACCGCCAGGTATCCCGGCGGCACCGCACCGACGGGAACGACCTCCACCAGATCACCCGCCGAACCCGGCCCGCCCTCGCCGTCGTCGGGTTGGTCGACCCACAGTTGCACCATGCCGGCGCCGGCGGGACCGTCGCGAATGATGGTGTAGGGCACAATGTTCCAGCCCAGTTGCGCGGAGACCAGATACGCGGCGAGTTCACGCCCGGCCAGCGTTCCGTCCGGGAAATCCCACAGCGGCTGCTCGCCGGCGACCGGCTTGTACACGCAGTGCACCCGGCGACCATCCAATGTCGACTCGCACAGGAAGGTGGCGTTGCTCGCTGAGCGGATCCGGCCGAGAATGCTCAGCCCACCACGCCGCAGGACCGTCCGATCGTCAGGTGGCAGGGTCATCGTCTCCGGCCAACGACCCGCGCCGGTAGCCGTTGGTGCGCACGCAGATGTGCCCGGCGGGGTCCAGCGGCTCGTCGCACAGCGGGCAAGGCGGGCGGCCCGCCGAGATGACCCGGCTGGACCGGGTGGCGAACTGTCGCGCCGACTCCGGTGTCAGGAACACCCGCACCGCGTCCGGTCCCTCCTCGGTGTCGTCGAGCACCACCGACGCGTCGAATTCGGTGTCGCTGACCGCCAGCAGTTCGACCACCACCGTCTGCGCTTCGGAATCCCAGCCCAGCCCCATCGTGCCGACCCGGAACTCGGCGTCGACCGGGGTGACCAGCGGACTCAGGTCGTCGACCTCGGTGGGCTCGGGCGGCACCGGCGTGCCGAACCGGCGGTGCACCTCGAGCAGCAGTGCGCCGATCCGTTCGGCCAGCACCGCGACCTGTTGTTTCTCCAGGATCACCGAGACCACCCGCTCGTCGTGAACCGCCTGCAGGTAGAAGGTGCGATCTCCGGGCTGGCCGACGGTCCCGGCCACGAAACGGTCGGGGGTACGGAAGACGTGGATTGCACGAGCCATGGCATCTCCAAAATACCGGGCGGCACCGGCCGCACGGGGCTTCGTGACCGAAGCGGAATTAACCCGAATCAAGCGGTGGACCCGCCGACCACCGCGTCGCTGCCGCGCGCGCCGGTGCCGGCCGGCTGGTCGGTGAGCGTGCCGGCCAGCCGCGGTCCGGTGTGGTTGACGTGGATGACGAACGGGCGCAGCGCCGTGTAGCGGATCACGCTCAGCGACGCCGGGTCGGCATTGATCCGCTGAAAGCTGTCCAGGTGGGTGCCCAGCGCGTCGGCGATGACGGCCTTGATGACGTCGCCGTGCGTGCAGGCCACCCACAGCACGTCCACCCCGGAGCCGTCGGTCAGCCGGCGGTCGTGTTCACGCACCGCGGCCACCGCCCGGTCCTGCACCTGAGCCAGCCCCTCACCGTCGGGAAACACCGCGGCGCTGGGATGGGCCTGGACCACCTGCCACAGCGGCTCGCCGGTCAGGTCGGCCATCTTGCGGCCGGTCCAGGCGCCGTAGTCGACCTCGGCCAGCCGCTCGTCGGTCTCCGGGGTCAGGCCCAGAGCCGCCGCCAACGGCGCCACGGTGTTACGGCAGCGCAGCAGCGGCGAGCAGACCACCGCCCGGATCGGCAGGCCGTCCAATCGCTCGACCAGCTCGGCCGCCTGCCGGTTGCCCACGTCATCGAGGTCGACCCCCGCCGAACGGCCGGCCAGCACACCGGCGGTGTTCGAGGTGGATCGGCCGTGCCGCAGCAGGATGACGGTCATCAGGGACAGACCACGCCGACGGCCAGCAGCCCCAGCATCGCCAGCCCGACAATCATCCGGTAGCCGACGAACCAGTACATGCTGTGGCTGACCAGGAACCGCAGCAGCCAAGCCACCGCCGCCCAGCCCACCCCGAAGGCGATCAGGGTGGCCACCAGCAGTTGCGCACCGGTGGCACTCATCCCCTCGGCGACCGGGTGGAAGGCGTCGGGCAGCGAGAACAGCCCGGAGGCGAACACCGCCGGGATGGCCAGCAGGAAACCGAACCGGGCGGCCAACTCCCGGTCCAGCCCGAGGAAGAGGCCGGCACTGATCGTCGCCCCGGATCGCGACACCCCGGGTACCAGCGCCAGCGTCTGGGCCAGCCCGACCACGACCGCATCCCAGAAACTCAACCGGTCGTAGTGGCGGGTCTGCCGGCCCAGGTACTCAGCGGCCGCGATCACCAGCGAGAACACCACCAGCGCCGTCGACACCACCCACAGGTTGCGCACCCCGGACCGAATCTCGTGGGTGAACACCAGCCCGAACACGCAGATCGGGATGGTGCCGATGATCACGCACCAGCCCATCCGGTAGTCGGGGTCGTCGTGGACGGCCAGGAGTCCACCGCCCCGCGACGGCGCACCCGCGGTGACCCAGGTCTTCTGGAACATGGCTGCCACGCCGACCAGCCAGGCCCGGGCGATGCGGACGATGTCCTTGGCGAAATAGACCAGCACCGCGACCTCGGTGCCCAGCTGGGTCACCGCGGTGAACGAGGCGCCGGCGTCACCGGCGAAGAACAGCCGCGATGCCAGCGCCAGGTGGCCCGACGACGACACCGGCAGGAACTCGGTCACCCCCTGCAGGATCGCCAGGACGACCACCTGCGGCCACGACATGGGTGCGACCCTTGCCGCATCGAGGGGCACAACATCCAAGAACACGACGACGACCGTACCGGGCGGGCTACTAGCGGGCCCAGTCCGATGGCCCGCTTCCGCTGCGGGCTGCGTGCGCACCCCGCATCGTCAACGGGCCGCCGCGACCGCGTCGCGCACCGCGGCGGCCAGGCTGCGTTCGTCGGTGACGTCGATGTTCACCAGGCTGCGGCTCGAGGTCGCGACCACGTCCTCGGACTGCGGTACCGGCCCGGCCAGCCTGGGCCGGTACACCTCGACCACAAGTTGCTGGCGCTCTACATGGAAGGCGAAGCTGCGGCCGTCCCGGGCGTGGCCGAACCCGCTGGCGAAGACCCCCGCGGATATATCCTCGATGATGAATTCCTGGCCAGTTACTTGTCGGTCTCTGGCAACGGTCATGCGGTTGAGAGTACTGGCCGGTAACTTCTTCGTGGGGAGGACAAGCCGGATCCGGCCGGACTGTTTCCTTAGAATCGGGTGCGATCCGAGTCGCCTCCCCCACTCGAAGGGCTGCCCGTTGCCACCGCACCGCCGAACATCCAGGCCCGGCCCGCTGGTTGCGCTGCTGGTCTGGCCGCTGATTGCGACCGGATGCTCGGCGAACCCGATCACCGCCCCACCGCCGACGATCGCACCCGCACGGCCCGCCGTGTCACCACCCCCCGCGCAGCCCCCGGCCGGCACCGTGCGGCCGCTTCCCGGCCGGCCATCGGCGGCCGTCTTCGACGCGGACACCTCGCAGTTGGTGGTGTTGTCCCCCGGCGCCGACCCCCAGGCACCGGCCGCCGTCACGCTGCTGGGTGCCGGTGCGCCGCGGGCGATCGAACTGCCCGGCCCGGCCAGCGCTTTGGCCGGTGACAGCCTGGGGAACGCGTACCTGTCCACCCGCGGCGGCTATTTCACCGTCGCGCTGGGCGCCGCGCGAATCGAACGGTTCGATGTGGACGACGCCGGTGATGTCGAATTCACCGCGATAGCCCGCCGCGCCGACGACAAGATGGTGTTGGGCAGCGCCGACGGCGCGGTCTACGCCGTCACGCCCGGGGGCGACCATCACGCCACCGTGGTCACCCGCACCAGGATGTTCGCCCAGGTGGATGCGATTGTGACGCAAGGCGATACGTCCGTCGTACTGGATCGCGGCCAGACCTCGGTGACCACCATCGGCGCGGACGGCAGCCCCCGGCAAGCGCTGCGGGCCGGTCAGGGCGCCACCACGCTGGTGGCCGATCCGCGCGGCGTGGTGCTGGCAGCCGACACCCGCGGCGGCGAGTTGCTGGTCTACGGGGTGGACCCGCTGATCCTGCGCCAGGCCTACCCGGTGCCGGAAGCCCCCTACGGCCTGGCCGGATCACGCGAACTGGTGTGGGTGTCACAGACGGCGACGAACACCGTGGTCGGTTACGATCTGGCCACTGGAATACCCGTGGAAAAGGTCCGGTACCCAACCGTGCGGCAACCCAACGCGATGGCCTTCGACGACACATCGGGCACGTTGTATGTGGTTTCCGGGGTCGGTGAGGGTGTCCAGAGCATCACGAACGCGGCGGACGCCGGGTGACCGCGCCACGGCTGAGCCGGCTGCCGGCGGGCTGGGACACCGAGATGTCCGACGAATACGAGTGGGCGCCGCTGCGCTTGCCGCCGGAGGTCACCCGGATTTCGGCATCCACCCGGTTGTCCATCGAAGCCGAGTACCGCGGCTGGGAGCTGACCCGGGTTCGGCTTTACACCGACGGCAGCAGGCGGGTGCTGTTGCGCCGCAAGAAATCCCGTCCCGAAAACGCCCCCACCGCCCGGCCGCTCGATCAGCCGGGGCTGTAGCCGATGGCGTTATACGGCGCGCTGCGCCGCGCCATGTTCACGGTGCCACCGGAACGAATCCATACGCTTGCGTTCGCCGCGCTGCGCGGCGCGACGACACCGGGGCCGGCACGCCGCCTGCTGCACCGGCGGCTGGCGCCCACCGACCCGATCCTGGCCAGCACCGTTTTCGGGGTGCGCTTCCCCGGTCCGCTGGGACTGGCAGCCGGATTCGACAAGGACGGCACCGGCCTACACACCTGGGGCGCGCTGGGCTTCGGCTACGCCGAAGTGGGCACCGTCACCGCGGCCGCGCAGCCCGGCAACCCGGCGCCGCGCCTGTTCCGGCTTCCGGCCGACCGGGCGCTGCTCAACCGGATGGGGTTCAACAATGAAGGCGCCGGTGCCCTGGCGGCCCGACTCGCCGCGCACCGTCCGGACGTGCCGATCGGGGTGAACATCGGCAAGACCAAAACCACCCCGCCCGAGCGCGCCGTCGACGACTACCGGGCCAGCGCGCGCCTGCTCGGCCCGCTGGCCGCCTACCTGGTGGTCAACGTCAGCTCGCCGAACACACCCGGACTGCGCGATCTGCAGGCGGTCGAGGCGCTGCGGCCCATCCTGGCGGCGGTGCGGGCCGAGACCGCCGCGCCGGTGCTGGTCAAGATCGCACCGGATCTTTCCGACCCCGACGTCGACGCGATCGCCGACCTGGCCGCCGAGCTCGGGCTGGCCGGCATCGTCGCCACCAATACCACGGTTGCGCGCGACGGGCTGGCCACCCCGGGCGTCGAGTCGCTCGGGTCCGGCGGCATCTCCGGCCCACCGGTGGCCCGCAGGTCACTGCAGGTGCTGCGACGGCTGCATGGGCGGGTCGGCGACAGGCTGGCGCTGGTCGGCGTCGGCGGTATCGAGACCGTCGACGACGCCTGGGAACGGATAACGGCGGGCGCGTCGCTGCTACAGGGCTACACCGGGTTCATCTACGGCGGCGGGCTGTGGGCCAAGCACATTCACGACGGCCTGGCCCGCCGGTTGCGCGACGGCGGGTACGCCGGCTTGGCCGACGCGGTCGGGTCGGCCACCCGCTAATTCCCCCGCCGCGACCATGCGTGTCGGTACAGCGACACGCCGATCCGCGCGTACGAATGCGCACACTCGCGGGGTACGGCGGACCTACTTCTGTTCGTAGGTGCCGAAGATGACCGCCCGGGCGATCGCGTGCATGAACAGGTTGAAGCCGAGATAGGCCGGGCTGGCGTCCTCCGGCAGATCCAGCTTCTCCACGTCGACGGCGTGCACGGCGATGTAGTAGCGGTGCGGGCCGTGCCCGGGCGGCGGGGCGGCGCCGACGTAGCGGCGCATCCCGGCGTCGTTGACCAGGGTCAGCGCCTCACCCGGCAGCAGGCTGCCATCGCCGACACCCTCCGGCAGTTCGGTGCAGGTGGCCGGCAGGTTGGTCACCGCCCAGTGCCAGAACCCGGACAGCGTCGGCGCATCCGGGTCGTAGACGGTGACCGCGAAGCTGCGGGTCTGCTCGGGGAACCCCGACCAGCTCAGCTGCGGGCTGGCGTCCTGGCCACCGGCGCCCATGATTCCACTGACCTGCGCATTGGCCAGCGGCTGCCCGTCGGCAACCGACGTCGACGTCAACGAGAAGGTGGGCAGCTGCGGCAGCGCGGCGTACGGGTCGGGAGGTGTGCTCATGGGTGTCCTTTCCGGTCGGTCAACAGTGTGTCAGAAAGTGCTTTAGTACATCCGTACCAAATCTCAGCGAGTCGACCGGCACCCGCTCGTCGACGCCGTGGAACAGCGCACTGAAATCGAGGTCCGGCGGCAACCGCAGCGGGATGAACCCGAAGCAGCGGATACCCAGGCCGGCGAACGCCTTCGCATCGGTGCCGCCGGACAGCATGTAGGGAACGGTTCGGGCGTCGGGATCGACGGCCAGCAGCGCGGCGTTCATCGCATCCACCAGGTCGCCGTCGAAGTTCGTCTCGTACGGCGGCAACTTGGTGACCCATTCCCGCGCCACGTCCGGTCCGATCAACTCGTCGACCTCGGCCTCGAACGCCGCCTGCCGGCCGGGCAACACTCGGCAGTCCACCACCGCCTCGGCCGTCGCCGGGATCACGTTGGCCTTGTAGCCGGCGCGCAACATGGTCGGGGTGGCGGTGTCGCGCAGGGTGGCGTTGACCATCCGGGCGACCGGCCCCAGCTTCTCGATCATCCCCTCCAGATCGGGCGAATCCGGGTCGATGGCGTGCCCGGTCTCCTCGCTGACCGCAGCCAGGAATTGCACGACGGCGTCGGTGAGCACCAGTGGGAACCGGTGCCGGCCCAGCCGAGCCACGGCCTGCGCGATCGCGGTGACGGCGTTGTCGTCGTTGATCATCGATCCGTGCCCGGCGCGGCCGCTGGCCCGCAACCGCATCCAGCACAGGCCCTTCTCGGCGGTTTCGATCAGGTACAGCCGCCGTTCACCACCGTCGCGCCGAGGCACCGTCAGCGAGAAACCACCCACCTCACCAACCGCTTCGGTGACGCCGGCGAACAGGTCCGGCCGGTGTTCGACGAGCCAGTGCGCGCCGTACTGGCCGCCGGCCTCCTCGTCCGCCACGAACGCGAACACCAGGTCGCGCGGAGGCACGATGCCGTCCCGGGACAGCTGCCGGGCGACCGCGATCATCATCCCGACCATGTTCTTCATGTCGACCGCGCCGCGCCCCCACACGTAGCCACCCTCGACCGCGCCGGAGAACGGGTGCACGCTCCACTCGGCGGGCTCGGCGGGCACGACGTCCAGGTGGCCGTGGATCAACAGCGCGCCGCGGGACGGATCCGCCCCCGCCAGCCGGGCGAACACGTTGCCCCGCCCGGGTGCGCCGGACTCGACGTACTCGGTCTGGTAACCGGCCTCTTCCAGCCTGGCGGCGATCCACCGGGCACACTCGGCCTCTCCCCGGGTGGTGTCCGGCTCACCGGTGTTGCTGGTGTCGAACCGGATCAGCGTGCTGACCAGTTCCACCACTTCGTCGGCTGGGTCGATCACTGCCACAGTCCCCTTTCCTACCATTACCTCCCCGCCCGCGGTGCCGTGCCGGGTTTGAGGCAGCCGATCCGCATCCGATAGCCTTAGCTGCCCGACAGGGCAGTGTTGGGTCCGAGTGGCGGAATGGCAGACGCGCTAGCTTGAGGTGCTAGTGCCCTATTAATGGGCGTGGGGGTTCAAGTCCCCCCTCGGACACAATTTTGTTAGCTACATCCAGCAAACGCGCTCTATAATTTGTTTTAAGCATTTGCTGCATAATTTATGCTTGCGACGAATGGCCTCAAATCCGTGTCGCAGCTGGCCAAGTCGCCTTTCAGGACACCCCCTCGGACACGTCCGGCGACACGGCTGAAGCCAGCGATCGCCGCGACCCGTTACCCGCGCACGGTCATCATGGGCGCCTCGTTGATACGCGCGCAGACCTGGCCCAGATCGCACCCTCACCGGCGACAACGCCCACTGCGCCGCCCGCCCGCACGCGATACAATTCGCATACAGGTATGCTCATCTGTAAACGGTTTGTTCTTGATCGGAGGTGCCGACAGTCATGGAAGCGCTAACCCCACGCACCGCACAGAAGGTCGGATTGTCGCGAGGCGCCTTCTATCGGGACGCACGCGAAGGCCGCATCGACCGCATCGCGCGAGGCATCTACCTTCCCGCCGAGGCCCCGGCGATGGACTGGGATCTGATCGAGGCCTCGACGCGCCGAGCTGATGCGACCATCTGCTTGACCTCCGCGCTGGCCCATTACAACCTCACCGACGAGATACCCGCCACCGTGGACGTCGCGATCCCGCGCGGATCCCGGACACCGGCGGGCCGCGCTGCTATCACCTGGCATCACTTCGATACGGCCACCTTCGAAATCGGACGCGACCAGATGACGATCCCCGGCTCGAATCAAACGATCGGGATATACGCCCCCGAACGTTGCATCGCCGATGCGTTCCGCCTGCGCGGCTCCGTCGGCTATGAGCTCGCTCGTGACGCGCTGCGGCAGTGGCTGCGCGAAGGGGGCCAGCCAGCACGTCTCATGGACATTGCCGCGCGCCTGCCTCGCGCGAAGACTCCTGTCCTGCAAGCACTAGAGATGTTGACATGAGCCGCGGCGACGAGGTGTTCCGCTATATCCAGGGCGCCGCACGGTCGGCCGCCGCACAGAGCGGAGCCGGTGCACCGACACACCAATACTTGATCCGGCACGTACTCGAATCGTTTCTGGGCCGCCTCACCCGAACGCCCCACGCCAACGATTTTGTCCTCAAAGGCGGAATCTTGTTGGCCGCCTACGGTGTTCGACGTCCCACCAAAGACGCCGATACCAATGCGATCAGCGCCGATGTCGATGCCGAGCACCTCGTGCAGGTGGTTCGTGACATCGCCGCAGTCATCGCGGATGACGGACTGCAGTTCGATCTCGCCACGATCGCCGTCCAGGAGATCCGTGAACAGTCCGAGTATCCCGGTCTGCGCCTACGAATCGGCGCTTCCGTCGGGCCGTGGAACGGAGTCGCAGTGTGGGACGTATCCACCGGCGATCCGATCGTCCCGCCACCACGGCACGTGACCATCGATCGGTTCATCGGCAACCCGATCACCATCCTGGGATATGCACCGGAGACGACGATCGCCGAAAAGGGCGTGACCATACTTGAACGCGGAATCACCAGTACCCGCTGGCGTGATTACGTCGACATCGTGCAACTCGCTCGCGCCGGCATCGATTCGGATGAACTGCTCCGCTCAGCGCGGGCGGTCGCCATCCATCGCAGGGTAAATCTCCAACCTGTTGCACTGATACGGCACTGCCGCACAAGCAAAATGGGCGGCATGGCGGCGCAAGGAACACCTTGAATCGGCTTGCGAGCAAAACCTCGACGACCAAATCGCTCTCGTTGTCGCCCACCTCGATCCGGTCTTTCGCCACGGACTCGAGTAAAACCCGGCACCTACCGACGCGAGACGGGGTCTGTACCCGACGGAGGGATATCCATGACTATCACTGGCGGCTGTGAGCGATTCCCCGGCGAGTTGGATGAACTGCGAGCTGACAATGCGCGCCTGCGGCGCTTACTTGAATTGACCGAGGAACAGGCCCGCGTCGCGCGCAGCGACCAGGCCACCCTAACTGGCGCCCCGACGTCACCAGTCTGCATGGAGTCCAGCCCCGCCGACAAGGTCAGGTTCTATTTCGAGCTATTCCGTTGCCGCACCGATGTTTACGCTCAACGATGGGAAAACCGCAAAGACGGCCGATCAGGGTGGATGCCGGCGATCGAAGGCCATTGGCGCAAAGGAATGAACCGTGCCGATGCCCCGTACCTGACGTTGACCCCTGAGGTGATGAGCTCGCATCTCCGCGGTGACGTCCACATCGGCTTGTATCCGCTGGGCGATGACGACACATGCTGGTGGGTCGCGGCAGACTTCGACAAAGAAGCGGCGATGCTCGACGCCCTCGCATATATAAAAGTCGCTCGCTCCCATCACATTCCGGCAGCGTTGGAGGTGTCCCAGTCCGGCCGCGGCGCCCACGTGTGGATCTTCTTCGCGCACGCGACACCAGCTTCGGTCGCGCGCGGGATCGCCACCAGCCTTCTCGCCGAAGCCTTCCGGCTGCGCGGCAGCATGCACCTGCGCAGCTACGACCGCTTGTTTCCCTCCCAGGACGTGCACACCGGCCGCGGAGTCGGCAACCTCATCGCGGCGCCACTCAACGGCAAACGCCGCCAGCACGGCACCACCGTCTTCCTCGATCCGGCAACCCTCGAACCATACGAGGACCAGTGGGCATATCTGTCGAGCATCGCGCGGCTGTCCGCCAAAGAAACTACTTCCGTTGCCCGCCAGCTACCCAGCCCCCAGATCGGGCACAACGTTCGGCGGCTACAACTGCCCACCTCATCGAAAATCGTCCCCCGCCCGGCGGCGATCGTGCGAGCCGCGTTCGATTCACGAATCACCCTGACGTCCACCGACCTCGGACCAGCCATGATATCGGCGGTCAAACACGCCGCCTCCATCCGCAACCCCGAATTCGACGTACGGCAGCGGGCACGGCGAAGCACCTGGGATACCCCGCGATACCTCTACAGCTACGACGAAACCGCCGACGGCAACCTCACCCTGCCACGCGGCCTGCACCAACTGCTCAGCGACCTCGTCAGCTCAGCCGATAGCACCCTCAAGGTCGAGGACCACCGCGTCATCGGCGGACGCCACGAATTCACCTGTGCCACAAAACTGCGCGACACCCAGTCAGATGCCCTGAACCGACTCCTCAACCACGACACGGGCGTACTGATCGCACCGCCAGGAACCGGAAAGACAATCATCGCCTGCGCGACAATCGAAGCCCGTGCCACCTCAACGCTCGTTCTTGTCGACCGCAAAGCACTTGCCGACCAATGGCGAGACCGGATTGACCGACACCTGGGTTTCAAATGCGGCCAGATCGGCGGCGGACGATCCAAGACGACCGGAATCCTCGATGTCGCGTTACTACCGACTCTGGCGCGCCGCAACAATATTGACGAGATGACCGCCGGATACGGCTTCGTCATCGTCGACGAATGCCACCACGTCGCGGCCAGCGCCTTCTTCAATGTCCTCGGCCAGATACCGGCACGCCGCTGGCTGGGCCTGACCGCAACCCCGGAACGACGCGACGGTCTTGAAGACTTGATTTTCCATCAGCTCGGCCCAAACCGAGTGGAGATTAAACGCCCCACCGCCGGCCAACTCCCGCTCGACAATTCGGAACTGCTGACACCGCACCCAATACTGCACCTCCATCCGACGCAATTCCGGTACACGGGCGACGCCGATCCACACGGACCAGGCGGCATGGCCGACATCTACCGGGCACTGGTTGCCGACGAACGACGGCTCAGCCACGTCGTCGGCGATATCCTCGGCGCTGCCAGCGAAGGCGCCAATATCCTCGTCCTCACCACATGGGTCGACCACCTCAACGCCATCACCGAACGGCTGACCGCGGCAGGACGATCAGTCACCGTGTTGAGCGGCGGCATGAAAGCCGCCGAACGGCGCCGCATCACCGAAATTCTTGCCACCAGGACACCCGATGCAGAGCCACTCCTGATCGTCGGCACCAGTTCGTTCATCGGCGAAGGCTTCGACTGTCCCGCCCTCGACACACTGTTTCTGGCGGCGCCGATCACCTTCAAGAATCGTCTCGTCCAGTACGTCGGCCGCGTGACACGGCCATACCCCGGCAAGACCACGGCGACCGTGCACGATTACCACGACGAACTCACCCCGGTCATCGCCTCATCGCTGAAGAAACGAGCACCCGGTTACATCACGATGGGATTCCCAGACCCGCGAACCCGAAGCTGACGGACGGTTGCAGAAGGGGAACGCGCCGCTGCGATCACCGACGGAACCCGTTCTTCTGCGCTTCCCCGAGTCCATTGCATCGTTGTCGACGATTCCTGCGCCAGCGTTCGTCATGTCACGACTACCACCGGGGCTGTCTAACGCGTCCCATCGCCGGCTGTAGGAGAACTGCTGGTCAACAACTCAACTCAAAGACCTCAACCCGTGTCGCAGGTGGCCAAGTCCCCCCTCGGACCCCCTCGGACACACCCCCTCGGACACGCTTGTGATGTCTCGAGACATCGTGCACAGGTGTCTTGAGACATCGTTCACGGTTTTGCTTGTGGTTGGTAGTTTTTCGTGGGGCCGAGTTGAAGTTCTCGTAGTAGGTGCCCGTCGGTGGTGACGACTCGGATGTGCAGGTCGTGGATCAACAGCAGAACGTGTGTGCCGGCGTGTCTGCATCCCACTCCGAGGTCTGCGGATGGTAGGGCCGGCTGTGGCGGAAGCTGATGCCGCGGCTGTGCAGGGTGACTTCCAGGGCGACGCGGCCCATGCCGCGGTAGCGGCCGGTGAAAACGGCCCCGTTGTCGCTGAGCACGCTGGCTGGGTCGCCGTAGGCGGCGGTGGCCTTGGCGAAGCTGAGGCGAGCAAAGTGAATGCTCGCATTCACTTTCGACCCGGTGAAGCGTGTTGAGCGGCGCAGCCGCGATCACACATCCGGCGACACGATCAGGTCGGTCGTAGGCTCGACGGTGAGATGACGCGATTGAGCGGGTTTTTCCCCCGGACGCCGGCGCGAACATTCCGCGACCGTCGGGAGGCCGGCCGGGTGCTGGCCGAACAACTCGCCGGCTACCGCGACAACGACGATGTGCTGGTCATGGGCCTAGCCCGCGGTGGAGTCCCGGTCGGCTGGGAGATCGCGGCCGCGCTGCACGCACCGCTGGACGTCTTCCTGGTCCGCAAGCTCGGCGCACCGCAATCGGCTGAACTTGCGATGGGCGCGTTGGCCAGCGGCGGGCAGGTGGTGATCAACGAGAACGTGGTGTCTGGGCTGCGGGTCGATGCCGAGACGGTGCAGGCGGTCATCGAGCGGGAGACCACCGAGTTGAACCGGCGCGAGCAGGCGTATCGGGGTGGCCGCCCGCCCGCCGAGTTGCGGGGACGGGTCGTTCTCCTGGTCGATGACGGCATCGCGACCGGCGCCAGCATGCTGGTGGCGGTACGCGCCGTCAAGGTCGCCGAACCGGCTTCGATCGTGGTCGCGGTACCGGTGGCACCGGCCG
The DNA here is from genome assembly GCA_035721065.1 of Mycobacterium sp. Taxonomy (GTDB): domain Bacteria; phylum Actinomycetota; class Actinomycetes; order Mycobacteriales; family Mycobacteriaceae; genus Mycobacterium. The sequence continues at coordinate 13,984 of DASTNJ010000059.1, forward strand.
CGGCGTGCCGGAAGCTCGCCCGGGAAGCCGACGAGGTGGTCTGCGCGTCGATCCCGGCCGCGTTCGATGCCGTCGGCCAGGTGTATGCCGACTTCCATCAGGTCAGCGACGACGAGGTCCGCGAGCTACTCGCCACACCGGCCGGCGACGGCCGTTGAGAACCCGCTATTCGGCGTTGTGGTCTTCGCCGCCGTCACCGGCTTCGTCGGCCGATTCGTCGGACTGCTCGTCGTCGGCATCTTCCCCGGTCGTGTCGTCGACTTCGGCAACCGTCTCGGGTTCATCGGTGTCTGCTGAGGTCTCGGGTTCTGGCTCGGGCTCCGATTCGGCTTCGACTTCGGGCTCGTTCTCCACCTCGCCCGCCGGTTCGGCCTCGGATTGACCCGCTGCTTCGGCTTCGGCTCCGGCTTCTGCGTCAGCGTCTTCGGCTTCTGCGTCAGCGTCCGACCCAGTCCCGGCGACAGCCGGAACCGATGCGGCGGCCTGCGCGGGCCGATTCTGCCGCCTCTCCCGCAACGCGTCCACGATCAGCAGCAACACGCCCAGCGAGCTCGCACCGATGCACACCCAGGCCACCACCGCATTGCTGGTGACGACGGCGAACACCAGCGCGGCCAAGCCAATAATCGCCAGCGCCAGGGAAATGATCAGCATGGGCAACCTCCAACCGACGAGCAGCCTACTTGACGCCGCCCACCTCGACTCTTGAGTTAGTTACCCCGATTGAATTGGTTGAATCCCCCGGTGTCGCTGCCTGCGCTGGAATCGACCGGCGCCGCCGAACCACGTTGCCCCAGCTCTTCGAGCTGGGATTCCAGGTAAGTCTTGAGCCGGGTGCGGTACTCGCGCTCGAAGGTGCGGAGTTGTTCCAGCCGACCCTCCAGCACGGTGCGCTGCTGGTTGATGGTGCCCATGATCTCCGAATGCTTCCGCTCGGCGTCGGCCTGCAGTGCGTCGGCTTTCTCCTGCGCCTGGCGCAGTTGCGTTTCCGAGCGGGTCTGCGCGTCGGAGAGCATGGCGTCCGCGCGCTGCCTGGCCTCCGCGACGGTGGCATCGGCGGTCTGCCGCGCGTCGCCGAGGATCTGCTCGGCATTGGCCCGGGCGTCCGCCATCAGCTTGTCCGACTCGGCCTTGGCGGTGCTGGTGAGCCGGTCGGCGGTGTCCTGGGCCAGGCTCAGCACCCGCGCTGCCTTGAGGTGCTGCTCCTGCATCGACTCCTGCGCCGATATCGACGGCTCTTCGGCTTCGGCCGCCGCCGGTGCCGGCGGCGGTGCCGCCACCGGTTCCGGTTCGGGCCGGAAGACCGGGATCGCCGCAGTCGCCGGCGCCCCGGCGCGAGCCGTCGACAACTCGTGGTCGAGTTCGGCCACCCGTTGCTGAAGGTCGGCGTTCTCCTCGACGAGCCGCGTCAACTCCGTCTCGACCAGATCGAGAAACGCGTCGACCTCGTCTTCGTTGTAGCCGCGCTTGCCGATCGGCGGCTTGCTGAACGCCACGTTATGCACGTCGGCCGGTGTCAGTGGCATTGTCTGCCCCCTCAGGTTCTGGACGGTAGTAGCCGATCCGCGAGTGTAGATCGGTCGAAGAATACGCCAACCGTGTGGTAACTAGCGTCCATCCTGTCACATCAGACGCGGTAGTCGGCAATGACATCAATATTAAGAATCAATTTCAAGTTAGTGCCATAGAAATCTCGTAGCCGGTAAACGGACCGAAGCTCGCCGCTCCGGCCCCGGGTGACCTTCGGAACACCGTCGGAGGCTGGGCGAATCGGCTTCGAGCGGGTCCACGGTGCTGCCCCGGCAGCGCCTGATGACCCCAGATTATTCACAGCAGAAACCTGTATTAAATTGGCATTAGATCAGCCAGGCAGGCTGGCCTGGGTGACGACGGATCGAAGGGAACCGGTGATGACAACTAACGACGTGGTCGTGGCAACCAGTGCGGCGGACTCGGTGGCCGTCGACGACGTGCGGTCCCGCTACGCGGAGTTGCTCGGCCGCCAGGCCGCGCTCGGGGCGGCGGTGTTCGCCGCGGTCGGCACCGCCGGCCCGGCATTCGACGACGCGCACCGCGCCGTGCAGGAGTTCATCGACCGTGTTGTCCGCCCGGAGTTGCGTGCCGCGGTGGAGCTGATCTACCCGGCGGCAACGGGTGTCGAGCGCGCGCGGCTGCTGGTCGAGGGTCTGCTCGGCGAAACTCAACTCGCCGAGCAGGCAGCGGCCCGGATCTCCCGCGACAACGACCGGGTGCAGATCGCCGCGCATGTCGAGGCCCTGCGGGTGCTGCTCGAGGCACTGCTGGGCAAGGTGGCCGACCTGTTGCTGCCGGCCCTGGCCGAGGCCAGTGGGGTTTCACTCGCCGACCTGGCCACGCAGCTGCCCCGGCCGGCCGCGACTGCTTCCCCCGCGGCTCAGCCCGCCGCGCCCCAGCACGGTCACGGGCATGCCGGATGCGGCTGCGGGGAAACCGATGACGAGTTGCCCGAACTCGACGTGCGCGAGATCCCGCACGCGATCCGGCATGCGACGGTGTTCGGCGCCTTCGACGCGGTGCCCACCGGCGGCTCGCTGATCCTGGTGGCGCCGCACGACCCGATCCCGCTGCTGCACCAGCTCGCCGAGCGCAGCGGCGGACGTCTCGCGGTCAGCTACGAGGAGCGCGGCCCGGAGGCGTGGCGGCTGCGGCTGACCCGCGTCTGAGGCTGCCGGGCGGCGGGCCGATCTCGGTTAATGCGGTAACTCCGAGTACCGCAGCGCGACGTCCATGCCGATGAATGCCACCACCAGCAGCACCATGATCGACAGGTCCAGGCGGACCGCCCCGATCGTCAACGGTGGTATCAGCCGGCGCAGCAGCTTCACCGGCGGGTCGGTCACGCTCATGATGACCTCCAGGATCACGACGGTGGCGCCGGTTGGGCGCCAGTCACGGCTGAACGAGCGAATGAACTCGATGACGATCCTGGCGATCAGCAGCAGCCAGAAAGCGAACAGCGCGTAACCGACGATTGCGAACAACAGCGGCACCGGGGCCCGACCTCACTGATAGGGGTTCGCCGGCGACAGCTTCCGCCTACCGGCCCGACTGTTCGTGAGCCTACTGGCATGACGGCGACCGGCCGCTGATGCCCCGGCGGTGACCCGCCGCGCGCAGCCGCTACCGATACGCGTAGAAGCCGGTTTCGGCGATGCGACGACGCTCCTCCGGGGAGACGTCGACGTCGGCCGGCGACAGCAGGAACACCTTGGTGGCGACCTTGTCGAACGACCCGCGCAGAGCGAACGCCAGTCCGGCCGCGAAGTCGACCAGCCGCTTGGCGTCGGCATTGTCCATCGACACCAGGTCCATGATCACCGGCGTGCCGTCGCGGAACTGCTCGCCGATGGTGCGCGCCTCGCCGTAGTCCTTGGGCCGCAGTGTGGTGATCTTCGACAGCGGGTGGCCCTCGTCGAACATCATCGCCATCCGGCGCGGGTCCATCGCCAGCGATCCCCGGGTGGCGCCACGCAATGACGACAGCCGCGGCCGCTCGAACTCGCGCGGCCGGAACCTGGGCTCATCGGCGTACCCGCCGCGGAAACCACCCGGCTCACCGCGCGGGTCGTCGTATTCGTCGTCTTCGTAGCCGTCGTAACCGCCGTAGCGGTCGTCGGCGAAGCGCTCGGGGCGACGCGCGTAGCTGCGCGCTGGAGCGCGGTCGGCCTCGTCGTCGTAGTAGTCGTCGTCGTAGTCCTCCATCGGCGCCATCCCGAAGTAGGCCTTGACCTTGTGCAGTGTGCTCATCATTGGACCCTTCTGCCTTGCTGTGGAATGACCGTCTGTGATGAAGGTGTGACTGGAGTGACTACTAACGGTGACGGTAACGGTCGCGGGTCCCCCATCGCGGTATCGACACGCGCACATTGCCAGCAGATTCACCGATCCGCGCCGGCTCACTCGAACCAGACGAGCGAGGCGAGCCGGCCGGTCGGCGACGCACGCCGATGGCTGAACAGATCCGGGTCGGCCACCGTGCAGCGCGGGTCGATGTCGATCGCACCCACACCCAGAGCCCGGAGTTGCCGGACGATTCCGGCGCGCAGGTCCAGCCCGGGAGTGCCGGCCGGTGTGGTGGTGCGGCTGCCCGGCAGCGTCGCCTCCACGTCGTCGGCCATCGCCGCGGGCACCTCGTAGTTGGGGCCGCTCACCGCGGGGCCCAGCAGCACCGAGACGTCCGGCGGACGCGCACCGGCCGAAACCATCGCCTCCAGCGCGCGGACGACCACACCGCGCTGGGCGCCGACGCGACCGGCGTGCACGGCGGCCACCACGCCCACGCGGGCGTCGGCCATCAGCACCGGCACGCAGTCGGCGGTCACCACCGCCAGCGCGAGGCCGGGGACGGCGGTCACCAGTGCGTCGGTCTCCGCCACTGGCGCGGGGCGCGGCCCGTCGACCACCTCCACCCGGTCACCGTGCACCTGATTCATCCACACCACCCGATCGGCGCCGAGGCCGGTCGCCGCGGCCAGCCGCGCCCGGTTGGCCGCCACGGCGGCCGGATCGTCGCCGACGTGATCGCCGAGGTTGAAGGTGTCGAACGGGGGTGCCGACACTCCCCCGGAACGGGTGGTGATCACCCGACGAATGCGAAAGCTCACCCTGCCCAGGCTATGTCGGGCCCCGGCCTGATCGCACGCGGCGATCAGCGGCGCATGAACGGCGGTATGTCGACGTCGTCGTCGTCGATGTCGTCGCTGTCGTCACCGCCACCCACCCGGACTGTCGCACCGTTGGTGGGCACGGGCACGCTGACGGCGTCGAGCGGGTCGAACAGCGACGTGGTGACCTTCCCCGCCTTCCCGGAGGCGATCGGCTGCCCGGCCCCGGCCGAGCCCATCATCGGTTTGCGGGCCACCCCGGTGGGGTCGAAGCCGGCCGCGATCACGGTGACCCGCACCTCGTCGCCCAGCGAGTCGTCGATGACGGTGCCGAAGATGATGTTGGCGTCCTGATGCGCTGCCTCCTGCACCAGCGATGCGGCCTCGTTGATCTCGAACAGGCCCAGGTCGCTGCCGCCGGCCACCGACATCAGCACACCCCGCGCCCCCTCCATGGACGCCTCCAGCAGCGGCGAGTTGATGGCGATCTCGGCCGCTTTGAGGGCGCGGCCGTCGCCGCGCGCGGAGCCGATGCCCATCAGTGCGGTGCCGGCACCGCTCATGATCCCCTTGACATCGGCGAAGTCGACGTTGATCAGGCCGGGGGTGGTGATCAGGTCGGTGATTCCCTGCACGCCATTGAGCAGCACTTCGTCCGCGCTGCGGAACGCGTCCATCAACGACACGGCGGCGTCACCCATCTGCAGCAGCCGGTCGTTCGGGATGACGATCAACGTGTCGCAGCTCTCTCGCAGCGCGGCGATGCCGGCTTCGGCCTGGCCGCCGCGCCGCTTGCCGTCGAACGAGAACGGCCGGGTGACCACGCCGACCGTCAGCGCGCCCAGTTTGCGCGCGATGGCCGCGACGACCGGTGCGCCGCCGGTGCCGGTGCCGCCACCCTCGCCGGCGGTGACGAACACCATGTCGGCGCCGCGCAGCAGTTCCTCGATCTCGTCCTTGGCGTCTTCGGCGGCCTGGCGCCCCACCTCGGGGTCGGCGCCGGCGCCCAACCCGCGGGTCGAGTCGCGCCCTACGTCGAGCTTGACGTCGGCATCGCTCATCAACAGCGCCTGAGCATCGGTGTTGATGGCGATGAACTCCACGCCCTTGAGGCCCTGCTCGATCATCCGGTTGACGGCGTTCACGCCGCCACCGCCGATGCCGACGACTTTGATGACTGCCAGGTAGTTGTGCGACGGGGTCATCTTTGGTCTTCCTCCCTAGTGGGATCGTCTTCCCTGGTGGCGCTGGGGCGGGCGGAACTCCCCGACCAGATCACAAACCCTCAACCTCAACCAAAGGCTTAGAGTTATGTCAAGTTGTTCCGCGCAAGCGCCACAGTATGACCGCCGTGCCCGCTGCCCCGGCAGGCGCGCCGAAACACGCCGAGCAAATTTTTTCGTGCCCCGGGCTCGTCCGCCGGCACGCCGAGCGTGACGTCAGCGTCACAGTCGGCTGTGAGCGTCACGCTAACGTCGCGTTCGGCCACTCCCAGCGGAAGCGCGGCGAAGCGTCACTTCACCGTCGGCAGGTCCGGGCCGGACACGTCGTAGATGTGGCCCGGCTGGGTCAGCAACGCAGCCAGCTTCTGCGCCTTCTCGGCGGTGCGTTCGGTGCCGCCCCAGATCACCGTTCGCCCGTCGGTCAGGGTCAGCGTGATCGACGCGACCGACGGGGCGGCCACCCGGCTCACCTGCCCGGCGACCTCGGGCGCCAGCGCAACCATCACCTGCAGGGCCGCCCTGGTCGCCGGATCCGACGGGCTCGGGTTGTCGACATCGAGGTAGGGCAGCATCGGGGGCGGCGGCGCGGTCGCGAAATCGACCCCGTCCCGGTCGAACAGGTGCGGGCCATCCGCAAAGTCCTTGACCACCACCGGGACCCGTTCGACGACACCGATCCGCAACGTCGACGGGTACTGGCGCTGCACCCGGACACTGGCCACCCGCCGGATCGCCGCGACCCGGTCGGCGATCTCACCGGTGTCGATCTGCAACAGCGGGGTGCCGAGTCGCACCGCGGCGACGTCCAGCACCTCTTCACGGGTCACCATCTCGATCCCCGGCACGTCGACGTAGCGGGCCGACATCAGCGGGGTGAAGTACAGAACGAGGCCCAGCCCGACCAGTGCCGCGCCCGCCAGCAAGGTCGTCAACACCACCTTCAATCCCCGGATCGTGCCGTGCGGCAGGGATTTCGTCTCGTCCAGCACACGCGCCCGGGCCTGGCGTTTGGCGTCGCGTCGCGCCTGCTCGATCGCCTCGGCACGAGCCTGCGCGGCCCGGCGCTCCGCCCGTTCCCGGCGCGCCCGCCGGCGTGGCCCCTCCGCGTCATCCGACGCAGCATCGACCGCCGCTTCTGCCGCCTCGCCGGATTCCGCCGCCGGGCCGGCGGGCTCGATGGCCGTCTTCTCCTCGGGGCCTCCGACGGCGGTGCCGGGCACCGGCCGGTCGGGACCGTCCGGAGCCTCCGGCTGCGTCGTCACAGCATCCCCGGCTGTCCGGGCGCGGTCCGGTTGGCCCGCACATGCAGTGCCGTCACGATCTCCGGGCCCAGCATCGTCACGTCGCCGGCGCCCATCGTGACGATGACGTCACCGGGTCCCGCGGCCGCCGCCACCTGTTCGGCCACCGCGGAGAAGTCCGGCAGGTAGTGCGCGGGCACGCCGACATGCTCGGCGACGCTGGCGCCGCTGACGCCGGGCAGCGGTTGCTCGCGGGCGCCGTACACGTCGAGCACGAACACCTCGTCGGCAGCGTCGAGTGCCCGGCCGAACTGAATGGCGAAAGTCTTTGTGCGCGAATACAGGTGCGGTTGAAAAACCACCAGGCTGCGGCCTCGACCGCTCTGCTGCAGCAAGGTGCGCACCGCCGCCAGTGTTGCGCTGATCTCGGTCGGGTGGTGCGCATAGTCGTCGAAGACGCGCACCGAGCCCACCGCGCCCACCAACTCGAACCGCCGGCGCACCCCCTCGAAGCCGGCCAACCCGTCGAGCACCGGATCAGCGGGCGCGCCGACCTCGACGGCGGCCAGCAGCGCGCCCAGCGCGTTGAGTGCCATGTGCCGGCCGGGCACCGACAGCCGCATCACCTCGAGGTGCGGTTGGCTGGCCAGCTGTATCTCGGCGACGGCGCCGGTGCCCTGCTGCTCCCAGGCCAGCAATGTGCCTGCCAGGTTCTGGCCACTACCGTCGGAGCCGTTCTGCGAGCCGGGCGGCGCCGACCCGTACCGGACCACCCGGACCCCGCGCGCCTCGCTGCGGTCCGCCAATGCGGCCGCGCCGGGATCGTCGGTGCAGACCACCAGCGCCGCACCGGGGGCCAAACGGGCCACAAAGGAGTCGAAAACCTGGGTGTAGGCCTCGGTGCTGCCGAAGAAGTCCAGGTGATCGGACTCGATGTTGGTCACCACGGCGACGTTCGGGGTGTATTCGAGGAGCGAGCCGTCACTCTCGTCCGCCTCGGCGACGAAATAGTCGCCGCTGCCGTGGTGCGCGTTGGTACCGGCCTCGCCCAGTTCGCCGCCGACCGCGAACGACGGATCCAGGCCGCAGTGCTGCAGCGCCACCACCAGCATCGACGTCGTCGTCGTCTTGCCGTGGGTACCGGTCACCATCAGCGTGGTGCGGCCTTCCATCAGCCTGGCCAACACCGTGGGGCGGAGCAGCACCGGGATGCCGCGTCGGTGGGCTTCGACCAGTTCGGGATTGGTTTTGGGGATCGCCGCATGGGTGGTGACCACCGTCGTCGCACCGCCGGGCAGCAGGTCCAGCGCGGACGGGTCGTGGCCGATCCGGATCTGTGCGCCCCGGGCCCGCAGCGCCCGGACTCCGCGGGATTCCTTGGCGTCCGACCCCGACACCAGTCCGCCGCGGTCCAGCAGGATGCGGGCGATGCCCGACATCCCCGCTCCCCCGATGCCGACCATGTGCACCCGGAGGAGCTCAGGCGGCAGCTCCATGCCGCTCACCGGCCGCCCCTCGCTTCGCGAGCGACGTCCAGCGCGACGCTACCCATGCCGCTCACCGGCCGCCCCTCGCTTCGCGAGCGACGTCCAGTGCGACGGAAGCCACCCGCCGGGCGGCGTCCGGGTGCCCGGCGAGCGCGGCCGCGGCCGTCATCGCTGCCAGCCGCGGCTCGTCGGTGAGCAATTCGGCCACCGGTCCGGCGACGAATTCGGGCGTCAGTGCGGCATCGTCAACCAGCAGTCCGCCGCCGGCATTCACCACCGGTAGCGCGTTGAGCCGCTGCTCGCCGTTGCCGATCGGCAGCGGCACATAAACGGCGGGCAGTCCGACCGCCGACACCTCGGCGACGGTCATCGCCCCGGACCGGCAGATCGCCAGATCCGCGGCGGCGTAGGCCAGGTCCATCCGGTCCAGATACGGCACCGCGACATACGGCGGATCGCCGTCGGCCGGTTCCGGCAACTCCAGGGTGTTCTTCGGGCCGTGCGCGTGCAGCACCGAGATTCCCGCCGCCGCAAGGCCTTTCGCTGCAGCCGAAACCGCCCGGTTGACGGACCGCGCACCTTGCGAGCCGCCGAACACCAGCAACACCCGGGCATCGTCGGTAAAGCCGAACTCGGCGCGGGCCGCTGAACGCAGCGCGGCGCGATCCAACTCGGTGATCGCGGCGCGAACCGGGACGCCGACCACCTCCGGGCGGTGCAGGCCGCAGTCGCCGACCGCCGACAGCACCCGCCGCGCACTGCGGGCGCCGACCCGGTTCGCCAGCCCGGCCCGGGCGTTGGCCTCGTGGATCACCACCGGAACTCGCCGCCGGCGCCTGCCGCGCGCCGCGAGGTAGGCCGGCAGCGCCACATACCCGCCGAAGCCGATCACGACGTCGGCGTCGACGCCGTCGAGCACGGCCCGGGTCTGCCGCACGGCGCGTAGCACCCGGATCGGCAGCCGCGCGAGATCGGTGTTGAGTTTGCGGGGCAACGGAACCGGGGTGATCAGTTCAAGGCGATATCCACGCTCGGGCACCAGCCTGGTCTCCAGTCCACGGGCAGTGCCGAGCGCAGTGATCCGCACGGCCGGGTTCAGCGCGGCCAGCGCGTCCGCGACGGCCATCGCGGGCTCGACGTGTCCGGCGGTGCCGCCACCGGCGAGGACGACCGATATCGGCGCACCACCGGCCGGTTCGCTGACCGAATCCCTCACCCGTAACGCTGACCTTCCATGGTGCGCGTGCGGCCACGTGCCGGACGCTGGCCGGCCCGCGGCCGACCGTCTCCATGATGCCGCCCCGGCAACCGGGGCGGCTCTCCGCCCCGCGCCCGGATGCTGCCAGCGGACCCGCGGACCGGTCGATCCACCGGCTTGGACCGCCGAGCCGGTTTGCCGCGCATCGATCCGCGAGCATCGCCGGTTTTCCGGGGGGCGGAAGATGGGCGTGACCGCAGGCGGTCGCGCAGCGCCTCGACCGGTGTCGGCGCGTACGGCGCCGGGAGCGGGAGCCGCAGCAGCCGATTCATCCGGTCGTCGCTGCCGGCCCGTAGCGCAGCGACTGCCTCTGGCTCATGTCGCGCGGCGTTGGCCAGCACACCCACCATCAACAGCGTTGTGGCCGTTGAGGTTCCACCCGCTGAGATCAGCGGCAACTGAATGCCGGTGACCGGCAGCAGGCCGATCACGTAGCCCACGTTGATGAATGACTGGCCGATCACCCACATCGTCGTGGTGGCAGTGAGCAGCCGCAGGAACGGGTCGACCGAGCGTTTGGCGATCCGCATCCCGGTGTAGGCGAACAGTCCGAACAGCACCAGCAGCCCGAGTCCTCCGATGAGGCCGAGTTCCTCGCCGATGATCGCGAAGATGAAGTCGTTGTGGGCGTTGGGCAGGTAGTTCCATTTCGCCGTGCCCTGGCCCAGTCCGTCGCCGAATACACCACCGTTGGCCAGCGCAAATTTGGCTTGGCGCGCCTGGTATCCGGTGTTCTGCGGATCGGCGTCCGGGTCCAGCCAGGACCGGACCCGGTCGGACCGGTAGCCCTCGGAGATCGCCAGGACGGCTGCGGAGACGATCACGGCGGCCAGTGAACTGATGAACACCCGCAGCGGCAGGCCCGCGTACCACAGCAGCCCGAGCAGGATGATGCCCAGCGACACCGTCTGTCCGAGGTCGGGCTGGGCCACGATCAGCGCCAGCGCGATGACGGCGGCCGGCACCAGCGGAACCAGCATCTCCCGCAGCGACGCCCGCTCCATGCGCCGGGCCGCCAGCAGGTGCGCGCCCCAGATCGCGAACGCGATTTTGGCCAGCTCGGAGGGCTGCATGGAGAAGCCGGCGACCACGAACCAGCCGCGAGACCCGTTGGACTTCGTGCCGATGCCGGGAATGAGCACCAGCACCAGCATCACGATGGTCGATGCGAAGCCGGCGAACGCGATGCGCCGCATGAACCGCACCCGCATGCGCAGCGCCAGATAGAACGCGACCAGCCCGACGAAGGTCCACAGCAGCTGCTTGGCGAAGATGCGCCAGGCCGACCCGTCCATGTCGTAGGACTGCACTCCTGATGCCGACAGCACCATGATCAGTCCGAGGGTGGTCAACAGCACCGCGATGGCGATGATGAGGTGAAACGACGTCATCGGCCGGCCCAGCCAGGTACCGAAGCGAGTGCGGTAGGCGGCCGACACGTCGTTGACCCGCGCCTTGGCCTTGACTTCCGTGGCCGCCGTGGTTTCCGGTGCGGAGTCAGCGGCGACATCCGATCCGGTCACGGCCTCGGGGGACTCCGGGCCCTTGCCGGTCGGCTCCGGGGTATCTCCGCCCCGGCGCATCAGCCGGGCCAGTGCGCCTGCCACCCGCGCTACCCGGTCGCGGCGCGCGCGGCCGCCGCGAATGCCTCACCGCGGGCGGCGTAACCGGCGAATTGGTCGAAGGAGGCTCCCGCGGGGGCCAGTAGCACCGTGTCACCTGGTGAAGCCAGGTCACGGGCAGCGGCCACCACTGCGGTCATCACGCGCGAGCCGATCGACTCGTCGGAGGTGCCGATTACTCGTGCAACAGGAGCATCAGGAAACTCACGCGTATCACGCATAACAACATCCTCGCCTGTCACAACGTGGACGACGGGGACATCCGGTGCGTGTCGTGATAACGCCTTGGCCAACTGAGCGCGATCCTGGCCGATCAGCACGACGCCGACCAGCCGCTCGGCGATCCGCACGACGAGGCTGCCGATCGCCTCGGTGGAGGCGCCTTTGAGCAGGCCACCGGCCACCCAGACCACCCGTGGGTGCGACGACACCGATGCCTCGGCAGCGTGCAGGTTGGTGGCCTTGGAGTCATCGACGTAGTCGGCCCCGTCGACGACGGCGACCAGCTCACCGCGGTGCCGCCCGACCTGGAACGACGCCAGGGCATCGGCGATCGCGGCCGCGGGCACGTCGACTGCCCGGGCCAGCGCCGCGGCCGCCAGCGCGTCGAGCACACCGGCCGGGCCGGGCACCGTGATCGCGGCCACCGGCGCCAGCGGCAGGTCGTCGGCGCCCGCCGGCAAAAAAGCCCGGTCGACCAGCAGCCCGTCGCGCACACCCAGCTCGCCGCGTGCCGGTTCGCCGAGCCGGAACCCCACCCGCACCGGCGCGCCGCTGTCGTCGAGCAGCCCGGCGGCCCGGGCGTCGTCGAGCCCGGCCACCGCCACCCGCCCGCGAAGTGCCCGCGACTTGGCGGCGGCGTAGGCGGCCATGCTTCCGTGCCAGTCCAGGTGGTCCTCGGCGATGTTGAGCACCACCCCGGCCTCCGGCCGCAGCGACGGCGCCCAGTGCAGCTGGAAACTGGACAGCTCGACAGCCAGCAGCTCGCCGGGTTCGCCCGGCGGCTGGGACGAAGCTTCGGCCAGGGCACTGAGCACCGGGCTGCCGATGTTGCCGCACAGCCGGCTGCGCAGGCCCGCCGCGGTCAGCATCGCGTGCAGCATCGATGTCGTGGTGGTCTTGCCGTTGGTGCCGGTCACCACCAGCCAGCGGTGCGCCGGCCCGTAGCGGCCGGCCGCATCGAGCCGCCATGCCAGCTCCACGTCACCCCAGATCGGCACCGCCGCGCGCGCCGCGGCGGCCAGCAGAGGCGTACTCGGCGAGAAGCCGGGGCTGGTGACCACCAGGGCGTATTCGGTGATCCGGGCCGCCGCGGCGTCCGGGCTCGCCGTCGTCAGCCCGGCTTCGGTGTAGGTGTGCAGCATCGCCGGATCGTCGTCGCAGACCGCCAGTGCCACACCGAGCGGCTGCAGCGCCGCCACCACCGCGCGACCGGTCGCCCGGGCGCCGGCGACCAGCACCGGCGTGCCGGATGTCAGCAGCTCCAGACCGCCCATCGCCCACCCTTCCCGTCGAGCGTGAAGTTGGGTTCACGCCCGAGCATCCAGCGTGAACCCAACTTCACGCTCGGCCAGCGAAGCCCGAAGATCGTCTCAGCCGCCGACCGCGGTGAACCACTCGCCGTAGAACAGGGCCACACCGAGCCCACAACTGATCGCGGTGAGCAGCCAGAACCGGATGATCACCGTGGTCTCCGCCCAACCGCCCAACTCGAAGTGATGGTGAAACGGCGCCATCCGGAACACCCGGCGGCCGGTGCTGCGAAAGGCGAGGATCTGCACCACCACGGAGGCGACCTCGGCGACGAACAGCGCCCCCAGCACCACCGCGAGAATCTCGGTGCGGCTGGTCACCGACAGCCCGGCGATCACGCCGCCCAGCGCCAGCGATCCGGTGTCGCCCATGAAGATCTTCGCCGGCGCGGCGTTCCACCACAGAAATCCGATGCAGGCCCCGGCGGTGGCGGCGGCGATGAAAGCCAGGTCCCGGGGATCCCGGACGTTGTAGCACCCCATGCCCGGCGAGGTGGCGCACGCGTTGCGGTGCTGCCAGACGGTGATCAGCACGTAGGCGGCGCTGACCATCGCCATGGATCCGGCGGCCAGCCCGTCCAGGCCGTCGGTGAAGTTGACGGCGTTCGACCAGGCGCTGACGATCAGCACGCAGAACAGCACGAACACCACCGGCGGCAGCGTGACGGTGGCGATCTCGCGCACATAGGACAGCTTCGTGCTGCCCGGGGTGAGACCGGATCCGTTGCGGAAGCTCAGCACCAGCGCACCGAACAACGCCGCCGCGGTGACCTGGCCGACCGTCTTGGCGGTCTTGTTCAACCCGAGGTTGCGCGATCTGCGGATCTTGATCAGGTCGTCGACGAATCCGACCGCGCCCAGTGCCGTCACCAGACCCAGCACCAGCAGCCCGGACGCCGTCGGTCCCCCACCGCCGAAAGCCCACCCGGCCAATTCGGCGCACAGGTACCCCGACCAGATTCCGGTCACGATGGCCACCCCGCCCATCGACGGAGTGCCCCGCTTGGTCTGGTGGCTGGGCGGACCGTCTTCGCGGATCTCCTGACCGAACCCCTGCTGGGTGAACAGCCGGATCAGCACCGGCGTCAGCAGAATCGTGACCGCCAGCGCGAAGCCCGCCGCGATCAGTATCCCGATCATCGGGTGGTGTCCCGGGCGTCCGGCTTGGCTGGCTTGTCCGGGCCGTCGGTGACCAGCGCATCGGCGAGCTTGGCCAGCCCGGCCGCGTTCGATGCTTTCACCAGCACCACGTCGTGCGGTTGCAGTTCGGCTCGCAACAATGCCAGGGCAGCGTCGGCGTCGGCGACCATCGTGGCTTCGGCCCCCCACGAGCCTTCCATGACCGCGCCATAGTGCATGGCGCTCATAGACCTCCCGTCTCCGACGACTACCAGACGAGAAACATCTAAGCGCACCGCCAGCCGGCCGACGCGGTCGTGCTCGGTTATCGCGTCCTCGCCCAGCTCGGCCATCTCGCCGAGCACCGCCCAGCTGCGCCGCTCGACGCCGGCCTGCCGCGCGATCCAGACCAGCGCCTGCAGCGCGGCCCGCATCGAGTCCGGGTTGGCGTTGTAGGCGTCGTCGATGACGGTCACCCCGTCGGCGCGGGTGGTGACGTGCATGCGGTGCTGCGACACCGGACCGGCACCGGCCAGCGCCGCGGCGACCTGCTCGACGGTGGCGCCGCACTCCAGGGCGACCGCCGCCGCGCAGAGCGCATTGCCGACCTGGTGGTCGCCGGACACCCCGAGCTGGATGTCGATCGCGGCCGAACCCGCATGCAGGGTGAACCGCGGGCGGGCCAGTTGGTCCAGGCTCACCGGACCGGCCCAGACGGCACTCGGCCCGGCGTCGGTGTTCGCGCTGCGGCCGACCCGCACCACCCGCGCGGCGGTCTTTTCGGCCATCGCGGCCACCACCGGGTCGTCGGCGTTGAGCACGACCACGCCCGATTCCGGAACAGCTTGCGCCAGCTCGGCTTTGGTCTCCGCGATCGCCTCGCGCGAGCCGAATTCGCCGAGATGGGCGGTGCCGACGTTGAGTACCACGCCGATCCGCGGTCGCGCGACGGCCGCCAGCGCCGCGATGTTGCCCCGGTGCCGAGCGGACAACTCCAGCACCAGGTAGTCGGTGCTTTCATCGGCACGCAACACCGTCCACGGGTGGCCCAGTTCGTTGTTGAACGACCCCGGCGGCGCCACCACCTCGCCGAGCGGCGCCAGCACCGCGGCCAGCATGTCCTTGGTGGAGGTCTTGCCCGACGAGCCGGTGACCCCGACGATGGTCAACCCCGTCGCCGTCAACTCGGCGGCCACCGCCGCGGCCAGCTGGGCCAGGGCGGCCAGCACCGCCGCGCCGGAACCGGCGGCGTCGTCGTGTTCGAGCACGCCCGAACGACTCTCGCCGCCCTGCGGATCGACCACGATCGCCGGCACCCCCACCGGGCGGGCGGCCAGCACCGCGACCGCACCCGCCGCCACCGCGGCCGAGGCGTGGTCGTGACCGTCGGCGCGGGCCCCGGGCAGCGCCAGGAACAGCCCGCCCGGCGTGACTCGGCGCGAGTCGAACTCGACCGTGCCGGTGACCTGCGTGCGTGCGGCTTCCGCCGGTGAGATGTCGGCCAGCCGCCCGCCGACGATCTCGGCGACCCTGGCGAGGGTCAGCGGAATCACTGAACCTCCCGGGCGTCCAGCGCTTCCAGTGCCAGGGCCAGTTCCACCCTGTCATCGAACGGCCGGGTGTGTCCGTCGGCGGTCTGCCCGGTTTCATGGCCCTTACCGGCTACCAGCACGATGTCGCCGGCGCGAGCCCAGTCGACCGCGTAGTCGATCGCGGCCCGCCGGTCGCCGATCTCGACCAGTTCGGCGGCGCCGCGCACTCCGGCCGCACCGGCCAGGACGGCACCCCGGATGGCCTGCGGGTCTTCGCTGCGCGGGTTGTCGTCGGTGACGACGACGAGGTCGGCCAGTTCGGCGGCGATCCGGCCCATCGGGGCGCGCTTGCCCGCGTCACGGTCACCGCCGGCGCCGAACACCACCGCCACCCGGCCTTCCGGGGTGTGCCGGCCCGCGCGCAGCGTCTGCAGCACCGCAGCCAACGCGCCCGGCTTGTGCGCGTAGTCGACCAGCGCCAGGAAATCCTGGCCGCGATCCACCGGCTCGAGCCGCCCGGGCACTGTCGCCGCGGCCAGCCCGGGGCCGGCCCGCTCAGGCGACACCCCGACGGTGTTCAGGATCGCCAGCGCGACAACACAGTTGGCCACGTTGTAGCGGCCCGGCAGCCGAGTGCTGACCCGGTGGCACGCTCCCGAGGGATCGACCACAGTGAACCGCTGGCCACCGTCGTGCGACGGCGTCACGTCTTCTGCCCGCCAGTCGGCCGGCCCGCCCGACGTGCTGACGGTAACCGCGTCGCCGAACCGGGCCGCCATCGCCCGGCCGGCGTCGTCATCGACGCACACCACCGCGGTGCGGGCACGCAGCGGTGAGTCCGGGTCGAACAGCCGGGCCTTGGCCTCGAAATAGGCCTCCATGGTCTGGTGGAAGTCCAGGTGGTCGCGAGACAGGTTGGTGAACGCACCGACCGCGAAGCGCATGCCGTCCACCCGGCCCAGCACCAGCGCATGGCTGGACACCTCCATCACCACGGTGTCGGCGCCGCGTTCGGCCATCACCGCCAGCAGCGCCTGCAGGTCAGGCGCCTCCGGGGTGGTCAGTGCGCTGGGCAGGTCGGCGCCGTCGACGCGGATGCCGACGGTGCCGATCAGCCCCGCGGTTCTGCCCGCGGCACGCAGGCCGGCTTCGACCAGATAGGTCGTCGTGGTCTTGCCCGACGTTCCGGTGATTCCGATGACGTTGAGCCGCTCGCACGGGTTCCCGTAGACGGTCGCTGCGAGCTCGCCGAGCACGTCCCGCGGCGCGGGGTGCAGCAGCACCGGCACCGCGCGGTCCGTGCCCAGCTGGGCGAGCCCGGTCGGATCGGTGAGCACCGCCGCGGCACCACGTTCGGTCGCCTGGTGTGCATAGCGAGCACCGTGCGTCCGCGATCCGGGCAGTGCCGCGAACAGATCACCGGGCATCGCATCCTGGGCCCGCAGGGTCACACCGGTGATCGGCAGCTCCGGGACGGTCCCGCCGGGGGCCGGCAGTGCGCCCACCTGGGCAGCTAAAGCCGACAACGACACACCGACGGTTCGGGCCGGACGCTGCCCAGTGGACATCGAACCTCACCTCCGTCCGCCAATCGGCTCTGTCACCCTATCCAATGCTGGTGTTTCGACGATCTTCGTCGTTGAACTCACTGTTCGGGCCGACGCACCCGCCCCCGGAGTCCGATGAGCATGCCGGGAGAAGCCGACCACAGAAACCACGAAACCTCGGGCGGTCGTGAGAACTGCGGAGTACCGTTATCGATCTGAGATTCGACAGTTGTTGTTCCGTTGCAGGATAACGTGATTCCGGCGGCGAACAGGGCGCAGCAGTGGAGGTCAGCAACCACGAACACTTTCGGCAAGGCGGTTGCCAGCGCGGCCCCCGTCGTCCTCGGACTCGGGCTGGCCGCCGTTCCAGCGCACGCGGACGTAGCCCCGGTGGACGTCGATGAAGTTCTCGCCGTGGCGAATGTGTCACGAGCCCAGTACGGCGCCGCCCCTCTGGTGTGGGATCCGAATCTGGCGTCCGGCGCACAGGAGTGGGCCGGGAACTGCCGATTCGTCCATTCCGGCGGCGGTTCGGCATACGGCGAAAACCTCTTCGCCTACGCGGGACGTCGGACGGCTTCGTTCGCCGACGCGCAGGACAGGTGGATGGCCGAGGCCGCCGACTACGACTACGGCGATCCGGGATTCGCAACCAATACCGGCCATTTCACCCAGGCGGTGTGGAAGAGCACCACTGCGATCGCGGTCGGTGTCGCAGAATGTCCCGCCGGCAGTTTGTTTGCCGGATACGGGAATCCGCAGACGTTGATCGTAGTGAGGTACAGTCCGCCCGGGAATTTCGCCGGACAGTACACAGCGAACGTCGGCAGGCCGCAATGACGTCAAACGCCGGTCGGCTCCTAGCCCGCCTCCAGTGTCAGCGGTGGTCCGGGATCCGGTGACAGTGGGACGTTTTCGCGCTGCATCAGCCAGCTTGCGATGCTGTGGAACAGCGGGGCGGCCGACGTTCCCGGTGTCCCGTCGGCGGCCCGATGCGGGTTGTCCATCATCACGGCGATGACGTAGCGGGGGTTGTCGGCGGGGGCCATGCCGGCGAAAGTGATCCAGTAGACGTCGTCGTAGTAGCAACCACAACCGGGATTGATCTGCTGGGCGGTTCCGGTTTTTCCGGAGATCTGGTAGCCGGCGACGGCCGCCTTCGGCGCGGTGCCCTCCTGGACCCCGGTCGGGTCGTGCTGCACCACCGCGCGCAGCATGTTGCGCACGGTCTGCGCGGTCTCCGCGGACACCACCTGGACTCCCTCCGGGCGCGGCTCCTCGGTGCGACTGCCGTCGGCGGCGATGGTCGCCTTGACCACCCGCGGCGGCACCCGCACGCCGTCGTTGGCGATGGCCTGATACATCCCGGCCATCTGCAGCAGTGTCATCGAAAGCCCCTGGCCGATCGGCAGGTTGGCGAATGTGCTGCCGGACCACTGGTCGATCGGCGGCAGCAGCCCGGAGCTCTCACCGGGCAGTCCGACACCGGTGCGCCGACCGATGCCGAACTTGCCCAGCATGTCGAACCAGCGTTCCGGGCCGACCCGCTGGGCCAGCATCAGTGTGCCCACGTTGGACGACTTGCCGAAGATGCCGGTCGTCGTGTACGGCGCCACGCCGTGTTCCCATGCATCGGCGACGTTGACACCGCCCATATCGATCGAGCCAGGCACCTGCAGCACCTCGCCGGGGTTGCTGAGTCCGTATTCGATCACCGAAGCGGCGGTGACGAGTTTGTTCACCGAACCCGGTTCGAATGGTGCGGATACCGAGGGGTTGCCCAGTTGCCGGTTCTCCTGGCGGCCGATGTCCTGCGACGGGTCGACGGTGTTGTCGTTGGCCATCGCCAGCACCTCACCTGTCTTCGCCTCCAGCACCACCGCCGAGACATTGCGGGCACCGGTGACTTCCTTGGCCTGCTGCACCTGCTGCTGGACGTAGAACTGAATGTCGTCGTCGAGGGTCAGCTGGACCGTCGATCCGTCGACCGCCCGGTGCCGGTTGCGGTAGCTGCCCGGGATCACCACCCCGTCCGAGCCGCGGTCGTAGGTGACCGAGCCGTCCGTTCCGGACAGCACGGCGTCCATCGAGTCCTCCAGGCCCAGCAGCCCGTGGCCATCCCAGTCGATACCTCCGACGACATTGGCCGCCAGCGACCCGCCCGGATATTGACGCAGATCCTGACGCTCGCTGCCCACTTCCGGGTACTTCGCGCTGATCACCTCGGCGATGTCGGGGTCCACCGCGCGGGCCAGGTAGACGAACGTCTCGTTGCTTTGCAGCTTTTTGAGTACCTTGGCCGCATCCGGCTTGTTGTCCAACCGCGCGGCCACCTCCTTGGCGATATCCTGCAGCCGACGCTGCGGATCGGGGGCGTTCGGGTTCGCCTTCCGGGCCTCTTCGAGCTGCTTGCGAATCTTCACCGGCTGAAAAGTCAACGCCCGGGCTGCAATGGTGAACGCCAGTTTGTCACCGGTGCGGTCGATGATGCTGCCGCGCATCGCTTTCTGCGTCTCGGTGACCTTCAGCTGGCTGGCGGCCTCGGCCCGCAATCCCGAAGCACGCGGAACCTGTAGGTAAAACAGCTGCACCGCGGCAACGAACAGCGCCAGGAAGATGACAACGTTGCCGGTCCGATGCCGGAATCCGAACGACGCGGTGCGCAGACTCAGCTCCACGGCCTGCCGGGTACGGCGGCTGTGCGCCGAACGGCCGGCGACCGTGGCATCGTCCTGCGCCGACCTGGCCGACCGCCCGGATTTCGCCGGCTTGGCGGATGACTTCGCCGACCCCGCCGACCGCTGTTTGCCAACCTTGCCGGCTTTGCCTGTCTTGCCGGCTTTCGCGGGCCCGGCTGTGCCCGATGTGGGGCCGGACCGCCGCCGACTATCCCGGCTGGCAGCCATCATCCCGTCGCGCCCGGGTCGACAGACGGGCCGGGTGGTATCGGCTGGCCAGGCTGCGCGACGGCCGGCGGGGCCGACGGTGCGGGCAGCGCGGGCGGCGCGACGGCCATCGGCGCGGGCGGCGCAAGCTGCGCGGGCGGCGCGTATTCCGGCGACGGCGGCACAGCCACCGGTGCGAGCTCCACCCCCGGAACCGGCGGCAGACCTTCCGGAGGTAATCCCTGCGCAGGCAGGCCGTCCGGCGGCAAGCCCGGGGCGGAGACCGGCGGCAGGCCGGGCGCAGACACCGTCCCGCCGCGCGGAGCGCGCCGCGCCGCCTCCGGCCCGGTTCCCGCGGCGCCCGGTGCCACCCGCACCGGCACTTCCGCCGGGCGGACGGCCGGTGGCGGCGGTCCGCCCGGCGGCTCGTCTGGCAGCTTGGTGTTCAACGGCGCCGGCGGCGCACCTTCGGCCGGCTTCGGACTGCCCACGACAACCCAGTTTCCGGCCGGATCCTTGATCAGATGCGCGGTGTCCTTCGTCGGGATCATGCCGAGCTCCCGCGCGGCCTCGGCCAGCGCAGGTGCCGACTCGGCGTTGCGCACGTCGCGCTCGAGTGATTCCTTCTGCTGCAACAGCACCCGGTTCTGCTCACGGATGCTGCCAAGCTGGTAGGAGCGCTCGGCGGCGTCGGTTGACAGCCACAGCGTGATGCCCAGCCCGACTCCGAGCGAGCCGATGACCAACACGACGAACGGCACCTTGGCCGCCAGGGTGCGGGGTCGCAGGTCCACCGACGCCAGCCGGCGGATCAGGCGCTCGCGCAGTGGAGTGCGGACTACCCTGGGCGCCTTCGCCTTTCGTGCTTTTGCCCGGGCCTTGGCCTGCTGGGTATTCTTCGGCGACACGGCGCGGCCGCTGGTTCGGGCCACCGCCTTGGTCTGCGGCCCCGACTTCGCTGCTTTCGCTTCCCGGCCGGGCGGCGGTGTCGTGCCGCCGCGCCGGCGAACGGCGCGCGACGGCGGGGCGTCGGCGGGCCGCCGCGAGGCCGTTCGGGCACTTCGCTCGGGCCTTCGACGGCGATCGGATTGGCGCGGAGGTGTCTTGCGTTCGGTTGTCATCGCTTACCGCCCCTCGTCGTCCAAGGCCCCGGTTTGATTCGTTGTGCAGCCCGCAGCCGGACCGACGCGGCCCGCGGGTTGCGCTCCACTTCAGCGGCGTCCGCCTGTTCCGCGCCGCGGGTGAGCAACTTGAATTCCGGTGTGTCGTCCGGCAATTCAACAGGCAGGCCAACAGGAGTCCGCGACGCCGTGGCAGCGGCGAACACCTGCTTGACGATACGATCCTCCAATGACTGGTAGGCCAGCACGACCACGCGTCCGGCGACTGCCAGCGCGTTCAGAGCCGCCGGAACCGCGTCGCGCAACGAGTCGAGCTCACCGTTGACCGCGATCCGCAACGCCTGGAACGTCCGCTTCGCCGGATGCCCACCGGTGCGCCGCGCCGCCGCCGGAATCGCCTGGTAGAGCAGCGAGGTCAGGTCACCGGTCGAGGCGATCGGTGCTTGCGCCCGGTGCCGGACGATGCGGGCCGCGATCCGGGCCGCGAACCGCTCCTCCCCGTACCTGCGCAGGATGTCGGTCAACGCGGCCTCGTCGTAGGTGTTCACGATGTCGGCCGCGGTCATCCCCGACCGGGGATTCATCCGCATGTCCAACGGAGCGTCATGGGCATAGGAGAACCCTCGCTCGACGCGGTCTATCTGCATCGAGGAGACACCGAGGTCGAACAGCACGCCGTCGACCGATTCCGTCGGGCCGTGGCCCAGGCCGGCCAGCACATCGCCGATTGCGTCGTAGCGCGTCTGCACCAGATCGACCCGTTCGCCGAATCGGGCCAGCCGGCTGCCGGCGATGCCGATCGCGTCGGGGTCGCGGTCGAGCCCGATCAACCGCAATCCGGGCAACTCCGTGAGGAAGCGCTCCGCATGCCCGCCCGCCCCGAGCGTGGCGTCAACGAGAACCGCGCCCGAACCGTCGGCGCCGTTGCCGGTCAGAGCCGGGGTGAGCAACTCCACGCAGCGCTCGGCGAGAACCGGGACATGTCCGAAATCGTCCCGATCGTCAACCATCGCAAAACCTCCCCGTCGGGTGGGGTATCGGCGGTACCTTCGGCAGTCGACCCGCAGCGCCCGGCTCCGCCGCGCTTGCGATCGCCGGCGGTCGACCCGCTGCCATCCCGTCCGGCATGCTGCCCCTGCCCCGAGGTCCCTGTCCGATGTGACGAACCTGGCGTTGGGGAAGTACGCCAGGGCCGGATCGGGCAGAGACCACGGGGCACGGACAACCGCCTCAGATGATGTTGCTGAGTGCTTCATCGCTGGCCGCGGAGAAATTCTCTTCGTGGGTCTGTTGGTAGTCCTGCCAGGAGTGCGCATCCCAGATTTCCAGGTAGTCGACCGACCCGATGACAACGCAGTCCTTGGAGAGGTTCGCGTAGCGCCGATGGTCGGCCGACAAGGTGATGCGACCCTGGGCGTCGGGGTGCTGTTCGTCGGTCCCCGCAGCCAGGTTGCGCAGGAATGCCCGCGCATCAGGATTGCTCCGCGAGGCCTGGGCGGCCCGCCGCGCCAATTGCTCGAACTCTGCGCGCGGGTAGACGGCCAGGCTGTGGTCTTGGCTTTTCGTCACCATCAACCCTCCTGCCAGCGCGTCGCGGAACTTCGCAGGCAGCGTGAGCCGCCCCTTGTCGTCGAGCTTGGGCGTGTAGGTGCCGAGAAACATCCCGCCACCTCCCGCCGTAAGGCGGAGTCCGGGTCACTCCGCCGAGTCGATCGACTGCACCCACGATACCCCACCTTCACCCACAAATCACCACACAAAGCATATTAAGGGGATTTCTCCCCCACCCCCCACCACGACTCGCCGTGAATGTGCCGCCAGTCGACCGACGGGACAGCAATTTTTGCTGGTCAGGGTTGCCAATCGGCGAGTGGGGCGAGGTGGGGGTAGGGGTGGCCCGCACCCCGGACATGAGAGAGCGGGACAGCTGATGGGCTGCCCCGCGTCAGGCGAACGCGCCGCTAACCGTCAAAACGACGGCGGAATCGGTCCTCCATGCGACTGGTGAAGGAGCCGTCGGCTCCTTTGACACGGCGCTGGCGTGTTCCAGCGGGGCCGCTGGGCGCCGATTGCCCTCGTCCGCCGGTCAACTGGGGTCCGGTGACCGCGAAAACCACTCCACCGAACATCACCACGAAGCCGATGACGCTCAAAATGAGAAAACCATGGTTGACGTTCGCGTAGAACGGCACGCCGGCCACCAGCATCGCCAACCCGACCGCGAACAGCGCCGCACCCTGCACCCGTCGCCGGGTGGTCGGCGTGTGCAGTGCGCCACTGCGAACATTTGAAGCGAATTTAGGGTCCTCGGCGTACAGCGCACTCTCGATCTCATCGAGCATGCGCTGTTCATGATCGGAGAGTGGCATCCGTCCCTCCTCGCCTGCTGCCCGTCACTTCATTCACGTCGATTCGCACCAAAAAGCTCTGTCGCCCAATTGTGGGTGGCTACCACCGATGATACGAGGTTGATCTTCGCCGTACCACCGGGTTCGGCCTCGATTCTAACCGTGCACCGGTACCGTCCACGACCCGAACAGCCAAGTCGGCGGAGCCCGGCTGCCAAAGTCGATAATGGCGGGGCAGCGCCGCACCGACCAGTAGAAGGACACCGCGAGTTGGCGATACACCTCATCGACTTGTCTCCACAGGAGATGACCCGTCGCCTCGGTGACGCCCTTGACGTGTACGTAACCGCAATGCACTACCCCTCCGGCGCCGCAGGCCACCGCGCATCGATGTGGCTTGAGCACACCCATCGGCGTGGCTGGCAGGCGGTGGCCGCACTGGATGTGGTTGATGCCGAACCGGCGGAACCGGCGGACCGGACAAAGTCCGCCCCGGGCTCCGACCTGCCGCCGCTCGCTTTAGCCAATGCTCCCCTGCTGGGGGTCGCCTACGGCTATTGCGGTGCGCCCGACCAGTGGTGGCAGCAGCAGGTGCTGCTCGGCCTGCGACGACACCGCCTGCCCGAGAGCGACATCGCCCAATTGATGACCAACTATTTCGAGTTGACCGAACTGCACATCGTGCCGCACGCACAAGGGCACGGCCTGGGCGAGGCACTGGCCAGGCGGCTGCTGGCCGACCGGACCGAAGCCAATGTGCTGCTGTCGACGCCCGAGTGCCGCGGCGAGGACAACCGTGCCTGGCGGCTGTACCGACGGCTGGGTTTCACCGACATCATCCGCGGGCACCGCTTCGCCGGCGATCCGCGTGCGTTCGCGATCCTGGGCCGTGCGCTGCCGCTGTGACGGCCGACTCCCCGCCGCCGTCGCCGCGGCGAATGCCGACGCGGCCGCGGCGATTGCCAGCGCGGCGAAACCGGGCACAGCAGGTCGCCGCCATCGACGCCGTCTGGCACGATGACCTGGTGCATGTCCGGCATCCGGCGAATCCCGCGCGACGGCGCACGGCGCGACGGCTGATCGCCACCGCCGCACTTCTGCTGCTGACGGCCCCGATGGCGGTCGGATGCGTGCGCATCAAGGCGACGCTCACCGTCTCCCCCGACGACTTGGTGTCCGGCCAGATCATCGCGGCGGCCAAACCCCGCAACAACGACGACGCCGGGCCGAAACTCAACAACGACCTGCCGTTCAGCCAGAAGATCATGGTCTCGACGTACGCGCGTGACGAGTTCGTGGGCTCACAGGCGGTGTTCTCGGGTCTGACCTTCGCGGAGCTGCCGCAACTGGCGGACCTGAACCCCGATGCCGCCGGCGTGGATCTGTCGTTGCGCAGGGCCGGCAACGTGGTGATCCTGGAGGGCCGGGTGGACCTCACCCTGCTCACCGACCCCGATGCGGATGTGGAACTCAGCGTCACCTTTCCCGGCGAGGTGACCTCGACGAACGGCGAACGGTTCGGCAGCGACACGGTGCAGTGGACCCTCAAGCCGGGCGTGGTCAGCACGATGAGCGCGCAGGCGCGCTACACCGACCCCAGCACCCGCTCGTTCATCCACGCGGCGCTGTGGCTGGGCCTGTGCTCGATCGCGGTGGCCGCACTGGTGGCCCTGCTGGCGTGGCAGGGTCGCGATCGCTCGCCCAGCTTCAGCACCCGCGGGGGCGAGCGCTAGACCGCCGGGCCCCGGTCGGGCGCCCAGTAGGCCAGCATCTCCGCGAAGGTCCGGAATGCGGCCGTCGAGACGCCGTACGTCGCCTCCAGGTGGATACTCAGCGGGAAACCGAGCTGGGCGACACCGTCGATGACCCGTTTGTACAGGTCCACCATCAGCGTGCGTCGCTGCGCCGGCTCACTGCCCGCCAGCGTCTTGACGAACTCCTGCTCACGGGCGACCGCCTCGTTGCCGGGATCCTGGATCAGCCAGTTGATCAGGCCCGACCGTTCTTCCATTCCAGGAACGAAGCCGAACGACAGCAGAATTTCCGGCCGATGATCGCTGTGCTTGGCGAAGTCGGTCAGGAAACCCACGATGGCATCGGAGTACAGCAGCTGAGTCATCCCGAACGTCGCACCCTGGTCGCATTTGAAGCTGAAGCGGCCCGCCTCGGCCTCCCGGGTCGGGATCAAGATCACACCCCGGTTCGGGACCAAGTCGGCGAAGATCGAGAGCGCATCGGTCGGAGCGACGCCGGAGCCCTCACCGTCGTGCATGGTGCGCGGCACGCCGACGAAAACGATGCCTTCGATCCCGGAACCGACCAGTCGGGTGAGACGCCCCCGCAGCGCCGGCTCGTCCATGAACGCGGTGACCTGGGTGCACAACCCGCTCACCCCGGGCAACTCGGGTTTGATGGCCGACCAGAAATCCAGCACGTCCAGCTTCGGCTTCATCTCGACCGGGCGGTCGTCATCCTCGGCGATCATTGCCGGCATCAGCACATGCCGAATCCGGCCGTCCAGACCGGTCTCGGCCGCGCACCGCAGCACCTTGTCGGCCTCTTCGATCGCCTGCGCCGGTCCGCGATCCACATTGGGCGGGACGAGTTCGAGGGCGATCGTGTTCATGATGTTCAAGGTCACGAGGTTGCTCCTGATCGGATGTTCGCCGGTGCCGCAGTTGGGCGCCCGCAAGCATAGCCACTCCCGCTCCCGCCGAATCACGCCGAATTCGACGGCAGCGCCACCGTCGTGACCGGCAGCCCATCGACTCTGGTGATCTCGGTGGGGTCGTCGCCTCGCTGCCGATGAACACCTCCGCCATGCGGGCATGGTCGCGTGAGCGGACGGCGAACGCCCCTCACCCGTCCACACCCCCGCCGAAGTCGGCACCGGCGCGGAAAACAGCGAGTAGCCATCGCGCCGGCGTCGACCTCGAAGCAGACACGCGTGTGTTTGACTTTGTCCTGTGAAGTTGACGGCATCGGTGCCACCGGCGGCACCCTCGGCCCTCGAGCTGGCCGATGCCGTCACCAACCGGTTACGCGACTATCTGAGCGACCGTCGCCGGGAAACCGCCTACCTGGGCGGCGAGTACGCGGACTTGACCGGCGTTCTGGAAGCTTTCGTGCTCAGCGGCGGCAAGCGGCTCCGGCCCGCATTCGCCTACTGGGGCTGGCGGGCGGTCGCGCAGCAGGAGCCCGATCCTCATGTGCTGTTGATGTTCTCCGCCCTGGAACTGCTGCACGCCTGCGCGCTGGTGCACGACGACGTGATCGACGCCTCGGCGACCCGGCGCGGCGCGCCGACCGCTCATGTGCAGTTCGCCGAACTGCACCGCGACCGCGGCTGGCGCGGTGCGGCTGAGCAATTCGGGACATCTGCCGCGATCCTGCTCGGCGACCTGGCCCTGGTCTGGGCCGACGACATCGTCGCCGAGACCGAGCTGCCGCCCGACGCACGCCGCCGGGTGCGCCGGGTGTGGTCCGACATCCGCACCGAGGTGCTCGGCGGGCAGTACCTCGACATCGTCGCGGAAGCCGCGGGAGCCGAATCGATCTCGTCGGCGATGAACGTCAACACCTACAAGACCGCCTCCTACACGGTGGCGCGGCCGCTGCAGCTGGGCACCGCGGCCGCGGCCGACCGGCCGGACGTGCAGGCCGCCTTCGGTGAATTCGGCACCGATCTGGGGGTGGCGTTCCAGCTGCGCGACGACGTGCTGGGGGTGTTCGGTGATCCGGCGGTGACCGGTAAGCCGAGCGGCGACGACCTGCGCTCCGGCAAACGCACCGTGCTCGTGGCCGAGGCGATCGAACTCGCCGACAAGTCCGACCCGGCGATCGCGGCGCGGTTGCGGGCCTCGATCGGCACCGCCTTGACCGACATCCAGGTGCGGGAGGTCTGCGACGCCATCAAGGCGGTCGGTGCCCTCGCGGCGGTCGAGCACCGGATCGACACTCTCACCCGCCGCGCCCTGGCCACCCTGGCCGCCGCACCCGTCGACCCGGCCGCCAAGGCCGGGCTGTCCGAGCTGGCCCGACTGGCCGCCAACCGGTCCGCCTGATCGCCCGGAGCCCCGATGAACACGCCGACGGCACCCCCGGTCACCCGCGACGCCTATGCGAAAGAACTGCTCACCCGGCTGCGGCGGTTCGCCGCCGGCCCGCAGGCCCGGCCGGCCTGGCTGGGCTGCCTGGGCGCGGTCCTGATCACCGTCGGCGGCCTCGGCGCGGGCAGCACCCGGGTGCACGACCCGCTGCTGGAGTCACTGCATCTGTCCTGGCTGCGTTTCGGTCACGGGCTGGTGCTGTCCACGATCCTGCTGTGGTCCGGCGTCGTGGTGATGCTGCTGGCCTGGCTCGCCCTCGGCCGGCACGTCATCGACGGCACCGCGACCGAGTTCACCTTGGTGGCCAGCACCGGGTTCTGGCTGGCACCGCTGCTGCTGTCGGTCCCGGTGTTCAGCCGCGACACGTACTCGTACCTGGCGCAGGGGGCGCTGCTGCGGGACGGCTTCGACCCGTACCTGGTCGGGCCGGTGGACAACCCGAACCCGCTGCTCGACGACGTCAGCCCGATCTGGTCGGCGACGACGGCACCCTACGGTCCCGCCTTCATCCTGGTGGCGAAGTTCGTCACGATGCTGACCGGCGACAACGTCGTGGTCGGGACGATGCTGCTGCGACTGTGCATGCTGCCCGGGCTGGCGCTGCTGATCTGGGCCGCACCGCGAGTGGCCCGCCGTGTCGGTGGCACCGGCCCGGCCGCGCTGTTGATCGGCGTGCTCAACCCGCTGGTGATCATCCACCTGATGGGTGGGGTGCACAACGAGATGCTGATGGTCGGGCTGATGCTGGCCGGCATCGCCCTGGTTCTCGATCGACGGCACCTTGCCGGGATCGCGCTGGTCGCCCTGGCCGCCGCGGTCAAGGCCACCGCGGCCATCGCGCTGCCGTTCCTGATGTGGGTGTGGATGCGCCATCTGCGCGACCGTCGCGGCTACCCGGCTCCGGTTGCTTTCGCGGCGGCCGCCGCAGCTTGCGTCCTGACCCTGATCCTGGTCTTCGCGGTGCTGTCCACGCTGGCCGGGGTCGGGCTGGGCTGGTTGACCGCGCTGCTGGCCGGCAACGTGAAGATCATCAACTGGCTGACCGTTCCAACCGCGGTGGCCAACCTGGTGCATGCAGTCGGCGGACTGATCTTCAACGTCAATTTCTATGTGGTGCTGCGGGTCACCCGAATTCTCGGGCTCACGGTGATCGCCGTCTGCCTACCGGTGCTGTGGTGGCGATCTCGCCGCGACGACCATGCGGCGGTGAGCGGAATCGCCTGGGCGATGCTGATCGTGGTGTTGTTCGTGCCGGCCGCACTGCCCTGGTACTACACCTGGCCGCTCGCGGTCGCGGCCGCCCTGGTCCGGTCACCGGCGGCCATCGCGACTATTGCCGCACTGTCCACGTGGATCATGGTGATCTTCCGACCCGACGGTGCGCACGGCATGTACTCCTGGGGCCACGTCGCGATCGCGACGGCCTGCGCAGCGTTCGCCTTCCACCGGCTCTACCGGGCACCCGGCCCGGCACAGCCGAACACCCCTAGTACGCCATAGCCTGAGCGCGCCGCAGCACCTCGCGCGCCTGGTGGGCGTGCAGCGCATCGACCGGGCGGGCGTTGCCGACCGGCTCGCGCGTCCCGTCGCGGGTGACGCTCAGCGACTGGTCCGCGGTGAACAGCCACCGGACGATGTCGGTGTCGCCGTAGCCACCGTCGTGCAGCACGGCCAGCAGTCCGGGCAGGGGTTTGACCACCTCGCCGGTGTCGGTGAAGAAGGCCCGTGGCACCAGCAGCGTGCCGTCCCGGCGTACCGCGACCAGGTGGCCGTCGCGCAACTGCTGGTGCACCTTGGTCACCGGCACGCCGAGCAGTTGCGCCACCTCCGGCAGGTTGTAAATCGGTTCGTCGGGGTCCAGGACGTCGTCACTCGCCGGGATGCTGCTCATTGAGCCAGTTTAGAAGCCTGTTTCGAATCACGGGCGCAGCCGTCGCGCCGCTTACCATTGCCAGGTGATGACCGGCGACGCACTGGACGGCGCGCTGCTCGACGGCCGCTACCGGGTCGGGGCCAAGATCGCCACCGGCGGCATGTCCACGGTGTACCGCGGGCTCGACGAGCGGCTGGACCGCCCGATCGCGGTGAAGGTGATGGACTCCCGCTACACCGGCGACCAGCAATTCCTCACCCGTTTCCAGCTTGAGGCCCGCGCGGTGGCCCGGCTGAAAGACCCCGGCCTGGCGGCGGTCTACGACCAGGGCCTGGGCACCCCGCGCGACGCGGGCCAACCGTTCCTGGTGATGGAGCTGGTCGAGGGCGGCACGCTGCGCGAGCTGCTCGGCGAGCGGGGCCCGATGCCGCCGCACGCCGTCGTCGCCGTACTGCGGCCGGTACTGGGTGCGTTGGCCGTCGCCCACCGGGCCGGGCTGGTGCACCGCGACATCAAGCCGGAGAACATCCTGATCTCCGACGACGGCGACGTGAAAATCGTCGACTTCGGCCTGGTGCGCGCCGTCGCAGCAGCCGGAATCACCTCGGCCAGTGTAATTCTCGGCACCGCCGCTTATCTGTCGCCCGAACAGGTTCGGGACGGGAACACCGTCCCGGCCAGCGACGTGTACGGGGTGGGTGTGCTGACCTATGAGCTGCTTACCGGCCGGACACCGTTTTCCGGTGACTCCACATTGGCGGTGGCCTATCAGCGCCTCGATCACGACGTGCCGCCGCCCAGTGCCGCGATCGACGGTGTGCCCACCGAGTTCGACGACTTCGTCGCTCACGCCACCGCACGCGACCTGGCCGATCGCTATGCCCACGCCGGCGAGATGAGCGCGGCACTGGACGTCATCGCCAACCGACTGGCACTGCCGGCGTTCCGGGTTCCGGCTCCGCGCAACTCCGCCCAGCACTCGGCCGCACGCACCGTGCGCACTGTGCCCACAGCGGCCGAATCGGCCGGCCATCCCCCCGCGGCCACGCTGCAGCTGGCCCGGGAACCGCAGGACTGGACGAACGACGAACCCGACCCCCGGTACCAGGTGGTATCGGGCCGGTTCGCCGGCATCGAACTCAGCGAGTTCGCACTCGCCCGCCAGCACGCACGACGCATGACGCTGATCTGGCTGGCGCTGATGTTCGCGGTCACCGGGCTGGTGGCGGCGGTGGCATGGACGTTCGGCACCAATCTCGGCGCCCTGCTGGCACTCCGCGTTTGACCTGGGCGGAAGGACATCATGGCGACCGATACCCGCTCTGGCGGTCTGGATTCACGAAAGACTGTCTGCCTGAACATGATCGTGAAAGACGAGGCGGAGGTGATCGAGAAATGCCTGGCCTCGGTCAAGCCCCTCATCGACCACTGGGTGATCGTCGACACCGGCTCGTCCGACGGCACCAAGAGGATCATCCAGGGCGCGTTGGCGGGAATTCCCGGTGAGCTGCACGAACGGCCGTGGGTGAATTTCGCGCACAACCGCAATGAAGCACTTGAGCTTGCCCGGGGCAAGGGCGATTACGTGCTGCTCATCGACGCCGACGAAGTGCTGCAATACGATACGGCGTTCACCCTCCCCGACCTCGACAAGGATCTGTACTACATCCGCGTCCGTCAGACGGGTGCGGCGGACGTCAAACGCAACGGGCTGATCAACAACCACCTCGACTGGCGGTGGCAGGGAATCCTCCACGAGACCGTCTCCTGTCCAGATGCGAAGACTTCCGAGATCATCAGCGGGATCGTCAACATCTGCAATACGCACACCGACCGCGCTTCCGGCCGTTCGAAAGACTCGGACGCGGTGAAATACCTACGCGACGCGCAGACCCTCGAAAAGGCGCTGAAGGAAGACCCCGGCAACAGCCGGTACATGTATTACCTGGGCATAAGTTATTCCGCCGCAGGCGAGTTCGAACAAGCCAAAGCCAGCTTCGCCAAGCGTGCCGCGATGCCCAGCAAGGATGCCGAAGAAACGTATCTGGCGCTGTGCAATCTGGCCTCGACCCAACTGCAGTTGGACGAGGTCGACGAAGCCAAGCGGGCGCTCTTTCGGGCGAACGCGCTGCGCCCGACCCGCGCTGAGCCGCTGCTGCAACTGGCCAGGATCTACCGGCGGGAGAACAACGTCCTGGTGGGGTATCTGCTGTCGAAGTACGCCCTGACCCTCCCCTACCCGGTCAACGATTTCTGCGTCGAATACGTGGTCTACGACCACACGCTGCTCATCGAATTCGCCAACTGCGCTCTGCTTCTGGAGAAGTTCGACGAAGGCCTCGATGCCTGCAGCAAGTTGCTCGCCAACCCGAACCTGCCGGTCGAGTTCCGCGCGCAGGTGCAGGGCAATTACGAACTGGCCCGCAGCAAGCTGGGCGCAGCCAACAACGGCCCGATCTTCATCGGCGGTGTGCAGCGTTCCGGCACCACGCTGATGCGTGTGCTGCTGGATGCACATCCGCGGATCTGCTGTGGGCCGGAGCTGATGGTGCTGCCGGTGGTCGCCGAACACTACAAGTTCCTGGCCGGGCGCAACCGCAAGGTGATGGAGAGCTACGGCAACACCGTGTCGGACGTGCAACGCAGCACCCGTTTGTTCGTCGAGGACCTGGTGGCCAACTTCCGTCGCACACAAGGTAAACCGCGCTGGGCGGAGAAGACACCGCAGAACATGCTGTACATGGTGACGCTCGGTGAGATCTTCCCCGACGCGAAGTTCATCACCATGGTGCGCGACGGCCGCGACGTGGCCTGCTCACTGTTGACCATGGACTGGACGGATCAGGCGACCGGGCAGAAGTTGGACTACGTGGACACCATGGCCGGTGCGGCCCGGTATTGGCGGGACGGCGTGCTGCGGGCCCGAAACCTGGCGACGCATCCCAGCCTCGCCGGACGCGTCCTGGAGGTGCGTTACGAGGCACTGGTGACCGATCCGGCGGCGACGATGCGCCGGGTGCTGGCCTTCCTCGGCGAGCAATGGGATGACGCTGTGCTGGCGCATCACACCAAGGACCGCCGCAGCGAACCCGTTGAGCCCAGCACCGCCCAGATCGGCGAGCCGGTAAACCGGGCCGCGCTGCACCGCTGGCAACGCGACATGACCGAGGAGGATAAGGCCGCGTTCAAAGCCGAAGCCGGCGCCTTGCTGACCGAACTCGGCTACGCCGAAGCCGATTGGTAGCGCCGACACCGCAGTCAGCCGGTGAGTATTCGCATCGCCGCCTCGGCGAAGGCATCCGGATCCTCTATCTGCGGATAGTGACCAAGCCCGGGCAGTTCGACAACAGGCGCGCCCGGGCGCAGTTCACGCAGCCCGTCAAGCACGTTCGGGGTCGCGACCGGGTCGTCGAGTCCCCACACGAAGCCGAGCGGCTTGGTCCAGTCCCGGATCGCGCCGTGCCAGCGATCCGCATACCGCACCCGCTCGTCGAGGTAAGCCGACAACAGGTGGCCGATCCGGTGCCCGCCGTTGTGGGACAGCAACGCCCACTGGGCGGCGGCCTCGTCCGCCGACAACGGATGCCCGTCGCTGAACAGCCGCGCGAACTCACGGGTGAACATCCGCCGGTTGGCCAGTCGCGCGGCCAGCGGACCGAGCGGGCTGCGCAGCACCTTCTGGATCGGACGCAGGCTGGCCCGGTCCAGGATGATGCTCCCGTTGGACAGCACGGCTCGCCTGAGGTCGAATCCCAGACTGCCGTCGAGGTCGCGGGCCAGCAGCTCGGTTGCCACCGAGGTGCCCATGTCGTGGGCGATCAGCACCACCGGCCCCGCTGATCCCTCGGTGGCGTCGGCGACCACCGCCTGCACCAGGTCGGCCTGCTCAAGCAGGCTGTAGCGATGCGGTCGCGGCTTGTCGGAGAATCCGAATCCGAGAAAGTCCAGCGTCAGCCAAGGCCTGGTGCCGAGTCGGTCCACCACCGCCCGGAAATCGTAGGAACTCGACGGAAAGCCGTGTAGTAGCAACACTGTCGGGCCGTCGCCAGATGTCGACCGGACGAACACCCGGCCGGCGCCTGTCGACAGCCAACGGCCGCCGTCGCGCCAGTCGCGCACGCTGTCCGGCATCATGGGACGCTCAGAACAGCGCCGAGAGGGCGTCGCCGGCCGTCCGCCCACCGGCGTCGGTGCCCGCGTTCTGCACTGCGTCGGCGATGTCGTGGGACACCGATTCGGGGAACTGGGCAAACGCGGCGGTGACGTTTTTCAGGCCGGTGTCGATCGCACTCTGGATCGTTGTCGAGTCGCCGCCCTGGATGGCTTCCCAGATGTTCCACAACGCTGTTTGCGGCGCAATAATCACGGTCCGCAACTCCATAACCAACTCCGTCAGCAAATCCGGATTCTCCGGGATTGGTGTCCCGTTCCAGTTGACCAACGTCCAGCCGTCGGTGGGATTGCCCTCGATTTGAACGACGCCGGTGTTGGGCAGGAGAGGCATTCCGTCGTTCCCGGCGAACATCGTCTGCAGGGTCAGGGGCAAGAGGAATGAGATATCGGGGTTTTTGACGTTCAACCCCACCCAGGCGGCGAGATCCGCTTCATTGTTGAACGCCACCTCGGTGATCTGGCCGTTGTCGCTGACCACCGGATTGGCCATCGCGTGCTGGTACATCGTGTCGACGGCGTCGGTGAAGTTCTGATCGAACACCACCCCGTTCGGGTCCTCCACAGAGCCGGGTATCGGCGCCAGAACCAATCCGAGCAACGTCCACAGCAGCGGAGTCAGTTCGTACATAAAGCCGTCGAAGCTGCTCAGCGGAGCGCCGGCGTAAATGCCGCTGTCGATCTCGTTGAGCCCGGGCAGTATCTGCACCTGGTCCGACATGTTCTCCATGCCGGCGAACGGCGCGGCGGTATCCATGTCACTGATGGCCTGCCCGGAGAAGATCCCGGCGACGTGATCGCCGAGTTCGCTGTGGAGTTTGTCCGCCAGAGCCTGCGCCTCTTGCTGGCCGAGTTCACTGAGCGGGGGTCCTGGGTGATCCGGGGAGGGGGTGACCTGTTCGTTGAAAGGCGGCATCCGTTGTCCATGCCGCACGATGTCGATGACGATGTCTTGCGCATCGCCGGCGGTGAGTTGGATACCGCGCATCTGCGCGCCGGGCGGCGCCGAGGCCGGGGTGACTACGATGATCCCCGCGCCCACCAGGGCAACGGCGGCAGCGGAGACGCGACTGCGAAAACCGACCTGCATCAGAGACCTCCTGTGACCGCATCGCCGAGTGCCGCACCGGCCTCGGCGGCCGCCTGACCGGCGGTATCGGCACCGGCATGCTGGCCGGCGTCGATGATGTCGTGGAACACCGACTCGGGGAACTGGGCCAGCGCCGAGCCGACTTGCTGAAAACCGGTCTGAACCGCGCTCATGATCGTCTGGGGATCGCTGGTGAGCACGGCCTCCCAGATGTTCCAGAGCGCCGCCTGGGCCGGCAGCATCACGTCACGCAGATCGACGAACAGATCCGTCGCCAACCCCGGATCGGCCGGAATGGCCTGCCCGTCCCAGCTGACCAGCGTCCAGCCGTCGGTCGGGTTGCCCTCGATCTGGACGATGCCGGTGTTGGGCAGCAGAACGCTGGAAAGCCCGTTCGCCACGGTGTGCGACTCGGCGATGAGGTGCAAAAAGAAAGGCAGATCGAGGTTTTTGACGTTCTGCATCACCCAGGCGAAGATCGACGCTTCGCTGTTGAACGCCACGTCGGTGATCTGGCCGTTGTCGCTGACGACCGGGTTGGCGACGGCGTGGTCGTACATCGTGTCGATGGCCTGGGTGAACCTCGCGTCGAACACCACCCCGTTGGTGTCATGAGAGCCCGGCCCCGGCGTCAGCGCCAACCCGAACGGCGCTCCCAGCGACCACGCCCCGACGGTCAGGAAGGCAAGGCGGCCGCCGAGGCTTTCAATCGGGTCGAGCGCGTAGCTGCCGCTGTCGACCTCATTGAGGCCGGGCAGAATCTGCACGTTGTCCGACATGCCCTCGAGTTGGGCGAACGGAATCGAGGTTTCCATCTCCCTGGTGCCCTGCCCGGAGAAGATCCCGGCCACCGGACCCAGCTCATTGAAGAGTTGGTGCCCGACGTCTTGCGCCTGCTGCTGGCCGAGCTCACTGAGCGGAGCCCCGGGAAACGCCGGCGACGGGGTGAGCAGATTCTCGTACGGCGAAATCATCTGCCCGTGCCGCACGACGTCGATGACGACGTCGGGCTGGCCGGCGGCGGCGAGCGTGATGGCCCGCAGGTGGACGTCGGGCCGGGGTGTGGTTACCGGGGCGATGACGCCGGCGCCGAGAATGGCGACGACGAGACCTGCGCAACAGCGGCGCCCGCCCAGCATCATGCATTCCTCCGAGGTAACAACTATGCGGTTCTAAGTTTGGGCCGTCATTGCCGGGCGTTGTCTTGACAGTTCGAGACAAGCATTTGATCATCGGGGACATGCCGGTCATTCGCGGGACCTCGCTGTCGAACTATCCGCGACTGGTCAGAGAACTCGGCGGCGATCCGGACAAACTGCTGCGGACGGCCGGTATCCGGATGCAGGACGTCGACAACTACGACGTCTCGGTGCCGTTGCCGGCGGTGCTTCGGGCGGTTGAGTCGGCGGCAGCGTGTACCGCCACGCCGGATTTCGGACGCCGCCTCGCACGGCGTCAAGGCATCGAGATCATCGGTCCCGTCGGCGCCGCGGCCCGCACCGCGGCCACCGTTGCAGATGCGATGGCGATCGTGAGCACCTTCATGTCGGCGTACAGTCCGGCGATCGGCTTCAGCATGGTGCCACTGGGCGAAGCGGAACGGTCGTTCCTCAAATTCGAATTACTCCTCGACCCGGTGCCGCCCTGCCCGCAGAGCGTCGAATTGTGCCTCGGCGTCTCGCTCGGCGTGTTGCAATTCCTGCTGGGTGCCGGCTACCCGCTGTTGTCGGTGCATCTGCCGCACGATCCATTGACCCCGGCGAGTGACTACCGTGAATACTTCGGCTGCAGGGCGTATTTCGCCGAAAGAACGACGGGCTTCACGCTCCGGAGCGTGGACCTGAGCAGACCCCTGCACCGAGACGACGTCGCGCACCGCGCTCTTGTCGAATATCTCAAAAGCACCACCGCCCGTGAATCGACACTCACGCAGTCGATTCGGTCGATCGCCCGAGAACTGCTGCCCACCGGGCTCGCCACGCTGGAAGTCGTCGCGGATCAGTTCAGCCTGCACCCGAAAACGTTGCAGCGCCGGCTGGCTCACGAGGGAACGACATTCGCCATCTTGGTCGATCAGCTACGCAAGGAAACGGCCGGGCGATACCTGCGCGACACGCAGATCAGCCTGTCCCACCTCGCCCGCGAGATCGGCTATGCCGAACAGAGTGTGCTCACCCGGTCCTGCCGGCGATGGTTCGGGTGCAGCCCCACCGACTATCGCAAGCGGTTGCAGCCCACCCCGACAGGCACGCGTTCCTAGTCGCGCAGCATCTCGGCGACCAGGAACGCCAGCTCCAATGACTGCTGGGTGTTCAGCCGCGGGTCGCACGCCGTCTCGTAGCGCCCGGACAGGTCTGAGTCCGAGATGTCCTGGGCGCCACCGAGACACTCGGTGACGTCCTCACCGGTGAGCTCGACGTGGATTCCGCCGGGATGGGTG
Organism: Mycobacterium sp.; assembly: GCA_035721065.1. Taxonomy (GTDB): domain Bacteria; phylum Actinomycetota; class Actinomycetes; order Mycobacteriales; family Mycobacteriaceae; genus Mycobacterium. The sequence goes on from DASTNJ010000059.1 coordinate 51,224, forward strand.
CCCAGCGCCCGGTGCACCTCGAAGAAGCCCTGCACCTCGTCGACGATCCGGTCGAAGTGCCGGGTCTTGTGGCCGGTGGACGCCTCATGGGTGTTGCCGTGCATCGGGTCGCACTGCCAGATCACCTTGTGGCCGGTCGCCTGAACCTTCTCGATCAGCGGCGGCAGCAGATCACGCACCTGGGCGTTGCCCAGCCTGCTCACCAGGGTCAACCGGCCGGGAACGTTGTGCGGGTCCAGTCGTTCGACGTACTCGACCGCCATCTCCGGGGTGGTGGCCGGCCCCAGCTTGACGCCGATCGGATTGGCGATCACCTCGGCCAGCGCGATGTGCGCGCCGTCGAGCTGGCGAGTCCGCTCCCCGATCCACAGGTAGTGGGCCGACAGGTCGAACAACTCCGGTCGGCCGTCCTCGCCGTAGTCGGCACTGGACAGCCTCAGCATGGCCCGCTCGTAGTCGAGCACCAGAGCCTCGTGGCTGGCGTAGATCTCAGCGGTCTGCAGCTCGCGGTCGGCCACCCCGCAGGCGGTCATGAATCGCAGGCCCCGGTCGATCTCGCCGGCCAGCGCCTCATAGCGCGCTCCCGCCGGCGAGGTGCGGACGAATTCCCGGTTCCAGTCGTGTACCAGGTGCAGCGAGGCCAGGCCCGACGAGGTCAGCGCCCGCACCAGGTTCATCGCCGCGCTGGAGTTGGCGTAGGCACGCACCAGCCGGGACGGGTCGTGCTCGCGAACGGACGGGTCCGCGGCTATGCCGTTGACCATGTCACCGCGGTAGGACTTCAGCCCCAGCGAATCGGTGTCGGCCGAGCGCGGCTTGGCGTACTGGCCGGCGATCCGGGCCAGCTTGACCACCGGCATGCTGGCGCCGTAGGTCAGCACCACGGCCATCTGCAGCAGCGCGCGGATGTTGCCTTTGATGTGCGACTCGGTGTTAGTGGTGAAGGTCTCGGCGCAGTCGCCGCCCTGCAGCAGGAACGCCTCGCCGCGGGCGACCTGGGCCAGCAGGCCCTGCAGCCGCACGATCTCCGAGGGCACCGTGATCGGCGGCACCGCCTCCAGCAGCGTCCGCACCGGCTTGACCTGTGCTTCCGGCCAGCTGGGCTGCTGGGCGGCCGGCTTGGCCAGCGCGGCATCCAGCCGGGCGCGCAGCTCCGCCGGCAGCGGCGGCAGCGGCGGCAGCTCCTCGATGGGGATGTCGACGGTCCAATTCACCCGTCCATGGTAACCGGGCGTCACACCGGGCTGATCAGGGCGAACCTGTCGTGATCACCTGGAACCGGCGCAGCTGATCGCGAGCGTCCACCAGGGCGTCATGGCTGCCCGGCGACCGCGGCGGCAGCTTGGGCCGCCCGCGGTCCTCCCATAGCTGGCGGAGTTCCCGGGTGAAACGCGGGATGGCCGGTGGCAGGTCGGGCATCGTTCCCCACAGCTGACACAGCGCGACGTGGTCGTACGCGGCGACCCAGGCCCACAGCTCGATCGGCTCGCTGCCGCCCACTCGCAGAAACGCCTCCAGATCCGAGCGAATGCGGCTGCGGGAGCACCACAGCGGCGAGGCCGGCGGCGGCAATTTGGGCAGCACATGGCTGCGCACCCAGCTGCCGGCCCGCTCGGGGTCGAATTCGGTCGACACCGCGTAGTACTCGCGGCCGTCCTCGGCTGCGACCCCAATCGAGATCAGTTCGATGGTGCGGCCGTCCTCGATGAACTCGGTGTCGTAGAAATACCTCACCGACGAAACCCGCCGAGGCGAGAGGGCCGCGGCGATGGAGGCGCAACGGGCCTCGGCACGGGCTTTTCAATCGGGATTGTCGGCGCTGATGTCACCGCGGCGCCGAAGTCCGGCTGCGGCGCGGCATTTCGGAGCCGGGGAAGCCTGATCGGCACCGTCGGCGCCGCCGCCGCGCGCACCTCACGATCCAGGTGAGCCTCCACGGTGAGGTCGTCGGGCAGCTGCGGCCGGCCGGCGATCAGGTCCTGCAGCCACAGCTTGGCCCGCACTACCGGGCGGCGCAGGCGACGCTCCCGCTGCAGCGCTCGGTGCATCTTTTCGCCCTGGCCGTGGTAACGCCAGCGGGCCCACGGTGCTTTCGGCCTTGCCAGCCGGATAGCACCGATGACGAGCAGCGGAGCGAAGAACATCCCGGTCAGGCCGGTCCACACCTTGCCTTTGAGCATCACGACCAGCCCCAGCGGCAACGACAGCAGTACGCCAACGAGCACACCGGTACGGATCAGCGTCGAGTGAGTGTCCTGCCACTCCGACAGCAGGAATGCCAGCGGATGAAAACCGAGCACCAGCAGGCCGGCCACCGCAGTGGCGGCGAAGACCGCGTCCACTGATGCCCGCCCGTCCTCCTCCCAGTACACGTCCGCCAGGTGCAGGATCAGCGCATATTCGTCGAGTACCAGCGCAGCCCCGATACCGAATCCGATAGCGCCGAGGGTGACCTGCGGCTGGTGTGCGTGGACACCTTCAGTCACCAATGTCACCCCGGAGACCAGCACCAGCACCACGCCGAACACCACGTGGTGGATGTGCGTCGTGCCGAAATGCACGTTGCGCGGCTGCCACCACCTGGGTGCCGCTTCGACCCCGTCCTGGCTGCGGATGTAGCGCGCGACGACGCGGGTGATGAGAAATGTCATCAGGAACGCGATCAGACAGCAGAGCAGCGGCAACCGGCCGCCCTCGAGGATGTCGTGGCGAAACCAGTCGACGAGCATAGTGAAAAACGTAGCCGGTTCGGTCACGTTCCGCTTCGGCTGACGGTCGGCGGGTCCTAGCGGATTCTGGCACCGATAGTCTGTTCTGCGACATGGATAGCTGGCGGTCGGCCGACCTGGGCGAGCGGCGGAGGCGGGTCAGCTGGCGGGTGTGCCAGCTTCTGATCGCCACCGCGCTGGCATACGCGCTGTGGTTGCTGCTGATCCGTGCGACATACCGCATCGACATCGACGTCTACCGGATGGGTGCGCGGGCCTGGCTGGACGGGCAACCGCTGTACACCGGCGACACGATGTTCCACACCGAGGGCGGACTGGACCTGCCGTTCACCTACCCCCCGCTGGCCGCGATCGTGTTCAGTCCGTTCGGCTGGCTTTCCCTGCCGGCCGCCAGTGCGGCGATCACCTGCACGACGCTGGTGTTCCTGATCGCCGCGGTGGCGATCGTGCTGGCCGGGCTCGCGGTCTGGCCTCATTCAGCAGCCGCGCCCGAGCCGGCCTGGCTGCGCCGATGCTGGCTGGCGGTGGCCATCGTCGCTCCCGCGGTGGTCCTCTGTGAGCCGATCCGGTCGAATTTCGCGTTCGGCCAGATCAACGTGGTGCTGATGACGCTGGTGATCGCCGACTGCGTTCCGCGCCACACAGCCTGGCCACGCGGTCTGCTGCTGGGCCTGGCGGTGGCGCTGAAGCTGACCCCTGCGGTGTTCCTGCTGTATTTCCTGCTGCGCCGCGACGCTCGGGCCATGCTCACCACGGTGGCGTCGTTTCTGGCTGCAACGTGCGCTGGTTTTGCGCTGGCGTGGCGCGACTCGTGGCAGTACTGGACCGGCACGCTGCACAACACCGACCGGATCGGCGATGCAACGCTCAACACGAATCAGAACCTGGCCGGTGCACTGGCCCGGCTGCCGCTCAGCGATCACCAGCGCACACTGCTGTGGACGGCGGCATGCCTGGTGGTGCTGGCCGTCACGGTATGGGCGACCCGGCGGGTGCTGGGCGCCGGCGAGCCGGTTCTCGCGCTGATCTGCGTGGCCCTGTTCGGGCTGGTGGTCTCACCGGTGTCGTGGTCGCATCACTGGGTGTGGATGCTGCCGGCGGTGGTGGTGACGGGCGTGGTCGGCTATCGGCGACGTGCCGGGGTGCTGGCCGCGCTCGGGGCGGCCGGGGTGGCGCTGATGGTGTTCAGCCCGATCAGCCTGCTGCCCGAACATCACGAGGCCGACGCCGCCTGGTGGCGTCAGCTCGCCGGGGTTTCCTACCTGTGGTGGGCGCTGGCGATCATCGTCACGGCCGGGGTCACGCTGACGGTCGGTACCGGGTCCCGGCAGCCGCCGGCCGACAACCCGGCCCCGACGCCGGCGGCCGGCTGACCGGGGTTCAACCCGCCGCGGTCTCCGGAATCCGGGTTGCCGACTGTTCCGCCGACTCCTGGTCGCCCTCGTGGTGCTCAGCCCCGTTTTTGACGCTGGCCGCGTAGATGTCGACGTATTCCTGGCCGGACAACCCCATCAACTCGTAGATCACCTCGTCGGTGACGGCCCGCTCGATGAACCGGTTGCCCGCCATCCCCTCGAACCTGGAGAAGTCCATCGGCTTGCCGAACCGCACGGTGACCCGGCCGAACCGCCACATTTTGGTCCCCGGCGGGTTGACGACGTCGGTGCCGATCATCGCCACCGGAATCACCGGTACCCCGGTGTGCAGCGCCATCCGGCCGATGCCGGTCTTGCCCTTGTAGAGCCGGCCGTCGGGTGAGCGGGTGCCCTCCGGGTACATCCCGAGCAGCTTTCCCTGGTTCAACAACCGTTCGGCGGTGTTGAGCGCCGCCTCCGCGTGGTCGGCGTCGGTACGGTCGATCGGCACCTGCCCCGCGACCGTGTAGAACCACCGGGTGAACCAGCCCTTCATGCCTGTGCCGGTGAAGTATTCCGACTTCGCCAGGAAGGTGATCCGGCGGCGCACCACCAGTGGCAGGTAGAAGCTGTCCGCGACCGCCAGGTGGTTGCTGGCCAAGATGACCGCCCCGCTGTCCGGGACGTTTTCCAGCCCTTCGACTTTCGGGCGGCCCAGCAAGGTCAGCAACGGTCCCATGAAGATGTACTTGAACAGCCAGTACCACATGGACCCTCCCGATTGCCCGCTGATGACGACGATGTTCTGCGCCAACCTTACCGACACAGCCTGAATGCGGCCATAGTGCCGCGAGACGATTTACCTAAGCCGACTTACGTTTCGGCGTAATCATTCCTCGATGTCGACCGGGATGTGCTGGTAGCCATTCTTGGCGGCGGCGCCGTTCGTCTCGCCGGTTCCGCCGCCGGTGGACGGTACCGACGGCGCGGGAGCTGCGGGCTCGTGGGCCCCGCGCTGGTCGTCCAGGACGGCACGGATCACCGCCAGCAGCGCGACACTGTGCTCGGCGATGACGGTCAGCAGCGGATGCTCCTCGCCGCTCACCACGGCCGCCAGGGCGCAGACCGGGCACCACACCTGCTGGCATTTGCCGGGCCGGTCGGTCGATGCCCGCGCCGCCGCGGCCCGCACCGCGGGGTCGATCCCGTCCAGGACCGCCTGGGCGAGTTTGCGCAACTCGGGCCCAAGTTCACCGAGGTCGGGGTGCATGCCGTTCATCATGGCCGCTCCTCTCCCTCGATTCGTCGGCACCCTGCTGCGCCGACTCCTCCGCATCGCTTCGCTCTGCCTCGTCGTCGCCGGTGGTCACCCCGGCCAGACGTCGGGGTTGGGCCGGAAGCGCACGGTCAGCTCGTTGCCGCGCAATGCCGCGTCCAGCACCGTGCATCTTTGCAGCACCGACGCCAGCCTGACCCTGCGCCGCATACCGCCGACACCGATGATCAGGTCGTCGCCGACCCTGCCCAGGCTCAGCGCACTCGCGTCCACCTGCGGTAACTCTAGCCGCAAGCGATACACCGATCCCAGTCCCGAACCCGACTCTCGGTCCACCACCGGCCGCAACGGCCCCGGCGGAGCCGATCCGCCCCGACGGCGCGCGCTGTCGAGCAGCTCGCCGAGCGCCTTCGGGCCGATCGGCTCACCGGCCAGATGTGGTGTCAACACCAGCGCGATATCGCCCACTGCCGTGTCCAACTCCTCCAGCACCGCCCGCTGCTCGCGAATCCGCTCGGCATACCAGTCGAACGCCGGATGGTCGGGCAGGTCGGTGTAGGCATACGAATCATCTTGTATCAGAACTTGATTGACGATCAGTTCTTCCACCCGTACGCCCATCAGCGCCAGTGCTCCCAAGGTGCGGGCCGCTTCGGCAGCGACCACCCGTTCAGCGGTCAGCACCAGATGCGCACGCACCAGCGACTCGTCGGTCAACAGCGCGGTGAGCCGTTCAGCGGCCGCGGCTATCCGCTCGGTCAGCTCGACCAGCGCAGCCGTTCGGGCGTCGTCACCCGCGGTGAGCCTCCGGTGCCGCGGCCAGGCGCGCTCGGTGTAGAGGGCGAGCGTGCCGGGCAGGGTGAGCATCCGCAGTGCATCGGCGGTGGATGCGCAGTCGACCACGATCTCGTCCCATTGCCCGGCGGTGGCGAGCTCACCGACCTCATGCAACCCGAGCAGCTCCTGGACACCCGGCAGCGCGGAAAGCTCTTCGGGCGCAACACCGCCCAAGTCGGAATCGGGGAAATGCCGACCGACCACGTCCGCCACCTCGCGCCAGCGGGCCTCGAGCAACGCCAGGGTGTCCAGTGCCAACGCGCCCAGCGCACCGCCGGTGGGCGCGCCGTCGACCTCCGGGCCGAGGATCGGGACCGGCTCACGCTCGCCGGTGGGCGGCACGGGCATGCCGAGCACGTCACCCAGTGAATGCGCCTGGTCGGTGGAGACCAGCAGCACCCGCCGGCCGGCGCGGGCAGCGACCACGGCCGTCGCGGTCGCCAGGGTGGACTTCCCTACCCCGCCTTTGCCGACGAAAAGGCGGATTCGAGCGCGACCGGGAGTCGTGAACTCACCTGCGCTCACCTGGCCTCACTCAGCCTCGGCTCGTTTCTTCAGGTCCTTCAACGCGGTATCGGTCAGCCTGCGCTCGGCTTTGCGTTTGAGCAGTCCGATCATCGGAATCCCGAGTTCCACCGACAAGTTGTAGGTGACATCGGTCCCGGATCCCTTAGGCGCCAAGCGGTATTCACCGTCCAGCGCTTTGAGCAGCGAACTGGACACCAGCGACCAGGACACCGAGCGCCGGTCGGCGGCCCACTCGTAGGAGAACACCAGCGTGTCCTTGAGCACCGTCGCGTCCAGCACCATCCGGGCCACTTTCGGATACCCGTCGGGGTGGGTTTCCAGCACTTCGGCCTCGGTGTACTCCGAGACCCAGTCGGGGTAGGAACCGATGTCGGCGATGATCCTCATCACCGTGTCCGGGTCCGCCTCGATGTTTATCGTCTGCGTTGCTTTGTCCGCCACGTGGTCGTTTCCCTAATCGTCTGCCATCGCCACCGGTTGCTCCGGTGTGAAACGGTATCGGATACCGCGCCTGCCGACTCCATTTGGCCGGGGTCAAGCCGGGTTCAAACCGGTGTCAGGCCGGAATCGACGGAGCGACCCCGACCGGCCGGGAGCGCTCCAGGTCAGACTTCACCTCGAAGGCCATCCTTTTGCCCGCCACCCGACGGCGATGGGTCATTTTAGCCAGGTTCATCCGGGCCAGTTGCGCAGCAGCGACACCGGTCGGCTCGGCGTGCAGAAAATAGTGCAGGATCACCCCGTCCAGCATCGGCTCCAGCCAGACCTCCATCGTGCCGGTCAGCGGACCCGTCACGGCCCACCTGATCCCCTTGTCCGCGCGGTCCTCCACGACCTGCAGCCCCAGATCCGGCCACCACCGGCGCCAACTCGCCGGATCGGTCAGCCTGGCCCCTACCTGTGCGCCCGGTGCGGCGACGAACGTCTCGTCAGCGATCTGGATGCTGCTCACGCGTCCCAGCTTCACACATACCGGGATGGCATGCGGGCTAGGGTTGGGGGCGAATGACCCACAGCCCGAGAGAGGCGAGCACCGTGCGTGAGTTGAGTGCCCCTGCCCCATTCACCGTCGACGACGGCGACAACGCCGTCTCCATCGTCTTCGAGCACGAACGCGACAACCCCGACCTGGTCATCTACCAGCGATTGGTGAATGGGGCGTGGACCGACGTCACCTGTGCGGCAGCCGCCGCCCAGGTCCGCGCCGCCGCACTGGGTCTGATCGCGCAGGGCGTGCAAGCGGGTGACCGGGTGGCGCTCTTCTCGGCCACCCGTTACGAATGGCCGATCATCGACTTCGCGATCCTGGCGGTCGGCGCGGTCACCGTGCCGATCTACGAGACGTCGTCCGCGGAACAGGTGCGCTGGGTGATGGAGGACTCCGGCGCGGTGCTGATGTTCGCCGAGACGGACGCGCACGCGGGCATGGTCAACGAACTCGCCGGCGACCTTCCGGCGCTGCGGCGGGTGTTCACCATCGACGGGTCCGGGCCCGCAGCGCTCGACGCGCTCACCGAGGCCGGGCGCGCGGTCGAGCCGGCCGAATTGACCAAGCGCCTCGAGGCGCTGCGCGCCGCCAACCCGGCAACGCTGATCTACACCTCGGGCACCACCGGGCGGCCCAAGGGCTGCCAGCTCACCCACGCCAACCTGGTCTACGAGGTCCGCGGCACCAAGGCCGCGCTGCCCACCCTGCTGTCCGCGGGCCAGCGCGGTCTGGTGTTCCTGCCGCTGGCCCATGTGCTGGCCCGGGTGCTGGCCCTGGCGGCGTTCACCAACAAAGTCACGACCGGGTTCACCAGCGACATCAAGAACCTGGTGCCGATGTTCGCGGTGTTCAAGCCGACCGTGGTGGTTTCGGTGCCACGGGTCTTCGAGAAGGTGTACAACACCGCCGCACAGAACGCCGCCGACGGCGGCAAGGGCCGTATCTTCGAGTTGGCCGCCCAGACCGCCGTGGACTGGAGCGAGGCCGCCGATCACGGCGGACCGGGCCTGCTGCTGCGCGCCAAGCACGCGGTATTCGACAAGCTGGTGTACCACAAGCTGCGGGCGGCACTGGGCGGAAACTGTCGCGCCTCGGTGTCCGGCGGTGCTCCACTAGGCGAGCGGTTGGGCCATTTCTACCGCGGTGTCGGCCTGACCATCTACGAGGGCTACGGGTTGACCGAGACCACCGCCGCGATCACCGTCAACCCGGTCGGTGCGATGAAAGTCGGCACCGTCGGAAAACTGGTGCCGGGCAACAGCATGCGGCTGGCAGATGACGGCGAGCTGCTGGTCCGCGGCGGTGTGGTGTTCGACGGCTACTGGCACAACGAGGCCGCGACCGCGGAGGCGATGTCCGACGGCTGGTTCAAGACCGGCGACATCGGTGCGATCGACGAGCAGGGCTACCTGAAGATCACCGGCCGCAAGAAGGAACTCATCGTCACCGCGGGCGGCAAGAACGTCGCCCCGGCGGTGCTGGAGGATCAGCTGCGAGCTCATCCGCTGATCAGCCAGGCGCTGGTCGTCGGTGACGCGAAACCGTTCATCGGCGCGTTGATCACCATCGACCCGGAGGCGTTCGACGGCTGGAAGCAGCGCAACAGCAAGCCGGCCGGCGCCGCGCTGGCGGATCTGGTCGACGACCCGGACCTGATCGCCGAGGTGGATTCGGCTGTCAAACAGGCCAACCTGGTGGTTTCGCACGCCGAGTCGATTCGCAAGTTCCGCATTCTGCCGGTCGACTTCACCGAGGCCACCGGGGAACTGACCCCCACGCTGAAGGTGAAGCGCAAGGTGGTCGCCGAGAAGTTCGCCGACGCCATCGAGGCCATCTACGCCAAGGACTGAACCGGCCAACGCCCGGCCGGCAGACAGCCGCCGTCAGGCCTGCAGCAGCGCGGCCAGCCGGCCGGCCATCGCCTCCCAGTGCCAGTGCGTCGTCACCCAGTTCCGTCCCGCTGCCCCCGCAGCGGCTGCCAGTTCCGGATCGGCCAGCAGCCTGCTGACCGCCGCACCGACCGCATCGACGGATCGGCCGTCGACGACCAGCCCGGTCTCGTTGTCCAGCACGGTTTCCGGTGCTCCGCCGGACCGGCCGGCGACCACCGGAACGGCGGCTGCCGACGCCTCCAGGAAGACGATGCCCAGTCCCTCCACGTCCAGCCCGGCACCGCGGGTGCGGCACGGCATCGCGAAGACGTCACCCAGCACGTAGTGGGCGGGCAGTTCGTCGCGCGGCACGCCGCCGGTGAACGTGACGTGCTCGGCCACCCCTTGCTGTGCGGCCAGCCGTCGCAGCCGCTCCAGGTACGGTCCGCCGCCGACGATCACCAGTGCGGCGCCGTCGACACGCTGCCGGATCGCCGGCAACGCCCGGATCAGCATGTCCTGGCCTTTGCGGGGCACCAGGCGCGACACGCACACCACCGTGGGACGCTCCCCCAGTCCATAACGGGCTCGTAACCCGGCGCGGGCGGCCGGATCCGGCCGAAACCGCTCGGTGTCCACCCCCGGCGGTAGGTGCTCCACGGTCGCCGCGGGACCGAACGCCGATGCGAACCGACTCCGGGTGTAGCTGCTGACGAACGTCACCACGTCGGTGGTGTCACCGATCCGGCGCAGCACCGACCGGGCCGCTGGCAGCATCGACCAGCCGACCTCGTGACCGTGCGTGCTGGCGAGCACCCGTGTCGCCCCGGCGGAGCGGGCCCGTTGTGCCAGCAACGCCAGCGGGGCGGCCGCCCCGAACCACACGGTGTCGATACCGTGCTCGGCGATCAGCCGGCGCATCCGGCCGTCGACCGCCCGGCCGGGCAGCATCAGCGTTCCCGGATGCCGCACGACCCGGTACCCCACGTCGCTTGCCACCCGGTCGAAAGCGTCGGCGTCCTTCCACTGCGGCGCGTACACGGTGAGTTGATGTGCCCCGGTGGCGGCGAGGCGGCGCACGAATTCTTCCAGATAGGACTGGATGCCGCCGGGGCGCGGTGGAAAGTCATTGGTGACCAACAGGATCCGGCTCATCTGGCCATCCATCCCTGCCAGTCGGCGAGCACTTCGGACAGGCCGGTGCCGAGTGTCTGACGTACCGCGACCGGTGCAGCCGGGTGTCCGGGACCGCAGGCGGCCAGGTACAGCTCACGCAGCCCGGCCGTCCCGTACCGGTCGGCGACGAACGCAGCAAACCACCACGCCCGCTCGTAGGCCTGTGTTCGCTGCGGCCCGTCCAGGCCGGCGTCCGTCGGCAACGTGAGCGGCGGCGCGGGCCGGTCGTCCGGCGTCGGGTGGGGACGGGCGACGAAGTCGGCAACCCCTTCGGTCAGCCAGCGCGGTGCGTCGACCGCGGTGTCCGTTCGGGTGGCGTAGTGGAAAAGCTCGTGTGTCAGCACGATTCGCAGTGCCGGCCCACTCATCGCCGCCGCGCCGGGCGCGAAGACGATGCGTTGCCCGACGGCGAACCGACGTCGCGGGTCCACCCGGTCGGCGACCGCGACCGCGGCGACGTCCGACCATTGCCCGGCGTTGCCGCCACCGGCCTCGGCGGCGAACTGCCGGTCGGAGCCGGTTGCGGTCACCACGATCTGGTGCGACCAGTCCGTTCCCCAGAACGCCTCGATCGCGTCGACGGCCGGACCGATGTTCGGGGCGATGCGGGCGAGCAGCGCCCGGCCGGGCGCACCACCCAGGTTGACCAGTTCCACTTCCCGATGGTCACCGACGACGAGCGGCGTCTCCGTGGGCCGTTGCGAGGCTGCTTCCGGATGGGCGCCGCCGGCGGGCGCGATCAAAAACACTGCCGCAGCGGCGAGTTCGACGACAAGAAGCGCGATCAGCCGGGCGCGGAGCCGCGGGCTTTCAGTAACGGCGGGCGTTGTAGATCGGCCCGGATGCGGTCATCGGCACCACCGCGACCGGCTGACCGTAGGTGGACGAGTGGACCATCATCCCGTCGCCGACATAGATGCCGGAGTGCGAGGCGTCCCCGTAGAAGGTCAGCACGTCGCCGGGCTGCAGGTCGGACAGCGCCACCGGCTGTCCGCCGCGGGCCTGTGCCTGGCTGGAGTGCGGAAGCGCGATACCGGCCTGCCGGAACGCCCACATCACCAGGCCCGAACAGTCGAAACCGCCCGGTGCGGCGCCACCCCAGGAGTAGGGCGTGCCGATCTGGGTCAACGCCGCCTGCACCACGGCCGCCCCGCCGCCGGGTGTCTCGCCTTCGGGCGCACCGGCTGCGGGCGCCCAGGGTGGCACGAACGCGACGGGCGCGGGCCCGCCGGGCGCCGGTACCGCATCGGGTGCGGGCGCGCCAGGCGGCACCGCCTCGGGCCCCGGTGCCGCCAGCTCAGCACGCTGCGGTGCGGTCAGCGAGTAGTACTGCGACTTGACCATTGCGATCTGCAGTTGCAGCCGATTCTGCTTGGCCGCCACCTCGGCGCGCACGGCGGCGGCCTGTTCGGCGGCCTCCTTCGCCTCGGCGGCCGACTTCGCCGACTCCCGCTCGGCACGATCTGCCTGCGCACTGGCCGCGCGGTAGCGGTCCATCTGCGCCGACATGTCGGTGGACACCACTCGCTGCACGGCGAGCTTGTCGATCAGCTGCTGCGGCGATCCGGCGGTCAGGATGGCGTCCATGCCGTCGGTCCGGCCACCCATGTATGTGGTGGCGGCGAACCGGTTCACCGCGGACTTGTAGCCGGCCAGCTGCGCCGTGGCCGCCTGGAATGTGGCCTGGTCGTCGGCGTGCACTTTCTCGGCGGCCTGCTGCACGACCAGCTTCTGGTCGAGGTCGAGCTGGGCGCTGTGCATCACCTCGGTGGTCTGCTCGGCCTGCCGGGACAACTCGTGGAGCTTCGCGAGCGCGGCATCCGCGGGATCGGCGTGACCGGTGCCGGCCAGCGCACCAGCGAAGATTGTGCAGCCTGCCGCGAAAATCGTCACAGCGCCGACGACAGGTCGTTTGACGACGCGCGCCGTCCAGTCCGCACGGGTAACCTTCAAGGCTTTCTTCCTTAACAGTGCTGTCGACCTACCGTCGCCGACTCGACTCAAGGTCTCAGTTAGGTTACGAAACGACAACGGCCTTGTCCATCGAGAGCGCAAAATTTAACACGCGAAGCCACCGACAGCAGATAGCGACGCGTCAGCGGGTCACGCTACACCCGCCCCCGGCTGGCGACGCACGGGGACCAGCCGCAGCCGGGGCGCCAGCCCCGCCTGGGCCAGCACGTCCAGGGCGGCACGCTCGTCTTCCAGCAAATCCGCTGGTACGCCAAGCAGCACACTGACAACACAGTCCCGGCATGCGGGCCCGCGGACCGCGCAGTCGTCACAGTCGATCGTGAGGGGCTGGTCCGCGCCGCCCCCGGTGCTGTGAGCACCGTCACCCCGTCCGGCCCGTGGCTCCATCGCTCTACCCTCTCAGTCGCTTGATCGGCTGGTTCGGCACGCTAGACCCGGGCACCGACACGTTGTCGTCGCGTCGACTCGATGTCGGCGTGCCCGCCTACGCTGCCGACTATGACCAGCTCGCGCGCCGACGACGTTGCAGAGCGCAGCGATGCCGAGAAGTGGCGCTACGGGGCAGCCGACGCCGATGCGGAACAGCTGAGCTTCGCCCACCTCGATCCGGTCGCCGACCCGCCGCTGCGCGAGATCACCTTCGTCGTCGTCGACCTGGAAACCACCGGTGGGCGCGCGGCCGGTACCGACGCCATCACCGAGATCGGCGCAGTCAAGGTCCGCGGCGGTGCGGTGCTCGGCGAGTTCTCCACCCTGGTCGACCCGCAACGACCCATCCCACCGGAGATCACCCGGTTGACCGGGATCACCAGCGAGATGGTGCGCGGCGCACCGCGGATCGACACCGTCCTGCCGCGGTTCTTGGACTTCGCCGGCTTGGGCGGGGGCGACAGCGGCGGCGAGGCCGGCGGCGGACCGGTGCTGGTCGCGCACAATGCCGGGTTCGACGTGGGGTTCCTGGCCGCCGCCGCGCAACGGTGCGGGATCGACTGGGTGCGCCCGCCGGTGCTGTGCACGGTCCGGCTGGCCCGCCGGGTGCTCAGCCGCGACGAAGCCCCCAGCGTGCGACTGGCCGAACTGGCCCGGCTGTTCACCGTCGCCACCCGGCCCACCCACCGGGCGCTCGACGACGCCCGTGCCACCGTCGACGTGCTGCACGCGCTGATCGGCCGGGTCGGCAACCAGGGTGTGCACACGTACGCCGACCTGCGGTCGTACCTACCAAACGTGACAGCTGCACAGCGCCGCAAACGCGGCCTTGCCAGCCGGCTGCCGCACCGGCCGGGCGTCTACCTGTTCCGCGGTCCGTCGGGTGAAGTGCTCTACGTCGGTGTCGCCACCGACCTGAGGCGCCGGGTGGGTCAGTACTTCAACGGGTCCGACCGGCGCAGCCGGGTCGCCGAGATGGTCGGCCTGACCGCCCGCGTCGACCACGTGGCGTGCGCGCACCCGCTGGAAGCCGCGGTGCGTGAGCTGCGGCTACTGGCCGCGCATGGTCCGCCGTACAACCGCCGGTCGAGGTTTCCGCGGCGGTGGTGGTGGATTGTTCTGACCGACGAGGCGTTTCCGAGGCTGTCGGTGGTGCGCGCGCCGCGGCATCCCCGGGTGATCGGCCCGTTCCGCTCCCGCACCGACGCCGCGCAGACCGCCGACCTGCTGGCGCGGTTCACCGGCTTGCGCACCTGCACAGCGCGCCTGGGCCGCACCACCCGGCACTGCTGCCCGCAGGGTGAGGTGTCGCCGTGCCCGGCACCGCGCGACCTGACGGCCGCGCAGTATGCGCCGGCGGTCGGGCGTGCCGCCGCCCTGATCGCCGGCACCGATAACGGCACACTGGCCGCGGCAGTGGGCCAGGTAGCCGACCTGGCCGAACGGGGCCGCTACGAAAGTGCCGCGCGATTGCGAGACAGCGTCGCCACCGCGATCGAAGCGCTGTGGCGCGGCCAGCGACTGCGGGCACTGGCCGCGCTGCCGGAACTGGTGGTCGCCGCACCGGACGGCAGCGGCGCTCCCGGCGGCTGGCAGGTCGCGGTGATCCGGCACGGACAACTTGCCGCCGCCGGCAACGTCGCGCGTTCGGTACCGGCCCTACCCGCGATCGAGGCGATCACGACCGGCGCCCAGGCGGTAATTCCCGAGCCGGCGCCGTTGGGCGGCGCACTTGTCGAGGAGACGGAGCTGATCGCCCGCTGGCTGGCGAAGCCCGGCGTTCGCATCGTGCGTGCCGACGGGCAAGCCGTCCGAGAAGACGGCGCGACCGCCGTCGACGAACCCGGGTGGGCCTCGCCGCTTCGATCGGCCGGCCAGTGGACGCCCTGGGCCGCGGCGGCCCGTTCCGCGCGGCTGGCCGCACAGCAGGCGGACCGTCAGAAATCAGAACTGAGCGCCGAACCGCACCCATCGCGCCAGCAGCTGTTCGGCGGCACCGCTGTCGATCGCCTCGACGGCCCGCGCCAGGCCGTCCTCCCAGGACGGCAGCCATTCCGCGGCACTGGACAGGCCCGCGTGAGCGACGATCGCGCCCGCGGCGTTGAGCACCACGGCGTCTCGGACCGGACCCGCGGAACCGCCTAGCACCGACCGCGCCTCCTCGGCGTTGGCCTGCGCGTCGCCGCCGACCAGCTGGCCCACGTCGGCGCGGGCGAAACCGAATCCGGCCGGGTCGAACGTCAGCCGGTCGACGGTGCCGGCCTGCACCCGCCAGATCGTGCTGGTTGTCGTGGTGGTCAGCTCGTCGAGGCCGTCGTCGCCGTGCACCACCAGCACGCTGCACCGGCGCGCGGCAAAGACCTTGGCCATCACCTCGGCCAACTCGCCGAACGCACAGCCGATCAAGCCGGCGCGTGGCTGGGCGGGGTTGGTCAGCGGCCCGAGCAGGTTGAAGACCGTGGGTATGCCGATCTCGCGCCGGGCCGTCGACGCGTTGCGGTAGGACGGCTGGAACTTCGGCGCGAAGCAGAAGCCGATTCCGACCTCCGCGACACTGCGCGCCACCTCGTCGGGGCCCAGGTCGATCCGCACACCCAGTGCCTCCAGCGTGTCGGCGCCGCCGGATAGCGAGCTGGCTGCCCGGTTGCCGTGTTTGACCACCGGTATTCCGGTGGCCGCCACCACGATCGCCGCCATCGTGGACAGGTTGACCGTGTTGACACCATCGCCGCCGGTGCCGACCACGTCGACGGCATCGACGCCGGTGGCATCACTCGGCATTTTGTGGGCACGGCCGAGGATGGCCTCGGCGAGTTCACTGAGCTCGGCCGCGGTCGGGCCCTTCATCTTCATCGACACGCCGAAGGCCGCGATCTGGGCCGGCGTCGCCGAGCCGTCGATGATCTGTTCCATCACCCAGGCCGCCTGCCCGGTGTCCAGGTCCGCGCCGGCCGTCAAACGGCCCAGCACCTGCGCCCATGCGCCGGATGGGGCGGCTGGCGGCGCTTCTCCACCCGGCTCGATCACGCGCAAATCGTCGCACGCGCAGCCCGCGCCGCCAAAGCCGCGGTAGCCGACCGCGGGACATCGGGGGCGCGTTTGGATTATTTTTCGCCCCCGCTGGAATCCGACAACTACATAGCGTCATACTTGCGGATGTGACGAGCGCCGTCGGGTCATCAGGTACTGCAATCACGTCGCGTGTGCATTCGCTGAACCGGCCGAACATGGTCAGCGTCGGCACCATCGTGTGGCTTTCCAGCGAGTTGATGTTCTTTGCCGGATTGTTCGCGATGTACTTCACCGCGCGCGCTCAGGCCGGTGGCGACTGGCCGCCCGCGCCTACCGAACTGAACCTGTGGGAAGCCGTACCGGTGACCCTGGTGCTGATCGCCTCGTCGTTCACCTGCCAGATGGGGGTGTTCGCCGCGGAGAAAGGCGACGTGTTCGGGCTGCGCCGCTGGTATGTGCTGACCTTCTTGATGGGCCTGTTCTTCGTGCTCGGCCAAGGCTATGAGTACAGCGTCCTGGTCGGCCACCACGCCACGACGATCGCGTCGAGCGCGTACGGCAGTGTGTTCTACCTGTGCACCGGGTTTCACGGCCTGCACGTCATCGGCGGCCTGATCGCCTTCATCTTCCTGCTGGTCCGCACGAAGTTGAGCAAGTTCACCCCGGCGCAGGCCACCGCTTCTATCGTCGTTTCCTACTACTGGCATTTCGTCGACATCGTGTGGATAGCACTGTTCGCGACGATCTACTTCATCCGGTAACCAAGCGCCGACGAACAGGAGTGTTCGGTTGAAGACACCGAGAAAGTTGTGGCCGGCCCGGCCCGACCGCAACCTTGCCACCGCGCGACGACGGCTTCGGCGCCGGCTCTCCGCCGGGGCGCTGCTGCTGTTCGCGCTGACGCTGGCCGGTGGGCTGGCCGCGCTGCTCACCCCGTCGCCGCAGGTCGCGGTTGCCGATGAGTCCAGCTCGGCGCAGTTGCGCACCGGCAAACAGCTGTTCGACATCTCGTGCATCAGCTGCCATGGCGCGAACCTGCAGGGGGTGCCCAGCCACGGGCCGAGCCTGATCGGCGTCGGCGAGGCAGCCGTCTACTTCCAGGTCTCGACCGGGCGGATGCCCGCGGTGCGCGGCGAGGCCCAGGCGGCCCGCAAGCATCCGGTGTTCGACGACGAGCAGATCGACGCGTTGGGCGCCTATGTGCAGGCCAACGGTGGCGGACCGGTGGTGGTGCGCAATGCCGACGGCAGCATCGCGAGTAAGTCGCTGCGCGGCGACGACCTCGGCCGGGGCGGTGATCTGTTCCGACTCAACTGCGCGTCCTGCCACAACTTCACCGGCCAGGGCGGGGCACTGTCGTCGGGCAAGTACGCCCCCGACCTCGCGCCCGCCAACGAGCAGCAGATTCTCACCGCGATGCTGTCCGGGCCGCAGAACATGCCGCGGTTCTCCGACCGGCAACTCTCGCTTACCGAGAAGAAAGACATCATCGCCTACATCAAGTCCGTCACCGAGGAGAACGAGCCCGGCGGCTACGGGCTCGGCGGCTTCGGACCCGCACCTGAGGGCATGGCGATCTGGATCATCGGAATGGTGGCGGCAATCGGCGCCGCGCTGTGGATCGGGGCACGCTCATGAGTCAGACACCGGAACGGCCCGACGAGGCCGCGCTGGCTGCGATGTCCCGTGAGGAACTGGTTGCGCTGGGCGGCCGGCTGGACGGCGTCGAAACCGTGCACAAGGAGCCGCGCTGGCCGGTCGAGGGCACTCGCGCGGAAAAACGCTCGGAACGCCAGGTGGCACTGTGGTTCCTGCTCGGCGGCGGGTTCGGGTTGGCGTTGCTGCTGATCTTCCTGTTCTGGCCGTGGCACTACACGCCGGAGGCGTCGCCGGGCGGCGAGATGTACGCGCTGGCCACCCCGCTGTACGGGCTGACGTTCGGGTTGGCGGTGCTGTCGATCGGTGTCGGCGCGGTGATGTTCGTCAAGAAGTTCATCCCGGAAGAGATCTCCATTCAGCAGCGCCACGACGGCAACTCCTCGGAACTGGACCGCAAGACCGTCGCGGCGAACCTCACCGATGCCTTCGAGGGCTCCACGCTGCGGCGGCGCAAGCTGCTCGGGCTGTCGCTCGGCGTCGGGTTCGGCGCGTTCGGACTGGGCACCCTGGTCGCGGCGATCGGCGGCCTGATCAACAACCCGTGGAAACCGGTGGTGCAGACCGCCGAGGGCAAAAAAGCGGTGTTGTGGACGTCGGGCTGGACGCCGCGCTACCCGGGCGAGACCATCTATCTGGCCCGGGCGACCGGGCAGAACGCCACCGCGCCGTTCGTGAAGATGCGCCCGGAAGACCTGGACGCCGGCGGCATGGAAACCGTCTTCCCGTGGCGGGAGTCCGACGGTGACGGCAGCACCGCAGAATCGCATGAGAAGCTCAACGAAATCATGATGGGTGTCCGAAACCCGGTGATGCTCATCAGGATCCGGCCCAACGACATGACCAAGGTGGTCAAGCGCAAGGGTCAGGAGAGCTTCAACTTCGGAGACTTCTTCGCCTACACCAAGATCTGTTCGCACCTGGGCTGCCCGTCTTCACTGTTCGAACAGCAGACCTACCGCATCCTGTGCCCGTGCCACCAGTCGCAGTTCGACGCGCTGCACTACGGCAAGCCGGTCTTCGGTCCGGCGGCACGCGCGTTGGCGCAGTTGCCCATCACCATCGATACCAACGGACATCTGGTCGCCAACGGCGACTTCGCCGAACCCGTCGGACCGGCATTCTGGGAGCGCACCTCATGAGCCCGAAAATCGGCGATCTGCTCGCGCAGCAGGCAGACGACATCGACACCCGCTACCACCCGTCGGCAGCGCTGCGACGCCAGTTGAACAAGGTCTTCCCGACACACTGGTCGTTCCTGCTGGGCGAGGTCGCGCTGTACAGCTTCGTGGTGCTGCTGCTGTCCGGGGTGTGGCTGTCGCTGTTCTTCGACCCGTCGATGACCGAAGTCACCTACAACGGCGCCTACCAGCCGCTGCGCGGTGTTCAGATGTCACGGGCCTACGAATCTGCTCTGGACATCTCCTTCGAGATTCGCGGCGGATTGTTCATGCGCCAGATCCACCACTGGGCGGCGCTGCTGTTCGCGGCGTCGATCATGGTGCACTTGGCCCGCATCTTCTTCACCGGTGCATTCCGCCGGCCGCGCGAGGCGAACTGGATCATCGGCTCCCTGCTGCTGATCCTGGCCATGTTCGAGGGCTACTTCGGCTACTCGCTGCCCGACGACCTGCTCTCCGGCCTGGGCCTGCGGGCCGCGCTGTCGTCGATCACGCTGGGCATCCCGGTGATCGGCACCTGGATGCACTGGGCGCTGTTCGGCGGCGACTTCCCGGGCATCATCCTCATCCCGCGGCTGTACGCCCTGCACATCCTGCTGCTCCCCGGGATCATCCTGGCGCTCATCGGCGTGCACCTGGCCCTGGTGTGGTTCCAGAAGCACACCCAGTTCCCCGGCCCGGGCCGCACCGAGCACAACGTGGTCGGCGTGCGGGTGATGCCGGTGTTCGCGTTCAAATCCGGCGCGTTCTTCGCGATGATCACCGGGATCCTCGGCCTGATGGGCGGTCTGCTGCAGATCAACCCGATCTGGAACCTGGGGCCCTACAAGCCGTCTCAGGTCTCGGCCGGCAGCCAGCCGGACTTCTACATGATGTGGACCGAAGGCCTGGCCCGGCTCTGGCCGGCGTGGGAGTTCTACTTCTGGCACCACACCATTCCCGGCCCGGTGGGCGTCGCGCTGATCATGGGCGCCGTCTTCACCCTGTTGATCGCCTACCCGTTCCTGGAGAAGAAGCTCACCGGCGACACCGCCCATCACAATCTGCTGCAGCGCCCGCGGGATGCCCCGGTGCGCACCTCGATCGGCGCCATGGCGATCGCGTTCTACATGGTGCTCACCCTGGCCGCGATGAACGACATCATCGCCTGGAAGTTCCACATCTCGCTGAACGCGACGACGTGGATCGGCCGCATCGGCATGGTGGTGCTCCCGCCGATCATCTTCTTCATGACGTACCGGTGGTGTGTGGGGCTGCAGCGCAGCGACCGGGCGGTGCTCGAGCACGGCGTCGAGACCGGCATCATCAAGCGCCTGCCGCACGGGGCCTACATCGAACTGCACCAGCCACTCGGCCCGGTCGACGAGCACGGTCACCCGATCCCGCTGGAGTACCAGGCGGCGGCGGTGCCCAAGCGGATGAACAAGCTCGGCTCGGCGGGCTCTCCGGGCAGCGGCAGCTTCCTGCGGGCCGACCCGGCGTCGGAGGACGCGGCGCTCACCGAGGCGGCTCATGCCGCCGAACAGCGCGCCCTCACCGCGCTGAAGGAGCACCAAGACGCGATCAGCGCGTCCCCCGACGGCCACCACTAGCTCCGGCCGGTGACCGGCAGCCTCCGTGAGGTGCTGCGCGGACTGCCGGTCCTAACCGGAACGGCGCCGGTGTTCGATCCGGCGCGGGCCCCCGCCGAGCCGGTTGAGCTGTTCACCCAGTGGCTGCTGCATGCAATCGATACCGGTGTAACCGAGCCGCACGCGATGACCGTGTCCACCGTCGACGCACGGTCGTGCCCGTCGGCGCGGGTGCTGATCGTCAAAGACGTCACGGTCGACGCGGGCTGGCATTTCGCCGTGAGTTCGGCCAGCGCGAAAGGCCGCGAGCTGGCCCGCAACCCTGCCGCTGCGTTGACGTTCTACTGGCCCGCTCTGGCCCGGCAGGTACGGGTCTGCGGTGTGGCGCAAGCCGATCCGCCGGAGGTTGCCGCCGCAGATTTTCTGGCCCGCCCCGAGGGGTCGCGGGCAATGGCGTTGACCCGACGGCAAAGCGAACCGTACTGCGACCCCGCCGAACTCGACGAGGCGCTGGACAAAGCGCACCTGGAACTGGCGGCGGAGCCGTCATTGGTTCCCGACGAGTGGGTGTCGTATGCGGTCATGGCGCAGACCGTCGAGTTCTGGCAGGCCGACCGCGAGCGCAGGCACCGGCGGCTGTGCTACGAGCGCGGGGGCGACGGCTGGTCGCGAACCTTGCTGTGGCCCTGACGTTCCCACGTTGACCAACTGATGGCCGACCCTGCGTCCACGGCCGGTTCCGACCATTTTTCCCGCCACCAGCGCTGGGTCGATGCGGTGGGCGCAGGCTCGGCGCCGTGCCGGCCGTCAGGGCGTCAGCCAGTGCCGGCGAGCATCCTGTTCATCGACGCGACAGCACGGCGCTGCAGCAGCAGCACCCGGCCGGCCCCCATCAGGTAGTGGTGCGCCCCCTCGTAGTGAATCGGGTTGAGGCGGCTGCGTGGCAACCAGACGGGTAGTCGCCGATGCCAGTTGAGCATGTTCTGGCTGCTGGCCAGCATGCAGGTGAGCAGATCCTGCTTGAGCTCGGGGTGCGGTACGGCCCGGCAGATTCGGTTGCGGTTTTCGTCGGTGGTGTCGAGCAGCTCCAAGCGGGCGATCAGTGCCGCGCTGAACGTCTGCTGGCACATGAACACCGACTGCAAGGTGATCCGGCCCGGCGAGAACAGCGGCTGCGCATCCACTTTGGCCAGCCCATTGGCGGTGCAGTCAATGAAGAGGCTGTCCTCGACGGCGTCGACCGTCCCGCGGTCGAGGTAGACCCGGTCGCGGGCGACGCGTTGCACCCGGCCCATCCGAACCACATCGCCGATCCGGCGCAGGCCCGCCAACTCCATGCCGTCCACGATGGCGCAGCGCCACTTCGTCGGCAGGATGTCCTCGTCGACCCGCCAGACGACGCCCCGGCGTTCCAGCCGCAGGAAGACCTCGTCGACGCTGGTGGCTTCGGCGATATCGCGCACCACCGCCACCAGCGCCTCCAGCGCTCGGCCGGGCTGGATAGCCGCCCGGTTGAACAGCCAGGCGTCGTTGGGCACGATCCACTGGATGCGCCTGGGCGAGACACCACGGTTGAGCAGGAACAGAATCGAGTCGATCGCCGTCTTGCCGGCGCCGACCACCACGTAGCGTTCCCAGGGCCGGCTGACTTGGGCCAGCCCGTTGGGCGGTATCACGGTAACTCCGCTGTCGACGGTGTATCGGGGTGCGCACACCGACGGCACCGTCACCTTCATGTAGGTGCCGTCCACGATCCGCCGCCGTGCGGTGACGGTGGTCAACCGGTCGCGATCGACGGTGGACTGGATCTGCCCGTCCGGCTGGTACTCGCTCATCGACAGAAATCGCACCCTGCCGGTGGCCAGGAAGCGGTCCATGGCGGCGCGGTAGTAGCCGAGGATTTCACCGTACGAGGCGAGGTCCGCACCGCCGCGCCCCAGCTTCGTTGAGTTGAGCCCGTAGTACAGCGCCGGCTGGTGCAGCCTGACGAACGGGTAGGCGTCGTTCCAGTGGCCGCCCGGGTTGGCATGGCGGTCCACGATGACGATGTGTGCCTTGGGATCTCCGTCGAGGATGACGTCGGCGAACCCCATGCCCATCGCGCCGGCACCCAGAATCAGGTAGTCGGTGTCCAGGTGTTCCGCGGGGGTTGCGTTGTCGGTGGCGGCCATCGGATCTCGTGTCAGACAGTCTGGTCGGCGGCTGCGAGCACTTTGGTCAGCTGTCGCAGATGCCGCCACGGCACCACGGGCATCACCACGGTGACCAACCCCGCAACGCCGTAGGCGACCCAGGACGCGGTGTCCCTCCCGACAGCCATCAGATAGGTGGCCAGGGCGACGGCGATCAGAGCGATCCCGATGGCACTGACCAGTTCGGTCGTCCCCCGCAGCCAGACCCGGCCGACGTCATCGTTCGGCATGACCAGTGCCACCGGGGTGCTGGGCCGGACTGGGGCGATGTGTGCACCGGAGCGAAGCGGTGCGCCGGCGTCGGGGCGCACCGCGGGCCCGCCGGCATCGGGTACCGGGAAGCCCGGCGGCCGGACTGCGGGGCGTGCCGGGGTGGTTCGACGGGCACGCAGCAGCACCGGAATGGTCCCCAGCACGATCAGCGCCGAGATGCCGATCACGATGTAGAGCAGGCCGGTGTGCGCGCCGTGAGCCGGCTTGTGAAATCCCCGGTGGAGATCGACCAGTGCCACGCCCGCGGCCACACTCATCCCGAGGAGCACCAGCCAGATCAGCGTGCACAGCCCGACCAGTATCCAGTCGACCGTCTCCGGCGAGCGCCGGGCGAACTCCGGCACCTTGAACGAACCTCGGCCTGCCATCAGCAACTCGTCTGTGGAGCGTCGTTGCTGTTGGATGACAAAACCGTGCCGTCGCTGCTGGTGATCGAACAGTTGAGCCGACTCAGCCGCAGCAGGCTGGATGCCTCCAGCGAGCCGACCTCGGATTGCGAGATCGGCGTGAGGGTAAGCGACCACGGAATGTAGGCGTTGCGCAGCGTGCGCCGCTGTCCGGAGGCGTCGATGTAGGTGATCGTAACCTGATCGAACGGAGCCTTGGTCCCGGTTATCGAATAGGTGACCTGCTTGGGTCCGGCCGGGGTGGTCGTGGCGGGCGTCACCGGCGGTTCACTGGTGGGCTCGGGGATCGGCTCAGCCTCGGCCGACGACTCGGTGGTCTCGGGCTCCGATGGTTCTTCGCTGGACGGCGGCGGCGTCGTGGTGCTGGTGGTGGTCGTGGTAGTGGTGGTGGTGATCTCGTCCTGCATCGGCGGCAGCGATGTGGTGGTGGTGTCCGGTGTCGCGAGGTCGGCAGTTTCGGTGCGCGCGAAAAGCAGCGCCACCGACACCACCAGCGCGATGGCGGCGATGATGGTGGTGACCCCGACCACCCACGGCCAGCGCGGCGGGGCGGCGGCGTCATGTTCGTCGAGTGCGTCGAAGCTGTCGTAGTCGTACAGCCGCGGGTCGACCGGCACGTAGGGGCCGCTGGAGAAGTGTTCGGACTCCGGCGCCGAGTAGGCCTGCGAGTACGCATCGGTCTGACCGGTCGCTACCTCCTCTGCGACCTCACCGACCTCAGCGGACCCGGAAGCCTCGGCGACCTCGCCGGTGTCGCCGCTGTGGCCCGCTGCGTCTTGCGACTCGCCCGGAGTCGGCTCGCCGTCACCGGGTTCGTCTGCCCCGGGTCCGGTCTCTGGGGGCTTCGGCCCGCTCATCCTCGCCTATCCCCTTCAAGCCGCATCGCCGCATATACCGCTGCACCCGCACCGCCGATGCCGCAGGCGTCGCGGACACGGCAAGCGCGAACCTGCCCATTGTCCATCGGCAACCCTACCCAACCGGATCGAAACGCCGATCCGGCGAATGTTGCCTCACGCCGGTGTCAGTGCTTCTCGGGGCCGATGTGGTACTCGAAGACGAGCCCGGCAACGCTGGCCAGGATGAACACCACACCGGCAGCGATCAGCCACGGCAGCCAGAAGGCCACCCCGACGGCGGTCACCGACCCGGACAGCGCGATCAGGATCGGCCACCAGCTGTGCGGGCTGAAAAACCCCAATTCCCCCGCGCCGTCACTGATCTCGGCGGCCTCGTAGTCCTCCGGGCGGGTGTCCAACCGGCGCGCCACGAACCGGAAGAAGGTGGCCACGATCAACGCCATGACCCCGGTCAGCAGCAGCGCCGTGACACCGGCCCACTCCACACCGCCAACGGCGAACAGCTTGGTCAGCACGGCGTAGATGATCCCGACCACGATGAAGAAGGTCGCCACGAACTCGAACAGCCTGGATTCGATGTGCATGAGGTGTCCCTAGCTGCTTGGGGCTTGCTCGCCGCGGCGGGTATCGAAGGGATGGGTGGTGACGGCCACCGGCGACTGGTTGATCGCCTCCAGCGCCTCGGCATTGGTCTTCCCGGCCTTGCGCTGGTCGAGGTAGAACTTGAAGTCGTTGGGCG
Organism: Mycobacterium sp.; assembly: GCA_035721065.1. Classification (GTDB taxonomy): domain Bacteria; phylum Actinomycetota; class Actinomycetes; order Mycobacteriales; family Mycobacteriaceae; genus Mycobacterium. Next base: position 76,278 of record DASTNJ010000059.1, read on the forward strand.
ACACCACCCGAAGCTCGAAGTTCATCATCGAGTGGTAGGTGCCGCACATTTCGGCGCACCTGCCGACGAACGCGCCGGTCTTGGTGATCTTCTCGACCTGGAAGCTGCTCTCCTGTGCATTGCGCTTGGGCTCGGGCATCACGTCGCGCTTGAACAGGAATTCCGGCACCCAGAAGGCATGCACGACGTCGGCCGACGCCAGCTGGAACTCGATGCGCTTGTCGGCGGGCAGCACCAGCACCGGGATTTCGCTGGTGGTGCCGAGCGTTTCGATCTTGTCGAAATTGAGGTAGCTGCGGTCCGAGGTGTTGATGCCGTGCAGCGGGCCGACAAGCTCCTCACCGTGCTTGTCGACGCCTTCGGGCTTGGACACCATCGCCTCTTTGCGGGCGGGATCGGCACCGTCGTAGCTGAGACCGCCGTCATGGAAGTTGACCTTCTGGTAGCCGAACTTCCAGTTCCACTGGAACGCGGTGACGTCGATGACCACCTCGGGATCGGCCGGGCGGTGGATCATCTTCTCCTGAACCACCACGGTGAAGTAGAACAACACCGCGACGATCAGGAACGGGATGACGGTGAGGACCAGCTCCAGCGGCATGTTGTAGCCGAACTGGCGGGGCAGCTCGGTGTCGGTCGCCTTCTTGCGGTGGAAGATGGCACTCCAGAAGATCAGGCCCCAGACGATCACGCCGACGACCAGCGAGGCGATCACCACCCCGATGAACAGGCGGTAATTATCCTGCGCTTCCGGGGTGATGCCCTTCGGCCACCCGAGTCCCAGCGCGTCCTTCCAGCTGCACCCGCTGAGCGTGACCGCCAGGGCCCCCAACGTGCCGGCCACCGCCAGCCGCCGGAACCCCCGGCTCCGCCCAACGCCCTGCCCGCGACGTCTCACCTTGGCGCCTCCTGTGTCACAAGCTGGGCCGGCTGGATACCCCCACCTCGTTGGGGGCAGGTCGGCTGACCCGATAGAGCAGTCGAATACTACGCAGCGTAGACCACTAGGTGCCACCAGGTCTGGCACACCTGCCGGTTGGTACCGGTTGGTTCGATGGAGGCCTGCCGCCGGTACGGCATACTTTGACGCCATGTGCGGACTGCTGGCCCTGGTGTGCGCTCCGGCCGGTAGTTTGCAACCCGAATCGGGCTCCCACTCCGGCTCCGTCGTTGATGCGGTCGCGCACGCCACGCACCTGATGCGCCACCGCGGCCCGGACGAGCCGGGCGGCAGCTGGACCAGTCCGGACGGGTCCGTCGTGTTCGGGTTCAATCGGCTGTCGTTCATCGACATCGAGCATTCACACCAGCCGCTGCACTGGGGTCCGCCGGAGCAGCCCGACCGGTACGTGCTGGTGTTCAACGGCGAGATCTACAACTACGTAGAACTCCGTGCGGAGCTCGCCCAGGACCACGGCGCGGTGTTCCACACCGACGGCGACACCGAGACGATCCCGGCGGCCTACCACCACTGGGGCGCCGAGGCGCTCACCCGGCTGCGCGGCATGTTCGCGTTCGCGCTGTGGGACACACACACCGGCGAGCTGTTCTGCGCCCGCGACCCGTTCGGGATCAAGCCGCTGTTCATGGCGACGGGGCCCGGTGGCACCGCGGTGGCCAGCGAGAAGAAGTGTCTGCTTGACCTGGTCGATCGAATCGGGTTCGACACCGGGATCGACCTTCGCGCGCTGCAGCACTACACCGTGCTGCAGTACGTGCCCGAGCCGGAGACGCTGCATCGTGGGGTGCGGCGACTGGAGTCCGGTTGCTATGCCCGCATCCGGCCGGGGCAGCTCACCCCGGAGATCACCCGCTATTTCCAGCCCAGGTTCGCCGCCACCCCGATCACCCGGGACAGCGAACAGGCTCGCTACGACGAGATCACCGCCGTCCTGGAGGACTCGGTCGCCAAGCACATGCGCGCCGATGTCACCGTCGGGGCGTTCCTGTCCGGCGGCATCGACTCCACGGCGATCGCAGCGCTGGCGATCCGGCACAACCCGAAGTTGATCACCTTCACCACCGGCTTCGAGCGGGAGGGGTTCTCCGAGGTCGACGTCGCCGTCGCATCGGCCGAGGCGATCGGCGCCCGCCATGTGACCAAGGTGGTCAGCGCGCACGAGTTCGTCGCCGCACTGCCCGAGATCGTCTGGTACCTCGACGACCCGGTGGCCGACCCGGCTCTCGTCCCGCTGTTCTTCATCGCACGCGAGGCCCGCAAACACGTCAAGGTGGTGCTTTCCGGCGAGGGCGCCGACGAGCTGTTCGGTGGCTACACGATCTACCGGGAACCGCTGTCGTTGAAGCCGTTCAACTATCTACCCGGGCCGCTGCGGCGTTCGATGGGCAAGATCTCCGGGCCGTTGCCCGAGGGTCTGCGCGGCAAGAGCCTGCTGCACCGCGGCTCGATGACGCTGGAACAGCGCTACTACGGCAACGCCCGCAGCTTCTCCGACGCCCAACTGCGCGACGTGCTGCCCGGGTTCCGGGAGGACTGGACGCACACCGACGTGACGGCGCCGCTGTACGCCCAGTCCGCCGGCTGGGACCCGGTGGCGCGCGTGCAGCACATCGACCTGTTCACCTGGCTGCGCGGCGACATCCTGGTCAAGGCCGACAAGATGACAATGGCCAACTCGCTGGAGTTGCGGGTGCCGTTCCTGGACCCCGAGGTGTTCAAGGTGGCGTCGCGACTGCCGGTGCGGGCCAAGATCACCCGCACGACCACCAAATACGCGTTACGTCAAGCGCTGAAGCCCATCGTGCCGGCGCACGTGCTCAACCGGCCGAAACTCGGCTTCCCGGTGCCCATTCGGCACTGGCTGCGGGCCGGGGAGTTGCTGGAGTGGGCGCACACGATGCTGGACGCGACCCAGGCCGGCCACCTCGTCGACGTCGGTGCCGTGCGGACGATGCTCGACGAGCACCGGCGTGGCGACAGCGACCACAGCCGCCGGCTGTGGACGGTGCTGATCTTCATGCTCTGGCACGCGATCTTCGTCGAGCACAGTGTGATGCCGCAGATCAGCGAGCCCGCATACCCCGTGCAGTTGTAGCCAGTCTCCCGTTGATGACTCTGCGTCCACCAGGCACCTCACTCGCACTTCTGCGTGGCATATGCAGAGTCAACAGGCGTTAGGCGAGCGCGGCGCCGATCTCGGCGGCGGCCTCCGCGCCGTACGCGTCGGCAAGCCGGGCCAGCGCCGCCTCGTGGTCCCAGGCCCACTCCTGGGTGCCGGTCGACTCGAGCACCAGCACGGCGACCAGGGAGCCCAGCTGCGCCGAGCGTTCCAGGCCCAGGCCAGCGCTGCGACCGGTGAGGAAACCGGCCCGGAAGGCGTCGCCCACCCCGGTCGGGTCGGTCTGGCTCTTCTCCGGCACCACACCGATGTGGATGGTGGTGCCGTCGGGGTCGACGATGTCGACGCCCTTGGCGCCCAGCGTGGTCACCCGCAGCCCGACCTGCTTCATCACGTCGGCCTCGGTCCAGCCGGTCTTGGACAGCAGCAGGTCCCATTCGTAGTCGTTGGTGAACAGATAGGTCGCGCCGTCGATGAGTTGACGGATCTCCTCACCGGTCAGTCGGGCCAGTTGCTGCGACGGGTCGGCGGCGAAGGCCAGCCCGAGCTTGCGGCATTCCTCGGTGTGCAGGAACATCGCCTCCGGGTCGTTGGCGCCAATGATGACCAGTTCCGGTGTCCCGATGGCGTCGACCATCTTGGCCAGCGAGATGCCGCGCGCCTCCGACATGGCACCCGGGTAGAACGACGCGATCTGGGCCATCTCGGTGTCGGTGGTGCACACGAAGCGGGCCGTGTGGGCCGTCTTCGAGATCAGCACATGCGCGCAGTCGACGCCGTGATCCTCGAGCCAGCGACGGTAGTCGGCGAAGTCGTCACCGGCGGCGCCGACCAGGGTTGCCTTGCCGCCGAGCACCCCGATCGCGTAGGCGATGTTGCCGGCCACCCCGCCGCGGTGGATCACCAGGTCGTCGACCAGAAAGCTCAGCGACACCTTGTGCAGATGCTCGGCCAGCAGTTGCTCGGAGAACCGGCCGGGAAAGCGCATCAGATGGTCGGTCGCGATCGAGCCGGTCACCGCAATCGTCACGGAATATCTACCCTTCTTCTGGCCAAGCAGGACCAGCCAAGAGTACCCACGACTACTGCCCTGCCCGCATCGGCGGGGATCCGTACACACATCGGCTGACGCCTTCGACGTCCCGGATCGCGTCGGCTATCCCGCGTATCCCGCGCCTTCCCGACCGCAAGTTCGGTGGACGTCGGCAATGCGTGACTACGTTCAGACATTGTGTAATCCGCGTGACAGAAATTTCGAAATATCGGAGAAAACAGTACAAAGAAATCGAAATCAATGTCTTCTATTCCGATAGATATTGCTGTTAATCTCAGTTCTCACTTATACAACTGCATGAACCGTCCAACAGTCGCGGCCGAGCGCACCGTAACTCGCCGGATGACTGCCGGCGTCGTCGCCGGAACCGCCGCAAAACGAGCTGTTCCGGACGCTCAACCGGCTATCACGCACTTATAACAGTCCTATTACAACGGAGAAACCGATGCATGGTTCCCGGCGGATCGCCAACATCAAGACGCACTCTCCAACCCAACTGGTCGGCCTGGGCGCGGCCGCCGGTGTGGCATTGACGATCGGGATGATCCCGCTGACCGCAATGCCGTCGGCCAACGCGGATGTCATCGACGCAGTCATCGACAGCCTGATGGGCGTCGACACCGCCGTGGACCCAACCACAGGTCTGGACGTGGGCGATGTGGGAGCGAGCTTTCCGACGCTGTCCGGGGCGTTCCATGACCTCGACGAGGCATGGCTTGAGAGCCCACTCGGGCAGTCGATCGACTCGATGATCAACGTGGGTGCCACGGCGCTGTTGGGCCATGATGTGATCACCACCAGCGCCGTTGCCCCAGACGCGACGCCGGTGATGGCAGCGGTGGCGGCATCCCCTGCGGCCATCGGCGGCACCGACGCTGGAGTCCGGGGCGCATATGTGCTGACGTCGCAGTGGAACGACGGCTTCACTGCCGACTACACGATCACCAATACGGGGACGACCCCGATAACGGATTGGCAGGCCCAGTTCGATCTGCCAACCAGTACGTCCATCACGAACATGTGGAACGCGAACTTCACCCAGGACGGTGCACAATACGTGCTGACCCCGGAAAGCTACGACAGCACAATTCAGCCGGGCCAGGCGATCACCATCGGGTTCCAGGCGTCGGATAACGGGAACTATTCGGCGCCAACGAATTTCGACATCAACGGCTCCGGCGGCGACAGCGGCGGCACGACCGGAGGCAGCGACAGCGGAGGCAGCAGCACGACCGGAGGCAGCAGCACGACCGGAGGCAGCACGACCGGAGGCAGCACGACCACAGGCGGTGGCGGTAGCCCCGTGGCCGAGGCGACATATGCACTGACGTCACAATGGAACGACGGCTTCAACGGCGGATACACGATCGCCAATCCCGGCAATACCCCGCTGGCCGACTGGAAGCTCCAGTTCGATCTCCCCGCAAACGAGTCCATCACCAACGTGTGGAACGCTGTGATGACCCACTCCGGGACGCACTACGTGCTGACTCCCGAGAGCTACAACAACACGATCGCGCCGGACGGCAGCACCTCGGTCGGTTTTACCGTTTCCGATAACGGCGACTACTCGCCGCCAGCGAACGCCGAGGTCAACGGGCAGTCAGCCGGCGGTGCAACCGGCGGCGATGAAGGCAGCAGCACAGGCACAGGCACCGGAACCGGCAGTAGCGGGAGCGGCAGTAGCGGCAGCGGCAGTAGCGGCAGCGGCAGCATGGGTAGCGGCAGCGGCAGCACCGGCACCGGCAGTAACGGCGGTCAGATCCTGACCGGTCAGTACCAGCAGACCCACGTCGAGAACGACTACGCGGTCCAGAACAACGCCTACAACATCGGCGGTGGGTCACAGGAGATTGAGACCACTCCCGCCGGCTTCACACTGGTCAGCGTGGCCGGCAGCGCGCCCACCAATGGTGCTCCGCTGTCATACCCGTCAATCTTCCTCGGATGCGCCTACACGCTGTGCTCGATAGACAGCCCGCTACCCGAGCAACTGAGCGACATCAACAGCGCCACGAGCAGCATCGACTACACCTACCCCACCGGCGGCACCTGGGATGCGTCGTACGACATCTGGCTCGACCCCCAGCCGTTGACCAACGGCGTCAATCAGCAGGAGATCATGATCTGGTTCAACCACCAGGGCTCCATCCAGCCGGTCGGTCACGTCGTAGGCGACGACGACATCGACGGCAAGGATTTCACGGTCTGGGAAGGCAGCAATGGCCAGAACCAGGTGGTCTCCTACGTGGCGGACACGCCGATAAGCTCCTGGCATAACTTCAATGTGCTGGGGTTCATCGACAACACCGAGACTCTGGAGCCCGCCATGACCGACTCGTGGTATCTGACCAGCGTCCAAGCTGGCTTCGAGCCGTGGAGCGGCGGAGCCGGGTTGGCGATCAACAACTTCTCCGCCAACGTCAACGGCACCAGCTGACCCCTGCCGAAATCCCGCCGAGACGACACGGCCCCGAGTCGCCCGCGACACTGTCGCGGGCGAACGGGAGACGACCGTCGGGCCCGGATGCCCGGTAGCCCGACGGACCAGTCAGCGAATTCGGCTCAGTTGAATGAGTCGCCGCACGAGCAGGATCCCCCGGCGTTGGGGTTGTCGATGGTGAATCCCTGCTTGTCGATCTGGTCGGCGTAGCCGATCTGCGCGCCCTCCAGGTAGGGGGCGCTCATCCGGTCCACCGCCAGCTTGACGCCGTGGAAATCGAAGACGACGTCGCCGTCGAGGCTGCGGTCATCGAAGAACAGGTTGTAGCGCAGCCCGGCGCAGCCGCCCGGCTGAACCGCGATCCGCAACGTCAGGTCGTCGCGACCTTCCTGGGCGAGCAGAGACCTCACCTTTTCCGCGGCCTCATCGGTCAAGACAACACCGGGGGTGTTGGTCGACTGGTCGGAAACAGTCATTGCGTCTTCCTTTGCGTTGATCATGAGGTGGGGTCTTTCGACTCAAAACCCACGCGTCCAACGATACCCGGTGCGGCCGACGAAACCACTACCCGCCGATCTCCGCCGCCGCCGCCGAAGCCAGGCCCATCAGCTGGTTTACCGCGTCGGCCAGGGCGAACCGCACTGATCCGGCGTAATCGGCGACCGAACGGGCCGCCAGGATTCCCGCCGCACGCAGCGCCACCTCGTCGAGGCCGACCTGGCCGGCCAGCACCAGCACCGGAACGTGGCGCGCGCGCGACGCGCCTGCCAGCGCACCGACCACCTTGCCGTGCAATGACTGTTCGTCGAATCGGCCCTCACCGGTGACCACCAGGTCCGCGGCAGTCAGATCCGCATCGAGTCCGGTGTGCCGGGCGACGATCTCCGCCCCGGATTCGGCCGTGGCGCCCAGCGCCAGCAACGCCGCGCCGATGCCACCCGCGGCGCCGGCCCCGGACGCGGCGCTCACCGGCCACCCGGCCGCGCCGTCGAGTTCGGACGCCCACTCCGCCAAGCGCCGCTCGAGCGTGGTCACGGTGGCGGTGTCGGCACCTTTCTGCGGGCCGAAGACACGCGCTGCCCCCCACGGCCCGAGCAGCGGGTACTCGACGTCGCAGGCGGCGATCAGGGCCACCGCCGCCGACCGCCGGCGGGCCGCCTCCAGCCCGCCGAGCTCTTCCACCAGGCCACGTCCGCCGTCGGTGCTGGCACTGCCGCCCAGGCCGACAACGATGCGTTCCGCCCCGGCCCGCAGGGCGCCCGCAATCAGCTGGCCGACACCCCGGCTGTGCGCCGCGATCGCGGTCTCCGGCGACGGCGGGCAGCCCAGCAGCGCCAGACCGCACGCCTGCGCGCACTCCAGGTACGCGGTCTTGGAGTTCGCGTCGAACACCCAGTCGGCGGTGACCTCATCGTCGAGCGGACCGCTCACCCGCAACTCGCGCAGCTCGCCCAGCCGTCCGGCGAGCACGGCGACGAATCCGGGTCCGCCGTCCGATTGCGGTGCGATGGTGACCCGATCATGCGGCCGGCTGCGGTGCCACCCGGTCGCGATGGCGGCGGCGGCCTGCACCGCGGTCAGGCTCTCCCCGAAGCAGTCGGGTGCGATCAACACCCGCAGCACGGACGCCGCGTCGTCGCGCTTCGCCGGCCCGGCCATATCGGTGAGGGTATTAAAGCCGCGCAGACGGCGACCGATGCAGGGCTGACAACCTGACCTAATCTAGTCACCGTGAAGCTGTCGGGCCGCAGAAAGGACGCCGGTGCCCCCAACGGCACCGGCGGTGCCGATGACACCGTCGATCCGGGCACAGGTGAATCAGCCGGCGACGGCCAGGAGCCCGATTCCTCCCGGTCGCAGACCACCGCCCCGAAGGGCCGGCCGACGCCCAAGCGCAGCGCGGCCAACCGGCGCCGGGGTCCCGTGGCGCCCGCACCGATGACGTCGGCCGAGGCGCGGGCCCGGCGCAAGGCGCTGGCCGGGCCGAAGCTCAGCCGCGAGGAACGCCAGGCCGTGAAGGCGAAACGCCGGGAGCGCATGGCCGAGCACCGCAATGCGGTGATGGCCGGTGACGAAAAGTCGCTACCCGCCCGCGATCAGGGCCAGGTCCGTCGGTTCGCGCGCGACGTGGTGGATGCCCGCTACAACGTGCTCGGCCTGTTCCTGCCGTCGGCGGTGCTGCTGCTGTTCATGACGATGGCCGGCCCGCAGCTGCAGGTTTACGTGTCGCTGACGATGATGATCCTGATGGCGGCCATGGTGGTCGACGCACTGGTCCTGGGCCGCAAGGTCAACAAGCTGGCCGACGCCAAGTTCCCCGACAACACCGAAAGCCGGTTGAAGCTGGGGCTCTACGCCGCCAGCCGGGCCTCCCAGCTGCGGCGCATGCGGGTGCCGCGGCCCCAGGTCAACCGCGGCGAGCGGGTCAGCTGAGCATCGGCCGACGCGTCTGATGGAGTTCGCACCCGTCTCACCGCCGGACGCGGGGGTAGCCGCCGCGGCCCGAGCCCGCCAGGACCGTCTGACCAAGCCACCCGGTGCGCTGGGCCGGCTGGAAGACCTGTCGGTGTGGGTGGCGTCCTGCCAGGGGCACTGCCCGCCGCGGCAGTTCGAGCGCGCCCGGGTGGTGGTGTTCGCCGGCGACCACGGGGTGTCCCGGGCCGGCGTGTCCGCCTACCCGACGGAGGTGACCGCCCAGATGGTGGCCAACATCGCCGGCGGCGGAGCGGCCATCAATGCCCTGGCCGGCGTCGCGGGTGCGACGGTGCGGGTCGTCGATGTGGCTGTCGATGCGGACCCGGTGTCGGAGAAGGTCGGCGCACACAAGGTGCGCCGCGGAAGCGGTGACATCCGGGTCGAGGACGCGATGACCGCGGGCGAGGCCGTCGCCGCGGTCGATGCCGGCCGGCGGATCGCCGACGAAGAGGTCGACGCCGGGGCCGACCTGCTGATCGCCGGCGATATGGGTATCGGGAACTCCACCGCCGCAACGGCTTTGATCGCGGCGCTGGCCGGCGCCGAACCGGTCGAGACGGTCGGGTACGGCACCGGGGTCGACGACGCCGGGTGGGCGCGCAAGACCGCCGCGGTGCGCGACGCGCTGTTCCGATCGCGGTCGGCGGCCTCGGATCCGCTTGGGCTGCTGTGCTGCTGCGGCGGCGCTGATCTGGCCGCGCTGGCGGGCTTCTGCGCGCAGTCCGCGATCCGGCGCACGCCGCTGCTGCTGGACGGGCTGGCGGTGACGGCTGCCGCCCTGGTCGCCGAGCGACTGGCGCCCGGCGCCCGGCTGTGGTGGCAGGCAGCGCACCGATCCACCGAACCGGCGCATGCGCTAGCGTGCGCACAGCTGAATCTGGAACCGATCCTGGATCTGCGGATGCGGCTGGGCGAGGGTACCGGAGCGGCAACGGCACTGCCACTGCTGCGCGCGTCGGTGGCAGCGCTGTCTTCGATGGCCACGTTCGACGAGGCCGGCGTATCCGGGCCCGGCCCGCTGTGATCCAGTCGCTGGCAACAGCTTTCATGTTCGGCACAGTCCTTCACGTGCCCGGTGGTGGCGTCCGGCGTCTGGACCGCGGCGCGCTCGCCGCGCTGCCCGTGGTCGGTGCGGCCCTGGGCCTGGTGGCCGCCGGCGTGGCGTCGGTCGGGGGCATGGCATTCGGCGTCGGTAACCCGCTGGCCGGTTTGCTGGCGGTGGCCGCCGTCGCAGCCGCCACCCGGGGGCTGCACATCGACGGCGTGGCCGACACCGCTGACGGGCTGGGCTGCTTCCAGCCGCCCGCCCAAGCGCTGCGAGTGATGCGCGACGGGTCGACGGGGCCGTTCGGGGTGGCCGCGGTCGTACTGGTGATCGTGCTGCAGGGGCTGGCGTTCGCGGCGCTGGGCCCGGCGGCGATCGTGGTCGCGGTGACCGCCGGGCGAGTGGCGGCGGTGCTGGCCTGTCACCGGTCGGTGCCCGCCGCGGCCGGCAGCACACTGGGCGTACGAGTAGCCGGCAGCCAGCCGGGTTGGGTTGTGGCGGCCTGGGCCGTGCTGCTCATCGCCGGGTCGGTATGGGCCGGCCCGGTGCCGTGGCAGGGTCCGGTCGCCGTCCTGGCGGGGCTGGGCTGCGCCGCGGGCCTGGTCGCGCACTGTACGCGCCGCTTCGGTGGCATCACCGGTGATGTGCTGGGCGCGGTGATCGAGTGGACCACGACCGCGACGGCGCTGCTGCTGGCCGTGTCTTGACGCGGGCCGGAGCGCCTAACCGAGCCGGGCCATCCAGCCGTGGGTGTCGGCGAAGGTGCCGCGCTGGATTCCGGTCAGCGTGTCGCGCAGCGCCATCGTCACCTCGCCGGGCTGACCGTCGGCGACGGTGAATTCCCCGTCGGCGTATTTGACGTGCGACACCGGGGTGATGACGGCGGCGGTGCCGCAGGCGAACACCTCGGTGATCTCACCGGCATTGGCTTTCTTCTGCCATTCGTCGATCCCGATCCGGCGTTCCGCAACGGTGAACCCTGCGTCGGTGGCCAACTGCAGCAATGAATCCCGGGTGATCCCGGGAAGCAGCGAACCCGACAGTTCCGGGGTGACCAGTTGCGCCGACCCGCCACTGCCGAACACGAAGAACAGGTTCATCCCGCCCATCTCTTCGACGTAGCGACGCTCGATCGCGTCCAGCCACACCACCTGGTCGCAGTCGTTCGCCGCGGCCTGGGCCTGAGCGACCAGCGAAGCCGCGTAATTGCCGCCGAACTTGGCCGCGCCGGTGCCGCCCGGACAGGCCCGTACGTATTCGGTGGACAGCCAGACGCTGACCGGCTTGATGCCGCCCTTGAAGTAGGCGCCGGCCGGTGAGGCCAGCACCAGATACCGGTACTCAGCGGCCGGCCGCACCCCCAGACCCGGCTCGGTGGCGAAGATGAACGGCCGCAGATAAAGCGATTCCTCGCCGCCGGCTTTCGGCACCCAGGCGGCGTCGACGGCGATCAGCTGTTTGAGTGATTCGATGAACAGTTCTTCGGGCAGCTCCGGGATGGCCAGCCGGCGAGAGGACGACCGCAGGCGGGCGGCGTTGGCCTCGGGTCGAAAAGACACGATCGAGCCGTCTGCCCACCGATAGGCCTTCAGGCCCTCGAAAACCTCCTGCGCGTAGTGCAACACGATCGCGGACGGGTCGAGCTGGATCGGGCCGTACGGGATCACCCGGGCGTTGTGCCAGCCCGCACCCTCGGCGTAGTCGATCGACACCAGGTGGTCGGTGTGGTGCTTGCCGAACCCCGGGTCGGCCAGAATCGCTTCGCGTTCCGCGTCGGTGGCCGGGTTCGCGGCGGCCGACACCGTGAAGTCGAGAAGCCCCCTTGTCATGGGGTGATTGTATATCCGGGCGCTACCGGGTTTTTGTCGTCACGAACGGCGGCGCAACCACCTCGCAGTCGATCGCGCGGCCCCGCACGTCGACTGTCAGTCGCGCACCGTCCTCGATGCGCGCGTCGGTGTCGATCAGCGCCAGCGCAATGCCGACCTTCAGCGTGGGCGAGAACGTGCCCGACGTCGTGACCCCCACCTGCCGGTCACCGTCGAGCACCGTCAGGCCGGCTCGCAGCACACCTCTCCCGACGGCCCGCAACCCGCGCAGCAGCCGACGCGGGCCGGCCGCTTTCTCCGCCATCAGCGCGTCACGGCCGAAGAACGTCTCCTTCTTCCAGCCGATCGCCCATCCGCAACGGGCTTGCACCGGTGAAATATCAAGCGACAGTTCATGTCCGTGCAGCGGATAGCCCATCTCGGTGCGCAGCGTATCCCGCGCTCCGAGGCCGGCCAGCTGTCCACCCGCCTCGCTGACCGCGGCGACCAGGGCGTCGAACACCACGCCAGCCGACTCCCACGGCGGCAGCAGCTCGTAGCCGTGTTCGCCGGTGTACCCCGACCGGCACACCCGCACCGGCACGCCGGCGAAAGTCGCGTCGGCGTACGCCATGTAGTCCATGCCGGTCGGCAGGCCCAGTGCCTCGAGCACCTCGGCCGATCGCGGTCCCTGCACCGCCAGCACAGCGCGAGAGCGATGCTCGTCGGTGATCGTCAGCCCCGGCGGTGCGGCCGCCTGCAGTGCGGCGACCACCGCGGCGGTGTTGGCCGCGTTGGGCACCAGGAACATCTCGTCGTCGGCGACGTAGTAGACGATCAAATCATCGATGACGCCACCGGATTCGTTACAGCACAACGTATATTGCGCCTTGCCCGGGCCGATGCGGCTCAGATCGTTGGTCAGGGCCGAATTGACGAACGCGGCCGCCCCCGGTCCGCGGACGATCGCCTTGCCGAGATGGCTGACGTCGAACAGGCCGACCGTGCTGCGGGTCGCGTTGTGCTCGGCGACGGTGCCCGCGTACGACACCGGCATCAACCAGCCGCCGAACTCGGCGAAGCTGGCGCCCAGTTCGCGATGACGGTCTTCCAGTGGTCCCTGCTGGAGGTCGCTCACGAGGAACCACACTAATCGGTGTGACCTGCTGGCAGACTTGTGCAGGTGGCCGAGTCGCTGGACTTCGAGGCGTTGCAGGCAGCCGGCATAGCCAACGCACGCGAGCGGGCGCCGCTGCTCGAATATCTCGTCAGCCTGGGCTTCACCTCCGAGGAGATGGTGCGGGCCGAACGTCGCGGCCGGCTGTTCGGGCTGGCCGGTGACTTCCTGGGCTGGTCGGGGCCGCCGCTGCACAGCCTGCACAGTGCCGCCGACGAGCTGGGCGTGCTCGTCGGCGAGCTCGAGCGTGCCTGGACGATGTTCGGCCTGAGTGCCGATAGTCACGACGCGCGGATGTTGAGCCAGGCCGACGTGGATGCCCTGGCGACAGCGGTCGCGATGCGGGCACAGTACGGCGACCACGTCGAACCGTTCCTGCGGGTGCTCGGCGCGACCATGGCCCGGCTGGCCGAGGCCGAGTCGTCGATGATCCGGGTAAGTCAGCCCGACGTGTGGCTGGGCCACAGCCAGAACGAGCTCGCCACGGCGCGGGCCTGGCGTTCCACCACGGAATTCATCCCGCGCGTCGGAGCATTGATCGACGTCGTCCACCGCCAGCATCTGGTCAGCGCCCGGACCTTCCTCGAGCAGCTCGAGGGCGGCCCGGCGGCCAGCGTGGTGTGCGGTGTCGGCTTCGCGGATTTGTCCGGCTTCACCGCAATGACCCAGGTACTCACCCACCAGGAGCTGTCGGCCATGATCACCGACTTCGGCGCCACCGTCTCCGACGTAGTGCACGCCGACGGCGGCCGGGTGGTGAAGTTCATCGGCGACGAAGTCATGTGGGTGAGCTCGACACCGAAGCTTCTGGTCGAGGCCGCGGTCGATCTGGTCAGCCATTCGAAGGCTCGGGAGTTCGGGCTGCGGGTGCGCGCCGGGCTCGGCTTTGGCGAGGTGCTGGCGATCGGCGGGGACTACTTCGGTAACCCGGTGAACCTGGCCGCCCGGCTGGTCGCCGCCGCGGAACCCGGGCAGATCCTGGCCGCCGCCGACGTTCGCGAGAAGCTCCCCGGTTGGTCGGCGACCGCCCTGGATCCGCTGCCGCTCAAGGGTTTCGATGAGCCGGTCACGGCATACGACTTGGGACGCGAGGGCACAGGAAAGGGAACACCATGAGAACCAGGCCGCGGTTGCGCTCGTTGATCGGAGCGGCGTGCGCGGCCATGCCATTCAGCAACCGGCAGCGGTCGGCTGGTTAGGGTGGGCTGGTGAGCACCGAACCCGCCGTCACCGTCGCCACCACACTGCCCCGCCGCGCCGGCAAGGCGGTGCTGATCGTGCCGGTGGTCGGCGGTGCCGACGAGGGTGCTTCCGCCACCGTCGCCACTGTCCCCGGCCAGACTGCCCTGCCCGCCGACGCGGTCGCCGAGATCGAGACCGCGCTGCGCGCGGTGGACGCTCACGGCACGGCCGAACAGGTGACCCGGCTGGCGGTGTCGTCGCTGCCGGTGGCGAGCGTGCTGACGGTCGGACTGGGCAAACCCCGCGAGGTGTGGCCGGCCGACGTGATCCGGCGGGCCGCGGGCGCGGCGGCACGCGCGCTGAACGGCACCGAAGCGGTGATCAGTGCGCTGGCCGGCCTGCCCGGCGAGGGTGTGGTGGCCGCCGGCGTGGAGGGCTTGATCCTGGGCGGCTACCGGTTCACCGCGTTCCGCAGCGACAAGACCGCCCCGAAAACACCCGGCCTGAAAACCGTCACCGTGCTGACGGCCGGTGCAGACACCAAAGCCACCGGGAACGTCAAGGCCCTGAAAGCCGCAGTCACCCACGGCGTGGATGTCGCCACCGCCGTCGCCACCGCCCGCGACCTCGTCAACACGCCGCCGAGTCACCTGTTCCCGGCTGAATTCGCCGCGCGGGCAAAAGCTTTGGGTCAATCGGCAGGACTCGAAGTCGAAGTGCTCGACGAAAAGGCACTGGCCAAGGCCGGCTATGGCGGGGTGATCGGTGTCGGGCAGGGGTCGTCGCGCCCGCCGCGACTGGTGCGATTGACGCACCGCGGTTCCCGGCTGGCCAGGAATCCCAAGAAGGCGAAGAGGGTCGCGCTGGTCGGCAAGGGGATCACCTTCGACACCGGCGGCATCTCGATCAAACCGGCGCTCGGCATGCACCACATGACCTCGGACATGGGCGGAGCCGCGGCCGTGATCGCGACCGTCGTCCTGGCGGCCCGCCGCGGCCTGCCGATCGACGTGATCGCCACCGTGCCGATGGCCGAGAACATGCCGTCGGGCACCGCACAGCGCCCCGGTGACGTGCTGACCCAGTACGGCGGCACCACCGTCGAAGTGCTCAACACCGACGCCGAGGGCCGGCTGATCCTGGCCGACGCGATCGTGCGGGCGTGCGAGGACAAGCCCGACTACCTGATCGAGACGTCGACGCTGACCGGCGCGCAGACGGTCGCGCTGGGCAACCGCGTGCCGGGCGTGATGGGCAGCGACGAGTTCCGGGACCGGGTTGCGTCGATCTCGCAGGCGGTCGGCGAGAACGGCTGGCCGATGCCGCTGCCCGACGAGCTCAAAGAGGACCTGAAATCGACGGTGGCCGACCTGGCCAACGTCAGCGGGCAACGGTTCGCCGGCATGCTGGTGGCCGGGGTGTTCCTGCGCGAATTCGTCGCCGACGGGGTGGCCTGGGCGCACATCGACGTCGCCGGACCCGCCTATAACGCGGGCGGCCCATGGGGCTGCACGCCCAAGGGCGGCACCGGCGTACCGACCCGCACGCTGTTCGCGGTGCTGGAGGACATCGCGGAAAAGGGATAGCAGAAAAAAGGGGTGGCAGAAAACGGCTGATGCGACACGGTTAAGCACCGGTTAGCGCCTCGCGGCGCGGCGCGGGTGAATAGAGTGGCGGTCATGCCGGCGTAGTAAGCCAAAGGGGCGAGCCGCGGCGACCCACCGAATCGAATCGAGGAGTTAACAGCGATGGCGTTCTCAGTTCAGATGCCGGCACTCGGTGAGAGCGTCACGGAGGGAACCGTGACCCGCTGGCTCAAGCAGGAGGGCGACACCGTCGCCGTCGACGAGCCGCTGCTTGAAGTCTCCACCGACAAGGTCGACACCGAGATCCCGTCACCGGTGGCCGGCGTGCTAACCAAGATCGTCGCCCACGAAGACGACACCGTCGAGGTCGGCGGCGAGTTGGCGGTCATCGGCGAGGCCGGCGAGGCCGCTGCCGCACCACCTGCCGCCCCGGCGCCCGAAGCGCAGGCCGAGCCCGCACCCCAGGCCGAGCCCGCACCCCAGGCCGAGCCGGAGCCGGCCGCCAGCCCCGAGCCGGCAGCGGCTCCGCCGGCGCCGGCTGCCGGCGGCGGAGGCACGCCGGTGCTGATGCCCGAATTGGGTGAGTCGGTCACCGAGGGCACCGTGACTCGCTGGCTGAAGAAGGTCGGCGACCCGGTGGCGGTCGACGATCCGCTGGTGGAGGTGTCCACCGACAAGGTCGACACGGAGATCCCGTCACCGGTGGCCGGCACGCTGCTGGCCATCACCGCTCCCGAGGACGCGGTCGTCCAAGTCGGCGGTGAACTGGCCAAAGTCGGCACCGGCGCCACGCCGGCGGCGCCGCCTGAGCCAGCAGCGCCACCGGCACCCGCACCCAAACCGGCACCCGCGCCCGAGCCGGCCCCCACGCCAACGCCCGCTCCCCCGTCGCAAGCCGCGCCTGCGCCTGCACCACAGCCCGCGCCTGCACCGAAGCCCGCCGCCGCAGAGCCCGCAGCCGCACCGGGCGGGGCCGAAGCCACCCCCTACGTCACGCCGCTAGTACGCAAACTCGCCGCCGACAACGACGTCGACCTCAGCCGGGTGACCGGAACCGGAGTGGGCGGGCGCATCCGCAAGCAGGACGTGCTGGCCGCCGCCGGCCAGGCAGGACAGCAGCAGGCCGCACCGGCCGCCGCCGCTCCCGCCGCGAAGGCCCCGGCCGCGCCTGCTCCCGCCCCGGCGCTGGCACACCTGCGCGGCACCACCGCCAAAGCCAGCCGGATCCGGCAGATCACCGCCAAGAAGACCCGCGAGTCGCTGCAGGCCACCGCGCAGCTCACCCAGACGCACGAGGTCGACATGACTAAGATCGTGGCGCTGCGGGCGCAGGCCAAGAATGGCTTCGCCGAACGGGAGGGGGTCAACCTGACCTACCTGCCGTTCATCGCAAGGGCGGTGATCGACGCGCTGAAGACCCACCCCAACGTCAACGCCAGCTACGACGAGGATGCCGGTGAGATCACCTACTACGACGCCGAGCACCTCGGTTTCGCGGTCGACACCGAACAGGGGCTGCTCTCCCCGGTGATCCACAACGCGGGCGACCTGTCACTGGCCGGGCTGGCCCGGGCCATCGCCGACATCGCGGCGCGGGCGCGCTCGGGCGGGCTGCGGCCCGACGAACTGTCCGGCGGCACCTTCACGATCACCAACATCGGCAGCCAGGGCGCCCTGACGGACACCCCGATCCTGGTTCCGCCCCAGGCCGCCATGCTGGGCACCGGCGCCATCGTCAAGCGCCCGAGGGTGATCGTCGACGAGGCCGGCAACGAGTCGATCGGGGTGCGCTCCATCTGCTACCTGCCGCTGACCTACGACCACCGACTCATCGACGGCGCCGACGCCGGAAGGTTCGTGACCACCGTCCGCAACCGGCTCGAAGAGGGTGCATTCGAGGCCGAATTAGGGTTGTGATCTCGTGGCCGATACCGTCGTGGCGATCGCCGGATCATCCGGGTTGATCGGGTCGGCGCTGGTGTCGGCACTGCGGGCCGCCGGCGATCAGGTGGTGCGGATCGTCCGCCGCCGGCCGGCCAATCCCGGTGAGGTGCAATGGGATCCCGAATTCGGTGAACTCGATCATGCGGCCCTGTACGGGGTGGACGCCGTCGTCAACCTGTGCGGCATCAACATCGGGAAACGGCGCTGGTCCGGAGCGTTCAAACAGACTCTGCGCGACAGTCGCATCACCCCCACCGAGGTGCTGGCCACCGCCGCGGCCGACGCGGGGGTGCCGGTGCTGATCAACGCGAGCGCCATCGGCTACTACGGGCACACCGGATCCCGGACGGTCGACGAAACCAGTCCCGCCGGAACAGGTTTCCTGGCGGGGCTGTGCCAGGACTGGGAGGCGGCGACGGTGTCCGCCCAGCGAGCCGGCACCCGGGTGGTGCTGGCCCGCAGCGGCGTGGTGCTGGCCCGGGCCGGTGGCGCACTGCGCCGGCTGCGGCCGATGTTCTCCCTCGGGCTGGGCACCCGGCTGGGCAGCGGCCGCCAGTACATGTCCTGGATCAGCCTGGAAGACGAGGTACGGGCGCTGCGGTTCGCGATGACCGAGCGGGCGCTTGCCGGACCGGTGAACCTGACCGGACCCGCACCGGTCACCAACGCCGAGTTCACCACCGCGCTGGGTCAAGCCGTCAACCGGCCCACCCCGCTGATGCTGCCCGGGTTCGCGGTTCGCGCCGCCGTCGGCGAGCTCGCCGACGAAGGCCTGCTCAGCGGCCAGCGCGCCATTCCGTCCGCGCTCGAGGAGACCGGCTTCCGGTTCCACCACAACACCATCGGCGAGGCGCTGGAGTACGTGACCGCCGGACCCAGCTTGGCGTAGCCGCGATTCGCGCGCCCAGCGACGATCGAGTCGGTCACGTCGATCGAGCAGCGGGCCTATTCGCGAACCGGAAATATGGATACGCTGGCGATGCGCTTGTCATCTGCACTTGTCGTTCAGAAACGAACACATCATGAAAACCATCCGGATCGTCACCCTCGCCACCACTGCGGCCGCAATGGCCGTGCCGGCCGCGAATGCGACGGGGGGCGACGGCGGCGACACAACCGGTGACACCATCTCCAACGCGGCTTCGGCCGCGCCGCTGGCCACCGGCTCCGGCAATCAGTACGACCCGGCCGTGATCCCCTACAGCCAGGATCCGACGAACATGTTCTCGCCGGTCTACACGATCGCGCCGGTAGGTCCCGAGGATGTGACGGTGACCGACTCGACGACCGGCACGGTCTACGGCACCCAGGACTTCAGCGTGTCCAGCCTCGGTATACCGGTTGACACGTTCACCGGGAATGTCGAGTACACGCCGACTGTGTTTGAGACCAGTACCGGCCTAGCCGGATCTCTGAGTCAGCTCAGCCAGATGCTGGGGCTCGGCGAGGGCTACACCGAGGAGATCACCACGCTCGGCTCCGCTGGAACCCTGCTGCCCGACAAGACCGCTTTCCTGATCGCCGAGTACGGGTTCGGATACGGCAACGTCTTGCAGGAATCCATCAACGCCGCTGGTACTTCCTCCACTGCAGGCGACTTCCTGCTCACCTCGTACGGCGACATCAACATCAGCCCCATGCTTGACTTCTTCACCAACATGTTCTCGACTGCATGATTCCGAAAACATCTCTGCGCCAGGCGATTCCGACCTCTGCCATGCGCCTGAAGCATCCCGATCGCTACGGGATGGACCAGCAACATCCCCGCTCACCGCGCAACGTTCGCCAATGGCCCGCACCGTCAGCCAACCGGGTAACCTCGCCAATGTGGCGACATCGATCCGGTCCGGCACCGGCCCGCTCGAGGTGCGGCAGCTGGGCAGCGTCGATTACCAGACCGCGTGGCAGTTGCAGCGGGAACTGGCCGACGCCAGGGTGGCCGGCGGCCCGGACACCCTGCTGCTGTTGGAGCACCCATCGGTCTACACGGCGGGACGACGCACCGAGTCGCATGAGCGACCGGTGGACGACACCCCGGTCGTCGACGTCGACCGCGGCGGCAAAATCACCTGGCACGGCCCCGGGCAGTTGGTGGGATATCCGATCATCGGCCTCGCCGAGCCGCTGGATGTGGTCAATTATGTTCGGCGCCTTGAGGAATCGCTGATCGCGGTCTGCGCCGGCCTGGGATTGCCGGCCGGGCGCGTCGACGGACGGTCCGGGGTGTGGGTGCCGGCCGGCCAGGGGCGCCCGGCGCGTAAAGTCGCCGCGATCGGCGTGCGGGTCGCCCGCGCCACCACCCTGCACGGCTTCGCCCTCAACTGCGACTGCGACCTGGGCGCGTTCACCACGATCGTGCCGTGCGGCATCGCCGATGCCGGCGTGACATCCCTGTCGGCGGAGCTGGGGCGCCGGATCGGCGTCGACGACGTGCGGGCCGCGGTCGCCGACTCGGTGCTCGACGCCCTCGACGGCGTGCTGCCGGTCCGGGCTTTGCACGATTCGCCCGCCTCCTGAGCCCGCCGTTCCGGCGCGCACCGTAGCCGGGCGTAATGTTGAGCCAGTGAACACTGTCCCGGAAGGCCGCAGGCTACGCCGACAGGAAGCACGCAACGCCGAAACCCCGATCGAACGCAAGCCGTCGTGGATCAAGACCCGGGCCAAGATGGGGCCCAACTACACCGAGCTGAAAGGCCTGGTCAAACGCGAACAGCTGCACACGGTGTGCGAGGAGGCCGGCTGCCCGAACATCTACGAGTGCTGGGAAGACCGGGAGGCGACCTTCCTGATCGGCGGCGAAGTCTGCACCCGCAACTGCTCGTTCTGCCTGATCAAATCCGGTAAACCCAGCGAGCTCGACCGCGACGAGCCGCGCCGGGTGGCCGAGAGTGTGCAGGCGATGGGCCTGCGCTACTCCACCGTCACCGGGGTCACCCGCGATGACCTGGACGACCAGGGGTCCTGGCTGTACGCCGAGACGGTGCGCGCCATCAAGCGTCTCAACCCGTCGACCGGGGTGGAGCTGCTGATCCCCGACTTCGACGGCCGGCCGAGCCTGCTGCGCGAAGTATTCGAGGCCCGCCCGGAAGTGCTGGCGCACAACGTGGAAACGGTGCCGCGAATCTTCAAGATGATCCGGCCGGCGTTCGATTACCGGCGCAGCCTGAGCGTGCTGACCCAGGCCCGCGAATTCGGGCTGGTGGTCAAGAGCAACCTGATCCTGGGCATGGGCGAGACCCCCGAAGAGATTCGCAGCGCATTGGCAGACCTCTACAACGCCGGGGCCGAGTTGGTGACCATCACCCAATACCTGCGGCCATCGGAGCGCCACCACCCGATCGAGCGGTGGGTCAAGCCCGAGGAGTTCGTCGAGCACGCCCGGTACGCCGAGCAACTGGGCTTCGCCGGGGTGATGTCCGGGCCGCTGGTGCGCTCGTCGTACCGTGCGGGCCGGCTGTACAAGCAGGCGATGGAGCGTCGGGCGGTTCGAGTGCTACCAATCGAGGAAACCCACACCCCCGCCCGCAGCTGACGCAGCACCGGCCGGCACGCTGCGTATCCTTGTTAGCTATGCCCAGACCCCGCAATGCAGCCGAGAACAAGGAAGCCCGGGCCGCGGCCAAAGCCACCCGCAAGGCCGCCTCCACTGAGCGGCGCACCCAGCTGTGGCAGGCGTTTCAGGTCCAGCGCAAGGAAGACCGGTGGCTGCTGCCGTTGATGATCGGCGCACTGGTGCTGATCGTGGGTGCGGCGGTGGCGATCAGCGTTCCCGGGGGCGCGTTGACCATGGCGATGATGATCCCGATCAGCGTGGTGCTGGGGTTGCTTGTGGCATTCGTCATTTTCGGCCGGCGTGCCCAGCGGTCGGTGTTCCGCAAGGCTGAAGGGCAGGCCGGCGCCGCGGCGTGGGCCCTGGACAACATGCGCGGCAAGTGGCGGGTCGCACCGGGGGTGGCCACGACCGGCAATTTCGACGCTGTGCACCGGGTGATCGGGCGGCCGGGCGTGATCTTCGTCGCCGAGGGTTCGGCGGCCAGGGTCAAGCCCCTGCTGGCGCAGGAGAAGAAGCGCACCGCGAAGCTGGTCGGCGATGTGCCGATTTACGACGTGGTGGTGGGCGCCGGAGACGGCGAGGTGCCACTGCCGAAGCTGGAACGTTTCCTGAACAAGCTGCCGAACAATATCGACGTCAAGCAGATCGACGCGCTGGAATCGCGGCTGGTGGCGCTGGGCTCGCGGACGGGAAAGTCGGCGCTGCCCAAGGGCCCGCTGCCGGACGGGGCGAAGATGCGCGGCGTCCAGCGCACGGTGCGCCGCCGCTAGCCAGGCGTTCTCAGCGCCGCACCACCGCGGTGCCGGTGGACCGATCCTGCAGGCCCCGACCGTCGGCGTCGACGAAAAGCGGTGGGATCACCAGGGCGATCAACAGCCCCCGCGCCACCGCCCGGCCGATACCCACATGGGAGCCGCCCAGCGCCGCCACCCGCAGCCGGCAGGCGAACTGTCCCGGGGTGAAACCGAACAGTCGCACCGCGGCGGCACCGAGCAGCAGCCAGACGACCAGCACCGCAGTCGACAACCCTGCCTCGGTGACCACACTGGCGGCCAGCCCCAGCGACGCCAGCCCGTAGGCCACCAGCCAGTCGACGGTCAGCGCCGCGAACCGCCGGCCCAGCCCGGCCAGCGACCCCGGACCGTGCTGCGGCAGGCCGAGTGTCTCGCCCGGGTAGAGGTCATCCGCGTCGGCCACCGCCCCACGATAGGCGTGGTGCGCGCTACGCTATTCGATATCGCTGATATCGGGAGGTAGTGAGCATGGCTGATGTCTTGATCAGGGACCTGTCGGAGGCTGCGGTTGCGCACATCGACGCAGCCGCCACCGCACAGGGTCTGTCGCGTCAAGAGTATCTACGACGACGGTTCGAGACAGAGCGATCGCAGGGGCAACCGCAGAACAGGCTCACCCTCGATGACCTGCGCCGGGCAGCCGCCGCCGCCTCGGACCTCGACGACCCGCACGTGATAGAGCGCGCATGGCGGTGACGACGTGGCTGATCGACAAGTCGGCCTATACGCGCATCGCTGCCTCCACCGACGCCGAAGTGTGGATCGACCGGATAGAACGCGGTCTGGTGCGCGTGGGCACCGTCACGCGGCTGGAGATCGGCTACTCCTTCCGCACCGCGTCGCAAGCACGTCGCGAGGCCACATCTCCGCCTCTGTCGCTACTGCCGGTTGAGCATCTGACACCGGCTGCCGAGGATCGCGCTGTCGAGCTGCAGATGCTGCTGGCTGATCGCGGTCAGCACCGAGGCCCGTCGGTACCCGATCTGCTTGTCGCCGCAACAGCCGAACTCGCCGGGCTGACGGTCCTGCACGTCGACAAGGACTTCGAGACGATCGCCGCCCTGACCGGGCAGGCTACCGAAAGACTCGCCCTGGGCTGACATCGGGTTTGAGCCGATCGGCGACGATCGCAAGCTCGGCATGCCCGAGCGCAGCGGGTCGACGCCAGCGGTCTGAGCGTGATTGCGTAACGTCTGCGCAACAGGTGCTTGACCCGTCAGCAATGTCGCTTGAATAGCGTCTTAGGGGCATCCACGTGGCGAACAACGTGAGGAGAACGTTGCTGTGACCGACAAGACTGCCGACGACATCCTCAAACTCGTCGCCGACGAGGGTGTCGAATACATCGACGTGCAGTTCTGCGACCTGCCGGGCATGATGCAGCACCTGTCGATCCCGGCCTCGGCGCTGGGCCCTGGTGTGTTCGAGGACGGCCTGTCGTTCGACGGTTCGTCGATCCGCGGCTTCCAGTCCATCCACGAGTCCGACATGATGCTGCTGCCGGACACCAGCACCGCGGTGATCGACCCGTTCCGCGCCGCCAAAACGCTCAACCTGAATTTCTTCGTGCACGACCCGCTGACCCGGGAGCCCTACTCGCGCGACCCGCGCAATGTCGCCCGCAAAGCCGAGAGCTATCTGGCCAGCACCGGAATCGCCGACACCGCCTACTTCGGCGCCGAGGCCGAGTTCTACATCTTCGACTCGGTGGCCTTCGACTCGCAGATGAACGGCTCTTTCTACGAGGTCGATTCGGTGTCGGGTTGGTGGAACACCGGCGCACCGACCGAGACCGACGGCAGCCCCAACCGCGGCTACAAGACCCGCCCCAAGGGCGGGTATTTCCCGGTGGCGCCCGGCGACCAGTACGTCGACCTGCGCGACACGATGAGCACCAACCTGACCAACGCGGGCCTGACCCTGGAGCGCGCGCACCACGAATGCGGCAGCGGCGGGCAGGCCGAGATCAACTACAAGTTCAACACGCTGCTGCACGCCGCTGACGACCTGATGCTGTTCAAGTACATCGTCAAGAACACCGCGTGGCAGGACGGCAAGACCGTCACCTTCATGCCCAAACCTCTGTTCGGCGACAACGGGTCCGGGATGCACGTGCACCTGTCGCTGTGGAAGGACGGAAACCCGTTGTTCCACGACGAATCCGGCTACGCCGGTTTGTCCGACACCGCGCGGCACTGCATCGGCGGCATCCTGCACCACGCACCGTCGCTGCTGGCGTTCACCAACCCGACGATCAACTCCTACAAGCGGCTGGTGAAGCACTACGAGGCGCCGATCAACCTGGTGTAC
Organism: Mycobacterium sp.; assembly: GCA_035721065.1. Classification (GTDB taxonomy): domain Bacteria; phylum Actinomycetota; class Actinomycetes; order Mycobacteriales; family Mycobacteriaceae; genus Mycobacterium. The sequence continues at coordinate 100,729 of DASTNJ010000059.1, forward strand.
AGCCAGCGCAACCGGTCGGCGTGCGTGCGGATTCCGATCACCGGGACCAACCCCAAGGCCAAGCGGCTGGAGTTTCGCTGCCCCGACTCGTCCGGCAACCCGTATCTGGCGTTCGCAGCCATGCTGATGGCCGGCGTCGACGGGATCAAGAACCGGATCGAGCCGATGGCACCGGTGGACAAGGATCTCTACGAACTGCCGCCGGATGAGGCCGCCGACATTCCGCAGGCCCCTACTCAGCTGGCCCAGGTGATCGACAACCTGGAAGCCGACCACGAATACCTCACCGAGGGCGGGGTATTCACCGGCGACCTGATCGAGACCTGGATCAAGTACAAACGGGAGAAGGAGATCGAACCGGTCAACCTGCGCCCGCACCCCTACGAATTCGCCCTGTACTACGACTGCTGAGGGATACCGGCGTACGTTAACGGACATGACGATTCGGTGTGCTGAGTGCAAGTGTAAGTGCGACTGCTGCGCGGACCGGTGCCGCTGTCGCTGTTGCGAGCCCCCGGACCACAGTGGATGACCAGACGAGGAGAACTCAATGTCGAACGAAAACGGCCGCTGGTGGGGAATCGGGCTCACGGTGACCGCCGGCGCGGCGCTGGCCACCATGATCAGTTCCGGCGCCGCCCAGGCCGACGCCACCAGCTCCGCATTGGCCGGTGCGCTCTTCGATGCTCAAGCGGACGGCACCACCACCCCTGACGATGCGCTCACCGGCGCGAACACGAACCTCACCACCGGCGTGACCGCCCTGGTGAACGAGCTGTTCCACGATCCCACCAACAACGTCCTGGCCCAGCCGGTGGCGCTGGACGACGCCGCGCTGGCGAATCTGGCGAAGCTGGAGCCCGCCGAAGACACGATCCTGGCGCACAGCGGGTCCATGTCGAGCACGATCGACGAGCTGTGGTTCGCCCCGCTCAACCAGCAGTGGCTCACCGCCAGCGAAGCCATTCTCAGCGCCGACCAGGCTCTTGCCGACGCCGTCGCCACCGACACCGGCGTCCAAGCAGCCCAATTGGCCACCGCCGCCGCCAGCTTCCAACTGCTGGACGCCCAACTCAGCTCGGTGGGAGTCGAATTGGCGAGCATCTTCTTCGGCGGCGGCGATCTGACGCCGTAGCGCACTGCGCCGCTCCGGACCGTCGCCCGGCGCTACCCCGCCGGCGCCTCCGGCGGCGGCGATGGCAGCGGGAAGGCGGCCAGCGTGTCCGGGCACAGTTCGACCTGGGCGGCCTCGGCGATCAGCGGATACTCGGGCATGTTCCAGTAGCGCGGCAGCTGGTCTGCGAGGCTGTGGCCGTTGCGGTAGTTGCTGCAGGCCATGTAGCCGTACAGGAACGTGTTGCCCGGAAACGCCGAGGAGCCACCGGCATACCGGCCGCTGTAGCCGTGCGCGAGCAGGTAGTCGAAGAAACCGGGTTTGTCGGCATGGGCGGGCGGGGCGACCAGTGCGGTCCCGGCGACCCCGACGGCCGCGGCGACGGCAGCGATACTGCGGCTGAGCCAAGGCATATCGGCATGCTACGCCGACCTATCACCATCCGCGGTGCGTTGCCTCAATCCCCGAACACCTTGTTCACCACGGCTTTTGCCCGTCGGGTCACCCGCAGGTAGTCGTTGAGGAACTCACCGCCGTCGTCGTTGTGCCACCCGGCGGCCACGGCCACCGCGTTGAGCTGACGCCCGGGACCGGGCAGCTGATCGGTGGGCTTGCCGCGCACCAGCACCAGCGCGTTGCGGGCGCGGGTGGCGGTCAGCCACGCCTGCCGCAGCCGGTCCACGTCGTCGGCGTCGAGCAGTTCGGCCGCGGCGATGGCGTCCAGGGTCTGCAGCGTCGAGGTGCTGTGCAGCTCCGGGATCCGGTGCGCGTGGCGCAGCTGCAGCAGCTGCACGGTCCACTCGACGTCGGCCAGCCCGCCGCGGCCCAGTTTGGTGTGCGTGTTGGGGTCGGCGCCGCGTGGCAGCCGCTCATGGTCCACCCGTGCCTTGATCCGCCGGATCTCCCGCACCGCCTCGGCCGACACCCCGCCTTCCGGATACCGGACCTTGTCGATCATCGACAGGAACCGCCGGCCCAGATCTCGGTCGCCGGCCATCCAATGCGCCCGCAGCAGCGCCTGGATCTCCCACGGCTGCGCCCACTGCGCGTAGTAGGACTCATAGGCGGCCAGGGTGCGCACCAGCGGGCCGTTGCGTCCCTCCGGCCGCAGGTTGGCGTCGACGTGCAGCGGCGGGTCGGAGCTGGCGGCACCCAGCAGCCCGCGCACCTGTTCGGCGACGCCGGTAGCCCAGCGCACCGCGTCGGCCTCAGCCATCCCCTTCTCGGCTTCACACACGAACATGACGTCGGCGTCGGATCCGTATCCGAGTTCCCGGCCCCCCAGCCGGCCCATCCCGATCACCGCGATCCTGGCCGGCGCGGCCGGAGGTGCCGGGCGGTCCGGGGGAAGGGCAGGCTCGCCATCCCCGGACAGGCTGACCCGGATCACCGCGTCCAGCGCCGCCTGCAGCACCGCCACCCACACGCCGGTCAGCGCGGCGCACACCTGCCTGACCTCCAACATCCCCAACAGGTCGGCGGAGGCGACTCGGGCCAGCTCATGCCGGCGCAGGCTGCGGGCCGCGGCGATCGCCCGCACCGGATCGGGATACCGCGCCGCCGACGCGATCAGCGCACCGGCCACCGCATCCGGGTCGGTGTCCACCAGCTTCGGGCCGGACGGACCGTCACCGTAGGACTGGATCACCTCCGGGACGCGCATCAACAGCTCGGGGACGTACGCCGAGGTGCCCAGCACCCGCATCAGCCGTTTGGCCACCGCGTTCTCGTCGCGCAGCATCGCCAGGAACCAACGCTGGGTGGCCATCACGTCACTGAGCCGACGGTAGGCCAGCAGCCCCGCGTCGGGGTTCGGCGTGTTCGACAGCCAATAGAGCAGCTTGGGAAGCAGCACCGACTGCACGCGGCCACGGCGGCCGCTCTGGTTGATCAGCGCAGACAGGTGGGTCAGCGCGCTCTGCGGGCTCTCGTAACCCAGCGCGGCCAGCTGCCGGCCCGCGGCATCGGGTGTCATCCGGGACAGCTCCGGGCCGACCGATTCCAGCAGCGGCTGGTAGAAGAGCTTGGCGTGCAACCGCGACACCCGCAGGTTCTGTCGCTTGAGTTCCGCGCGAAGCACTCCCGGCGCGTCGTGATTGCTGTCCGGCCGGACGTGCGCGGCGCGGGCCAGCCAGCGCAGCGCCTCCTCGTCGTCGGGTGGCGGCAGCATGTGGGTCCGTTTGAGACGCTGCAGCTGCAGTCGGTGTTCGAGTAGGCGCAGGAACTCGTACGACGCGGTCAGGTTGGCCGCGTCGTCGCGTCCGATGTAGCCGCCTTCGCTCAGTGCGGCGAGCGCACCGATGGTCGACGGCACGTGCAGGGACTCGTCGCTGCGGCCGTGCACCAGCTGCAGCAGCTGCACCGCGAACTCGACGTCGCGCAGCCCGCCGGTGCCCAGCTTGAGTTCGCGGTCGCGCACGTCGGCAGGCACCAGCTGTTCCACCCGGCGGCGCATCGCCTGTACGTCGGTGACGAAATCCTCACGCTCACAAGCGGTCCACACCATCGGCATCAGCGCATCGATATAGGCCTCGCCCAGTTCCATGTCGCCGACCGCCGGCCGGGCCTTGAGCAGCGCCTGGAACTCCCAGGTCTTCGCCCACTTCTGGTAGTAGCTGACGTGGGCGTCCAGGGTGCGCACCAGCGGTCCGTGCCGGCCCTCCGGGCGCAGCCCGGCATCCACTTCGAAGAACGCCTCGCCGGCCACTCGCATCAGTTCGCCGGCGACCCGGCTGCTCAGCGAGTCCGCGTCCTCGGCGACGAAGATGACATCGACGTCGCTGACGTAATTGAGTTCCCGCGCACCGCATTTGCCCATCGCGATCACCGCCAGCCGGGGCGGGCTGACAGCGGACGCAGCGCCGCAGACCTCGGCTTCGGCCAGCACCAGCGCGGCCCCGAGCGCGGCGTCGGCCAGGTCGGAGAGGTGCTCACCGACAGCGGCGAACGGCAGCACCGGCTCGTCCTCCACCGTCGGCGCCAGGTCCAGCGCGGCCAGCACCAGCAGCCGGTCCCGGTACAGCGTGCGCAACCGGTCGATGCTGGCGCCCGGAGACGACTCGGCCGTCTGTCCGGGACCGGCGCATTCGGCGAACATCCGGCGCAGCTGACCGGCCGACGGCAGCGTCACCATGCCGCCGGTGCCCGCGAGCAGCTTCCAGGACTGCGGGTGGGCGATCAGGTGGTCGCCCAGCGCCAGCGACGAGCCGAGCAGCGCGAACAGCCGGCCACGCAGGCCCCGGTCGGTCAGCAGTGCGCGGCTCAGTTCGTCCCATCCGTCGCCCAGGGCGTCGGCCAGCCGGGACAGGGCGCGCAATGCGATGTCGGCGTCCGGTGCCCGGGACAGCGACCACAGCACCTCGGTGTGCGCCTGGCCGGCTGCGTCGTCGTCGTGCCAGCCGAGTGCGGCCAGATCGGCGGCCGCGCCCGGATAGACCAGTCCGAGCCGGCCGACGCTGGGCGGCCCGGACCGCGACGCCGCAGGATCAGTCACCTACAGCGAAAGGTAGTTCTGCAGCTCGTAGGGCGTCACGTTGCTGCGGTAGTTCGTCCACTCCCGGCGCTTGTTGCGCAGCAGATAGTCGAACACCTGCTCCCCCAACGTCTCTGCCACCAACTCGGAGTTCTCCATCTCGGAGAGTGCGCGGTCCAGGCTGCCGGGCAGCTCGCGGTAACCCAGGGCGCGGCGCTCCTCCGGCGTCAGGTCCCAGACGTTGTCCTCGGTCTGCGGGCCCAGCTCGTAGCCCTTCTCCACACCGCGCAGGCCCGCGGCGAGCAGCACCGCGAAGGTCAGGTATGGGTTGCAGGCCGAGTCCGGGCTGCGGATCTCGACCCGGCGCGACGACGTCTTGTGCGGGCTGTACATCGGCACCCGCACCAGCGCGGAACGGTTGGACGCCCCCCACGACGCGGCGGTGGGCGCCTCACCCCCGTGGATCAACCGCTTGTAGGAGTTGACCCACTGGTTGGTGACGGCGCTGATCTCGCCGGAGTGCTCGAGAATCCCGGCGATGAACGACTTGGCGATCGCGGAGAGTTGCAGTGGGTCGTCCGGGCTGTGGAAGGCGTTGACGTCACCCTCGAACAGGCTCATGTGGGTGTGCATCGCCGAGCCGGGGTACTGGCTGAACGGCTTGGGCATGAACGACGCCCGCACCCCTTCGTCCAGTGCGATCTCCTTGATCACGTAGCGGAAGGTCATCACGTTGTCGGCCATCGACAGCGCGTCGGCGTAGCGCAGGTCGATCTCCTGCTGGCCGGGTGCGTTCTCGTGGTGGCTGTACTCCACCGAGATGCCCATCAGCTCCAGCGCCTCGATGGCGTGCCGGCGGAAGTTGGTGGCCGAGTCGTGGATGGCCTGGTCGAAGTAGCCGGCGTCGTCGATGGGCACCGGCACCGAACCGTCGTAGGGGCCGGACTTGAGCAGGAAGAACTCGATCTCGGGATGCACGTAGCAGGAGAAGCCCAGGTCGCCGGCCTTGGCCAGTTGGCGGCGCAACACGTGCCGGGAGTCTCCCCAGGCCGGGGAGCCGTCCGGCATGGTGATGTCGCAGAACATCCGGGCCGAGTGGCGCGCGCCGCCGCTGCCGGTCCACGGCAAGATCTGGAAGGTCGACGGGTCGGGCCGGGCCACGGTGTCGGCTTCGGAGACCCGCGCGAAGCCCTCGATCGCCGAGCCGTCGAAACCGACACCCTCCTCGAATGCGCCCTCGAGTTCGGCCGGCGAGATCGCCACCGACTTCAGATACCCCAGCACATCGGTGAACCAGAGCCGGACGAACCGGACGTCACGTTCCTCGAGCGCGCGGAGCACGAACTCCTTCTGGCGGTCCATAACGCGAAGCGTAGCAGCGCGCCAAGCCGCACCGCCGGGTTCACGCGGCGGTCCCAGCTTCGCCTCTCCTCCGTCGAGCCTCGCTGAACCGCCCTGCTCACGCGGCGGTCCCAGCTTCGCCTCTCCTCCGTCGAGCCTCGCTGAACCGCCCTGCTCACGCGGCGGTCCCAGCTTCGCCTCTCCTCCGTCGAGCCTCGCTGAACCGCCGGGTTAACAGCGCAGGTTGGGCGGGGGTGACACGCGCGCGATCAGGTAGCGCAGCACCGCGCCGTCCACGCACCGGTCGCCGCTCAGCACAGCGGTGTGCTGGGTGCCGTCGTAGCTGATCAGCGGGGCGTTCAACTGCCTGGCCAGGTCCACTCCGGCCTGATACGGCGTGGCCGGGTCGTGGGTGGTCGACACGACGACGACCTTGCCCGGCGCAGCCGGCGCGGCGGTGTGCGGCGTGGACGTCGCCGGAACCGGCCACAGGGCGCAGACATCGCGTGGCGCGGTGCCGGTGAACTCCCCGTAGGCGGCGAACGGGGCGGCCAGGCGCATCCGCCGGTCGGCCTCCGCCCACACCGCCGGGGCGGTCGGGGTGGGTGCGTCGACGCACCGGATCGCGTTGAACGCGTCCTGGGTGTTGGTGTAGTGCCCGTGCTCGTCGCGGTCCCAGTAGTCGTCGGCCAGCTCCAGCAGATCGTCGGCGTCGGTGCCCTGACGCAGCTCGCTCAGGCCATCGGTCAGGTAGCTCCAGTACTGCGGGGTGTAGAGGGCGTTGATGGTGCCGGTGAGCGCGTCGGCGTAGCTCAGCCCGCGCGGATCCTCGGTCGGTGCGGGTTTGACCACCAGCGGGTCGACCAGGCGGTGGTAGGCGTCGATCGCCCGGGCCGGATTGGTGCCCAGTGGGCAGTCGCTGGACTTGGCGCAGTCGGCGGCGTAGTCGTTGAAGGCCGTCTGGAACCCGGCCAACTGGTTGATGTTCTCGTCAATCGGGCCGATGGTCGGATCGAGGGCGCCGTCGAGCACCATCGCCCGCACGTTTTCGCCGAACTCCTCCAGGTAGCTGGTGCCCAGCCGGGTGCCGTAGCTGAAGCCCAGGTAGTTCAGCGGCTCGCCGCCCAGCGCCCGGCGCACCAGCTCCATGTCCCGCGCCGCGGAGGCAGTCCCGACGTTGGCCAGGAACTCCGTCCCCACCCGGCCGATGCACTGCGCGGCCAACTGCCGGTGCAGCCCCTCGATGTGCGCCACCCCGGCCGGGCTGAAGTCCGCCATCGGCTCGGTGCGGTACGCGTCCACCTCCGCGTCGGTGCGGCAGTGCACCGCCGGCGTGGAGTGGCCGACGCCCCTCGGGTCGAAACCGACCAGGTCGAAGCGGCGGGTGAGTTCGCTGCCGCGCAGCGCTCCGGTGAGGCTGGCCACCATGTCCACCGCGGATCCGCCCGGCCCGCCCGGGTTGACCAGCAGCGATCCGATGCGCTGCCCGGTTGCCGGCACCCGGATCACCGCCAGGTGCGCCTGCTGGCCATCGGGGTTGGCGTAGTCGACCGGGACCGCGACCGTGGTGCAGCGGGCCCCGGAGACATCGTGCGCCTCGCCGAGCATCGGCGCACAGCTGCCCCAGTCCAGCTGCGGCGCGGCGTCCGGCACCGCGTTACCGGGCGTCGCCGGGATCAGGGTGAGCAGCATCAGCGTCACCGAGCTCAGCCGTCCGACGCGCCACACAACTCACAGTGTCGCCGCGACCCGGCCTGCTCGAGCAGCCGCAACGGTTACGCGACGGTCACCGTTCGGCCCCTGTTCAGCACTTGGCCTCCTTGGGCGGCATGGTCAGGTCCACCAGGTAGCGGGCCGCGTGGTCGTCGATGCAGGCGTTGCCCTGGAACACCACGGTGTGCTGTGTTCCGTTGAAGGTGAGCAGCCCGCTGTGCAGTTGGTCGGCCAGGTCGACGCCGGCCTGGTACGGCGTGGCCGGGTCGTGGGTGGTGGACACCACGATGGTCGGCGGCAGGCCCGGCGCGGAGATGACGTGCGGCTGGCTGGTCGGCGGCACCGGCCAGAACGCGCAGGTGCTCATCGGCGCGTCGCCGGTGAACTTCCCGTAGCTCATGAACGGCGCCACCTCGCGCGAGCGCCGGTCCTCCTCGATCACCTCGGCCCGGTCGGTGATCGGTGGCTGGTCGACGCAGTTCACCGCTACCCGGGCGTCGGTGGCGTTGGTGTAGTGGCCGGCTGAGTCCCGGCGCATGAACAGATCGGCCAGCACCAGCAGCACGTCGCCGCGCCCGTGTGTCAACTCCGTCAAGCCGTCGGTCAGGTGACTCCAGAACGTGGGCGAGTACAGCGCCATCAGGGTGCCGACGATCGCGTCGCTGTAGCTCAGTCCGCGCGGGTCCTTGGTCCGGGCGGGTTTGCCCACCAGCGGGTCGACCAGGCTGTGGTAGACGTCGACCGATTTTGCCGAGTCGGTGCCCAGCGGGCAGGTCGACGCCTTCGCGCAGTCGGCCGCGTAGTCGTTGAACGCTCCCTGAAACGCTGCCGCCTGACGCAGGTCTTCTTCGATCGGGCTGGCGTTCGGGTCGACCGCGCCGTCGAGGATCATCGCCCGGACGTTCTGCGGGTAGGCCTCCGCGTAAGCCGAGCCGATCCGGGTGCCATACGAATAGCCCAGGTAGGTCAGCTTGTCATCGCCGAGGCCGGCGCGGATCGCGTCCAGATCCCTGGCGACGTTGACGGTGCCGACGTTGGCCAGGAATTCCTTTCCGTTCTTCTCGACGCAGCGAGCGACGTAGGCCTTGGTCTCGTCCTCGATCTGTTCGACGCCCGCCGGACTGTAGTCGACCTGGTCCAGCGTGCGCAGCCGGTCGTTCTCGGCGTCGTCGTTGCACCACACCGCCGGCCGCGACGACGCCACCCCGCGCGGGTCGAAGCCGACCAGGTCGAACCGTTCCCGCACCCGCGACGGGAGGGTGGAGATGAGCCCCACCGCGGCTTCGATGCCGGATTCTCCGGGCCCACCCGGGTTGACCAGCAACGAGCCGATCTTGTCCCGGGTGGCCGGGAACCGGATCATCGCCAACTGCGCTGTGCCACCGTTGATGTGGTTGTAGTCGATCGGCACCGCGATGCTGCCGCATCGCGCATCGCCCGGCACTTTGACGGTGGTCTCCGGCGAGAACCGGCACTTCTCCCACTGCACCGGCTGGCCGAGCCTGGGCGTCGACAGGACGGCGCGGCCGCCGGTCACCCGCGTACAGCTGCCGACCGCCGATACCGCTGCCGCGGCCACCACGCAGACCACAACGCTTCGGGCGATCCTCGGATGGCGTCGGCGCATGACACCCCATGCTGCCATGCGCCGACTTGTGGTCACTGCGCCGTCACGCGCTGTCACCGGATCGAGCCCAGCAGCTCCTCCATCCCGACGGCGAAGTCGTCGGCCAGGTCCCACAGGTCGGGCAGCAGCTCCGGGCAGGAGATGAGCCCGACGTTCAGCTTGCCGTTCAGCGACAGCACGGTGACGTTGAGGCCGCAGCCGTGGAACAGCGGTCCCAGCGGGTACATCGCCTTGACCTCGCCGCCCAGGAAGTACAGCGGCTCCTGCGGGCCGGGCACGTTGGAAACGACCAGGTTGTGCACCGGGCGGCTGGCGGTCAGCGAACTGCTGGCGAACATCCGCATGGCCAGCCCGAACACCGCCGGCGCGGCGAACTGACTCCAGTCCTGCAGCAGCGTCGCGCCGATCGCCGAACTGTGTTCCTTGGCCACCGCGTTCGCCTCGGCGATGGCTTCCAGCCGGGCCGCCGGGTCGGCGATCTGGGTCTCCAGCTTGGAGAAAAGCCCGGACACCTGGTTTCGGCCCGGCCGGTCGGACTTGCCGTGCACCGACACCGGTACCTGCGCCACCAGCGACGTGTCGGGCAGTTCGCCGCGGTCGGCCAGGAACTTGCGCAGCACCCCGGCCACCAGCGCCATCACCACGTCGTTGACCTTGACGTTGAAATGGTCCTTGACCTTCTTGATGCCGTCGAGATCGAGCTGGACATAAGCGATATTGCGGTGGCCGGTGATCGCGGCGTTGAACACGGTCGGCGGTGCGGTGAACGGCCGCGCCATGGCCGACCCGGCCCGTGCCCGCTGCACGGTGTTGAGCACCGACGACACCGTGCGGGGCAGCACCTGGACCAGGTGCAGCGGCCGGCTGACGAACCTGGCCAGACCGCCGGCGACGATCTCGAGTTCGCTGGCGTCGCCGCAACCTTCGACCGGGTCGGGCGGCGGTGCGTCGGCCTGGGGACTGCACAGCTGTGACATCAGATTCGCGCCGGTCACCCCGTCCATGCCGGCGTGGTGCATCTTGGTCATCACCGCCAGCCGGCCGCCGGTGCCGTCCTCGCCGCGCAGGCCCTCGATCACCCACATCTCCCACAGAGGGCGGCTGCGGTCCAGCGGCAGGGAGGCGATGTGGCCGCAGATCTCGGACAGCTCGACCCGCCCGCCCGGTGCCGGCAGCCCGATGCGATGCAGGTGGTGGTCGATGTCGAAGTCCCGGTCCTCAACCCAGACCGGATGGTCCAGGTTCAGCGGGCTGTCGGCGAGCTTCTCCCGGAACTGCGGCATCGCGGTGATCCGCAGCGCCAGTTCGTCGCGAAGCCGGCGGAAGTCGTAGCCACCGGGCATCGTCGAGGCGTCCAGCTCCAGGATCGAGCAGACGTGCAGCGGCTGCGTGGGGGTCTCAAGATAGAGGAAGCTGGCGTCGAGTCCACTGAGCCATTGCATGACGAAGATCGTAGTCGTCGCCGGTCCGGGGCCCGCAGTGTGAGGAAATCCACTGCAGTCGCTGTTCAGCCGGGGCGCTGCGGCATGGCAGACTGGCTTATGTCAGACGACCCGTGGACCCGGCAGGGCCGCGAGGATCGACCCGGCAACCGTCTCAAGGGGTAACCCATGTCTGAGCACTCCGTCTACGGCGCTTCGCGCGGCACGGCCACTGCTGAGTCCGCGCCGAAACCGCGAACCCGGATCCACCACCTGCAGAAGATGAAGACCGAAGGCCGCAAGTGGGCCATGCTCACCGCCTACGACTACTCGACCGCCCGGATCTTCGACGAGGTGGGCATTCCGGTGCTGCTGGTCGGCGACTCGGCCGCCAACGTCGTCTACGGCTACGACAGCACGGTTCCGATCTCGGTCGACGAACTGATCCCGCTGGTGCGCGCGGTCGTACGTGGGGCGGCGCAGGCACTGGTCGTAGCCGACCTGCCGTTCGGCAGCTACGAGGCGGGACCGGCGGCCGCCTTGGCCACCGCCACCAGGTTCATGAAGGAGGGCGGAGCACACGCGGTCAAGCTTGAGGGCGGTGAGCGGGTGGCCGACCAGATCGCCACACTGACCGCGGCCGGCATCCCGGTGATGGCTCACATCGGCTTCACCCCGCAAAGCGTCAACACCCTGGGCGGTTTCCGGGTGCAGGGCCGCGGCGACGCCGCCGAGCAGACCATTCACGATGCGATCGCGGTCGCCGAGGCGGGTGCGTTCGCCGTTGTGATGGAGATGGTGCCCGCCGAGTTGGCCACCCAGATCACCGGCAAACTGACCGTTCCGACGGTCGGCATCGGCGCCGGCGCCAACTGTGACGCTCAGGTTCTGGTCTGGCAGGACATGGCCGGACTCACCGGCGGTAAGACCGCACGCTTCGTCAAGCGGTTCGGTGCGGTCGGCGAGGAATTACGTCGGGCCGCCGCCCACTACGCCGAAGAGGTGCAGACCGGGGCGTTCCCCGCCGAGGAGCACAGCTTCTAAGCCCGCCGACCGGGATCGCGTGGATGTGACACGCTGGGCATATGCCCAGCGGCGGAGATATCGAGCCCAACGGGGGCTGGGTCGGCGGCCCGGTTCACGCCGAGGCCATCGACCTGGTGCATCACGCGCTGGCAAGGCACGTCGACGAGCTGCTGACATGGGACCGTGCGGTACGCGCCGACGCCGACGATGCCGTGCACCAGATGCGGGTCACCATCCGCAAGATCCGCAGCCTGCTGGAGGTCTCCTGGCCGGGGCCGGATGCAGCCGGACCTGACGACCGCGGCTGGATTCTCGATGACCTGACTTGGCTGGCCGCCCTCCTGGGCGCGGCTCGCGACGCCGAGGTGCTGGCCCAGCGCTACCAGCGCGAGCTCGACCGGCTGTCGCCTGAACTGGTGCGTGGCCCGGTCCGGGAACGGCTGGTGGACGAGGCGATCCACCACTACCGGGCCGGGCGGCAGCAAGCGCTGATCGCCATGGATTCGATGCGCTACTTCCGGATGCTCGACGGTCTGGGCGCACTGGTCGCCGCGCCCGCCGTGGCCGGCCGGCAGGCCGACTCGGCCTCGGTCGCCATCGACGCCGCGTACCGGCGGGTATGCAAGGCGGCCAAGGCCGCCGCCCAAGCCGCCGGCGACGCCAACCGCGACGAGGCGCTGCACCGAATCCGCAAAGGCGCAAAGCGGCTGCGCTATGCCGCCGCCGCGACCGGAAGACCGCTGGTGGCGACACAGGCGAAGGTGATCCAGACCGTGCTCGGCGATCACCAGGACAGCGTGGTCAGCCGCCGGCATCTGCTCCGGCGGGCCGACGCCGCGCACGCCGCCGGCGAGGACACCTTCAGCTACGGTCTGCTCTACCAGCAGGAGTGCGACCTTGCGGACCGCTGCCGCGCGCAGCTGGATCAGGCGCTCGCCGAGCTGGACCAAGCGGTGGCTGGGGCGGACGAGTTGGCCTGTAAGCCGGATTCTGTTCCGCGCCACTAGGGGCGCGGCGGCGACCATCCATCTGGACACACCGTCACCGGGTGCCTCAAGCGGCCTACCCGCAGGCTCGGGCGAGCAGCCCTCGGACGCCTGCGCAGCCGCACGAATGCGGCCTTTTGGCCTTGCTTCGGGTGGGGTTTGCCGAGCCATCCCGGTCACCCGGGATGCTGGTGCGCTCTTACCGCACCGTTTCACCCTTGCTACCAGGTAGCGGTCTGTTTTCTGTGGCACTTTCCCGCGGGTCACCCCGGATTGCCGTTAACAATCACCCTGCTCTGTGAAGTCCGGACTTTCCTCGACCCGCCAAACACGGGCCGCGGCCGCCCGGCCAACTCGTCCGCGTTGGTCGATTCTACGCCGCGTGCCGGTCGGGCAGCTCGACAGCACCTATCGTCTATGACGCAGGCCAGAAGGGAGCATGCCGATGCCGCCCAACCGGTGGGAGAACCGTGTCGATGCCGGCGACTGGGGAGCGATCACCGCCGACATCAACGCCTACGGCGGCGCACTGCTGCCCCGGCTGCTCACCGCACCGGAGGCGGCCCGGCTGCGTCGCCTCTACACCGACGATGAAAGGTTCCGTACCACCGTCGATATGGCGCGTCACCGCTACGGCTCCGGACAATACCGATACTTCCGGGCACCCAACCCCGAACCGATCGGCGCTCTCAAGCGGGCGCTGTATCCCCGGCTGCTACCCATCGCGCGGGACTGGGCGGCCAAGCTGGGCCGGGAGGCGCCCTGGCCGGACAGCCTCGACGCCTGGCTGGCCCGCTGCCACACCGCGGGTCAGACGAAATCAACTGCGCTGATGCTGCGCTACGGTCCGGGTGACTGGAACGCTTTGCATCGGGATCTGTACGGCGAGTTGGTGTTTCCTCTTCAGGTGGTGATCAACCTGAGCGTCGTGGACACCGACTACACCGGAGGCGAGTTCCTGCTCGTCGAGCAGCGTCCCCGCGCGCAATCACGCGGCAGCGCAATGCAACTGCCGCTGGGACATGGCTATCTGTTCACCACCCGCGACCGTCCGGTGCGGTCGACCCGGGGCTGGTCGACAGCACCGGTGCGGCACGGCGTGTCGGTGGTCCGCTCCGGTGAGCGCTACGCACTGGGCCTGATCTTTCACGACGCCGCTTGAGGGACACCGCCTGACGGCCCGCAGGGCTCTCGCTCGACCAGCGAGTTTAGAAAGCCGTGCTGCCGGACGGTTGCAGCACGAACCCGTGCTCACCGGATGTGGCGTCCAGGCAGGCGAGCAGGTGTTCGGTCCCGACCGCGCAGGTCACGTTCTGGTAGGACACCTTCTGCCCAATGTCCAGCAGCTTGCCGGTGTTGGGCAGCTTGGGCTGACGTCCGTCACAGTCGCCGTAGGTGTTGCGCTCCAACCGGTAAGCCGGCCCCGCAGAGCGAACCGCGCCCAGGACGCACTCACTCGGATGCAGCCGTCCGACGCCGCCCCCGCTGAACGGCGCGTTGAGCATCCCGGGCATGTTCCCGTCGCAATTGATCCCCTGCGATTGCCCGGGCATCTGCTCCTCTCCCGCATAGAAGCTGCACACCACGTCGTCCGGCGTCGAGAAGTTCAACAGCCGCGAACTGCCCGCCTGCAGGAGCACGAAGTAGCCTTCCGCGGGAACCGGAACGAAGGTCGCGAGGTTGGGAAATCCCGGCGGCGTGTCCGCCGCGGCGTGCTGTGGCAGCGGCGTGGTGACCGACAGCGCTGCGGCAGCCAGCATCGTGGCGCAGCGCTTGGCCAGGCGAATCGTCGCTCGCATCGCATCCTCCGCTGTCACGTCGGGTCCGAAAAACCAGATCTCGGGCACGTGCCGCTGACAGCCTACTGCCTGATAACCCGCGAGGGCGGTCCTGCGCAGGCTTACCGCACGTTACAAGCCAAGCCGCTGAAGTAGGTTGCCGGACGCCAGTTCGTGCGTGAACAGGCTGTGTCGGCCGTCAGACGGATCCGGCCAGGTAACTCGTCTCGTTCACCAGCCGCACCGACGTCGCTCCGTCGGGGTAGAACTCGGCGATACTCAACGACGCGAGATCCAGGTGCAACCGGTAGAGGATGCCCGGCCCGGCGTCCAGCGCCATCCGGAGCACCATCTTGATAGGTGTCACATGCGACACCACCAGCACCGTGGCACCCGGGTGCTCGGCGATGATCCGGGCTCGGGCCCGCACCACCCGCTGATGCACGGAATCGAAGCTCTCCCCGCCGGGCGGCGTGGCACCCGTGTCGGCCAGCCAGCGTCGGTGCAGTTCGGGGTCGCGCTCGGCGGCTTCGGCGAACGTCAGGCCCTCCCACGCGCCGAAGTCCGTCTCGGTCAGGTCGTCGTCGACGGTCACCTCCAGGCCGAGGGCGTTGGCGGCGGCGGTGGCCGTATCGCGGGCCCGCTGCAGCGGGGAGGTCCGGATCGCCACGATGCCGCCGCGCGCCGCCAGGTATTTCGCGGCCGCGTCGGCTTGTCGCCGGCCGATCTCGGTGAGCGCCGGATTGCCGCGTCCGGAGTAGCGCCGCTGCACCGACAACTCGGTCTGGCCGTGGCGGAGCAGCAGCAGTCGGGTGGGCTTGCCGCGGGCGCCGGTCCAGCCCGGCGCGACAGTGGTCGCTGCCGTAGCCGCCGTGGCACCGGTCTTCTCACTGCCCTGGGGCTTCGCAGGGTCCGGTTCCGGTCCGGCCGTCGCGGCGGCATCATCCATCGCCTCGTTGGCCAGCCGATCGGCGTGTGAATTTCGTTCGCGCGGAAGCCATTCGTAGCCGACCGACGCGAATCTCGACGCCAGCGCGCGGGCCTGCTGGTTCAGGGGAGCCAAAGCCGGATGCTTGACCTTCCAGCGGCCGGACATCTGCTCGACCACCAGCTTGGAATCCATGAACACCGCGACCTCGGTGGCGCCCAGTCGCACCGCCTCCTCGAGACCGGCGATCAGGCCCCGGTATTCGGCCACGTTGTTGGTGGCCCACCCGATCGCTTCCTTGCTCTCGGCCAGCACCATCGTGCGGTCGGCGGTAAACACCACCGATCCGTATCCGGCCGGGCCGGGATTGCCGCGCGACCCGCCGTCAGCTTCGACGACAACCTTCACCGCACCCTCACCCCAGGAGTCACCGACCGAATTCCTTGACCCGCAACAAGATCGCGCCGCACTCCGGGCAGCTCAGCACGTCGTCGTCGGCAGCGGCCGAGATTCGGGCAAGCTCACCGCGGTCGATCTCGATCCGGCAGGCGCCGCACTGGCGCCCATGCAGCGGACCGGCGCCCGCGCCGCCGGCCGAACGCTTGCGCTCATAGAGCGCCAGCAGGCCGGGGTCGAGCCCGGCGGCCAGCTCGTCACGGCGTGCCGAACGCTGCCCGCGGGTGCCTTCCACCTCGGTCAGTACGACATCCAGCGCCTGCTGAGCGGCGGCCAGGCTAGATTGCAGCGCCTCGACTGCCGCCGATTCGGCGGTCTGCTGCCCCTGCAGCTCCTCCCGGCGCTCCATCACCTCCAGCAGCGAATCCTCCAGACTGGATTGGCGTCGTTCGAGTGTCTCCAGCTCGTGCTGCAGGTCGGCGACCTGCTTCGCCTGGACGGTCCCCGCCTGCAGCATGCTGCGGTCGCGGTCCTCACGCTGGCGCACCGCGTCGATCTCCGATTCCAGCCGCGCCACCTGGGCGTCCAGGTCCTCCAAGGCTATTCGCAGTGCCGCGAGTCGATCTTCGGCGGCGTGGTGATCGGATTGGATACGGTCGTATTCCTGCCGCTGCGGAAGGTGGCCGGCTTGATGGCTGATCCGGACCAGTTCCTGGTCCAATTCCGCCAATTCCAGCAGTGAACGCTGTTGTCCGACTTCAGCCTTCATCGGCCTCCTCCTCCGGGCTCTGCTGGTCCTGCCGCCAAGTTCCACGGATCGGTGCGGATCCCGCAGGTGCGCACCGGCAGGGCCGCCCCGAACACCGACCGCAGCACCTCGGCGGCCTGAGCGCACCACGGGTATTCGCTGGCCCAGTGGGCCACATCCACCAGGGCTACCGTCGATGCCCGGCGATGTTCGTCGGCCGGGTGATGCCGCAGGTCGGCGGTGACGTAGGCCTGGACGCCGGCGTTCGCCGCCGCCCCCAGCAGCGAGTCGCCGGCGCCGCCGCACACCGCCACCCGCGACACCGCCAGGTCCGGATCCCCGGTGGCGCGCACCCCCCACGACGTGGCCGGCAACGCGGTGCCCACCCGGGAGACGAAGGTGCTCAGCGGCTCGGGTCGCGGAAGCGTGCCGATCCGGCCCAACCCGACCCCCTCGGGCAGCGGCTGCAGCGCGAACACGTCGAACGCCGGCTCCTCGTAGGGATGGGCAGCCAGCAGCGCGTCCCGGACCTGACTGCGGGCCCGCGCCGGGGCCACCACCTCGACACGGTCCTCGGCCACCCGCTGGACGGCTCCGATTCGGCCGATCGACGGCGACGCCCCGTCGCCGGGGAGGAACTGTCCGTTCCCCGGCACGCTCCAGCTGCACTGCGAGTAGTCGCCGATCTGCCCGGCACCGGCCGCGAACACCGCCGCGCGCACCTCCTCGGCGTGTTCGGCCGGCACGTAGATCACCCACTTGTCGGTGTCCGGTATGCCGGCCACCGGCTCCAGCACCGCCTCGACGGCCAGGCCGAGCGCGACCGCCAGCGCGTCCGACACCCCGGGCGAGGCCGAGTCGGCGTTGGTGTGCGCCGTGAACAGTGAGCGCCCGGTCCGGATCAGCCGGTGCACCAGCGCACCCTTGGGAGTGCTGGCCGCCACCGTGTCCACGCCGCGCAACAACAGCGGATGGTGAGCCAGCAGCAGCCCGCCGTCGGGCACCTCGTCGACCACCGCCGCGGTGGC
>DASTNJ010000060.1:0-29976 GCA_035721065.1 Mycobacterium sp.
CCGGGGATGTAGGCGCCGCCGGCCGTCGAGTTGCCGAACACCAGCGCGATCGTCGGGATCCCGGCGGCCGACGCCCGGGTCAGGTCGCGGAACAATTGTCCGCCCGGCACGAACACGTCCTTCTGGGTCGGCAGGTCGGCGCCGCCGGACTCCACCAGCGAGATCACCGGCAGCCGGTTCTCCCGGACGATGTCGTTGACGCGCAATGTCTTCCGCAGCGTCCACGGGTTGGACGTGCCGCCTTTCACGGTCGGGTCGGGTGCGATGATCATGCATTCGATACCCTCGACGACGCCGATGCCGGCGATGGTCGAACCACCGACGTGGAACTGGCTGCCGTAGCCGGCCAGTGGGCACAGCTCGAGGAACGGCGAGTCCTCGTCGATCAGCAACTCGATCCGCTCGCGGGCGGTCATCTTGCCGCGCTTGCGATGCCGGGCGACCTTGTCCGGCCCGCCGCCGGCGATGGCCTTGGCGAATTCTGCCTCCAGCTCGGTGAGCTTGCCGCTCATCGCGTCGGCGGCGGCCCGGTATTCGGCGGAGCGCGCGTCGAGGGTGGATTTCAGGATTGTCATTGGTACCCCAGCAGTTTCGATGCGAGCATGGTCATGATCTCGTCGGTGCCGCCGCCGATTCCGATGATCCGGAAGTCGCGGTAGATGCGTTCCACTTCGGATTCGCGCATGTAGCCCATGCCGCCGAACAGTTGCAGCGCCTCGTTGACCACCCACGCGCCGTTCTCGACGGCGGTGTTCTTGGCGAAGCACACCTCGGCGATCAGGTTGGTCTCGCCGGCTTCGGCGCGTTCGACGAGGGCACGGGTGTAGACGCGGGCGACGTCGACCTTGCGGGCCATCTCGGCGAGCTTCATCTGCACGTGCTGGCGGCTGATCAGCGGCCGGCCGAACGTCTCCCGGTCCCGGCACCACGCGACGGCCAGATCCAGTGCGCGCTGGGCGTGGCCGTAGCCGAGCACCGCCAGGCCGATGCGCTCCGACACGAATGCCGCGGCGATCTGGGCGAAGCCGCTGTTCTCCGCGCCGACCAGGTTCTCGACCGGCACCCGGGCGTCCACGTAGGACAACTCGGCGGTGTCGGAAGCGAGCCAGCCCATCTTGTCGAGCTTGCGGGAGACGGTGAATCCCGGTGTGTCCCGGTCGACGACCAGCAGCGAGATGCCGGCGGCGCCGGGCCCGCCGGTGCGCACCGCGGTGGTGACGAAATCGGCGCGCACACCGGAGGTGATGAACGTCTTGGCGCCGTTGACGATGTAGTGATCGCCGTCTCGGCGGGCAGTCGTGGTGATGTTGTTGACGTCCGAGCCGCCGTCGGGTTCGGTGATCGCCAGCGATCCGATCATGTCGCCGGCCAGCGTCGGCTTGACGTAGTGGTCGATCAGCGCCCGGTTGCCGGACGCGATGATGTGCGGGCAGGCGATCGCGCAGGTGAACAGCGACGCCCACAGGCCACCCGAGACGCCGGCGTAGAGGGCTTCCTCGACCAGGGTGACCTCGTCGATCCGGGTGCCGCCCGACCCGCCGGCGGACTCCGGAAAGGCGAGCCCGAGCAGCCCCAGTGCCCCGGCCTTCTTGTGCAGGTCGCGGGGCAGTTCGCCGTCGCGCTCCCACTGGTCGAGATCGGGCAGGATCTCGCGTTCGACGAATCCGCGGACGGTGGCGCGCAACGCGGTCCGCTCGTCGTCGGTCCACACGGTGCTCACGGCAGCAGCTCCTCCGGGATGTCGATGTGGCGGGACCGCAACCATTCGGCGAGTCCCTTGGCCTGCGGGTCGAAACGGGCGTTGTAGGCCACGCCCTTGCCGAGCAGTCCCTCGAACACGAAGTTGACTGCGCGAAGTTTCGGCAGCACGGTCCTGGTCACGGTCAGCGGCGCCGCCTCGGGCAGCAGTCGCTTGACCTGCTCGACAGTCAGCGCATGGACCAGCCAGCGCCACTGCTCGTCGGTGCGGACCCACACGCCGATGTTCGCGTTGCCGCCCTTGTCGCCGCTGCGGGCCGCCGCGATGGTGCCCAGCGGGACCCGCCGGGAGCCGTTGGACGGCAATGGTTCCGGAAGTTCCGGCGCCGCGACGTCGGCCATCGCCAAGGTGTCGGTCGCCGGCGCGATGTCCACCCGGGTGCCGTCGGGCAGCACCGCGATGTGCGGCACCTTGTCCTGGTCGACGTAGCCGGGGCTGAAGATGCCGTACGCCGAGCCGCTGCCGGGCATCGAGGTGAACGAGCAGCCCGGGTAGCTGGCCAGCGCGAGCTCGACGGCGACGTTGGAGAATGCCCGGCCCACCTTGTCCGGGTCGGGGTCGCGCACCACGCAGCGCAGCAGCGCGCTGGCCTGCTCCTCGGTTTCGGCGTCGGGGCGGTCCAATCTGGCCAACTCCCAGTCGATCTCGGCCGGGCGCACCGTCAGCCACGTTTCCAGCTGCTTGCGGGCGAGCTCGGCTTTGGCCTCGATGTCGAGACCGGTGAGGATGAACTCCATCTCATTGCGGAAGCCGCCGAGGGTGTTCAGCGACACCTTCAGTTGCGGGGGTGGCGGCTCACCGGTGACACCACTGATCAGCACCCGGTCGGTGCCGTCGGGGCTGAGCTCGATGCTGTCCAGCCGGGTGGTCACATCGGGCCCGGCGTAGCGGGCGCCCTGAATCTCGTACATCAGTTGCGCTTCGACGGTGTCGACGGTGACCGCGCCGCCGGTGTGTTCGTGCTTGGTGATCACGCTGGAGCCGTCCCGGCGGATCTCGGCGATCGGGAAGCCGGGCCGGGTCAGGTCGGCGATCTCGGCGAAGAAGGAGTAGTTGCCGCCGGTCGCCTGGGTGCTGCACTCGATGACGTGCCCGGCGACGACGGCGCCGGCCAGTGCGTCGTAATCGGTGCGGCTCCAGCCGAAGTGGGCCGCGGCGGGTGCCACGATGACCGACGCGTCGGTGACCCGGCCGGTGACGACGACGTCGGCACCGGCGTGCAGGCACTCGACGATGCCCCAGGCGCCGAGGTAGGCGTTGGCCGCCAGCGGCGCACCGAGACCCAGTTCGGCTGCCCGCGCGGTGATGTTGTCGCCTTCGACGTGGGCGATCTGTGCCGCGAGACCGAGCCCGGCGGCGACCTCGCGCAGCTTGGCGGCGAGACCGGCCGGGTTGAGTCCGCCGGCGTTGACGACGATCTGGACGTCGCGTTCCAGCGCCAGGCCCAGGCAGTCCTCCATCTGGCGGACGAACGTCTTCGCATAGCCCAGGCCGGCGTCGCGCATCATGTCCCGGCCGAGGATGAGCATCGTCAACTCGGCCAGGTAGTCGCCGGTCAGGACATCGAGATCGCCGCCCTCCAGCATCTCCCGCACGGCGCTGATGCGGTCGCCGTAGAAGCCCGAACAGTTGCCGATCCGGATCAGGTCCGGATCGGCGGCGAGTTCACGCATGTGGTGTCTTTCGGTCGAATCGGCACGGCCGCCGTCCCGGGCGGCCAGGCGAATGCCTCTCTGGACCGAGTTTCGCAGCGGTTCGTAAAAAAAGCAAGCATGCCTGCTTGTTAATTGCGACAGATCGATCGTCGCGGCCCGTTCACCCGAGTTCGCGCCGTCGGGACGCTACGGCCGGCGCTTGCGATTCTTGCGTTTGATGCCGACCCCGCCCCACAACGAGAAGCCGCGGATCTTGACCGTCGGCGCACCGGGCGCGCCGACGCCGGGAACGCTCTGGTCGAAGCCGCCCATCACCGCGTGCCCGTGGATGTCGACGTTGACTTCGGGGGGCAGCAGGATGGTCTGGCCGCCCATGATCGAATACGCCTTGATCTGCACCTCCGGCGAGGTGAAGTCGGCGTAGCGCAGATCCACCACACCACCGCCGAACAGCGAGAACGTGGTCAGCCGTTTCGGCACATTCCAGCGGCCACGGCGTTCGAACGCGCTCATCACGGCCAGCAACACCGTGGACGGCGCCGGTTTGCAGGCACCGCCCCGCTTCGGGCTCACCGACGAGCCCGGCAGGTCGGCCCGCAGCCGGTCCAGTTCGTCGTAGGTCTGCGCCGCGTAGGCCTTGGCCAGCCGCTCTTCGTACTCGCTCATCGGCAGTTGTCCGTGTGCGGCCGCGTCGCCGAGCAGCTGCGCCAACTGGATGCGGTCGGTGTCGGCGGCACGCGATTCGGTGCCCCGGATGCCCCAGGCGCCCCGCTCCCGCTGCGCTGAATCACTCATCGGCTATGAGCCTACGACGCGGGACGACCACGTGTGCAGGATTGTCATTTTGGCGGCGCGGCTGGTCACCGGCTATCCTTACCCGGAAGTCGCGCCGTTGGCATCTGCCCGGCAGCACCGCGTAAGGAGAAGCTCCACCATGGCCGTGCCGAAGCGCAGGATGTCGCGTGCAAACACCCGCCACCGTCGCTCACAGTGGAAGGCGGAAAGCCCCGGGCTGGTCAACGTCACCGTCGCCGGGCGCCCGCACAAGGTGCCCCGCAGGCTGCTCAAAGCGGCTCGTCTGGGCCTGATCGATCTCGACCGTCGCTGACGCCGTTGCAACTGAGTGATCTTTAGTGGTCACGCGACTTGCACCCCGTCTCGGGGTTGTTTTGCAGCCGGGTGGCTGCGTCCCTTCCGCGCTTCACGGCCACCTGCCCGGCCAGGCCGGGTCTTACGGTCGGCTCCACGCTTGACGGCGGCCCCAACTGGGCCGACGACGCTATCCGATGTGGTGTCGGTGTCCTCGTAGCGTGCGAGGTTGATCGCGGCGTTGTCGTCGCGTTGGTGGGTGGCCGAGCAGGACTGGCATTGCCAGTGCTCGGTCCAGCCGATGTCCTGCACGTCTTTGCAGACGTGGCAGGTTTTCGATGATGGGAACCAGCGGTCGGCGACCACCAGTTGCGGCCCGTACCAGACCGTCTTGTAGGACAGGTGCCGGCGCGGTGTTCCCAGAGCCGCATCAGCGAGTCCACGCCGGCGGGCGCGCGCCCCGGACAGGCCCTTTTGCCGCAGCATCCCGGCGGCGTCCAAGCCTTCAACGACGATGCGGCCGTGGGTTTTGGCCAATCGTGTGGTCAGGACGTGCAGGTGGTGGGTGCGAACATCGTTGACCCGGCGATGCAGCCGGGAAATCTCTATGGTGCGCGCCCGGTACTGGCGAGAGCCTTTCACACAGCGTGACCGGGCACGGCTGACGTGGCGCAGCTCGCGCAGCGCGGCATCAAGCGGGCGCGGATTGGGCACTTGCTCTAACACCTCGCCGGTGTCGGTGACGACGGTGGCCAGCCGACGCACCCCAACATCGACACCCACCCGTGAACCTGGCTGAGCCACTCCTGGCCGCTGAGGACGCTGCACAAGCACCCGCACGCTGGCGTCGATGCGGGTGCCGTTGCGGCGAACCGAGACCGCCAACACCTGCCCACGGCCCTTGGCGATCAACCGCTCGATGCGGCGGGTGTTCTCTTGGGTTCGCACCGTGCCGATCACCGGCAAGGTCAGATGCCGACGATCCGGCTCGACCCGCATCGCTCCGGTCGTGAAACACACCCGATCCGCGTCACGGCCCTTGCGTTTGAACCGCGGGAACCCGACCCGCCTGCCAGCATGCTTACCAGCCCGAGAGGCCTGCCAACTCCAGTAGGCGTCCACCGCGCCCCGAATCCCATCGGCATAGGCTTCCTTCGAGCATTCCGGCCACCACACCACCCCGGTCTCGGGGTTGACACACACCTCGTTCTTCACGCTGTTCCAGCGTTTCCGCAACACCGCAAGCGACGGCTTGGCCGTCTCCACACCGGTGGCGCGCCAGGCCTCGATATCGGCCTTCAACGCCGCGACCGCCCAGTTATACGCCTTACGCCGAGCTCCGAAATGCCGCGCCAACGCGCAAGCCTGGGCCTCGGTCGGATCAAGAGTGAACCGAAACGCCTGCACTCCCCAACCCTCGGGAACCACGAAACGCGCCATCAAGCGGCCTCGCGATCACCAGCAGCAGCCGCTGCGACTGCCCGCTTGGCGCGGTTCGCAGCAGCACGCCGGCCGTACAGCCGGGCGCACATCGAGGTCAGGATCTCGGTCATGTCGCGCACCAGGTCGTCATCGACCTCGCCGGTGTCCACCACAACCAACTCGCGGCCCTGGGCGGCCAGCGCCGCTTGCACGTACTCCGAGCCGAACCGGCAAAACCGATCCCGATGCTCCACCACAATCCGCTGCACCGACTGATCCCGCAACAGCGCCAAGAACTTACGGCGGTGCCCATTCAACGCCGACCCGACCTCAGTCACCACCTCGTCGATCGGCATCTGCCGCTCGGTCGCCCCCTCACTCACCCGCGCCACCCGCCGATCCAGGTCCGCTTTCTGATCCGCCGATGACACCCGCGCATACACCGTCGTGCGCCCCACCGGCCCACCATCTCCGGCTGGCTCATCGACAAGAATCAGCCGACCCACCCGCTGCGCCGACACCGGCAGCCGACCAGCCCGAAACCACCGATACGCAGTCACCCGCGCAACACCATTGCGCTCAGCCCACGCCGCCAGATTCATGCCAGTGTTCCTACAGCACACCACCGACAACTACCGACCACTCAACCCGCAACAGGTGACAACCCCCAGGGCGTGGTACAGCGGTCGTCGGCGCTGAACCGTGGTAAAACAGGGTTCTGCCTATTAACGCGGATCGTGCGCCGACGATTGGATGACACAGATGCCCATGCGGATACTCGTCGTTGACGACGATCGCGCCGTACGCGAGTCGCTGCGCCGCTCGTTGTCGTTCAACGGCTACTCGGTCTCGCTGGCCAGCGACGGCGTGGAAGCGCTGGAGGCCATCGCCAGTGAGCGACCCGACGGGATCGTCCTGGATGTGATGATGCCGCGGCTGGACGGGCTGGAGGTCTGCCGCCAGCTGCGCAGCACCGGCGACGACCTGCCGATCCTGGTGCTGACCGCCCGCGACTCGGTGTCCGAGCGGGTCGCCGGACTCGATGCCGGCGCCGACGACTACCTGCCGAAGCCGTTTGCGCTGGAGGAACTGCTGGCGCGGATGCGGGCGCTGCTCCGTCGCACCACGGCCGAGGACGTCACCGATTCGGTGGCGATGAGCTTCGAAGATCTGACGCTGGACCCGGTCACCCGCGAGGTGACCCGCGGCGACCGCCAGATCAGTCTGACCCGGACCGAGTTCGCGCTGCTGGAGATGCTGATCGCCAATCCGCGCCGGGTGCTGACCCGCAGCCGCATCCTCGAAGAGGTCTGGGGGTTCGACTTCCCGACCTCGGGCAACGCCCTCGAGGTCTACATCGGGTACCTGCGTCGTAAGACCGAGGCCGAAGGGGAGTCGCGGCTGATCTACACCGTGCGCGGGGTGGGTTACGTCCTGCGCGAGACACCGCCCTGATGTCGGCGGCCCGTCGGCGGCGAGGTACCCCGCTGCGCGCGGGCAAATCGTTATCACTGCAGTCGCGGGTGATGCTGCTGGCCGTGTTCATGGTCGCGCTGGTGTTCTTCCTGGTCGCGTTCGTGCTGCTGCGGGTGATCTCGTCGGCCCTATACAGCGACCTCGACAACCAGCTCAAGAGCCGGGTGGAGATGCTGGTGGCCAGCGGCTCACTGGCCGCAGACCCGGCGAAGGCGATCGACGGAACCGCGTATTCGGACGTCAACGCGATGCTGGTGAACCCGCCCCGCTCGATCTATTCGGCCAACCAGCCGGGCCAGCGGCTACCGGTCGGAGCGCAGGAGAAAGCGGTCATTCGCGGCGAGTTGTTCTGGTCCCGGCGCACCGTGGCCGGCCAGCGGGTGCTGGCCGTCCGGCTGCCGGACGGCGCCACGCTGCTGATCTCCAAGAGCCTGGCACCCACCGAGGCGGTGATGCTGAAGGTGACCCGGTCGCTGCTCATCGTCTGCGGCATCGGGGTCGTGGTCGCGGCGGCGGCCGGCTCGATAGTGATCCGGGTGGGCCTGCGGCCGGTCGGCCGGTTGACCGAGGCGGCCGAACGGGTGGCCCGCACCGACAATCTGCGTCCGATCCCGGTGAACGGCAGCGACGAGCTGGCCCGGCTCACCGAGGCCTTCAACGCGATGCTGCGCGCGCTGGCCGAGTCGCGGGAGAGACAGGCGCGGCTGGTCGCCGATGCCGGACACGAATTGAAGACGCCGTTGACGTCGCTGCGCACCAACGTGGAGCTGCTGATGGCCTCGGCGGAGCCGGGTGCAGCGCAGTTGCCCGAAGAGGAGATGGCCGAGCTGCGCGCCGACGCGATCGGCCAGATCGAGGAATTGTCCACCCTGGTGGGCGATCTGGTCGACCTCACCCGCGAGGATCGCCAGGAGGCGGCGTTCGAGCAGGTGGACATGTCCGAGATCGTCGATCGCACCATGGAACGGGTCCGACGCCGCCGCAACGACGTCGAGTTCGACGTCGACGTGATCCCCTGGCAGGTGTACGGGGATGCGGCCGGCCTGTCGCGGGCGGTGCTCAACCTGCTCGACAACGCCGCCAAGTGGAGTCCGTCGGGTGAGCGGGTCGCTCTGCGGATGCGGCAGATCGATCCGTCGCACGTCGAACTGGTGGTCTCCGACCACGGTCCCGGCATTCCACCGCAGGAGCGCGACCTGGTGTTCGAGCGGTTCTTCCGATCGGACTCAGCACGCGCGATGCCCGGCTTCGGCCTGGGGCTGGCGATCGTCAAACAGGTCGTGCTCAAGCACGACGGGCAGATCAGTATCGAGGAGACCGTCCCGGGGGGCCGGCCGCCGGGGACGCTGTTCCGGATGGTGTTGCCCGGCAGCCCGGTGTCCACCGGAGGCGTACCGTTGCCGGCGCACGCCGTCCCGGTGGGCAGGGAACCGGGCCCGACCGCGACGCCGGAAACGCGCGGTCGCGCAACTGCCGTCTCAGACGGCTCTCAGTCCACGCAGGCAGGGTAGTGAGGCGGCGCTGGTGCGTCCGGCCGTGTCTTCGAGGTCCTGGAGGAGGAGTAGCTTAGCGCCATGACGGATAACCAAGGGTATTCGCCGACGCCGCAGGGACCGGAGGGGACGGAACGATACGCGCCGACCGCTCCGGGCGGTCAGGGCATCGGCCAGGGTGGCCAACAGCCCTACTCGAACGCGTATGACTGGCGCTACGCGCAGCAGGCATACCGCCAGCCCTACGACCCCCAGCCGATGGCAGGCCGGCCCGCGCCGGCCGTCGTACCCCCGAAACCGGCCGGCGGCCGCTTCCGCACCGGGGCGCTGGCCGCCGGAATGGTGGCCCTCGCGGTGGTGTCGGGCGGCATCGGCGGGGTGGTGGGGTCCGTGGTGCAGAAAGACCGGCAGTCGATCGCCGGCGCACCCGCGCCGGTGAACAGCCCGGCGCCGAGCAAGACCCCGGTCGCCGTCCGGGCGCCACAGGGCTCGGTCGAGAAGGTCGCGGCCAAAGTGGTGCCCAGCGTCGTGATGCTCGAGACGGACCTCGGACGGGCGTCCGAGGAGGGGTCCGGCATCGTGTTGTCGTCGGACGGGATGATCCTGACCAACAACCACGTCGTCTCCGCCGCCGCCAAGAACGACATCGGTGCTGTCCCCAGCTCCCCGGGACCCAACTCCCCGGGTCCCAACGCTCCCGGACCCAACCCGGCCGCACCCAAGCCGTCGATCAAGACCACGGTGACCTTCGCCGACGGCCGGGTCGCTCCGTTCACCGTGATCGGCACCGACCCGTCCAGCGACATCGCCGTCGTCAAGGTTCAGGGCCTGTCCGGGCTGACCCCGATCACGCTCGGCTCCTCCGCGGATCTGCGGGTGGGCCAGGAGGTGGTGGCGGTCGGTTCGCCGCTGGGCCTGGAGGGCACCGTCACCACCGGCATCGTCAGCGCCCTGAACCGGCCGGTTTCGACGACCGGCGAGTCGGGTAACCAGAACACCGTGCTGGACGCCATCCAGACCGACGCTGCGATCAATCCGGGCAACTCCGGCGGCGCGCTGGTCAACATGAACGGGGATCTGATCGGGATCAACTCGGCCATCGCCAGCCTCGGGGGTGACTCGCCGGACGCGCAGGGCGGGTCGATCGGGCTGGGTTTCGCCATCCCGGTCGATCAGGCCAAGCGGATCGCCGACGAGCTGATCAGCTCGCCCGACCACACCGCGACGCACGCGTCGCTGGGTGTGCGGGTCACCAGTGACCGCAGTTCGCACGGCGCCAAGGTCGTCGAGGTGGTGCCCGGGGAGGCGGCGTCGAAGGCCGGACTGCCCGACGGCGTGACCGTGACCGAATTCGACAATCGCCCGATCAACAGCGCCAACGCGCTGGTGGCCGCGGTGCGATCCAAGGCACCCGGAGAAGAGGCGACCCTGACCTACCTGGATCCCACCGGCGCCGCCAAGACCGTGCAGGTCACCCTCGGCAAAGCGAAGCAGTGAGGGGACTCGCGGAGCCGCGCCCGGCGGCCGGATATAGCGTGGCACCCATGGGACAGGCTTCAGGGTTCGTTGGCAGGGCGCTCGTGGTCGTCGTCGATGACCGCACCGCGCACGGCGACGAGGACCACAGCGGGCCGCTGGTGACCGAGCTGCTCGCGGAGGGCGGCTTCCTGGTGGACGGCGTGGTGGCCGTTGCCGCCGACGAGGTGGAGATTCGCAACGCGCTGAACACCGCGGTGATCGGCGGGGTGGACCTGGTGGTGTCGGTCGGCGGCACCGGCGTGACGCCGCGCGACGTCACGCCGGAGGCCACCCGCGACATCCTGGACCGGGAAATCCTCGGCATCCCCGAGGCGCTGCGCGCTTCCGGCCGGGCCGCCGGGATACCCGATGCGGGGTTGTCCCGCGGCCTGGCCGGGGTATCCGGGAGCACGCTGGTGGTCAACCTGGCCGGCTCCCGCTACGCGGTGCGCGACGGTATGGCGAGGCTCAACCCGCTGGCGGCCCACATCGTCGGCCAGCTGTCCAGCCTGGAGATATGACCGACTCGCCGGCCGGCCCACCGACCGGCGAGCGGGACCCGGAGAATTCGGTCGGCGTCGACGAAGACGCCGACGAGCATGAACGGTGGCTGCAGGAGAACCGACCGCCGCATCACGGTTGATCACGCCCCGGCAACACCTTGACCACGAAGGCCGCTCGAAGCCTTTTTTGCCCGGCTTTCCTGGGATACGGTTCGCGGGACGGCAGCCCGTCGTCTCGGCTGTCCCGACGAGGGAAGGTGCGTTGCATGCTCAAGGGGTTCAAGAACTTTCTGATGCGCGATGACGTCATTGTGGTGGCCATTGGTTTGGTGGTGGCGTTGGCCTTCTCCAACCTGGTCAAGGCCTTCACCGACAGCGTGATCAACCCGCTGGTGGCCGCTATCCAGCCGGACACCGCCGGCCTGGGTCTGGGATATCAACTAAGCCCCGACTGCGCGGGTATCGAAGAATGCAAGACGACCTTCCTGGACACCGGAGCACTGATCTCCGCATTCATCTACTTCATCGTGTTCATGTTGACCATCTATTTCCTGATCGTGCTGCCCTACAAGCACATTCAGAAGCGGCGCGGTAAGGCCGTGTTCGGCGACCCGGCTCCCACCAAGACCTGCCCGGAGTGCAAGTCCGACATTCCCGCTGAAGCGAGCAAGTGCAAGTACTGCGCGAGTTCGCAACCGGCCGCGGCGTAACTGCGCCGTCGGTTCAGCGCCGATCGCAAGCGCGGCGGAGCCGGGTGCGGCGGGTCGGCGCCGTCGGTTCAGCGCAGGGTCAGGGTCACCGCTTCGACCAGCGCGGCACCGGCCACCGCATTGGCGGCGGTGGCCGGTAACGCCACCAGCACCACACGGTCGTCGGCGTGCGACTGGTCGGAGACCAGCACCACGATGCCGCCGGTCGCCACGACCCTGGGATTCGGGTGCGGGTCGCCCGCCGAGTCCGGGCCGGCCGCCACGACGTCGACCACGTCGCCGGGGCGCAGCAGGGCGGCCAGCGCGCTGTCGGCCGGATGCACCGGCACCAGTCGGGCGTTCGGCCCGGCCGCCGCCCCGGTCAGCCGGTTGCCGAGCAGTCGCACATCGGTGAGCACTTCGCCGCGCCGCGCCGGCCCGGCGAGCGTCGCACCGAGCACCGCGGCCAGATCACCCGGCGCGCCGTCCGGAACCGTGGCCGCCGAACGGTTTTCGATCACGACATCGCCGGCCGTCAGGGCAGTGCCCGGGCCGATGTCGCGGGCGGCGACCACGACGTCGGCGCGCGCGTCGTCGGGGCCGGGACGGATTGCCGCGACGGCGGCCAACAGCACCAAACCGCCGGCGGTGACCCGGCGCGCCAATGCGGTTCGCGCCCAGTCGGGTATCCGGGAGATCCGGGTGATCAGCGTCGGGTTCAGCGACTCCGGCATGCCGTCACGGTAGAAAACCGCCGTCGCCGGCGCGTGCGATCGCCGGCCGTGCTGTGGATAACCGATTAACTGGAAGTCGACGCCGAAGCCGCCGAACCGGCCTTCGACGTGGACTTGTCGCCGGACGAGGCGGACGCCGACGCCTTCTCGGATCCGGACTTGCCGTTGGTGGCGGCCTTCTCCGCGGAGCCGGACTTGTCACCGGCGCCGCCCGACGAGCCGTTCTTGCCGGACCCGTCCGCCCCGTTTATCGAAGCTTTGGCGGCGTCGCGGCTGTCGGTGCGGTAGAAGCCGCTGCCCTTGAACACCACGCCCACCGAGCCGAACAGCTTGCGGAGCCGACCGGAGCAGTGTTCGCAGGTGGTCAGCGCGTCGTCGCTGAAGGCCTGCACCGCGTCGAAGCGGTCGCCGCACTCCGTGCACTGGTAGCTGTAGGTCGGCACAGGAACCTCCGAAATCTGGTCAGTCGTTTTAGCACTCTACCGTGTTAAGTGCTAAAACCGTTAGTCCGCCGATGGCATTCCGCCGCCCGCCGGGCACAGTTCGATCAGCCCGCGTTGCGGGGTGAGCGCATGCGTCACCGGCAGATCGTGCGGTTCGGCGGGCAGTTCGTCGACGAGCTCGGCGTCCCGAACCACCGCGACCAGCCGAGCGCCCGGCCCGCCCAGCGGCAGGGACCGGTCGTAGAAGCCGGCGCCGCGGCCCAGCCGCACCCCGCGACGGTCCACCGCCAGCGCCGGAACCAGCACCAGGTCGGCCTCGGCCAGCGCCGACGGCGGCAACCACGGCCGTGCCGGTTCGAGCAGGCCGAACCGGGCGGGCACCAACTCGCCGGCGCGGTACTCGCCCCACATCAGCGGCTGCGGGGCTGTGCCGGGGGCACCGTCGTCCACCACCGGCAGCAGCACCCGCACGCCGCGGTCGCGCAATCGGTCCAGCATCTCGATCGAGCCCGGCTCGCCGCCCACCGGCACATACGCGCAGACGGTTGCGCCGCTGGTCACCACCGCGTCCAGATGGTCTCGCAGGGCCGCGGCTTCGGCGTCCCGGACCCGTTCGGGGACGGCGTGGCGGGCGGCCAGCAGCCGCTCGCGCAGCCGGGCTTTCCTGACGGGTCCATCGGTGACCACGGCAATAACCATGTCAGCACCGGCTTTGGCCGCGCCAGCCCGGTCCGGGCAGCCGGCTGCGGTTATCGTGTGAGCGATGCCAATATCGCCAAGGCCGGAAATTCCGAAGACCCCGGTTCCGCGCACCGCAATCGTGCCCGCGGCCGGGCTCGGTACCCGGTTCCTGCCGGTGACCAAGACGGTGCCCAAGGAGCTGCTCCCCGTCGTCGACACCCCCGGGATCGAACTGGTCGCGGCCGAGGCGGCCGAGGCCGGCGCCGAACGCCTGGTGATTGTCACCTCCGCGGGGAAGGACGGTGTCGTCGCCCATTTCGTCGAAGACCTGGTGCTGGAGGGCACGCTGGAGGCGCGCGGCAAAAAAGCCATGCTGGCCAAGGTGCGGCGGGCGCCGAGGCTGATCAAGGTCGAGTCGGTGGTGCAGGCCGAGCCGCTCGGCCTGGGGCACGCCATCGGCTGCGTCGAGCCGACGCTCTCACCCGACGAGGACGCCGTGGCGGTGCTGCTGCCCGACGACCTGGTGCTGCCGACCGGGGTGCTGGAGACCATGTCCCAGGTGCGGGCCCGCCGGGGCGGCACCGTGCTGTGCGCGATCGAGGTCGGTCACGACGAGGTGAGCGCATATGGGGTGTTCGACGTCGAGCCGGTCGCGGGCAGCGATTTCGCGGACAACCCCGACGTGCTCAAGGTGAAAGGCATGGTCGAGAAGCCGAATGCGCCGGACGCTCCCTCACTGCTTGCCGCCGCCGGCCGCTACGTGCTCGACCGCGCCATCTTCGGCGCGCTGCGCCGCATTCCACGGGGCGCGGGCGGCGAGGTGCAGCTCACCGACGCCATCGCGCTGCTGATCGCCGAAGGGCACCCGGTGCACGTCGTCGTGCATCATGGATCGCGGCACGACCTGGGAAATCCGGGCGGTTACCTCAAGGCGGCGGTCGACTTCGCGTTGGATCGCGACGACTACGGCCCGGAGCTGCGGCGGTGGCTGGTGACGCGACTGGGGTTGGCGAATGGGTCCGCCGAACCCTCGAACTGAAGCTAGAAAGGCACTCTGTGCGTTCGGTTGAAGAGCAACAGGCCCGCGTGACCGGGGCGGCGGTGGCGCCGCGACCGGTGCAGGTGGCGATAGCCGAGGCGCTGGGGCTGATGTGCGCCGAGGAAGTGGTCGCCGAACGTCCGATGCCCGGCTTCGACCAGGCGGCCATCGACGGCTACGCGGTGCGCAGCGTCGACGTGGCCGGTGCCGGTGCGGGCGAGGGGGACGACTCGGCGGAATCGGATACCCGGGTGGTCGCCCTGCCGGTGCTGGGCACCATCGAAGCCGGTTCCCGCACGCCCACCAGGCTGCAGCCACGGATGGCCACCCGGATCCAGACCGGGGCGCCGATGCCCACGCTGGCCGACGCGGTGCTGCCGCTGCGCTGGACCGACAGCGGGCAGACCCGGGTGCAGGTGCTGCGCGGGGTGCGCTCCGGGGCCTACGTGCGGCACGCCGGTTCCGACGTGCGGCCCGGTGACGTCGCGGTGCACGCCGGAACCATCGTCGGCGCGGCCCAGGTGGGGCTGCTGGCGGCGGCGGGCCGCGAGCGTGTCCTGGTGCATCCGCGTCCGCGGCTGTCGGTGATCGCGGTCGGCGGTGAGCTGGTCGACGTGTCCCGCAAGCCCGGAAACGGGCAGGTGTACGACGTCAACTCCTACGCGCTGGCGGCCGCCGGGCGCGATGCCGGCGCGGAGGTCAACCGGGTCGGAATCGTCGGCAACGACGCCAAGAAGCTGGGCGAGACCGTCGAAGGGCAGCTCAACCGCGCCGAGGTCCTGGTGGTCGCCGGCGGCGTCGGCGGCGCGGCGGCCGAGCAGGTGCGCGCCGTGCTCGCGGAGCTGGGCGAGATCGAAGTCACCCGGGTCGCGATGCACCCGGGATCGGTGCAGGGCTTCGGCCAGCTGGGGGCAGAGCGTGTTCCGACGTTTCTGCTGCCGGCCAACCCGGTCAGTGCGCTGGTGGTGTTCGAGGTGATGGTCCGTCCGCTGATCCGGCTGTCGCTCGGCCGCCAAGAACCGATGCGCCGGGTGGTCCAGGCTCGGGCGCTGGCCCCGATCAGCTCGCTGCCGGGCCGCAAGGGCTACCTGCGCGGGCAACTGATGCGCGACAAGGACACCGACGAGTACCTGGTGCAGGTGCTGGGCACCGGTCAGGGCGCCTCGTCGCACCTGCTGGCGACGCTGGCCGAGGCGAATTGTCTGGTCGTGGTCCCGGAGGCGGTGGAGCAGGTGCGCGCCGGTGAAATGGTCGACGTCGCTTTTCTGGCTCAGCGCGGCTGACCGCTGGCGGCGCACGCGGTGAACCGGTGGGGCTTCAGCAGCGGCCAGCATCCCGGTTGGCCGGCCATGCTCGGTCCGCTGCGCGTTGCCGCGGGGGTGATCCGGTTGCGGCCGGTGCGGATGCGCGACGGCGCGCAGTGGAGCCGCATCCGGCTGTCGGACCGGGGCCACCTGGAGCCGTGGGAGCCCAGCGGTGACGTGGACTGGGTCGCCCGCCATGGCGCGGCGTCGTGGCCCACGGTCTGCGCCGGCCTGCGTGCGGAGGCGCGCCGGGGGCGGATGCTGCCGTTCGTGATCGAACTGGACGGCCGGTTCTGCGGCCAACTGACGGTCGGCAATGTCACCCACGGCGCGCTGCGATCGGCATGGATCGGCTACTGGGTGTCGAGTCCGGCGGCCGGCGGGGGCGTCGCCACCGGCGCGCTGGCGTTGGGGTTGGACCACTGTTTCGGGCAGGTCAAGCTGCACCGGGTGGAGGCCACCGTGCGTCCGGAGAACGTTCGCAGCCGGGCCGTATTGGCGAAAGTCGGTTTCCGCGAGGAGGGCCTGCTGCGGCGCTACCTCGACGTCGACGGCGACTGGCGCGACCACCTGCTGGTAGCCCTCACGGCTGAGGAGGTCGCCGGATCGGTCACGTCCGCACTGGTGAAGGACGGCCGGGCCCACTTCGCCTAACGATCTGTTACTGATGTGGTAGTTGTTACATCTGAGATAAACGAGTAAATTACAAATATGTAATTGTGACGGCGCGCCGTCCGGTCGTCACGCAGGTCGCAGACCTAGCCTTAACTGCGACTGGACTGGAAAAGGAGCAGGCCAACATGCCCAGCATCCCGCAATCATTGCTCTGGATCTCGCTCGTGGTGCTCTGGCTGTTCGTGCTGGTGCCGATGCTGGTCAGCAAACGTGACACCGTGCGGCGAACGAGCGATGTGGCGTTGGCGACCCGGGTGCTGAACAGCGGTGCGGCCGCCCGGCTGATCAAGCGGGCAGGGCCGGCGGCCGGCCACCGCAGCGACCCCGAGTGGCGGCGCGAGGGCTACCGGCTCGGCGACGCAGAGGAGGAGCTGCCGTTCAAGCCCGGGTCGACGGTGGTCATGGCGGCCGACGGTGAATCGGTCGAGCCGGAATACCTGGACGTGGACGTCGTCGAGGAGCAGTCCGCGGAAGTTCCGGTGACGGCCGCTGAGGATTCCGGGTCGGCGCAGGGTGCTGAGGATGCTGCCGCGGAGGCCGACGGCCAGGCTGGCGACAGCGACGAACGCGGCGAACCGGTGGCCGCCGCTGACGGCGCCGCCGACGGGGCCGACGCGGGCGACTACGAGTACGTCGAGGACAGCTCCGGGCTGGAGGCCGAGGCGGAGCAGCCGGAAGTCGCGACCGTGACCGGATCGGCATCCGCCGAGCGGCGGCGGCGCCGTGAGTCGGCGACGGCCGAGGCGGTCAGTGCGCGCAAGTACGCGTTCCGCAAGCGGGTGCTGACGACGATGGCGCTGATCCTGGTGGGGTCAGCGGCGGCGGCGTTCATGCTCACGCCGTCCGCCTGGTGGGCCTGCGGCGCTGCGGGTGCGGTGACGGTGCTCTACCTGGGCTACCTGCGCCGGCAGACGCGGATCGAGGAGCAGGTGCGGTCTCGCCGCAGGCAGCGAATGGCCCGCTCCCGGCCGCGTGCGGAGAACGCCGACGGCGAGACCTTCGAAGTGGTGCCGGCGCGGCTGCGGCGTCCGGGGGCGGCGGTGCTGGAGATCGACGACGAGGACCCGGCCTTCGAGCACCTGGCACCGGCGTCGGCGGCGCGCGAGTACGGCTGGCGCGGCGACCTGCCGCGCGCGGCCGGTCAGTGACGTGTCGCGGTTTCTGCTCGTCCGGTTGCGGCTGGTAGCCTGCTAGCGGTCAGGGGCTATGGCGCAGTTGGTAGCGCGACTCGTTCGCATCGAGTAGGTCAGGGGTTCGATTCCCCTTAGCTCCACAGATTTTGTGCAGGTCAGGGTGGATGGTCCGCTAACGAGCCGGCGCCGTTCGCGGCGCTGTCGATCACCCCAGGCTGGACGCAGCGAACAGCGCCGCCCACAGTTCGTCGATGGTGGGTGTCGGAATGTTGAAGACGGTCGTCATGCCCTCGACTACCGGTGTGGCCGAGGCGATTTCTGCCGGCGTCAACCCGAGGTATGCGTCATGGAGAAACAACCCGAGCGCGGCGCCGTCAGGTGTCGACGGTACCGAGGTGGGGTCCGCCCAGATGTCGCCGTCGATGTTGTACACCTCAGTCGGGTACAGGTCATCGGGGGTGCCGGCGGGGTTGGCGCCGAGCAGCACGAAACGCAAAGCGTCGCTGGGGATCTTGTCTGCGGCGAGTTGCTGCTCGGCGAGGGCGGCCACGGCGCTGCTTTGTGAGTAGCCGAAAATGGTCAGCGGGTCGCCGCACACTCCGGAGGCGCTGCAATCCATGTCGCCGGCGTTGTAGTCGGCGACGACCGCGCTGACGAGATCCTTCACACCCTGGTTCACGCTCGGGAGGAAGTCGTAGGTTTCGGGAGTGGTCAGCGGCAGCGTCGACGCGGCGGTGCCGCCGTAGCCGTTCGGGTCGAGATACAGGTTTTCCGCGGCGTTGATGTAGGCGGCGTCCGGCGTCGCGATGCCGGTGGGACCCATGATCAGCGCGTTGGTTGAGCCGAACAGGAAGCTGGACTGGTCGGCGTTGGCCGCACCGGCCAGCGCCACTGCGGCGCCGCAGAGTGCGGCGCCGAGGATCATTTTCTTCACGGGCCCGCCTCGCTCTCAGGATCACAGAGGACGTCGCCGAGCTGGCCCGCGCGGCAGGCGATCACTGTGTCCGCCATTTACCCAGGTAGATGCCGAACGCACGCTATAAAGCTGGCATCTACCGCAGAATCATCGCAGAAGCTATCACTTTCGCGCAGTTAAACGACGTAATCACTCAACAAATTATTGACAAAAACAAACCATATGTGCTAGGCGCGTCGGCCTGCTAGCCGAAGCGACCGAGAGCACAAGGTCGCGTGCGGCTAGGAAGAGTCGCGGGCCCAGCGGCCGTCGCACTCCACCGGTGGATCACGATGCGAGCAACGCCCTGAACAACGCTTCCCACACCTCGTCGAGGGTCAGTGTCGGAATGTTGAAGACGGTCGTCATGCCTTCGACCACCGGCGTGGCCGAGTCGATTTCTGCCGGCGTCAGCCCGAGGTAGGTGAAATGGAGTATCAACGCCGCCAGGAGGTCCTGAGGTGTCGGGTTTGCGCCTATCGAGGTGGGGTCCGCCCAGAAGTCGCCGTTGATGTTGTAGACGGCGGTCGGGTAAAAGTCATCGGGGGTACCGGCGGGGTTGGCGCCGAGCATCACGAAACGCAAGGCATCGCTCGGGATGTTCTGTGCGGCGAGTTGGGGTTCGGCGAGCGCGATGATGGCGCTGCTTTGTGAGTAGCCGAATATGGTCAGCGGGTCGCCGCAGATTCCGGAGTCGCTGCAGTTCATCTCGCCGGCGTTGTAGTCGGTGACGACCTTGTCGACGAGGTCCTTGACGCCCTGGTTGACACTCGGGAGGAACTCGTAGGTTTCGGGGGTGGTGAACGGCAGCGTCGTCGCGGCGGTACCGCCGTAGCCGTTCGGGTCGAGGTACAGGGTTTGCGCGGCGTGGACATAGGCGGCGTCCGGTGTCGGTACCCCGGTGGGGCCCATGATCAGCGCGTCGGTTGAGCCGAACAGGAAGTTGCCGTTCTGGTCGGCGTTGGCCGCACCGGCCAGCGCCACTGCGCAGCCGCAGAGCACGGCGCCGAGGATCATTTTCTTCATGTGCCTGCCTTGCTCTCAGGATCGCAGAAGGCGTCGCCGGGCTGGTCTGCTCGGCAGGCGACGACTGTGTCCGCCGTTTACTCCGTTAGGTGTCGACCGCGTGCTACGAAACTGGCTGCTACTGCAGCATTATTACAGGGATTCTCATCTGAACACAATAAAAAATTGACGAGATGTTTTGCGACGTCGAAGCTCGCGTGCTGCCCGGGTCGGCCGGGGCACCGGGTCGATCCCGGCTCGGCCGAGCCGTGGGCCACCAGACCGCCCCGGCCTACGCTGGGGATGATCGCACCGACAGGAGGCAGCAGTGAGCGACTATGAGGTGAAGATGATCGTCTTGTCGACCGACGACCTGGACGAGTCGATCAAGTTCTACAGCGAGAACCTGGGGATACCGCTGAAGTTCCGCGACGGCGCCCACTTCGCGGCCCTGGACGGCGGCGCGGTCACACTCGCGCTGGCGACCGCCGTCGACCATCCCATCCACGGGCAGGTGGTCGTCGGCATCAAGACGTCCGACGTCGATGCCGCCGCCAAGGCCATCGAGGCCAGCGGCGGCGGCATCGTGCAGGGCCCGTACAACGACGCGCACGAACGCCGCGCCGTGGTGTACGACGGCGTCAAAGCCAGGGCCGACGGCCCAGGCCCGCTACAGCCCGCTGCCGCGCTGAATCAGACGACGCCGAGGGCCAGCATCGCGTCGGCGACCTGGATGAAGCCGGAGATGTTGGCGCCGACGACGTAGTTGCCCGGAGCGCCGTACTCCTCGGCGGTGGACAGGCAGCGGGCGTGGATGCCCCGCATGATGGCCGCCAGCCGCTCCTCGGTGTGCTCGAAAGTCCACGAGTCGCGGGAAGCGTTCTGCTGCATCTCCAGCGCGCTGGTGGCCACGCCGCCGGCGTTGGCCGCCTTGCCCGGAGCGAACTTCACCCCGGCCTCGGCGAACACCTTCACCGCCTCGGGCGTGCACGGCATGTTGGCGCCCTCGGCGACGATCTTGCCGCCGGCCTTGACCAGCCGCGTCGCGTCGTCGCCGTCGAGTTCGTTCTGGGTGGCGCTGGGTACCGCGATCTCGCAGGGTATGTCCCAGGTCAGCCGACCGCTGGTGAACTGTGCCCCGGTGCGCTTGTCGACATAGGCCGCGAGGCGCTCCCGCCGGACCTCCTTGACGTCCTTGAGCAGCTCCAGGTCGATGCCCTTCTCGTCGACGACGTACCCGCTGGAGTCGGAACAGGCGACCACCGTGCCGCCGAGCTGGTGGATCTTCTCGATGGCGTAGATCGCGACGTTGCCGGAACCCGACACCACGGCCCGCTTGCCCTCGAAGCTGTCGCCGTCGGTCTTGAGGATCTCGTCGGCGAAGAACACCGCGCCGTAACCGGTGGCCTCGGTGCGCACCTGCGAGCCGCCCCAGGACAGCCCCTTGCCGGTGAGCACGCCGGACTCGTAGCGGTTGGTGATCCGCTTGTACTGGCCGAACAGGTAGCCGATCTCCCGGCCGCCCACGCCGATGTCACCGGCCGGAACGTCGGTGTATTCGCCGAGGTGACGGTAGAGCTCGGTCATGAACGACTGGCAGAACCGCATGATCTCGCCGTCCGAGCGGCCTTTGGGGTCGAAGTCCGACCCGCCCTTGCCGCCGCCGATCGGCAGCCCGGTCAGCGAGTTCTTGAAGATCTGCTCGAAACCGAGGAACTTGATGATCCCGATGTACACCGACGGGTGGAAACGCAAACCGCCCTTGTAGGGGCCGAGCGCGGAGTTGAACTCCACCCGGAAACCACGGTTGATCTGCACCTGACCGGAGTCGTCCACCCACGGGACGCGGAAGATGATCTGTCGCTCCGGCTCGCACATCCGGCGGATCACGGCGCTGTCGGTGTACTGCGGATGCTTGGCGACCACCGGCCCGAGACTGCTCAGAACCTCGAAGACCGCCTGGTGGAATTCGGCCTCGCCGGGATTGCGGCGCAGGACCTCGTTGTAAATGTCGTGCAGGGATTCATGCAAGCCGGTCATATACCCTAAATCTCTTCCTTTTGTACAGGCGCTGGCCCGGTCAGGCTAACGTCCGATTGCCTTCGAGGAAGAATCGGGCCGTTACGTCGTCGTTAAATCTTTGCCCGGCCCGGCACGCGGCCATAGCCTGAGAGCGGAGGCGGTGCAGGTCATGGCGATATCCGGGGGATCCGCGATGAGAGAGCGGCTGAACTGACCTTGCGCGCCCACGAACTCGCGGACATGGAGATTTTCCAGGGCTGCTCCGCCGAAACCCTGACACCGCTGGCCGCGGGACTGCGGCCGCTGCAGGCGCCGGCCGGCCAGACACTGATGCTGCAGGGCGAGCCGGCCGACTCGTTCCTGCTCATCTCGTCGGGGACCGCGCAGGTTACCCACACCGGCGACGACGGTGTGCTGATCGCCGACGAGGTGTCGGCGGGCATGGTGGTCGGCGAGATCGCGCTGCTGCGCAAAGGCCGGCGGACCGCTACCGTCACCACCTCGACGCCACTGTCCGGCTGGGTCGGCGGTGAGCAGGAGTTCGCCGAACTGGTGCACATCCCGGAGGTGATGGACCGGCTGGTGCGGATCGCCCGGCAGCGCCTGGCCGCCCAGATCACCCCGATCCCGATCCGGGTTCGCGACGGGGCCGAGCTGCTGTTGCGGCCGGTGCTGCCCGGCGACGACGAACGGGTCCGGCACGGGCACGTGAAGATCTCCGGCGACACGCTCTACCGCCGGTTCATGACCGCCCGCATTCCGAGCCCGTCACTGATGCACTATCTCGCCGAGGTCGACTACGTCGACCACTTCGTCTGGGTGGTGACCGAAACCGACGGCTCACCCGTCGCCGACGCGCGGTTCGTCCGTGACGAGGCGGACCCGACCGTCGCGGAGATCGCCTTCATGGTCGCCGACGCCTACCAGGGGCGCGGCATCGGCAGCTTTCTGATCGGTGCGCTGGCGATCGTCGCGCGGCTGGACGGCATCGAAAGATTTTCCGCGCGTGTACTTTCCGAGAACGGGCCGATGCGGACGATCATGGATCACCAGGGCGCGTGCTGGGAGCGCGACGAGCCCGGGGTCGTCACCACGGTGATCGATGTGCCCGATCCGGCAAAGCTGCCGCTCGACGCGGAAATGACCGAGAAGATCAAACGAGTCGCGCGGCAGGTGATCCAGACGATCGGATGAGCGTGGCGGACGGTCGGCCCTTCCGGTGGGATTGGGTAGATTGTGGTCGATGCCGAGGATGCCGAAGATGCCGAGCCTTCGGGCGTTGCTGGTCGTGATCTCAGCGGGGTCGGGCTGCTGGCTGTCGGCCTGCCACGGCCACGCGGCCGAGGTCTCCGCCGACATCGGCAAGGTGGTCGAGGTCAAGTCCGCTTTCGGCCCGGACTTCCAGGTCAAGGACATCGCGCGCACGGGTATCGACCCCAGGCTGCTGAAGGCCACCGAGCTACCCAACGGGTTGACGTTCGAGCCGCCGGAATGCTCGAAAGTGGCCGTCAGCCAAGCACTGCCGCGTGGTGTGCAGGGCAACATGGCGGCGGTCGCCGCCGAAGGCAACGGCAACCGCTTCATCACGATCGCGCTGGAGACGTCCGAACCGGTGCCGTTCACCGAGCCGGGCCGGGAGTGCCAGCGAATCGCGTTCGCCGGCCCCCGAGTCCGCGGCATGGAAGAGGTGGTCGAGGCGCCCAAGATCGACGGCGTACAGACGGTGGGGATTCATCGCTTGATTCAGGCCGCTGTCCCGCAGGGCAAGCCGCGAATCGGGGAGATCTACAACTACTCAGCCTATTTCGGCCCGTACCAGGTGCTGGTGATCGCCAACCCGCTGGTGCAGCCCGACGCGCCCGTCGTGCCCGTGGACACCGCCCGGGCGCGCGAGCTCTTGGTCGCCGCGGTGGCCGCGGTCCGGAGTGCCCCGGCGCCGGAGGACTGACGCGGTGATCGCAAGCGCGGCGGAGCCGGGCGCGGCGGGTCGCCGCCATCGGGCTAACGCACGTCACGCGGACGGAACTGGACGCTGATCCGCGGGCCGGCGGGCGTCGATGTTTTGGGGATTGCGTGCTCCCAGGTGCGCTGGCAGGAGCCGCCCATCACCAGCAGGTCGCCATGCCGCTGCGGCAGCCGCACCGCCGATCCACCCCCGCGCGGACGTAACGCCAGTGTGCGGGTGGTGCCCAGGCTGACGATCGCAACCATGGTGTCCTCGGTGCGAGCCCGGCCGATGGTGTCGCCGTGCCAGGCGACACTGTCGGCGCCGTTGCGGTACAGACACAACCCCGCCGTGGTGAACGGTTCGCCCAGCTCGCCGGCGTAGATGTCGTT
This sequence comes from Mycobacterium sp., assembly GCA_035721065.1. GTDB lineage: Bacteria > Actinomycetota > Actinomycetes > Mycobacteriales > Mycobacteriaceae > Mycobacterium. The sequence continues at coordinate 23,933 of DASTNJ010000060.1, forward strand.
GAGTCGCCGTCGCAGCCGATTCAGCAGCGGATGGGGTGGGTCCTCGGCCGCCAGGTCGTGGAAGCTCACCAGCCTGGGTACGTCGAGCACGCGGTCATACATCTGCCGTCGCTCCGCCCGCCACGGCACCGCGGACTGCAGCGCGACGAATAATTCGTCGGCTTCGGCCAGCCACCCGGAACGCAGCTCGACCCAGGCGCCGTCGTCCAGCTGCCGGCGTTCCTGATGCTCGAACAGCGAGCCCTGAATCTCGCACATTTGTTCGAGTGTATCCGTTCGGATTGCGCACCGGGTGCGTTCGCGGAGCGATTCCACGACCCAGTGCGCGCGGGGTCCGTCACGACCAGCTGGGCAGCCAGATCTCCATGTTCCAGGTGGACTGGGAGATCGGCTGGCCGGTGAGCACCGGATACAGCCAGGCGAAGTTGGTCAGCACCAGCGCGACGTAACAGCACACCGCGATCAGCCCGAGCGTGCGCCGCTCGTCGCCCTGCCGGGGCTGGTAGAGGATGTCGCCGAGAATCAGCGCGATGGTCATCACCAGGAACGGCGCCATCGCCACCGCGTAGAAGAAGTACATCTGCCGGCCGATGTCGGCGAACCACGGCAGCCAGCCGGCGCAGTAGCCGACCAGCACGGTCGCATACCGCCAGTCGAACCGCACCAGCGCCCGCCAGGCGGCGTAGCCGAGTACCGGCACTGTCAGCCACCACATGGCCGGGGTGCCGATCAGCATCACCGCCTTGACGCATGACTGGTCGCCGCAGCCGGGAACGTTCTGCTGGTCGATCGCGTAGAGCACCGGCCGCAGCGACATCGGCCAGGCCCAGGGTTTGGATTCCCAGGGATGATGATTGCCGGCGGCGTTCGTCAGGCCGGCGTGGAACTGATACGCCTGATACGTGTAGTACCACAGCGACCGGAGTGCGTCCGGCAGCGGTAGCAGCCCGTCACGGCCGATCGACTGCCCCACCTCGTGGCGGTCGACGGCGGTTTCGGAGGCGAACCACGGCCCGTACGAGGCCAGGTAGACGCCGAACGGGATGAGCAGCAGCGCGTAGGTCGTCGGCCCGAGGTCGCGGCGCAGCGTGCCCAGCCACGGCCGCGGCACCCGGTACTGGCGGCGGGCCGCCACGTCGAACGCCAGTGACATCGCGCCGAAGAACACCACGAAGTAGAGCCCTGACCATTTGGTGGCGCAGGCCAGACCCAGCAGCACACCGGCGCCGAACCGCCACCACCGCACGCCCAGCCGCGGACCCCAGCCGGTTTGGGCGGCGCGGCCTTCGATCAACGCCGTGTGCATCCGCATGCGCACCTGGTCGCGATCGACGATCAGCGCGCCGAACGCCGCGACCACGAAGAACGTCAGGAAACCGTCCAGCAGTGCGGTCCGCGCCGCGACGAAGCTGACCCCGTCGCCGATCAGCAGCAGCCCGGCGACACCGCCGACCAGTGTCGACCGGCTGATCCGGCGGACGATGCGCACCACCAGCGCCACCAGGATCACGCCGAGCAGCGCACCGCTGAACCGCCAGCCCAGCCCGTTGTAGCCGAACAGCGCCTCGCCGACGGCGATCAACTGTTTGCCCAGCGGGGGATGGACGACCAGACCGTAGCCGGGGTTGTCCTCGACGCCGTGGTTGTGCAGCATCTGCCAGGCCTGCGGCGCGTAGTGCTTCTCGTCGAAGATCGGCGTTCCGGCGTCGGTCGGGAAGCCGAGGTTCAAAAACCGGGTGATCGCGGCCAGCGCGGTGACGACGACGGTCATCGCCCACCCGCCGGCGCGGTCGGTCGGCCCGAAGTCGGCAACCGGCACCAGCAGGTCCGGACTGATCACCGGGACGGCACGCTCGGCCGCCAGTGCCGGTGGTCCGGTCATCGGCGGCGAGGTCACAAGCGCCGATCGTAGGCTGTGCCTCATGGCGGGTGGCCGACTGTTGCTGGGTGCGACGCCGTTGGGCCAGCCGGCCGATGCCTCGGCGCGGCTCATCGAGGCGCTGCGCACAGTCGAGGTCGTGGCCGCCGAGGACACCAGGCGGGTGCGCAAGCTGGCCGCCGCACTCGACGTCCGGATCGGCGGCAAGGTGGTCAGCCTGTTCGACGCCAACGAGGCCGCCCGGGTACCGGGGCTGCTCGCCGAGATCGGCGCCGGCGCCACGGTGCTGGTCGTCAGCGACGCCGGCATGCCGTTGATCAGCGACCCCGGCTACCGGCTGGTGTCGGCGTGTCTGGAAGCGGGCTTCGACGTGGGCTGCCTGCCCGGGCCGTCGGTGGTGACCACCGCGCTGGCGCTGTCCGGGCTGGCGTCCGACAGGTTCTGTTTCGAGGGGTTCGCGCCGCGCAAACCCTCGGCCCGGAAAGCCTGGCTGGCGTCGCTGGCCGATGAGCGCCGCACCGCCGTGTTCTTCGAATCGCCGCGCCGGCTGGCCGGCTGCCTGCGGGACGCGGCCGAGCAACTCGGCGGCACCCGCCGCGCGGTGGTGTGCCGCGAGCTGACCAAGGTGCACGAAGAGGTGGTGCGCGGCTCGCTGGACGAATTGGCGGCCTGGGCCGCCGGTGAAGTGCTGGGGGAGATCACCGTGGTGCTGGCCGGAGCCACGCCGCGGGCCGACCTCGCGGCACTGGTGGAAGAGGTTTTACGGCTGGCCGACGACGGCACCCGGGTCAAAGACGCGTGCGCGCAGGTGGTCGCCGCCCACCCGGGCGCGCCGCCGCGCCGACAGCTCTACGACGCGGTGCTGACGGCCCGGTCCGCGCGTTGACCCTGCGCTCACGCCGACAACGTGCGAGTCGCCTGCGCCGTGGACCCGGGGGCAACGCGGACCGAGGTGATCGGTGCCGCCTTGTGCAGACACTCCTGCCATTCCGCGTCCGGGTCGGAGTCGGCGGTGATGCCGCCGCCGACACCCAGCACCGCTGCGCCGGCGGCGTCGAACTCGACGGTGCGGATCGCGACGTTGAGCTCGCAGCCGGCCGTCGGCGAAGCCAAACCCACTGTGCCGCAGTACACTCCGCGTCGCTCCGGTTCCCACCGGGAAAGCAGCTGCCGGGCCCGAAGTTTGGGTGTCCCGGTGACCGAAGCGGGCGGAAAGGTGGCCGCCAGCACCGCCGGCATCGGCAGCTGCGCCGGCACCCGCGCAGACACGGTCGACACCAGGTGCCACACCCCGGGGGCGGCATGCACCGCCAGCAGTTCGGGCACGCTGACCGTGCCGGTCAGCGCGATCCGGCTCAGGTCGTTGCGGACCAGGTCGACGATCATGATGTTCTCCGCGACATCCTTGACCGAGGCGCGAAGCCGCGCGGGGTCGGCCTCCAGCGGCAGCGTGCCCTTGATCGGGCTGGAGGTCACCTGGTCGCCGCGGCGGCGCAGGAACAGCTCGGGTGAGAGCGACGCCACCGCGCCCCACGCCCCGGCGAGGTAGGCCGCCCGGGCCGGGGCGGTGCTGGTGATCGCGTCGGCGAAGAAGTCCAGCGGCGCGCCGTAGACGGAGCCGCGCAACTGGGTGCACACGCACGCCTGATAAACCTCCCCGGCGGCGATCGCCTCCAGGCAGTCCAGCACCCCGGCGCGGTGGCGCTCGCGGTCGGCCGCACCCCACTCGATTCGCCATGGACGTCCCGGCGCCGGCGTGGTCAGCGCTTCGGCCAGCCAACCCGGCATCGCGGTCCCGGACAGGCTTTCGTACCACCACTGCCCGTCGCGGTCCTGCCGCAGCACGCAGTCGGTCCAGCCGCCGGCGGCTTCCGGGATGCGCGCCGCGTGGCCGTCGGCGCCGGGGTCGGGGTAGGACAGGTAGCCGATCCAGCCGCCGCCCACCGCGGCCGGGCCGCCCACGCCGGGGGCGACGTCGAAAACGCCATCGGGGTCGACCTGCTGGATCAGCACACTCGGCGCGATCACCGCGAGCGCGCCGAACCAGTCGCCGGTCAGTGCCGCCGGAGGGGGCAGCCCGCGGCGGGCGGTGGCGTCGCCGACCGCGCGCAGCACGGCCGGTGCCTCGCCCAGCACGCCGAGTCGGTCGATCCGCACCGCACCAGCTTTCCACTACCGGCGAGCAGTCCCCCGCGCGCGGGGGTGCCCCCAGCAGAATCGCACGCTGCGGTTGCTTGCGGTGCGATTCTGTGTCTGCTCGCGGTCAGGGGATGTACCGGGGGAACACCCCGACCGGCGCCGGCAGCGCGGTGCCCGGTTCGAGCCGCTCGGACACGGCGGCGAAGGTGCGCTGCCCGTCCGGCTGGCCGAGCAGGTCCAACAGCTTGGCCGCCGACTGCGGCACCACCGGCTGGATCAGCAGCGCCGCGATGCGCACCACTTCCAGCGTCACATAGAGCACGGTGGCGAACCGCGCCCGATCGGCGGCGGCTTCGCTTTTGGCCAGCACCCACGGCTGCTGCGCGGAGAAGTACTTGTTGGCCGCGCCCAGGGTCAGCCAGATCGCCTCCAGCGCCAGATGCATCGCCTGGTTGTCGAAGTGATGCCGCACCCGCTCCAGCAGCCCGTCGGCCAGCGCCAGCAGTTCCTCGTCGTCGCCGGTCATGGCGCCGTCGGGGCCGGGCATGACACCGCCCAGATTCTTGGCCACCATCGACAGCGACCGCTGGGCCAGGTTGCCCAGTTCGTTGGCCAGGTCGGTGTTCACCCGGGTGATCATCGCCTCGTCGGAGTAGCTGCCGTCCTGGCCGAACGGGATTTCACGCAGCAGGAAGTAGCGGACCTGCTCCACCCCGAACTTCTCGACCAAAGCGACCGGGTCGATGACGTTGCCCACCGACTTGCTCATCTTCTCGCCGCGGTTGAGCAGGAAGCCGTGCGCGAACACCCGCCGGGGCAGCTCCAGGCCGGCCGACATCAGGAACGCCGGCCAGTACACGGTGTGGAACCGGATGATGTCCTTGCCGATCATGTGCAGGTCGGCCGGCCAATAGCGTTGGTAGAGCGCCGATTCGGTGTCGGGGTAGCCGACCCCGGTGAGGTAGTTGGTCAGCGCGTCCACCCAGACGTACATGACGTGGTCGGGGTGCCCGGGCACCGGAACACCCCAGTCGAACGACGTGCGGGAGATCGACAGATCACGCAACCCGCCGGAGACGAAGCTGACCACCTCGTTGCGGCGCACCTCCGGGGCGATGAACTCCGGATTGGCCTGATAGTGCGCCAGCAGCCGGTCCGCGTACGCCGACAGCCGGAAGAAGTAGGTCTGCTCCTCGGTCCAGGTCACCGGCGCACCGGTCTCGGCCGCCACCCGCGAGCCGTCATCTGCCGTCCGGGTTTCAGCCTCGGTGAAGAACCGCTCGTCGCGCACCGAATACCAGCCCGAATACGCGTCGAGGTAGATGTCCCCGGCGTCGGCCATCCGCTGCCAGATCGCCTTGGACGCTTCCAGGTGGTCAGCGTCGGTGGTGCGGATGAACCGGTCGAAGGAGATGTTCAGCTTCTCCTGCAACCGCTGGAACACGTCCGAGTTGCGCCGGGCCAAATCCGCGGTCGGCATGCCTTCGGCAGCGGCGGTTTCGGCCATCTTCAGCCCGTGCTCGTCGGTGCCGGTCAGATACCGCACGTCGAAGCCGTCCAGCCGGCGGAAGCGGGCGACCGCGTCGGTGGCGATGTACTCGTAGGCATGCCCGATGTGCGGGTCACCGTTGGGGTAGGTGATCGCGGTGGTCAGGTAGTACGGCCTCATCGGGCTCCACCCTATTGTGTGGGCGTGGGCTCCAGACGGTCAGCCGAACGCGAAGCACCGCCGGCTCCGCAGCCGCTGTCCCCGCTGGTCGATTCGCACACCCACCTCGACGCATGCGGTGCCGTCGACGCCGACGGGGTACGCGCGATCCTTGACCGGGCCGGCGCGGTCGGTGTCCAGGCGGTCGTCACCGTTGCCGACGACCTGGACTCCGCTCGATGGGTGACCCGGGCCGCCGACTGGGATTCCCGGGTCTACGCCGCGGTGGCGCTACACCCCACTCGCGCCGACGCGCTCACCGACGCCGCCCGTGCCGAGATCGAGCGGCTGGCCGCACACCCGCGGGTGGTGGCGATC
>DASTNJ010000061.1:0-61463 GCA_035721065.1 Mycobacterium sp.
CCGCAGCTCGGGCGCGTCAACCGCGATGGTGGTCATCGCCGCTCGTCGGATGAACGCGGTCAGCGTCTCATGCGCCACGTCCGCCGCCTCGCGCCATGAGTGTCGCCTGCTCCGGGGTGTCGCGCAATTCGATGGCCTCCCTGAACTGGGATTACGGCTGCGCGCACCCGGGGAGCCGCACTGATTACTCAGCAGCTCTGCTAGCCCGGGTTGCGCTCGCCTGGTCGCGGGGCCGGATGACGATCTGGTCGAGGTCGACGTGCGGCGGCCGGGACGCCACGAACCCGATCACCTCGGCGATGTCGGCTGCGGTCAGCGGGGTCAGGCCCGTATAGACGGCGTCGGCGCGCTCGCGATCACCGTCGAAACGCACCAGGGAGAACTCGGTGTCCACCATCCCGGGGGCGATCTCGGTGAGCCGCACCGGCTTTCCCAGCAGCTCGCCGCGCAGGGTGCGGTGCAGCGCCCCCTGAGCGTGCTTGGCCGAGGTGTAGCCGGCCCCGCCGTCGTAGATCTCGAACGCCGCGATCGAGGTGACCGTGACGATCAGGCCGTCGCCGGAAGCGATCAGTTTGGGTAGCAGCGCCCGGGTGACCCGCAGCGTGCCCAGCACGTTCGTCTCCCACATCCAGCGCCAGTGCTCCAGGTCGGCCTGCTCGACAGGCTCCATGCCCTTGGCGCCACCTGCGTTGTTGACCAGCACGTTGATCGTGTCCGGACACGCCCGCGCCAGCGCGGCGACCGCATCCGGGTCGGTGACGTCGGCGACAACCGCGGTGCCGCCGACCTCGTCGACAACCGCGGCGATCCGGTCTGCGCGGCGGGCCACCGCCACCACGTGGAATCCCTGCGCGGCAAGCGTTCTCGCGGTCGCCTCGCCGATGCCCGAGCTGGCGCCGGTGACTACGGCGACACGTTGACCTGCAGTCATTCTTCCAACTCTAGTGATCGTGCTACATTTCCCGCTGTGTACCGCATCTGGGCCCGCGCGTGTTGTCGCCGCGCCTGTCGCTGCGCCTGAACCTGCGCATGGCGGTCCGCCGAGGACCCTCGGGTGCCAGGCGTGCTCAGCCCCTCGGAGCCCCCAGACAAGGACCTAAGGACCTAAGGACACAGCGTGCGCACTACCTCTCGCACTCCCGCGTCGGATGGCCAGCCGGAGCCTCGGCCGCCGGTGCCGGGACGCACGCCAGGGGTGTTGGCACCGTCGTTGAAGGTGCCCGATACGGCCGCCGGATCGGTGCTGTCCGCGGCGCGGCTGCGCGGCCCGATCGGCCGGGACGCCATCGCCGCAGCCACCTCGTTGAGCATCGCCACCGTCAACCGTCAGGTGACCGCGCTGCTCGACGTCGGGCTGCTGATCGAACGCGCCGACCTGGCCGTGTCCGGCGCGATCGGACGGCCCCGGATACCGGTGGCGGTCAACCATGAGCCGTTTGTGACCCTGGGTCTGCACATCGGGGCGCGGACCACCAGCATCGTGGCTACCGATCTGCTGGGGCGCAGCCTCGACGTGGCGGAGACCCCGACCCCGCGCGGTCACCCCGACGCGGCGCTGGCGTCGCTGGCGAGCAGCGCGAGTCGGTATCTGAGCCGCTGGCAGAAACGCCGACCGCTGTGGGTCGGGGTGGCGATCGGTGGCGTGGTGGACAGCGGAAAGGGGTATGTCGACCATCCCCGGCTGGGCTGGACGCAGGCGCCGGTCGGGTCAGTGCTGACCGAGGCGCTGGGCTTGCCGGTGTCGGTGGCGTCCCACGTCGATGCGATGGCGGGAGCCGAGTTGCTGCTGGGCGTGCGCCGCCCGGCCCCGCGCGGGTCGACCAGCCTGTACGTCTACGCCCGCGAGACGGTGGGCTACGCGCTGGTGATCGACGGGCGGGTGCACTGCCCCGCCAGCGGTCCCGGCACCATCGCCGGATTGCCGGTCTCCGCGGAGTTGCTGGGCGATTCCGGGATGCTGGAGTCCACCGTCAGCGACGAAGCGGTGCTGGCCGCGGCCCGTCGGCTGCACATCGCGTTCGGCGAGCCCAAAGCTCGCGAGGGTGCGGTCACCGGGCTGGTGCAGGCCGCGCGCAACGGCGACCAGCGGTCGGTCGCGCTGCTGACCGAGCGGGCCGGGGTGCTCGGCGAGGCCGTGGCGCTGCTGCGCGACCTGCTCAACCCCGAAGATCTGGTGGTCGGTGGGCAGGCGTTCACCGAGTACCCGGAGGGCATGGGTGCGCTGGTGGCCGCGTTCGCGAAGCGGTCGATGCTGCCGCCGCGGACGATCCGGGTCACCGCGTTCGGCAACCGGGTGCAGGAGGCCGGGGCCGGCATCGTCTCACTGAGCGCTCTCTACGCTGATCCGGTGGCTGCCATGCGCCGCACCCAGCCGGCGCCGCGCCGGACGCGGACCGCCTCTGACACGTCTACCTGACCCGCGCCGGCCGTGCGGCCTGCCCGCTTTCACGCGGCTGCTGCAAAGATGGCTGTGTGGATTTGCGACGGGTGGCGGTGCTGTCGGTGCACACCTCACCGCTGGCCCAGCCCGGCACCGGCGACGCCGGCGGGATGAACGTCTATGTGCTGCAGAGCGCCCTGCACCTGGCCCGCCGCGATGTCGAAGTGGAGATCTTCACCCGCGCCACGTCGTCGGCCGACCCGCCGGTGCAGCGGGTCGCACCCGGCGTGCTGGTGCGCAATGTGGTGGCCGGGCCGTTCGAGGGCCTGGACAAAAACGACCTGCCCACCCAGTTGTGCGCGTTCACTGCCGGGGTGCTGCGCGCCGAGGCCGCCCACGAGCCCGGCTATTACGACGTCGTCCACTCGCACTACTGGCTATCCGGTCAGGTCGGCTGGCTGGCCGCCGACCGCTGGGCTGTTCCGCTGGTGCACACCGCACACACCCTGGCCGCGGTGAAGAACGCGGCGCTGGCCGAAGGCTCGGTATCTGAGACCCCCGAGCCGCCGTTGCGCACCGTTGGCGAGCAGCAGGTCGTCGATGAGGCCGACCGGCTCATCGTCAACACCGAAGACGAGGCGCACCAACTAGTCTCGTTGCACAAAGCCGACCCGGCGCGGATCGACGTGGCGCATCCGGGTGTCGATCTGCAGGTGTTCCGTCCCGGTGACCAGCGGGCCGCCCGGGCCGTGTTCGGGTTGTCGCCGGACGAACCGGTGGTGGCGTTCGTCGGCCGGATCCAGCCGCTCAAAGCGCCCGACGTCCTGCTGCGGGCCGCCGCGAAACTTCCCGGGGTGCGGGTCGTGGTGGCCGGAGGGCCGTCCGGCACCAGCGGACTGGCCAGGCCGGACGGGCTGGTCCGGCTCGCCGGCGAACTGGGCATCGCCGACCGGGTGACGTTCCTGGCGCCGCAGTCCCGGGAGAACCTGGCGCAACTTTTCCAGGCCGCCGACTTGGTGGCCGTGCCGAGTTATTCGGAGTCGTTCGGCCTGGTCGCCGCCGAGGCGCAGGCGTGCGGCGCACCCGGGGTGGCCGCCGCGGTCGGTGGGCTCCCGGTGGTGGTACGCGATGGCGTGAGCGGCACTCTGGTGCACGGCCACGACGTCGACCGGTGGGCCGACGCCATCGGTGGACAGCTGCGATTGGGTGTCGGTCCGCGTGGCTGGGCGATGCGCCGGGCGGCGATCAGCCACGCGGCGACGTTCTCCTGGGAACGCACCGTCGATGCCCAATTGGCCAGCTACGCAAGCGCGGTCGAAGACTTCTCGGCCGCCCGCCGCGTTCGTGTCATCGGGGCGCGGCATCCGGCGCGGCGGTGGAGTCCCCGGCGCGGGGTGCGAGCGTGAGCCGCGCCGATGGCTGACGCGGTGCAGCAGCTGATCGAGGACACGCTGGACGCGGCCGGGCTGACCTATTCGCGGCATGCCGGCGCGCACGGCGGGCCGCCGGGGCTCATTGTCGAGTTGCCCGGCGAGCGCAAGCTGAAAACCAACACCATCTTGAGCATCGGCGAACATTCGGTGCGGGTGGAGGCGTTCGTCTGCCGCCAGCCCGACGAGAACCACGAGGGCGTCTACCGGTTTCTGCTGAACCGCAACCGCCGGCTCTACGGGGTCGCCTACACGCTGGACAAGGTGGGCGACATCTACCTGGTCGGCCGGATGTCGCTGGCCTCGGTCACCGCCGAGGAGATCGACCGGGTGCTCGGGCAGGTGCTCGAGGCGGTCGACTTCGACTTCAACACGTTGCTGGACTTGGGGTTTCGGACCTCGATCCAGAAGGAGTGGCGCTGGCGGCTGGCCCGCGGCGAGTCGGTGAAGAACCTGCGGGCCTTCGAGCATCTGCGTCCCGGCGATGAGGACGATGAGGGGGAGCAGTAGAGCAGTCAGCCCCGATGACGCCAAGCGTGAAAGGTGACGTGCGGGACCTCACCGGTGTTGAGGCGGGTGGCGGCGAAATCCGCTGCTTGACGGGGCATGCCGTTGGTCGGATACCCGAAATGCCCGAAGGGGATGCCGTCGGGAGCACCGTTGCAGACGGTGTCGCCGGCAGCGCAGAACTCGCTGGTCTTGGGTGCATACAGCGGGCCGATCGTGACGGGTGGCACGCCGTATCGGCCGGTGAACGCCTCGGACGGCTTGCCGAACAACACCACCGCCATGACGTGGTTGACCACCTCGGGCGGCATCGGTTCCGGGAGTTCCGGCGCCAGCTCGGCAGGCACACCCGTGGGGACGGAAGGCGACGTCACGAAACCCGTCACCGCCGCGCCCTGAGAGTAGCCGCCCAGCACCATCTGCGTTTCCGGGCAGTCCAGCGCCGTCCACTCGATATGGGCGGCCTCGTCCCGGATTCCGGCGACGACGCTTCCAGCGAAATCGGGGCCGCTGCTGAAACCGCTGACGGCGGGGTAGTTGACCGGGTACACCGCGATCGACCTGTCGGTGACATCCGAGCGCAGTGCGTCGACTAATGCCTGCCCGACTTTGCCGACGCCGGGCGGCTCGTCGCTGCCACGGGCGAAAATCACCTCGACGTCGGCGCACGGTTTGGCGAATGCGGCAGGGGCCACCGGCGGCAGCAGCACCGCCGCGCTTGTCAGCAGCGCAGCGCCGGCAAGCCCGCCGACGAGCCGTGCATTCAACGCTGCACCCCCGATCCCGTCGTCACCCGCTCGGGTTACTCGATGCCAGCTGATTTGGGCAGTACGACCGCATCGCGATCGCCAGGAACTGGCCGCCGCGCTCCGGCGTCAACCCAGGATTGCGCTCTTGGAGTGCCCTGAGCACATCCGGTGCGGGCTTGCCTTCGCCGACCATCCGGCACACCGTTTCGGCGGTGTTGATGACGAGATCCGGCCGGTTGTAGGTGATGCCCGCCGCCTGTAGCGAAGCGAGGAAGGCATCGGCGCCGGGCGCGTCGCCCGGGTCCGGATCGGCGCGCGCCTGCCCGGCCGCGGCGACGACGCCCGCCATGGCGGCTGCGCTGAGCAGTGCGGGTAGCGATTTCACCAGCAACCAACGATACAGCTGTCATCCCGCGTGAGAGACTGACCGCCATGTCAGGCACGTCGGATATTGGGACCCTGGTCCTGCTCCGCCACGGCGAGAGCGAGTGGAACGCCAGTAACCAGTTCACTGGCTGGATGGACGTCGACCTGACCGACAGGGGTCGCGTCGAAGCGGTCCGCAGCGGTGAGCTGTTGGTGGAGCACGGCCTGCTGCCCGACGTCGTCTACACCTCGCTGCTGCGCCGGGCGATCACCACCGCGAACCTGGCGCTGGACGCCGCCGACCGGCACTGGATTCCGGTACACCGAAACTGGCGGCTCAACGAGCGGCACTATGGCGCGCTGCAGGGGCTCGACAAGGCCGAGACCAAGGAGCGCTACGGCGAAGAGCAGTTCATGACGTGGCGGCGCAGCTACGACACCCCGCCGCCGCCGATCGAGGCCGGCAGCCGCTACAGCCAGGACGCCGACCCGCGTTACACCGACATCGGCGGCGGTCCGAGAACCGAATGCCTGGCCGACGTGGTGATCCGGTTCCTGCCCTACTTCACCGATGTCATCGTGCCCGACCTGCGGTGGGGCAAGACGGTACTGATTGCCGCGCACGGAAACTCGCTGCGTGCGCTGGTGAAATACCTGGACGGCATGTCCGACGCCGACGTGGTCGGGCTCAACATTCCCACCGGCGTGCCACTGCGCTACGACCTCGATGCCGATCTGCGCCCGAAGGTCGCCGGTGGGGTGTACCTGGACCCGGACGCCGCCGCCGCCGGCGCTGCCGCGGTGGCCAGCCAGGGCGCCAGGTAGCCGGGCAATCGCCCGGGTCGCCGCCCGCCACCGCCCGCTTCAAGTGCCGGCCCGCCGCCGCCTGGGTCGCGGCCCGCCGCCTGGGCCGCCGAGTGTGAAACCACGGCGGAATCGCGTCCGGATCGTCGCCCTGGCTTCACGCTCGCAGGGCTGTCGGTGCCGGGCGGCATGCTCCGGTCATGGGGGAGTCATTCATCGGTAGCGAAGCGATGGCGTCGGAGGTCTCCGGACGGCTGACCCGACACGCGTTGCGCAGCAGATACCGCGCCATCCATCCGGACGTATACCTGCCGCCGGACACTCGTCTCACGGCGGTGGTCCGCGCTGAAGCGGCTTGGCTGTGGTCGCGGCGACGTGGAGTCCTCGCGGGCCGATCAGCTGCGGCGCTGCACGGCGCCAAATGGATCGACGCTCGCCGTCGTGCCCAGATCTTCCACGACAATCGTCATCCACCGGCGGGAATCCGCGTCTGGAGCGATCATCTGGCTGAGGACGAAGTCGAGGAGATTCGCGGGATCCGGGTGACGACACCGGTCCGCACCGCATTCGACATCGCGTGCCGCTACCCCGTGGATCCAGCTGTCGCGGCGATCGACGCGCTGGCTCGCGCGACCAAACTGAAGATGGCTGACGTCGAGTTACTGGCTCAGCGTTATCCCGGCCACCGTGGCGTCCATCGTGCCCGAACCGCGATCGACCTGGTCGACCCGGGCGCCGAATCGCCCCGGGAAACCTGGTTGCGGCTGCTGTTGATCCGGGCCGGGTTTCCGAGGCCCACCACCCAGATTCCGGTGCATGACCAGTACGGTCAGCTGGTCGCCGTCCTCGACATGGGTTGGGAGGACATCAAAGTCGCCGCAGAGTATGACGGCGAACACCACCGGACCGACCCCTGGCGGTTCGGCAAGGACATCCTCCGCCACGAGGCGGTGACCGAACTCGGCTGGATTGACGTGCGAGTGACCAAAACCGACACGGCGGGAGGCGTCGTCGGACGGGTTGCTGCAGCGCGGGCTCGCCGAGTGTGAAAGAGCGGTGAAAAAACGCGCTGGTTTTCGCCACCGATTCACACTCGGCGGTGGTGGGCGGGCCGTCCGGCGGTGGTGCGCGGGCCCACGCTGTTCAAACGAGGTTCGGGGAGTGCGTACGATTTTTACGTGTCTGCGATGTCGACGGTGCTCGTCGGGCTCTCAGCGTTTGCGATCGGTGTGGCGGCGGGCATTTGGCTGGTGCCGCGGCTCGCCGAGCGGCGGCGCCGGGAGGCCACCGAGCGAGCCGGGATCACCGTCGGGCAGATGTTGCAGCGGATCGTGACGCTGGCACCGCTGGGCACCGCGGTCGTCGACACCCACCGTGACGTCGTCTATCGCAATGACCGGGCGGCCGAACTCGGTCTGGTCCACGATCGGCTGCTCGACGATCGGGCCTGGGCGGCGGCGCACCGGGCGCTGGCCGGCGGCGAGGATGTCGAGTTCGACCTGTCGCCGCCGGAGAAGCCGGGCGGACGTGCCGCACCCGCCCGAGCCGGACTAGCGGTTCGCGGCCACGCCCGGATGCTGTCCGACGAGGACCGCCGGTTCGCGGTGGTCTTCGTCGACGATCAGTCCGAGTACGCCCGGATGGAGGCCACCAGGCGAGACTTCGTGGCCAACGTCAGCCACGAACTGAAGACGCCGGTCGGGGCGATGGGCGTGCTGGCCGAAGCGCTGCTGGCGTCGCCGGAGGATCCCGAAACGGTGCGCCGGTTCGGCGAGATGGTGATGGTCGAGGCGAACCGGCTGGCGAACATGGTCGGCGAGCTGATCGAACTTTCGCGGCTGCAGGGCGGTGAGCCGCTGCCGAATCTGGGCGAGGTCGACGTCGACAGCGTGGTAGCCGAGGCGATTTCGCGGCACAAGGTGGCCGCCGACAACGCCCGGATCGCGATCAGCACCGACGCGTCGAGCGGATTTCGGGTGCTCGGCGATGCGAACCTACTGATCACCGCGCTGGCCAACCTGGTGTCCAACGCGATCAACTACTCACCGCGCGGCTCACCGGTGTCGATCAGCCGGCGGCGGCGTGACGGCTTCGTGGAGATCGCGGTCACCGATCGGGGCATCGGCATCGCCGGCAAAGATCAGGAGCGGGTGTTCGAGCGGTTCTTCCGCAGCGACAAGGCCAGGTCCCGGGCCACCGGCGGCAGCGGGCTGGGGCTGGCGATCGTCAAGCATGTGGCGGCCAACCACAACGGCAGCATCACCGTGTGGAGCCAGCCCGGCACCGGTTCCACGTTCACCCTGTCGATCCCGGCACATCCGAACGGCGACCCGGACTCGAATCCGACAGACAGCGCCCTCCGGCACGATAATCGGCTGGACGGGTCGAAATGAGAAGGAGAATGAGCAGCTGATGGCTCCCGCCGACGACGATGCAGCGGGGGTACGCGCCCAGCGGGGGGACCCCCACCCGCTTGCGGGGCGAAGCGATGTGGGGGCACCTCCCGCTTGCGGGGGAGAGGAGCGGCGGCCGTGGCGAAAGTGCTGATCGTAGAGGACGAGGAGGCGCTGGCCGACCCGCTGGCCTTCCTGCTCCGCAGGGAGGGATTCGAGGCCACCGTGGTGACCGACGGACCGTCCGCGCTGGCCGAGTTCGATCGGGCCGGCGCCGACATCGTGCTGCTCGACCTGATGCTGCCGGGCATGTCCGGCACCGATGTGTGCAAGCAGTTGCGCTCCCGTTCCAGCGTGCCGGTGATTATGGTCACTGCCCGGGACAGCGAGATCGACAAGGTAGTCGGGCTGGAACTGGGTGCCGACGACTACGTGACCAAGCCGTATTCAGCCCGCGAACTGATCGCCCGGATCCGGGCGGTGCTGCGCCGCGGGGGGGACGACGACTCCGGCAGCGCGGCGGACCTGCTGCAGTCCGGTCCGGTGCAGATGGACGTCGAGCGGCATGTGGTCCTGGTCAACGGAGAGCCGATCACCTTGCCGCTCAAGGAGTTCGATCTGCTGGAGTACTTGATGCGCAACACCGGCCGGGTGCTGACCCGCAGCCAGCTGATCGACCGGGTCTGGGGTAGCGACTACGTCGGCGACACCAAGACGCTCGACGTCCATGTGAAGCGGCTGCGGGCCAAGATCGAAGCCGATCCGGCCAATCCGGCGCACCTGCTAACGGTGCGCGGTCTCGGTTACAAGCTCGAGGGGTAGCAGCAGCCCGCATTGCCGCGGATCACAGCATGGTGTCGGCGTTCTTAATGTAGTCTTAATCGGCATCGACGATGGGACCGTCGCGCGCCCGATCTAAAATTTATTCTGTTTAGTGATACAGGAGAAATTGATCAATCATGAGCACCCAAAAGCCGCTGGCCGGTCCGGGCGCGGCCGACATTCCGCACCCGCTGCGGGGGACGGCGCCCACCGGACCGGAGCAAGCGGTCCATATCCCGACGGACATGGTGGACCTCCTGCAAAAACGGGCCGCGCATCTTGGTGACCATCTTGCATTCACCTTCTCGCGCGACGGCGAGGAACGGGAGAACACCCAGGTCACGTACTCAGAGCTGGATGCTCGGGCCCGCAAAGTCGCCGCCGAACTGCAACAGCTCGGCGCCGCCGGCGAGTGCGTGCTGGTCTTCTGCCAACCGGGCATCGAGTTCATCGTCAGCTACCTCGGGTGTCTGTACGCCGGGGCCGTCGCCGTGCCGGTACACCCACCGCTGCGCGATCATCTGGTTCCCCGGGTCGAGTCGATCCTTGCCGACAACCACCCGGGTTTTGCCATCACCACCGCCGACGTCTACGCAAAGATCAAACCCACACTGGACGGCTTGGCCGGCGGGGCTTCCCTGCGGTGGTGCATCGAGGAAGCCGCCACCGCGAACGCCGAACAGTGGGTGGCGCCCAACGTCGACCCGAGCGGCATCGCCATGATCCAGTACACCTCGGGTTCGACCAGCATCCCCAAGGGCGTCATGCTGTCGCACGGCAACCTGGTGCACAACCTGGAGACCATCCGGCAGGCATGGGGATCAGGGTTCGACATCGATGGGTGCGGTGTGTTCTGGCTGCCGCCGTTCCACGACATGGGTCTCATCGGCGGGCTGCTGGAGACGCTGTATGTCGGGGGCTACTCCGTCCTGATGCCGCCGACCGCGTTCATCAAGGGCCCGATGCGCTGGCTGGAGGCGATGTCGCGGCATCGCGCGACGATCACCACCGCACCCAACTTCGCCTACGACATGTGCGCCGAGCTGAGCACCCCTGAGCAGCGGGCGGCTCTCGACCTGTCCAACTGGAAGGCGGCACTGTGCGGCGCCGAGCCGGTGCGCACCGCCACCCTGGACGGCTTCGCCGAGGCCTTCGCCCCGTCGGGCTTCCGGCCGGAGGCGTTCCTGCCGGTCTACGGGCTGGCGGAGGGGACGTTGCTGGTCTCCGGCGGGTCGGATTCGCCGACCCCGACAGTCCGGTATGTGGATCGCGCCGCTTTGCGCGACAACCGGGTCGTCGACGACACCGCGGACGATCCGCATGCGGCGATCATGATCGGCTGCGGCAAGCCGCGGGGCGGCCAGCGGGTGGTCATCGTCGACCCGGAGACTCGACGGCTGCGCCGGCCCGACGAGGTCGGTGAGATCTGGATCTGCGGATCGAGCGTGGCTCAGGGCTACTGGGAGAGCCCGGAGCTCACCGACGAGATATTCGGGGCCACGTTGGCAGACGCCGATCCCGACTCGACCGGCGACCGATTCCTGCGCACCGGCGACCTGGGATTCATGCGCGACGGCGAGCTGTTCGTCACCGGACGCCGCAAGGATCTCATCATCATCCGCGGCGCCAACTTCTACCCCAACGACATCGAGCTCACCGTGCAGGACACCAATCCGGCACTGCTGCGTGGCCGCGGCGCGGTCTTCTCGATCGAACCCGAATCGGGCACCGCCGAGCAGCTGGTCATTGCCCAGGAGGTGAACCACCACCAGGTCAGCGCGGAGGAAATGGCCGAGATGATCCGGAAGATCCGGACCGCGGTCACCGGGCGGTACGGGATTCGGGCGCACGCCGTGGTGCTGATCGAGGGATTGCAGCTGCCCACCACGTCCAGCGGCAAAATCCAGCGGTCCGCGTGCAAGCAGAAATACCTCGACGGCGAGCTTCCGGTGGTCGCCCGGTGGTCGGCGGAATCCGCCGCGACCGAGCCGAAGTCGCCGGAGACTTCACCGCCACCGGCAGCGGCAGAGGCAGCGGCAGCGGCAGCGGCAGAGGCAGCGGCAGCGGCACCGGCACCGGCACCGGCACCGGCACCGGCACCGTCACCGGCACCCGAGTCCGCCCCGGCCGCGCCGGAAGCGGAGCGGCCCGATGCGGACGAGATCACGGATTGGCTGGTGGCCGAGCTGTCCCGCCAGCTCGAACTGCCGACGGCCGAGATCGACCCGTCTCAGCCGTTCGCGTTCTACGGGCTGGACTCCGTTCACGCGGTCCGGATGACGACCGCGCTGGAGAATTGGCTGGGCCGCGAGTTCGAGCCGACGCTGGCCTACGAATACCCCACCATCGAGATACTTTCCCGCTATCTGGCCGGCGACGAATCAGCCGGGCTGACGGCGGCCGCCCCGGTGGACGAACAGCCGCGGGTCGCCGACGACCCGATCGCGATCGTCGGCATCGGCTGCCGGTTCCCGGGCGCCGACTCACCGGCCGCGTTCTGGCAGCTGCTGACCAGTGGCACCGACGCGACCGGCGACGTGCCGCCGGACCGCTGGAACGCGGATGCGTTCTACAACCCGGACCCGTCGGTGCCGGGCACCGCCGTCACCCGCCGCGGCGGCTTCCTGAAAGAGCAGATCGACTGCTTCGACTACCAGTTCTTCGGCATCTCGCCGCGCGAGTCGGCGCAGGTGGACCCGCAGCAGCGGCTGCTGCTGGAGGTCGCCTGGGAGGCGCTCGAGGATGCCGGGCAGGTGCCGGACCGGCTGGCCGGCAGCAGGACCGGGGTGTTCGTCGGCATCTCCACCAACGACTACGGGTTCCTGCGGATGGGTCAGCCGCAGTTGGTCGACGCCTACACCGGCACCGGCAACGCGCTGAGCATCGCCGCCAACCGGCTCTCCTACGTCTTCGACTTCCACGGGCCTTCCATGGCGATCGACACCGCCTGCTCGTCGTCGCTGGTCGCCGTCGACCTGGCGTGCCGCAGCCTGCGGGACGGCGAGTGCACGATGGCGCTGGCCGGCGGCGTCAACGTGATGCTGTCCCCGGCGCTGTCGATCAACTTCTCCAAGGCGCGGGTGATGGCGCCGGACGGCCGGTGCAAGACGTTCGACGCCGACGCCGACGGCTACGTGCGCGGCGAGGGCGCCGGGGTGGTGGTGCTCAAACCGCTCAGCCGCGCGCTGGCCGACAACGACCCGGTCTACGCGGTGATCCGCGGCAGCGCCACCAACTCCGACGGTCGGACGAACGGACTGATCGCTCCCGGCGAGCCGTCGCAGGAAGCCGTGCTGGCCACCGCCTACCGGCGGGCCGGCCTGCCGCCCGGCGCGGTGCAGTACGTGGAGGCGCACGGCACCGGGACCGCGATCGGCGACGCGATCGAGGCGAAGGCACTCGGCGCGGTGCTGGTCGACGGCCGCCCGCCGGGCAGCAGGTGCCTGGTCGGTTCGGTCAAGACCAACATCGGGCACCTGGAGGCGGCGGCCGGGGTGGCCGGGCTGATCAAGGTGGCGCTGGCGCTGCAGCACCGGATGATCCCGGCGAGTCTCAACTTCCACACGCCCAGCCCGCACATCCCGTTCGCCCAGCTGCCGCTGGACGTGGTCAGCGCCGCGACCCCGTGGCCGGACAACGGCGGCCGGGCGGTAGCCGGGGTCAGCTCGTTCGGTTTCGGCGGCACCAACGCCCATGTGGTGCTCACCGAGGCTCCGCAGGTGCGGGGCGCGGCGGCGGAAGAACCGGGCCCGGCCCGCGCCGAGTTGCTGCCGCTGTCGGCCAGGTCGCCGGAGGCACTCGCGGCGCTGGTCGACGAGTACGAGATGGCGCTCTTCGGCGGGGGTTCGTTGGCCGACTTGTGCTACACGGCCGGTGCGCGCCGCGGCCACCACGACTACCGGCTGTCGGTGGTCGGCGACTCGCCGGCGCAGCTGTTCGAGTCGCTGGCGGCCTACCGGCAAGGCGAGTCGCGGGCCGGATTGTCGGTCGGACACAGCCATCCCGCCGGTGCGCCGGGCGTGACGTTCATCTTCTCCGGCCAGGGTTCGCAGTGGCGCGCCATGGGGCGCCGTCTGCGCGACGACGAGCCGGTGTTCGCCGAGGCCCTGGAAGCCTGCGACCGCGCACTGGCCGCGCACCTGGGCGGCTCGATTCTCACCGAGCTGGCCGGCGAAAGTGACGCCGAGCTCACGGACATCGGCCGGATTCAGCCGGCGATCTTCGCGGTCCAGGTGGCGCTGGCCGCGCTGTGGCGGTCGTGGGGGGTCGAACCCGCCGCGATCGTCGGGCACAGCATGGGCGAGGTGGCGGCGGCGCACGTGGCCGGCGCACTGAGCCTGGACGACGCCGCGCGGGTGATCTGGGCCAGGGCCCACCAGCTGCGCCAGGTGCGTGGCCAGGGGGCGATGATCGTCGCCGAGGCGACCCTGGCCGAAGCACAGGAGCTGATCGCCGGGCACGAAGACCAGGTCGCGATCGCCGCGAACAACAGCAACCGCTCGACCGTGCTCTCCGGCGAGCAGGCCGCGCTGGCCGAGATCGTCGCCGGGCTGGAACGCCGCGAGCGGTTCTGCCGGTGGATCGACGTCGACGTCGCCTCGCACGGTCCGCAGATGACCGCGCTGGGAGCCGGCCTGCGCGACCTGCTCGCTCGCCTGCGGCCCGTCGCGCCGACCGTGCCGATCTACTCGGCGGTGACCGGCGAGCCGATGGGCGACCGGCCGTTCGACGCCGACTACTGGGTGCAGAACCTGTGTGCACCGGTGCGCTTCTCGCCGGCGATGCGCCGGCTGATGGAGGCCGGCAACGACGTGTTCGTCGAGATCAGCCCGCATCCCATCCTGTTGACCGCGGCCCGCGAAGACGCCGAGGAGCTGGGCCGCAGCGTCACCCTGCTGTCGTCGCTGCGCCGCGACGAGGGGCGCGCCGCGATGCTCTCCTCGCTGGGCACCCTCTACACGCTGGGGCAGAAGATCAACTGGGACCGGCTCTACCCGGCCGGCAGCCGGTGCGTTCCCGCACCGACCTACCCGTGGCAGCGGGTCCATTCCTGGCTGGATGCGGGCAGCATCGCCGCGCCCAAGTTCTCCGCCGCGATTCCCGCCGGCGGCGACGGGCTGCCGTGGCGTGGTCCGCTGCATTCGGCGGCCGACCCGGAGACGACGCTGGCCGAGGTGGAGGTCGGCCTCGACCTGATCCCGAGCCTGGCCGACCACCGGATCCACGGCGCGGTGATGCTTCCGGTGGCACTGCAGCTCAAGCTCGTCCTGGCCGGCGCCGCGAAGGCGTTCGGGCCGGCACCGCGGGTGCTGCGCGACATCACCTGGCACCGGCCGCTGGAGTTCACCGACAGCGCGCCGCACACCCTGCAGCTGGTCTTCCGCGGCGATCCGGCGCACCTGGTGTCGTTCCAGTGCTACAGCGCTCAACCGGGCGCGTCCGGGTCCGCCGCGTGGTCGCTGCTGGCCGGCGGCACCATCGACGCCGGTCGGCCGGGTGCCGCGCATCCCGACCCGGTGGCCGACGTCCGGGCGCGTTGTCCGGAGGAGCTCGCCGGGCCGTCCTTCTACCAGCGGCTCGCCGATCGCGGCGTGCAGTACGGGCCGGGCTTCCAAGCGGTGGAGAAGGTGTGGCGCGGCGCCGGCGAAGCGATCGCCCGCCTGGTGCCCGACCGGCGAAGCGCGGCTGCGGGTCAGGATTCGACGACCGCCGACGCGGTGGTGCTGGACGCCTGCTTCCAGACGCTGGGCGCCGCCCTGACGCTCGACGGCACTGGGGCGCACGACATCTACCTGCCGGCCGGGCTGGCCGAGTTCCGGGCTCCGGAGACCTTCGCCGGGGTGGCATGGGGTCACGCCGTGCTGCGGCCGGCGCCCGACGGCGAGCCGGAGGTGTCGGTCGGCGACGTGTTCCTGCTCGGCGAGGACGGCGAAGAGATCGCGGCGGCGCGCGGCCTGCGGCTGCAGCGGATCAGCGCGACCGCGACGGCGGCCGACCTTCGCGATCGGATCTACCAGCTGAGCTGGCGTTCCGAACCCGGCCCGGCGGGCCGGGACGGCACGGTCAGGTCGGTCGAAGCCGGCAGTTGGCTGATCCTCGGTGACGGCGGTGACGCCACCGACACGCTGCTGCACCACCTGGAATCGCATGACCAGGCATGTGTGCTCGCCGAGCCGCTCCGAGGCCTGGGTGAGCTGGAACGCCTGACGGCCAACCACTATCGCCTCGACCCGGGCAACCCGGAGCACTTCCGGCGGCTGCTCACCGACGCGTTCGGCGGCCATCGGCCGCCCTGCCGCGGTGTGGTGCAGCTGTGGAGCCTGCTGGCCGCACCGCCGGCCGACACGTCGGCCGGAACCCTGGAGGCGGCGACCACGCTGGGTTCACTGAGCACGCTGCACCTGCTGCAGGCGCTGTCGGCGGCCGACTGGCCGAAGGCGCCGCGGCTCTGGCTGGTGACCCGCGGGGTGCAGGTTCCCGAGTCCGGCAGCACCGAGCCGGTGTCGATCGCGCAGGCGCCGCTGTGGGGGATGACCCGCAGTGTCGACCACGAGCATCCGGAACTGCACTGCAGCCGCGTCGATCTGTCGGCGGCCGGTGGACCGGACGAGTTGCGGGCGCTGTTCGACGAGATATGGGCCGACGGCCCCGAGGTGGATGTGGCGCTGCGGGACCGCCGGCGCTACGTCGCGCGGCTGACCCGCTACGCGGCGCCGGCCGAGGCCTGGGCCGGCGCCGGGATGTTCAACGCATCGGACGGCTTCGACCCGGACGCCAGCTATCTGGTCACCGGCGGCCTCGGTGCGGTCGGCATCGTGGTGGCCTCCTGGATGGTCGAGCACGGCGCCCGTCATGTGGTCCTGATGGGCCGGGGCGCCCCTTCGGAATCCACCCAGGCCACGCTGGATGCGTTGCGCGCCAACGGCGCCGAGGTGACGGTGGCGCGGGCCGATGTCACCAGGGCCGACCAGCTGGCCGCCGCGCTCGAGTCGATCGGGTCGTCGATGCCGCCGCTGCGCGGGGTGGTGCATGCCGCCGGGATCGTCGACGAGGGCGGCATCATCGAGCGGCTCGACGAGCGTCAGCTGCGGGATGTGTTGGCGCCCAAGGTCGAAGGCGCCTGGAACCTGCATTCGCTCACCAGGGATGCGCACCTCGACTTCTTCGTGCTGTTCTCGTCGGTGTCGTCGATCATGGGTTCTCCGGGTGCGTCCAACTACACGGCGGCCAATGCGTTCCTGGACGCGCTGGCATGGCATCGGCGGGCCGAGGGGCGGCCGGCGCTGTGCGTCAACTGGGGGGTGTGGGCCGAACTCGGTCTGCTCACCCAGCCCGAACTGCACCAGCGTTTCGCCCGGTACGGTCTGGAGCCGATGCCGGCGGCGGACTACCTGCGGGCGATGTCGTTCCTGCTGGCCCAATCCGCCACCGAAGCGGCGGTGGTCAACATCGACTGGGCGCGGTGGCGGCTGGGCGAGGGCAAGCCGCTGCTCGCCGAGCTCGCCGTCGGCGCATCGGGTGACCGGTCCACCGGGCCGTCCGAGGCTGACGGGGCCACGGCGGCCTCTGGGGCCTCGACCGCCCTCTACGACGCACTGCAGCAGGCGGCGCCCGATCAGCATCAGCCGCTGCTGGAGTCGTACCTGCGTGATCTGGTCGCCGGGAAGCTGGGCGTGGCGCCCGGCCGGCTGGACGTGGAAGCCCCGCTGAACAGCCTGGGCGTCGACTCGCTGATCACCCTGGAGCTGCGCCTCCAGGTGGAGCGCGAACTCGGCATCGTCGTTCCGGTCGCCCGGCTGCTCGACGGCCCGAGCGTGACCAGCCTCTCCGGTTGGCTGGCCGGCCAGCTGCCGGAAATGGCCGGACCGGGTCCGGCCGTTGCCCGGGCGGATGCCGGCGAGTCGCAGCACAATGGAGACCAGGCGACGCCCGGCGCGGTGGCCACCGACGCGGCGACCGCTGCGGCGTCCGACGAGATGAACCTGCTGGCCCAGGTGTCCGAACTCTCCGACGACGCCGTGGACGAAATGCTTCGCAAGGTCCTCGCCGAGCGTGAACAGGATGCGAAGGACGGAGGGTAATCGTGGCCGAGGCGCCCCGCGACATCTCCGCGCTGTCCGCCGAGGACAAGCGCGCGCTGCTGTCCCAGCTGCTGCTGACCAAGGCGGAGCAGTCGGCGTCCGCGCACCCACTGTCGTACGGGCAGCGTGCGTTGTGGTTCGTTCATCGGCTGGCGCCCGACAGTGCCGCCTACACCGTCATCTACGGCGGACGGATCACCGGCGAACTCGATGTGGCGGCCCTGGAACGCGCGGCCCAGGCACTGGTGGACCGGCACCCGATGCTGCGCACCACCTACGCGGAACGTGACGGGCAACTGGTTCAGCTCGTCCATCCGCGGTGGCCGGTTCGAATCGCCCGACACGAGATCGGTACCGGCCAAGCAGAACTCGACCAGTGGATCCAGCAGGAGACCGATCGCCCGTTCGACCTGACCACCGGCCCGGTGCTGCGGTTGACGCTGCTGCGGCGCGCGCCCGACGATCATGTGCTGGTGCTGGCCGTGCACCACATCGCGGTCGACTTCTGGTCGGTCGACGTCATCCTCGACGAGCTCCGCCGGCTCTATGCCGCCGAACACGGTGCGCCGACACCACCGCCGCCGGAGGAACGCTACGTCGACTACGCCGACCAGCAGGCGCGGATGCTGGAAGGACCTGAGGGCCAGCGTCTTTGGGATTACTGGCGGACGCAGCTGGCCGGTGACCTGCCGACGCTCGCCCTGGCCACGGACCGTCCGCGCCCGGCGGTGCAGACCTACCGGGGCGACCTGTACCGCTTCGGCATCGACCGCCAGGTGGCGGAGAAACTCAAGCAGGTCGGCCGTGCCGCCGGGGCGACGCCCTACATGACCGTGCTCGCCGTGTACGCGGCGCTGCTGCACCGCTACAGCGGCCAGGACGACCTGATCGTCGGATCCCCGTTCGCCGGCCGGGACCGGGCGGCGCTGACCGGTGTGGTCGGTTACTTCTCCAACCCGGTGGCGCTGCGCTTCGACATCGGCGAGGACCCGTCGTTCACGACGCTGCTCGGCCGCGTCAAAGACACCGTGCTGGGTGCGCTCGCCCACCAGGACTACCCGTTCCCGCTGCTCGTCGAGAAGCTGCGACCGGTCCGTGACGCGGGCCGTACACCGCTGTTCCAGGCCTCGTTCGCCTGGGACCAGGTGCGGCTGTTCGCCGACGGAACCGGGGCCCGGCCCGGCGAACTGAACATGGAGTCGATTCACATCGGCCAGGGCGGGGCGCCTTTCGACCTGCTGATGCAGGCCGGCGAGCACGGCGACGAGTTGCACTGCGGGCTGCAGTACAACACCGACCTGTTCGACGCCGAGACCATCGAGCGGATGGCCCGGCATCTGCAGCGGCTCGCCGAGTGCGTCACCGAAGACCCGGACGCGCCCGTCTCGCGGCTGCCGCTGCTCACCGTCGAGGAGAGCCGCCAGATCGCCGAATGGAACGACACCGGCGTCGAGTACACCTCCGCCCCGGACACCCTGCATGAGATGGTGGCGGCCACCGCCGCGCGGGTACCGGACGCCGTCGCGGTCACCTGCGAGGACCGGGAGCTGAGCTACGCCGAACTGGACCGCCGGGCGGGCGCGTTGGCGCACCGGCTGCAGGGTTTCGGGGTCGGACCGGAAGTGGTCGTGCCGGTGCTGCTGGAACGGTCCGAGGATCTGGTGGTGGCGTTGCTGGGTGTGCTCAAGGCGGGCGGCGCCTTCCTGCCGCTGGATCCCGCCCAGCCCACCCACCGGATGGCCGCGATGCTGGCCGACGTGCCGGACTCACCGGTCTGCGTCACGCACGGCGACCAGTTGGCAGCTGTTCCACCGGACTTCACCGGCGCACGGCTCTGCCTCGACCGGCCGGCGGCCCAAGCCGACGACGGCGCCGCTCCGGCAGCCACGGTGCTGAGCCCGGCCGGCACCGCCTACGTCGTCTACACATCCGGGTCGACCGGGGCGCCCAAGGGCGCGGTTAACACCCACGCCGCAATCCGCAACCGGCTGCTGTGGATGCAGGACGCGTACCCGATCACCGCCGACGACCGGGTGCTGCACAAGACGCCGATCAGCTTCGACCCCAGTCTCTGGGAGATCTTCTGGCCGTTGACCGTCGGCGCCCGGATCGTCATCGCCAAACCGGAAGGGCACAAGGACGCCGCCTACCTTGCTCGCACCATCGTCGAGCAGCGGGTCACCACAATGCATTTCGTGCCGTCGATGCTGCGTCGCTTCCTCACCGAGCCGGCTGCGGCGCAGTGCACCGGCCTGCGCCGGGTGTTCTGCAGCGGCGAGGCGCTGCCGCCCGATCTTCGCGACGAGTTCCTCGGCGCGCTGAACGCCGAACTGTACAACCTCTACGGCCCGACCGAGGCGGCGATCGACGTCACCGGATTCCACTGCCGGCGCGACGTGACCGATCCGCGGGTTCCGATCGGGCGGCCGATCGCCAACATCGCCATCCACCTGCTCGACGCCAACCTGCAACCGGTGCCGGTGGGCGTACCCGGCGAGTTGTTCATCGGCGGGGTCGGAGTCGGCCGCGGCTACCTCAACCGGCCCGACACCACCGCGGCCAGCTTCATCGACGATCCGTTCGCCGGCCGGCCGGGCCAGATGATGTACCGCACCGGCGATTTGGCGAGGTACCTCGCCGACGGCAACATCGAATACCTGGGCCGGATCGACAACCAGCTGAAGATCAACGGCTTCCGGATCGAGCCGGGCGAGATCGAGGCCGCACTGACCAGACACCCCGCGGTGGCCGAGGGCGCGGTGGTGGCGGTGCCCGACGCGCACAACGACGGCAACACCCTGCTTGTCGCGCACATCGTCGCGGCCCCCGGTGCCGTGCCGGCGGATCTCGCGGCCACCGAGTTGCGCAGGTTCCTGCTGGACGAACTCCCAGCCGCAATGGTGCCCGGGGTGTTCAACGTGATCGACGCGCTGCCGCTCACGTCGAGCGGCAAGGTGGACCGCCGTGCGCTGGCGGCCGCCGAAACCCCGGCCGCCCACCAGGCGGAGTTTGTCGCACCGCGCGACCGGACCGAACAGGTGCTGGCCGAGATCTGGTGCAAGGCCCTGGGTTTGGAGCAGATCGGAGTGCACGACGACTTCTTCGCCCTCGGTGGTGCGTCCACGCAAGCACTGGAAGTCGCGTTGCGGGCCAATGATCTCGGGCTGGCGCTGCAGCCGGAGTCGATGTTCGTCTACGGGACGATCGCCGAGTTGGCCGCCGAATACGGGCCGATCGGCGAGGACGCGCAGGCCGCTGAGCCCGCCCCGGCCGACCAGCCCGCCCAGACCGGCCAGCCCGAACCGGCCCCGGCCCAGCAGAGCCCGGTCGGCGCACCGGCCGCGGCCGCCCCGGTGCAGCCGGCCCGGCCGAACCCGCCCGGCACCCGCAACACCGTCATCGAGAGCCTGGGCGTGTACCTGCCGCCGCGCGCGGTCTCGACCGACCAGGTGCTGGCGGACTGCGTCAACGAGGTGCGCATCCCGCTGGAGCGGCTGACCGGCATCAAGAGCCGCCGGATGGCCGGCGAGGACGAGTTCTCCATCGACCTCGCCCGCAACGCGGCCGTCGACTGCCTCTCCCGGTCGAGCTATCAGGCCGAGGAGATCGACCTGGTCATCGCCTGCAACATCTCCCGCTTCGACGGCCCGGAACGGTTCACCTTCGAGCCGGGCACCGCGGCGCAACTGCGCGCGCAGTGCGGGCTGAGCAACGCGATCGTGTTCGACATCAACAATGCCTGCGCGGGCATGTTCACCGGCATCGCGGTCGCCGACGCCTTCTTGAAGGCCGACCTGATCTCCTCGGCCCTGGTGGTCAGCGGTGAGTACATCACCCACATCACCGAGACCGCGCAGAAGGAGATCGAAGGATCGCTGGACCCGCGGCTGGCCTGCCTGACCGTCGGCGATGCCGGCGCGGCGGTGGTGCTGGAGCGCGGCGCCAGCGACCGGGTCGGGTTCCACGACATCGACCTGGCCACGCTGAGCGAATACGCCAAGCTGTGCATCGGCAAGGCCACCGACAGCGCGCACGGCGGGGCGATCATGGTGACCGACTCGGTCACCCAGACCGCGATCGCGGTCAAGCATGCGGTGCCCTACGTCACCGGCGTGATGGCCCGGCACGGCTGGTCGCCCGAGACGTGCGATCACCTGCTGATGCACCAGACGTCGGAGGCGTCGATCAACGATGCGATCCGTGCGGTCAACCAGTTGCTCGGGCGGGAAGCGGCTAACCGGAATAACACCATCTGCAACCTGGCTGAGCGGGGGAACACCGCCACCACAACGCATTTCGTCGCACTGGCCGACTACATCCGCAGTAACCGGATGAACTCGGGCGACAACGTGGTCTTCTCGATCACCGGTTCCGGACAGGCGATCGGCACCGCGCTGTACACCTTCGACGACCTGCCCGACCGGATGCGCCGCGAGCCCGGCGGCCAAGCCGGCCGGCATGGCAAACACCGGCGTGGCCCCGAGGGTCGCAAGGAACTGCCGTCGACACCGCGGGTGCGTGTCGACAGCATCGGCATCGCCCCGCAAGGGCAGTCGGAGCCGCCGAGTTCCATCCGCTTCGCCACCGAGGCCGCGGCGGCGTGTCTGGACGGCAGCGCCGTCGACCGGTCGGCGCTGGGTCTGGTCATTCACACCGGCGTCTACCGCGACGACTACCTGAGCGAACCGGCGGTCGCCGCGCTGGTCGCCGGCGAACTCGGGATCAACGCCGTGATCGATTCCCCGGACGAGCCGAAGACCCTGGACTTCGACATCCTCAACGGCGCGGTCGGTTTCCTCAACGCCTGCCACGTGGCCGCCGGGATGATCGCGGCGGGAAAGACCGGCCATGTGATGGTGCTGGCGTCGGAGGTGGAGAACAATCCGGTCGACAGCGGCTTGCCGCGCAACGGCCTGACCGAGACCGGATCGGCGCTGCTGCTCAGCAGAAGCGATGGCGAAGAAGGGTTCGGCCGCTTCATCTTCCGGCACCATCCGGAGTACGGCGGCGCGCTGACCACCTACACCGAGCAGCGGGACGGAAAGACCCGGCTGGCGATCGAGCGCGACCCGAACCTGGCCGGCGTCTACCTGAGCTGCCTGCCGGCCGCCGCCAAGGAGCTGCTGGCGCTGGAGGGACTCGAGCCGGCCGACATCGCGGTGGTGCTGCCGCCGTACCTGCCGCCGTCGGCGCTCGACGAGCTGGCCGCGCAGATCGGCGTCCCCAGAACGCGATTCGTCGACCTGGCCGCCGGGCTGGACACCGACCCGTTCACGTCGGCGGTGCCATTCGGGCTGGAGCACGTCCGCCGGCACGGCTTGACGCAGCCGGGCGACGTGGCGCTGATCCTCACCGCCGGGTCGGGTGTCGAAGTCGGCTGCACCACCTACCGTTTCTGACCGCGATGCTGGCATTCGTCACCGGGGGAACCGGACTCGTCGGTTCCAACCTGGTCGCCGGGCTGCTCGGCCAGGGTGTCGACGTGCGGGTGCTGAGTCAGCCGGGCGTGTCGACGTCGGCGCTCGACGGGCTCGAATACCAGACGCACATCGGCGACATACTCGACGACGTCGACGCGCTCGCCGCGGCGATGACCGGCTGCGCCTGGGTTTTCCACGTCGCGGCTATCTCCGACTACTGGCGGTACCGCGGGCAGCAGCAGCTCTACCGGACCAACGTCGAGGGCACCCGCAACATGCTGGCCGCCGCGTTGCGGGCCGGTGTGCAGCGCTTCGTGCTGACCAGCTCGATCGGCGCGCTGGGAGTGCCGGCACCGGGGCATCATCTGACCGAGGCCGACGAGTTCAACCTGCGCCCACGCCGGTTCCCGTACGGCTACAGCAAGTATCTGGCCGAAGGCGAGCTGCGCCGGGCGGTTGCGGCGGGTCTGCCCGCGGTGGCGGTCAACCCGTCGGTGGTCATCGGGCCGCGCGACGTGAATCAGATCAACAGTGCGATGTTCATCGAGGCGGAGCGTGGCAGGCTGCGGATCGCCCCGCCGGGCGGCACCAATTTCGTGGCGGTCGCCGACGTGGTGGCCGGGCACATCGCAGCGGCGCAGGGTGGCCGGATCGGTGAGCGCTACATCCTGGCCGGCGAGAACCTCAGCTTTCGCGACGCATTCGGCGCCGTCTGCGCGATGGTCGGCCGGCCGCCACCGAAGGTGATGCTGCCGCGGTGGGTCATCCCGGTGGCCTCCGGAGCGGTGGCCGCCGTGGCCGCGGTGGTCGGGCCGCGGTTGCCGATCGACGCGAAACAGATGCGATTGTCCTCGCTGGGCATCTACGCTGACGGCGGGAAGGCCAGAAGGGAGTTGGGTGTGCCGTTAACACCGTTCCGAACTGCGATCGGGGACGCATACGCCTGGTATCGGGAGCACGGGTACCTTTCCGGCCACCTTCCCGACTCCGGATTGCGGCGTTGACGTGGCGGGTGTGCTCGCCACAACGCAGGAAATGTTGTTGAACCGCAAAGGAGTACGTGCGTGCGAATGTTGATCACCGCGGTGCGGGACCTGCAGTGGCGGCAGCGACGTTTCGTGATCGCCATCGTCGGCACCGGGATGGTGTTCGCGCTGACCCTCATCCTGACCGGACTCACCCACGGCTTCCGGGTCGAAGACCAGCGGGTGGTCAATTTGATCGGTATCGACAACTTCCTGATCAAGGAGGGCGCGGTCGGCCCGTTCATGGGTTCGTCGACATTCCCGGAGACCGAGACGAAGGTCGTCGCCAAGCTCGCTGGTGTGGAGTCGGCGGTCCCGCTGGTCTACGCCAACGCGATTCTGCGGGACCGCAGTTCGCCGCAGAACGTCAACGTCTACGGTGTGCCGAACGAGGGGCCCGGGGCGGTGCCGGTCACGGCGGGCCGGCTGGCGGAGAACGCCGACGAGGCCGCCGTGTCGACGACGCTGGGCCGGTCGATAGACGACGACATCGAGCTCGGCGGAGCGAAACTGAAGATCGTGGGACTGGTCGGCAAGTCGACCACGCTGGCCGGGCAGCCCAATGCGTTTCTGACCGTCGGCGGGGTGCAGCGGGTGGTGTTCGCCAAGCAGCCGGTGATCAGCAGCATCGGCCTGCGTGGCGTGCCGGACAACCCGCCGGAGGGGTTCCGTGTGGTGGACCGCAACGCCGCGATCGACGACATGGTGCGCCCACTGAACGGGGCTCAGGTCGCGTTGTCCTACATGGCGGTTCTGCTGTGGGGGGTCGCCGCGCTGATCGTGGGATCCCTGGTCTACCTGTCGGCACTGGAGCGCACCCGTGACTTCGCGGTGTTCAAGGCTCTCGGCGTCAACACCAGATCGGTGCTGGCCGGTCTGATCCTGCAGGCGGTGCTGATCGCGGTGGTCGCCGCGGTGCTGGGTGGGGTGCTGGCGGTGGCCCTCGGACCGCTGTTCCCGATGCTGGTGGCGGTGACGCCGTCGTCGTTCATGCTGCTGATCGTCACCGCTGTGCTGATCGGCCTGGTGGCCAGCCTGGCCGGACTGCGACATGCGGTGACCGTCGATCCGGTGCTGGCATTCGGGGGTCCCTAGCCTGATGCCCGGACTGCACATCACCGACCTGGTTGTCGAGTACGACAACGCCGGGGAGCCGGTGCGCCCGATCAACGGGCTGAACCTGGACGTCGCGCCGGGATCGCTGGTGATCCTGCTGGGGCCCAGCGGGTGCGGCAAGACCACGCTGCTGTCCTGCCTCGGCGGCATCCTCAGCCCGGCCAGTGGGCGCATCCTTGCCGGTGACATCGACGTCACGGCGCTGGACCGGCACGCCCTGAACGCCTACCGCCGGCACACCGTCGGCATCGTCTTCCAGTCGTTCAACCTGGTGCCGAGCCTGACCGCGCTGGAGAACGTGATGGTCCCGATGTGGGCCGCCGGGGTGAAACGGCGGGTCGCGCACGACCGGGCGCGCAGGCTGCTCACCCAGGTCGGACTGGAGCACCGCATCGATCACCGACCCGGCGATCTCAGCGGCGGCCAGCAGCAACGGGTCGCGGTGGCGCGCGCGGTGGCGCTCGACCCGCCGGTGCTGCTTGCCGATGAGCCCACCGCGCACCTGGACTACGTCCAGGTGGAGGGGGTGCTGCGGCTGATCCGGGATCTGGCCAGCGATGGGCGCGTCGTCGTCGTGGCCACCCACGACACCCGGATCCTTCCGTTCGCCGACCGGGTGGTGCGGCTGGTCCCGGGGCTCACCGAAATCGACCGGGCGCCGGAAACCGTTGAGCTGACCAGTGGTTCGGTTTTGTTCGAGCAGGGCACCATGGGAGACCTGATCTACGTCGTCGACGACGGCGAGTTGGAGGTCCTGCGCGAGACGCCCGACGGCGGCGAGGAGTTGCTCCGGGTCGCCATTCGCGGCGACTACCTCGGTGAGATCGGGCCGCTGTTCCGGATGGGGCGCGCCGCCACGGTGCGGGCCCGTACCGATGCGACCGTCACCGGCTATACCGTGCTGGCGTTCCGCCGGCGGCTCGAGGGGGCCAGCGAGGGTCACCGTGTCGAGAAGTTGCGGCTCGATCAAGTGGAAGCCGAGGCCGAAACCGAAACGCACGAGATCGAAGCCGAAACGGGCACAGCCGAAACCGACACGGACACAGGCGGATCCGAGGCGACCGCAGCCGAGACCGTCGCCGAAACGGAAACCGACACGGACGCGGGTGAAGCCGAGACCGTCGAAGCCGAGACCGTCGCCGCCGAGACCGTCGAAGCCGAGGAGTAACCCTCAGAGCATCCCGTGGCCGCGGAACCAGTCGATCGCGTCGCGGATCGCCGGCTCTATCGGCGCCACCGTATAGCCCAGTTCTGCGACCGCCTTGTCGCTGCGGTAGCGGTACCGGTCGGTGAACGCGTAGCGGGTCGAGAACGAGTTGATGGTGGTCTCCCGGCCGGTGACGAATTCGAATGCGTCGCCGCTCTTCCCGGCGATCCAGGCCAGCGGACGCGGCAGCCGAAATCGTGGCGGGCGGACCCCGGCGACCTCGGCCACCCGCACGATGAAGTCGCGGTAGGTCAGTTCCTGGCCGCCGAGGATGTAGCGTTCGCCGCGCTTCCCGCGCAACCACGCCGCGACCATCCCGCGCGCGACCTCGCGGACGTCGGCGAAGTTGTTGTAGCCGGGCATCCAGAACGGCAGCTTGCCGCCCGCGACTTCGATGATCATCCGGCCGGAACTGGGTTTCCCATCGCGCGGACCGACCATGTAGGCGGGGCTGACGACGACGGCGTCCAGCCGGTCGCCGGCCGCGTACACCAGTTGCTCGCCTTGCCATTTGGTGACCGCGTAGGGCGCCGCCAGCTTGGCCGTGTCCATCGCCCACGGGGTCCGCTCGTCGGCCACCGACCCGCGCGGCGCCGGCCCGATGGTGTTCACCGTCGAGGTGTGCACCAGCCGGGGCAGGCCGACGTCGATCGCGGCGTCGATGACGGCCCGGGTGGCGTCCACGTTGATCGCCGTCATCGCCGGCGTGAGTCGCCGCCTGGGCGATACGTCTCCGGCGCAGTGGAATACCACGTCGGCTCCGGTGAACACCCGGCGCAGCTCGGCAGCCGAGCCGAGGTCGGCGGTCACCCAGCTGATCGGAAGGTCGGCAACCGAAGCGGTGTCGGTGCTCGCCCGCCGGGTGGCGGTCACGGTGTGCCCCTGCGCGATGAGTTTGGCGGCCAGATTGGCGCCCAGCAGGCCGCTTGCCCCGGTCACCACGGCGTGTGCCATCGAGTGCTCCGATCCGGCTGCGTTCGCCGAAGCTGTGCTGGGCGCTAACTCGCGCGCACTTCGTCGTCGTCGGTGCTGCCGGGCAGCCGGGTCGCGATGGACGGCTTGTTGTCGCACCACGGGTTTGCCGACTCCAACTGAGCCGCCAGCGAGACGATGGTGGCCTCGTCGTTGGGCCGGCCGACGAGGTGGATGGCCTCGGGCAGCCCCTCCGCGGAGATGCCCACCGGGACCGAGATGCCCGGCTGGCCGGTGTAGTTCTCCGGGACGGTGAACGTCACGAACTTGAGTTCGCGGATCAGCGCCCGGGTCGGTCCCAGCCCTTCGAAGTGCCCGATCCGCACCGCCGGTACCGCGGTCACCGGGGTCAGCAGCACATCGCAGTCGGCGATCGACCGATTGACGCGGTCGGTGACCCGGTCGCGGATGGCCAGCGCACCGCGCACCATCCAGTCGGTGGCCAGCCGGCTGGTGCGTGCCTCGGCCCGCATGCGCCGCTCCAGCATCCGGACATCGGGCAGCCGCTTCACCTCACTGGCGAACCCGTTCATGAACAACGCCAGCACCGCCGCGATCCCCAGTTTGGGATAGACGGGGTCCAGTTCGATGACCTCGTGGCCGAGCGAGCGAAGCAGCTCCGCGGTCCGCAGCACCGGCTGGCGCACCGCGTCGCTGACCGACGCCGGCACCGACGGCTTGAACGACATCGCGATCCGCAGCCGGCGCGGCGGCCGGGCCACGGCGTCCATCAGTGGCGGAGCCAAAGGCGCCGAGGGGATTTCGTCGTCGGGCTCGGCGCCGGTCATCACATCGTGCAGCAGGGCCGTGTCGACGACGCTGCGGGTCAGTGGCCCGATGTGGTTCAGGCCGTGGAATCGGTAGGCGCGCTCGGGTGACTGCTTGGTGCTGATCCGGCCGCGCTGGCCCTTCAGGCCCACCAGCCCGCAGAAGGCCGCCGGGATGCGTATCGACCCGCCGCTGTCGCTGCCGGTGGCCGCGGCCACCATCCCGGCGGCCACGGCGGCGGCCGAACCGCCGCTGGAGCCCCCGGTGGTTCGGTACAGGTCCCAGGGATTGCGGGTCGCCCCCCAGGTCGCGGATTCGGCCACCGGGTATGCGCCGAACTCGGATTCGTGGGTCTTGCCGATGATCACCGCGCCGGCGTCCCGCAGCCGCCGGACGGCGGCGCTGTCGCTGCTGGCCGGACCCATGTCGATCGCGGTGCCGCACATCGTCGAGACGCCGGCGACGTCGGTGTCGTCTTTGACCGCGATCACCACACCGGCCAGCGGCAGCTCTTCGCCGGCGGCCAGCCGCTGCTCGACCTGTGCCGCCTCGGCCATCGCCCGATCGGCCAGCACCACCCGGAACGCGTTCACCACCGGGTCCAGCCGGCCGATCCGGTCCAGGTAGAGCTCGACGAGTTCGCGCGGCGCCACCTGCCGGTCGCGGACCAGCTGCGCTTGGCGCGCCGCTCCGGCGAACGCCAGCTGCTCACTATCGGCGACGGGCATCGTTTGTCCTTTCCTGGGACCGACGGTACTACATTCTCTGGCGGAGAAGTGTGAGGTCAGCCATCTGTCGCCGGTGCGATGTTGTGGTTGAGCGCGAAGTGGTTGCCCGGGTCCAGCCGGGCCTTGAGCCCGGTCAGCCGCCGGTACGCCTCGTCGCCGAAGCTGGCCCGGATGCGGTCCTGGCCCTCGTCGCCGACGAAATTGAGGTAGGCGCCGGTCGGGCCGAGGGGGCGCAGGATCTCATACGCCTGGCCGGCCCAGGCTTTGCACCGCTCGCTGTCGGCCGGGTCGGTCCAGGTCGTCATCAGATGAATGATGTAGGGGTGCTGCCGATTCGGCACCGCGGTCGCCTCCGGTGCGATCCGGCTCGCGAAGCCGCCCAGCCGGATCAGGTGCAGGCGGGTCTCCGGCGACGGCCGGGCACGGCCCAGCAGGGCGATCCGCCGGATCGCCTCGTCGGACAGCTCGGTCAGGAAGATCGACTTCCAGTAGTTCAGCCAGCCGAACGGCGCTGTCTGGTCGATCGCCTGCTGCCAGGTCGGGTACTCCAGGGTGTGCTGCACGGCGAAGACCGGCGCGGTGCTCGCGCCCCGGACGTCGAACAGCGCGCGCACGCACTCCTCGCCGGTCTGGTCCGGCCGGGTCGAGCAGCCCAGGATGTTGACCAGGCTGCGGTTCGACGTGGCATCGGTGGAGAAGTCGAGGATCGAGGCGAGATGATCGTCGGCATCGCCCATCTGGCTGCGGAAGTGCTCGAGCACCGGCCGGGCCTCGGTGTCGTCGTAGGAGCGCACACCGGCGACCACCCGGTCGACCGGGTGCAGGCGGAGCACGAACTGTGCGACGACGCCGAAGTTGCCGCCGCCGCCGCGCAGACCCCAAAGCACGTCGGCGTTCTCCGACTCGCTCACCGACAGCACTTCCCCGGTCGCCAGCACCAGCTCCGCGCCGATCAGGTTGTCACAGGTCATCCCGTAGCAGCGGGACAGCCAGCCGATCCCGCCGCCGAGCGCGAATCCGCCCACCCCGGTCGACGACACCACCCCGCCCGGGCAGGCCAGGCCGTGTGCGGTGGTGGCCCGGTCGACGTCGGCCCAGGTGGCGCCCGGCGCCACGAACGCCACCCGCTGCTGCGGGTCCACCCGGATGTCGCGCATGGCGGACAGGTCGATGACGACGCCGCCGTCGGTCGCGGAGTGCCCGGCCACGCTGTGCCCGCCGCCGCGCACGGCGATCTCGGCTCCGGTCTCGACGGCGTGGCGCACGGCGGCCACGATGTCGTCGCGGGTGCGGCAGCGCAGCACGACCCGCGGCCGCTTGTCGATCAGGCCGTTGAAGACCATCCGCGCCGACTCGTAGCCGTCGTGGTCGGGGCCGATCACCTCACCGGTGAAGCCGGGCAGCGTCGTTGCACTCGGGGTCATCGATTTCGCCTGTCCTGTAGTCAGTGTCGCCGGGCTACTCGTCGCGAAGTTCGGTGGCCGGTGCGGCCTTAGTGCTCTTCCAGGCCGGGATGATCGCCGCCAGCACCGCCGCGACGGTGGTCATCGCCGCGTAGAACACCGCGTCCGACCACGGGAACTCCATCGGGGTGATCAGGCCGACGTTCACGACCGCGGCCCGCCGGATGGCATCGATCACCGCCACCGACAGTACGGCCCCGAAGACGCCGCCGGCCGCGCTGGCCACGATCGCCTCCACGGTGGTGATGCCGAAGACCCTGATCCGGGTGGCGCCGAGCGCCTGGATCAGCGCCACCTCACGCCGGCGCCGGATGCCGACCAGCAGCAGCGTGGACAGCACCGAGACGAACGCGATGGCGAGCAGCCCGTACTTGAGGGTGTTCAGTGGCGTCAGGTAGCGCGAGATGGAGGCGGCGATGTCGGATGCGTAACCGTTGGTGTCGACGGCGGTGACCGGCTGCTCGAAGCCGGTCGACTTGATTTGCTCGACGACCTGGCCCGACGTGTAGCCCGCCTTGGGCGTGACGAAGATCATGCCCGCCGGTTGCGGGCCGAAGATCTGCTCGGCGGTCAGGTAGGGCATGAAGATGCGCCGGCCGCCGTAGTCGGGGGTGGCAACGATGGTGCCGATCACCATCGCCTGAGCGCTCAGCCCGCTCCCGAAAAGCAGCGTGTCACCGACCCGCAGATTGTTCTGCCGGGCGAGCACACCGCCGATCACCAGCTGATTGGAATCCATGCTGGTTTCCGGATCCTGACCGGAGAGAATTCCGAACGGAAAGGTCGGCCGGTCCTGCGCTTGAACGTGAGCCAAATTCCCGTTGTAAAGATTGGTCTCGATCTCCGCCATTCGTTCCACGGTGCCGACCCCGGACAAAGAATTGAGTCTCGACATCGTGCTCGGCGCTATTCGCGCATCGATCGGCCCGTAATCGGCGAATCGGGTCGTGGTGACCGCGATGCGCCCCTGCGCCTGGGTCTGCGCGACATCGGTGGCGCCCCGGTGTATCGCGATCAGGAACCCGGAGAGCAGGATCGCGACCACGACCGGCACCGCCACCGCACCGGAGATGGCCGCGGTGCGCGACTTGTCGGCGCGCAGGGAGTTGAGTGCGACGGTCAGCGTCGCGCCGGTTCTGCTCGGTCGCAGCCGGGCCGCGGTGACCGCCTGCGCGCTCAGGTACGCCGTGGCCAGCAACAGCCCGACGATGGCCACGACGGCGCCGCCGTCGGCGACCACCGCCTGCCAGGAGACCAGGGCGCCGGACAGGGTGGCCAGCCGGGCGCAGAGCACGCCGAGCAGGCCGACCGCCAGCAGCGCCAGCGTCTTGCGCCAGAGCTTCGCCGCGGTCGCCTGCTCCTGGGTGGCCCGCCCGGACAGTTCGGCGGCGATCGGTGTGTTCGCCGCCGACAGGCTGGGTATCAGCGCGGCCAGGATCGCCAGCGGTATCCCGGCGGCCGGTCCGACCAGGAAGATGCTCGGGTTGACGGTGACCGGGACGGTCACGCCGACGAACCGCTCGGTCAGCTCACTGGCGCTGGCCACGATCGGCTTGGCGATCGCGATGCCGGAGAGCACCCCCATCACCGAACCCACCGCGCCGAGCAGCGCCGCCTCGGACAGGAAGCCGGTGACGATCGACGACGGCGACGCGCCCAGTGCGGCCGCGATCGCGATGTCGTGCCGGCGTTCCTCCACCGACAGCCGGGTGATCTGGGCGATCAGGATCACGCCCACGCCGATCGCGATCAGCGCGAAAATCGCCAGCATCGGAAAGAGCAGTTCGTTGACGTTGAACCCGCGGGCCGGCTCGCTTCGCGGCTGAACGCTGAACCCGGGGCCCAGCGCCTGCGCCAGCCGCGCCTGCACATCACCGGCGTCGGCGTCCTTGGCCAGGGTGACATACATCATGTCGACCCGGTTGCCGCGGGCGAACTGCGCTTTGGCGACGCTCAGCGGCAGCACCGCCACCAGCCCGTTGTTGACCGTGTCGAGCTCCTCGACCCGCTGAAACTTGTCCAGCGACATGTGCCCGATATCGGTGGTCAGCGTCGCGGAATCGTCCAGCGAGTTGCCCAGCGAGCTCGACGTCGCCGGCGGCGGTTCCTTCTGTCCGTGTTCGCAGACTTTCGGGTTGACGATCCACTGGGCCGAGCAGTCGACCCCGAGGCCCAGGCTGAACGTTTCCTTGCCGCCGCTGCGGATCGGCGACACGCCGCGGATCACCGGCACCACCGCCCCCACCCCGGCCACCGACCGGGCGGCGTCGATCACCGCCGGGTCGATGCCGGCCCGGGTGGCCGCGCCGATCACCCGCAACGGGGCCGGACCGGCGATCCGGTAGCCCACGTCGTCGATGGCCTTGGCGACGCTGGTGGTCTCGATCAGCACGGCGATCACCACGGCCACCCCGCCACCGAGGGAGAACGCGGCCAGCGCGGCGCGCAGCGCGTGCCTACGGAGGGCCCGGAAGTTGATTATCCGGAGGACACCGAAGGTCGCGGCTAGTGTTCCGCGAGCCATGTCACGTTGGTGGGCGACCGATCCGCGCTGTCGTTCTCGATCTCGCCGTCGCGCAGCGAGATCAAGCGGGGCGCGTTGTCGGCGATCGCCCGGTCATGGGTGACCAGGACGATCGTCTGGCCCGAGGCGTTCAGGCTGTACAGCGCGTCGATGACCTTCCGGCCGTTGTGCGTGTCCAGGTTGCCGGTCGGCTCATCGGCGAGGATCACATCGGGCGTCATGAACAGCGCGCGGGCCACGGCCACCCGCTGCTGCTCGCCGCCGGACAGCTCCGCGGGCACCCGCTTGGCCTTCGAGGCCAACCCCACCTGGTCGAGCAGGGCGATGGCGTGCTCGTATTCGGCGCGCCCGGACCGTCCGGCCAGCAGCCCGGGCAGCATCACGTTCTCGGCGGCGGACAAACCCGCCAGCAGGTTGAACGACTGGAACACGTAGCCGATCGTGTGGCAGCGGACCGCGGCCAGGTCTTTGCGGGACAGCTGCGTCACGCTCTGGCCGTTCACCAGGACGTCGCCGCTCGTCGGGTGATCCAGTAGCCCGAGGATGCTGAGCAGGGTCGACTTGCCGGATCCCGAGGGGCCGGCCATCGCCACGAATTCGCCGCGCGAAATCTGGATGTCGACACCGTTGAGCACCGGGGTGATCGCGTCGCCCTCACCGAACGACTTGCTCAGGTTCCGGGTCTCCAGCACCGCGGGTGGTTCGAAGCCCACCGGCAGCACGCGGCTCTCCCGGATCGGCTTGGTGGCTGACTTCTGCGTTCTCAGTTTGGAAATCATGGATCTCCCGCGCTGGTACCGAACTCACTTACGAACTTGCCGCTTGAAACAACCGCGCTGAGGAGTTTCTTCCTCATTGCCGAGCTCCATTGCCTGCGCTACGCGGCGAACACGCCCGATCATACCGGGCGCGGGGTGCCGCCCCAAACCTGCTGTCGTCACCTGCCGGTGGCCGGCAGGCACCCGATCCACGGCCGATTACCGGCCGGTCACCGTGCTCTCCGGAGCCAGCATCGCCTGCCAGCCGTCGTCGCCGACATCGGCCGAGTTGTCCACCGAGTAGAGCGCACCGTCGGGCCCGGCGACGACGCCGCTCTGCACGTCGTAGATCGCGGCGCTGGGCTGGTAGATGCACGGGTTGGGCTGCTGCCCGTTGCACACGACCGTGCCCGAACCGGGCCGCTGCACGGGATCGTTGGGCACCGGCGGAGTGCCGGGCAGCTTGTCGGCGGGTAGCGGGTTGAGGCCGTTGGCGATCGACGGGGCCGGGATCACCCGGCCGGGGTCGACGGGCTGGTCGCACCGCGCACCCGGCGCCGGGCAGTTGCGGATCTGGTCCGGATCCCCGTACCAGGGGTTGGTGCCGGCCGGGACGTACGGCTTGTCGCTGCGGCACTCGCGCGGGGTGGCCGCCCGCTTGCCCGGGAAGTCCGCGCACGGATAGTTGCGGGCGCCGCGCACCGCCGTCGCCGCGGCGTCCTTGGGAATCTTGCAGTAGGTGAGGGCGGGCAGGGCCGCGCCGCTGGTGTCGGCGGGCGAGCGCCACTGCGACGCGGGCGGGAACCCGGTCAGGCACGGTGGCGGCTGGTTGAGCGAGAACGCGCCGACACCCAGCGACGCCTGGCCGGGCACCGACGTGGTCACCGTCTGGGCGATCGCGGTGATCTGCGGGAGGAACACCAGCGTCTGTTCCACCCCGGCGCGGTAGCGCTTCAGCATGTCGAGCACCACCTCCAGGTTGGCCAGGGTCTGCGGCAGCGACTCGCGCACGTCGGTGAAGACCGCGTTCACCTGTTCGGCGGTGGGTGCCGCGTTGGCGACGACGTGGCGCAGCACCTCGTCCTGCTGCGCGGTCTGGCTGGTGATCGCGTTGAGGTTGGCGGCCCACCGCGCGATGGCGGCGGCCGAGTCGGCCTGGCTGCCGATGATCGGCGCCGAGTGCTCCACGATGCTGTCGATGTCGTCGATGCTGGCGTTGACGTCGTGGGCGATCGCCTGGGTGGCGTCGACCAGGCGCTGCAGGGACGGCCCCAGCCCGCCGACCGCCTCAGATGCCTCGGTGAGCAGGCCCGCGATCCTGTCCCTGGGCAGCGCCGCCAGGCTCTGCTCGGCGGCGTCCAGCGCCGGGCCGATCGGGCTGGGAACCGTGCTGTCAGTGATGGTTTCGCCGCCGCGGAAGTAGGCGCCGCGCTGTGGAGGTCCGGTCGACACCAGGTCCAGGTACTGTTCGCCGACCGCCGACACCGAATGCACGTTGGCGGAGGCGTCCGCCGGAATCCGGTAGGCGGCGTCGATGCTCAGCGTCGCGCGCACGCCCGTCCGGGTCGGCTGAACCTCAGTGACCCTGCCGATGGTGACGCCGCGGTAGGTCACGTTCGACGTCCGGTAGAGCCCACCGGACTCGGGCAGATCCGCGTACAGCGTGTACCTGCCCAGCCCCATCATGCTCGGCACCCGCAGGTAGTAGACCACCAGCACCGCCGTGGCCGCGACGGCCAGAATCGCCAGCAGCACCAACTGAATCCGGATGACGCGGGTCAGCATCGGATCACTCTCCCCGCTCGACCAGGGGTCCGCCGGGCGCGTCGTTCGGGTTCGTGGTGAACCGCACGTCCGGGATCATGGTGTCCGGATCCCGCCCCCAGGACTGCTCGAGTGCCCGCAGCGCCCCGGAGAATCCGGTCCCGCTCAATACCGCGTTGTCGACCGTGGACAGTGTCAGGTCGAAGGCCCCGGAGAAGTTGAGATAGTCGCCGCGCACCACCTGGTGCACCGTCTCGATGTTGAATGGCAGGGTGAGCCCCAGCTTCAGGGCGCCGATCAGGTACGGGCCGGCCCGGTCCAGTTGCGTCAGCGGGCGTTGCAGCGCCCGCAGGCTCTCGTGCAGCGGCACCCGGGTGTCGGACAGCGCTGTGTTGGCGACGTCGCTGAACCGCCCCAGCGCCGTGGTGGCGTCGGCGAACAGCGCCCGGGTGTCGGCGAAATGCTCGATCAGCGGCGGCATGTCGGTGAGCACCCGGTCCAGGGTGTCGTGGCGGTCCGCCACGATGCGCACCAGTTCGTTGGTCGAGTCGATGGCCCGGGCCAGGTCGTCGCTCTGGCGGCTCAACTCGGCGGTGAATGTGTCCAGCCGGCCGAGGAACTCGCGGACCTGGTCGACCCGGCCGTCGAGCATGCGCAGGATCTCGTTCTGGATCACCTCCAGGTTGGGGATGCCGCCGCCGTTGAGGATGACCGCGATGCTGGCCAGGGTTCGTTCGGTGCTCGGGTAGGCCGCCGAGTCCGCCAGCGCGATGGTGGCACCGTTGCGCAGCGGCTGCGCCGACGGGTGCTCGGGTGCGGCCAGTTCGACGTGCTGGGTGCCGAGCAGGCTGGTCTGGCCGATGCGCGCGGTCGCGTTCGCCGGCAACCGCACGCCCGGATCGAGGTCCAGGGTCAGCAGTGCCGCCCAGTTCTGCAGCCTGATGTCGCGCACCGTGCCGACCCAGACATCGGCGACCCGGACCCTGCTGTTGGTGTTCAGCGCCAGGCTGTCCGGCATCTGCACGTAGACGGTGAGATGACCGGAACCCAGACCCTGCCCGATCGGCAGCGGCACGTTGGCGATCCCCCGCCAGCCGCACGAGGTCAGCACCGCCACGGCGCACAGCATGGCCAGTGTGCGGCGGGCAAAACAGACCGCACTCTTCATCACGGACCACCTGCTGGTGCGGGCGGCAGTTTCGGCGGCGGAAACCACGGCGGCGGCATCGGATTCGTCTCGTCGTAGGAGTTCGCCGGCCCGGACATGGTGGTGCCGGGCGGCGGCGGGGTGATGTCCGGGCCGCCCATCAGCTCGGCCAGCGACTCCGGGGTCAGCAGACCCTCGGTGATGTGGTCCACCTTCACCCCCTGCATCCCAGGCGCGACGATCCAGCCTTTCTGGGTGTTGCGGTGCGACAGCGGGGTGTCGGGGGAGAAGATGCCCGGCACGGTGGTGTCCTTGTATCCCGGCGGCGGGCGCAGCCGCTCCTCGGAGTACGCCACTTGCTTGGGCAGGGTCGAGGCGGTGTTCACCGGATTGCCGCCGAACATCGGGTAGTTGAACTTGATGGCGTCCAGCACCGGGCCCAGGTACTGGGCGCACAGTTCGGCCGATTCCTGGTAGCCCAGCCGGCTGCCCGCCTGAATCGCGCTGCAGATGAACTGCATCGGGTTCGCGAAGTACGGGAACACCGGGATCCCGGCCAGCGCGCCGTGCGCGGGGTGGTAGATGTTGTTGACGTTGGCGGCGAAGTTCGGCAGCACGTGCAGTGCGGTCTCCAGCCCGTCCAGTGGTTCGGGTTCCAGCAGCCGGTTGGTTGTCTCGGCCAGGTTGTGCATGCTTCTGGTCAGCGGTGATCGGTTGTCGTGCACGAATTTCCGCGCCTTGCCCAGGACGTCGTCGACGTGCCGGACGGTGTCGGCGACGTCCTGGTCGGATTTGGTGAACCAGTCGGTGAACTCGGCCAGATCGCCGTTGAGCGCGACGAACCGCCGATCGTTGCGGTACAGCGCCTGCACGAACAGCGCCAGGCTGCGGGTGATCGTGACGAAGTCGCCCCGGCCCTCGTTGAGCGCGGTCAGCGCCCGGGACAGGCTGTCCAGGGTCTCGTTGATCTGTTTGCCCTTGCCGGCCAGGCTGTCGGCGGCCGATTCGATGATCTCGCCGAACGGGCCCTTGGGCTGCTGCGGCGTCGGTCCCAGTTGCCGCAGGATGCCATTGATGGACTGCCGCAACTCATCCCATTCCAGCGGCACCTGGGTGCGCT
Organism: Mycobacterium sp.; assembly: GCA_035721065.1. Lineage (GTDB taxonomy): Bacteria > Actinomycetota > Actinomycetes > Mycobacteriales > Mycobacteriaceae > Mycobacterium. The sequence goes on from DASTNJ010000061.1 coordinate 37,545, forward strand.
CGATCGGGATCACCGAACCGTTCTTCAGCGCCGGGCCGCCGTCGTACGCCGGCGACAGCTGGATGGTGCGCGAGGCGACCAGGCTGGGGTTGAGCACCGAGGCGGTCGCATCGGCGGGGACCTGGTATTCGTTGCTGTAGTGCAACGTGATTCGCATCTGATTGCCGGCCGGTTCGATCCGGTCGATCGCACCAACCCGCACCCCCATGATCTGGACACGGTCTCCCGGATAGACCGCCAGTGCCGAGGAGAAATACGCGACGACGGTGGTGGTGGTCAGCCGCTTGTACAGTTGGGCCCCCGCCACGGCGGCGACGACGGCAAGCGCGAAGGCCAGCCCCGCGGCGATTACCGCGACCAGCCAGGCCCGTCCGGACAGCTTCGGCAACCGCAGGTTGTGAATGTCGAAGATGGTGCTCACGACCGGCTACCTCCCGTTCCCGTGCAGGGAGCCGCCACCGCCACCCGGCTGGCTGTTTCCGCCCGCGCCGGGCGGGATGAACGGCACCGGAAGCTGGTCGCCGGGGCCGGTGCCCACCGGGCCGGTGGGCGGCGCCAGCGGCCCGGCTCCCGGCGTGCCCCAGTGCGCCGCACCGGGATTGCCGTCGGCCGGACCGGCGACCGGGCCGGGCGGTTCGGTCCGCGCTCCCGGCGGCGCGTCCGGCGGCAGCGGGTTCGGCGTGCCCGGAACGTCCGGGGGAACCTGATTGGGCAGCCCGCCGATCGAGATGCCTGGCGATGCCGGCAGGCCGTCGGGGTTCGGCGGCGAGGTGAGCACGTCCGGCAGGGCAGGGTAGGGGCCGAGGCCGCCGTGCGGCCCGAACGGTCCCTGATCCTGGTCGAGACCCGCACACGGCAGCGGATTTCCGGGCGTCGGGAACACCCCGGCGGCCGGGGCGTACGAGCACGGCGTGCCCGGCACGACTGCCGGCCCGGGATGCTCCGGGGTGCCCTCCAGCACCGTCGGCGCCGGCGGCGGCGCGCCGTTGGGCAGCCGGATGCCGTTCGGGTCCGGGTAGCGGAACTCGGGCAGTCCGGCGTTGCGCCAGAACTCCTCCGGGTGAAGCCCCCGCTTCTTGAACGCCGCGTCCACCCACGGCTGCAGCACCTGGTACGGCAGCAGGTTGGCGACCATGACCTTGAAGTACGGGCCGGAGGCGACGGCCTCGGACAGGGCCGCGGTGAACTTGCTGAGCAACACCAGCACTTCACCGAGTTCGCCTTTGCGCCTGGCCAACTCGCCGCTGACCGTGTCCAGCTGCCCCAGCATGTGGCTGAGTTCGATGTTGTCGTCGACGAGACCGGAGACCTGGGTCGACGCCGCCGACACATTGCTCAGCAGGATGCTCAGCGCCTGGCTGCGCTGTTTGAACGCAGCCAGCAGGGTGCCCGCGTTGACCAGCAGTCCGTTGATCTGGTCACTGCGGTCGCCGAACACGTGCGCGACCTTGCCGGCGTTGGTCAGCAGTTGCTTGATCTGGTCGTCCCGGCGGCCGAGGGTGGCGGAGAATCTGGTCACGCCGTCGAGCGCGGCGGACAGATGCGGCGCGGTCTGCTCGAAAGTCTCCGACAGCACCTTCAGCGAGGTCCTGACGGTGTCGATGTCCCAGCCCGTCGCCGCCTTCGAGGCGTCGGCGAACGCGTCGTAGATCTGGTACGGCGTCGTCGTCTGCTTGACCGGCAGCAGACCACCGGGGCGCAGCCGATCCGCGCCTCGCGGTTCGAGCTCAAGGTTCTTGCGACCGAGCAGGGTGTCGGTCCGGATCAGCGCGTGGGTCGCGGTCCCGACGGTCCGGTTGGGCAGCGAGAACCCGATCGACACGTGCGTGCCGCGAATCTTGATCGAGCGCACCAGCCCGACGTTCACGCCGGCGATCTCTACCCGGTCGCCGACGCCGATGCCGCCGGTGTCGGTGAACTGCGCGTAGTAGACGGGTGTCGCCGCCAGCACCGGAACGCTGGTGAAGCTCTGTCCCACCCCGACGACCAGCAGGGTGAGCAGCACGCCCATCACGCCCAGGCGGCGACGGTTGGATTCGGCCAGTGTCCTCATTGCGGCGTGCACCTACCGGTGGGTTGGGCGAAGATCTTGACCACGCGCACCGGCCCGCCGGGTTGTAACCCGTTGAGCTTCAACGACACATCGCACATGTAGAAGTTGAAGAAGTCGCCGTAGGTGCCGCCCATGCGGCCGATGGTTCGGTAGATGTCCGGCAGCTGGCTCAGGATACCGTCGACGGTGTCCATGTCCTCGACGATCGGCCGCTGCAGAATGTCGAGGCGCTGCACGGCGCTGTGCAGCAGCGGCCGGTTGTCACCCAGCAGGTCGGCCAGGGTTCCGGCCGCGGTGCTGATGTGCGCGACCGCCGCCGCCAGCGGATCGGCCCGGTCCTTGAGCCCGGTGATCAGCTGTTCGACCTTGTCTATGGTGCGGTCGAAATCCTTCTGGTGGGCGACGGTGGTGGCCAGCACTGTGTTGAGGTTGCGGATCACTTCGCCGATCGCCTGGTCGCGGTCAGCTAGTGTCGCGGTCAGCGCGGCGGTCTGGTCGAGGATCCCGTTGATGGTGGCGCCCTGCCCCTGGAAAACGGTGATGATCGCCGACGCGATCTGGTTGACCTTGTCCGGGTCGAGCGCCTTGAACAGCGGCCGGAATCCGCCGAGCAGCGCATCGAGGTCCAGTGCGGGCTGGGTGCGGTCGATCGCGATGGTGCCGCCGGCGGCGAGCACCCGGCCGCTGTCGCCGTGCTTGAGCTCCAGGTACCGGTCGCCGATCAGGTTGAGGTAGCGGATCGACGCCGTCGTCGCCTCGTCCAGCGGCAGCGAGCGGTCCACGGTAAAGTCGACCCGCACCCGGGTGTCGCCGTCGACCAGCGTCACGGCAGCCACCTTGCCGACCTCCACCCCGGCGGCGCGGACGAACTGGCCCGTTCGCAGGCCGCTCACCTTCGTGAACACCGCCGAGTACCCAGTGGTGCGGTCGAACCGCAGCTGACCGAACACGACGACGATCGCGACGGTGAAGACCAGCAGCACCAGCCACAGGGCGCCCAGTTTGATTGCGGTTCCAGTGATTTTCATGGGTTGATCGTGTTGTCCCCGACTTGCCGGCCCCAGATGTACTCGAGCGCGTAGGGCGAACCGATGTCGAAGTGGTTGTAGGGGGCCACGCTGGCCCCGGTGTCCATCACCAGGAACGGCGCCGGCCACAGATCACGGGTGATCGGCTGCCAGCATCCGGGCCGCCCGCCCGGCCCACCGCGGGCGTTCACCCGGGGCAGGTTGTCCGGGTAGATGTACGGGTTGGGCGCTCCGGCGATCGTGCCGGCGCCGACGAACGAATACCCGTTGCCGCCCAGTGCGGCCGCGATCTTGGGGCCCGCGTCGTAGAGACCGTGAATCACGCAGAACACCTCGGGGCTGTAGGAGTCGAGAAGCTGGGCGGTCGGCACCAGATCCGCGGCGCCGCGGGCCAGGTGCGGACCGCCCCGGGTGAAGATGTCCTCGCCGGTCTGGCCCGCACCCACCGCCGCCAGCAGGGCGGCATCCAGGTCGCGCTGCTGGCCGGTCAGGGTCTGGGCGGTCACGACTGCGTTCTCCAGGAAGTTCCACAGGTCGGGCGAGGCGGCGGTGTAGACGTCGGCAAGGTCGGCCAGTCGCCGCATGTCGTAGCGCAGTTTCGGCATGCGTGGATTCAGCTGCGCCAGAATGTTGTTCGCGTTGGTGATGGACTCGCCGAATTTGCCGCCCAGTCCGCTCAGTGCCTGCGCCAGCGCGGACAGCGTCTGGTTGACCTCGATCGGATCCACCTTCTCGGCGATCGACGTGACCGTCTCGAACAGCGTGTTGAACTCGGTGGTCACCGATCGCACCTCGATCACGTCGCGAGGTGAGATCTGTCGCGGCTGCGGCGATTTCGGTGTGGTCAGTGCCACGTACTTGTTGCCGAATACGGTCGCGGCCTGGATGGTGGCGGCCACATTCGCCGGAATCATCGGCACGTATTTGGGATTCACGTCCAGCATCAGTTCTGCGGCCGGCCTGCCGTCGCGTTCGATCTCCGAGATCGCCGAAACCCGGCCGACTTCCACCCCGTTGTAGGTGACCTTCGACCCGGTCTCCATCACGAGACCGGCGCGCGGGGTGAGCAGCGTCAGCTTCGTCTTCGCGGTGAAGTCACCGCGGAACTGCAGGTACACCATCGCGAACGCCAGCGCGCACACGACCAGCAGCCCCATGCCCTCCAGGTAGAGCGGGGCGCGGGAGCGGGTTCGTCCGGGCATCGCCGTTACACCGTCAGATTGAAGTTGGGGCTGACGCCGTAGAGCATCAGCTGGGCGAGCAGGACGACGACCACCACCGAGACCAGGGAGACCCGCATCGATTTGCCGACGGCTTGGCCGACACCGACCGGGCCGCCGCTGGCCGTGTAGCCGTAGTAGCAGTGACTGGTCATCACCACCACCGCGATGACCATGATCTCCACCACCGACCAGGCGACGTCCTCGGTGCGCAGGAACGTGCGGAAGTAGTGCTCGTAGGTGCCGTTCGACTGTCCGTAGAACACGGTGGTCACCAGCTGCCCGGAGGCGAACGCCATGTCCAGCGCCAGCGCGTAGAGCGGCATGACGACGGCCAGCCCACCCAGGATCCGGGTGGACACCAGATACGAGATCGAGTTGATGCCCATCACTTCCAGCGCGTCGATCTCCTCGCTGATCCGCATCGCGCCCAGCTGGGCGGTGGCGCCGGCGCCGACGGTGGCCGCCAGCGAGACGCCGGCGACAATGGGCGCCGCGACCCGGGTGTTGGCCATCGCCGCGAAGAATCCGGTGAAGGCCTCGACGCCGATGTTGCCCAGCGAGGCGAAGCCCTGGATGGCGATCAGCGAGCCGCCGGACAGGGTGACGAAGCCGACGATCGCGACCGTGCCGCCGAGGATGGCCATCGACCCGGTGCCCATGCCGATCTCGGCGATCAGCCGCAGCAACTCGGTGCGGTAGCGGCGCAGCGCCCAGCCGATGCCGCGGGCGCTGGCGCGGGTGAACCGGGAGAAGGTTCCTAGCTGCTCGAGGGTGCGGGCCGAACCGCCACCGTAGCGGCTCAGTCCGGCCGCGGTGCGGGGGAAGCGGGCCCGCAGGGTGGTTGCCGTTTGGGCGGAAGCCATTTCAGCGCCCCGTCCCGAACCGCACGCCGATCGTGGTCAGCACGACGTTGGCGGCGAACAGCGCCAGCACGCACAGCACCAGCGTCTCGTTGACCGCGGTCCCGACACCTTTGGGGCCGCCCCTGGTGGTCAGCCCGCGATAGCAGCCGACCAGCCCGGCGATCAGGCCGAAGATCGCCGACTTCACCACCGAGATGACCACCTCCGGAAGGCCGGTGACCATGGTCAGCGTGCTGACGTAGGCGCCGGCCGAAACATGCTGGATGAACACGCCGAAGACGAACCCGCCGACCAGACCGATGGTGATCACGGCGCCGTTGAGCAGCGTGGCGACGACGGTCGCGGCAACCACCCGCGGCACCACCAGTCGGTGGATCGGGTCGATGCCGAGCACCTCCATCGCGTCGATCTCCTCGCGGATGGTGCGGGCGCCCAGGTCGGCGCAGATGGCGGTGGCCCCGGCGCCGGCGATCACCAGCACGGTGGTCAGCGGACCGAGTTGGGTGACCGCGCCCAGCGCCGCGCCCGCACCGGAGATATCCGCGGCGCCGAACTCGGCCAGCAGGATGTTGAGCGTGAAGATGATCAGCACGGTCAGCGGGATCGACACCGCGACGGTGGGCAGCAGTGAGACGGTGCTGATGAACCAGCCCTGCTGGATCGTCTCCCGCCACTGGAAGCGGGGTGCGAACAGCGCTTTGGCGGTCAGCACGCACATCCGGTAGAAGCCGCCGACCGCGTCGATCCCCGGCTGCACCTGGTCGTGGTAGAGGTCGTTCAGCGCATCGAGTGCGGGCCGGATCTGGTCACGCAGTGCGGAAGTCACCGCTGGGCTCCCGTCTCGCCGAAGGCGGTCGCCAAGCCGTTGTTCGCCCGTTCGATCAGCCGGTGGGCGGCCCTCTTGGCGGCCGGGGCGTCCCCGGCGATGATCGCGTCGGCCAGCTTCCGGTAGTCGTCGGGCCGTCTGATGTCGTCGGGCGAGCCGGCCAGCAGCGGCAGCGCCGGTTCGAAGGCGGCACGAAAAGCGTTGTACATCAACCTGAACACGATCGACCCCGCGGCGTCGACCACGCGGTCCCAGAAGGTGAGCGTGTGGCGTTGCCACTCCACCGGATTGCGTTCCTCCTCAAGCGCGTGCAGTGATTCGGCGAGCAGACCGGCCAGCGCGGGGTCGTGCCGTTCGGCGGCCAACTCGGCGACCTTGGGCCCGTTGCGCAGCCGGGCCTCGAGCAGGCTGTCGGCCACCGCGCCGTCGATCACGCCGGCGCGAAACAGCAACTGCGGCAGCAGGTCGAGGCTGGCGTGCCGGCGGAAGTCGCGCACCGTGGTGACGCCGCCGTGGCGAACCTCGACCAGGCCGGCCGCGGAAAGTCGTTTGAGCGCCTCGCGGATGGCGGGGCGGGACACCTCCAGGAGTTCGGCCAACCGGCGTTCGCTCGGCAGCGCCTCGCCGGGCTGCAGTTCCCCGGCGAGCACGTCGGCGGCGATCTGTTCGAAGACCTGTTCCGGTACCGATCGGCGGGTCACCGGCTGCAGTGCCATCCGGTGAGTGTGGCAAGACAGTGGTAAGACGTCAAGTGGCCTGACCAGCATCTTGCTCCTCGTCCCGGCGATTGAAGTCCCTGCGAACCCTATGCTGTCCCAGACAGACTACACAAGCGGTGCAGTGATGTGGTGTCAGGCGGACGCGGTGTTCGCGGTCCTGGTCGACGTCGAACCAGAGACCGGGGCCGTCTCGCCGACGGCACCCACGAGCTCTTCGAATCGGGTCATCACCCGCTCGTGGTAGATGCTGAATAGGTCGTCGAGCAACGCCGATTGCGCCTCCGACGGCGCACCGCCCGAATCCCACACGGCGGCAAGGCCGCGCCAGACGAGCACGTGCAGATCCGGGGCAACCGCGTAGTAGGCGGCGACCGCCTCGGGCACGCCCAGGACCATCTCGCCGATGGAGTTCAGGATTGCCCGGTGAAATGTCTGGCCCACCGCATCCAGAATCCGGCCGATGATCGCCAACTCGATTTCCAGCATCGCTTCCCGGTCAGGATCGTCGGACCTCGCCAGGGTGTCGAGAGCCTCGATGGCCGTGTTGACGCCGCGTGCGTCCTGTTTGTCCGGGCAGTTCGTGTACACCAGCAGGGCGTCCATCACGATCGAACGTTCCACGTCGACGATGTCGTGAAACACCGTGATCGCCGTCTCGGGCATCTGCATGGACAGCCGGAACATCTGGCGGTAAACCTCGACCCCGCCATCCCGCCGGATGTCGCGGATGACGAAGCCGCGGGCACGCTGGGCCACCACGAAGCCGTGTGATTCCAACCGGCCGAGCACCAATTGTGCTGTGCTCCGGTTGATTCCGAACTCCTCGGCGATCTGGCGAACCGACGGCATCAACTCGCCCGGCTGCTTGGCGCCGGACACCACCCGGCGGGCCAGCTCGTCGGCGACGTGTGCCACGACCGTCTTGGATTCCACCACCACCGCCCCGTCCGTCAGCAAGACCCCGACAGCCTTGTCCCAGACAGGTTAGTACCCTGATCTCAACATCGCGAGTATGCGACACTCGACTGCACACTGAGGCGAGGTGAGCCATGGCCAATCCGCAGCGGGGACGAGTCGTCCGGCTGACATCGCGCGGCCGCGGATCGAGGTCGGCCGGCAACCCCCCGACCGGCAAGTTCGTCCGGGGTGCGAAGCTCGCGGCGTTGCCGGTCGCCTACGCCGGTCGCCGCGTCGCCGGCACCGGCAAGCGGGTTCTCGGCCGCACCCGGGAAGAGATCGACCTGGAGATCCAGCTCCGCACCGCCCAGCACATGTTCGAGGTGCTCGGCGAGCTCAAGGGGTGCGCCCAGAAACTCGGCCAGCTGCTGGCGATCTACGAGATGGCGCTCCCGCCCGAACTCGCCGAACCGTACCGGGTTGCGCTGAGCCGGCTGCAGCATTCCGGCCCGGCGATGCTGGCGCCGCTGGTGCACCGGGCCATGGCGGCCAGCATGGGCGACGACTGGATGCGCAACTTCCGCACCTTCGACGACCGCCGGCCGGCCGCGGCCTCGGTCGGCCAGGTGCATCGCGCGACGTGGCGAGACGGCACTCCGGTGGCGGTCAAGCTGATGTATCCGGGTGCGCGCGAAGCCGTTTTGAACGATCTCGCCCAGCTGCGCCGGGCATCGGCGCCCCTCAAAGTGCTGGCGGCGGGCACCGATGTCGGGTTGGTGGTCGACGCGGTGAGCGAGTGCGTCCGCGACGAACTCGACTACCGTCGCGAGGCCGAGAACCAGCGGGCGTTCGCCCGGGCCTATGCCGACGATGCCGACTTCGTGGTGCCCGGGGTGATCCATCAGCAGGGCGATGTCCTGGTCAGCGAGTGGATCGACGGCGTCCCGGTGTCCCGGCTGGTCACGTCGGACAGCGAAGTAGAGCGCAACCGGATCGGCCGGCTGATGGTTCGTTTCGTCATGACCAGCTTCGGCAGAACCGGTCTGCTCTACGGCGACCCGCACCCGGGGAACTTCCTGTCGCTGGCCGATGGCCGGCTGGGCGTGGTGGACTTCGGTGCCTGCCCGGCTTTCCCGCCGCCGGGATTCCTGGAGATGGAGGCCGAATTCCTGGAGGTCGGGCTCAACGGCGGAGCACGGGAACTCGAGGACACCATGCGCCGGCACGGGCTGGTTGCCGAAGGCTGCGACTTCGACGCCCAGCCGATTGTCGACGCCATCGAGCCGCTCCGCGAGATGTGGATATCGCCGGATGTGCGGCTGAGCATGTCCTGGCTGCGCGAGCAGGCGTTTCGGGTGGCCGACGTGCGGCTGGTCAACGCCGCACGGCAGCTCACCGCCCCGACCGAGCTGGCCGCGCTGGGGCGGACGGTGGGCACCCTCTTCGGCGTGCTGTGTCAGCTGGAGGTCGGAGCACCGGTCCGCGAGGAATTCATCAGCCGGAAACCGCAACTGGCTGAGGCGATCGAGCGGTTCACCCGGTGCAACCGGCAGGCTGATCAGCGGCCGGGCGGCGTGATCGACATTCGTCGTGTCAACGGGCGGGGCTCCCGCAGGTCGAGCGAAACCTGAACCGAAGCGGTCAAGCTGTCCCAGACAGATACTTCCAAACTGTCTGAGACAGTGTTACGTTTGCCCTACCCAGATCGACACGGGAGGCAACATGTCCACGGTTACGTCCTACCCGACGCGCTCGAATGGTCGATCGAGCATGCGGGTCACCGCCCTCGCCGCCGGTGCGGCGCTCGCCGGCGCGGCGTTTGTCGGCACCGCCCCGGTGGCGCGGCCGGCGGGTCCCGGAACCCTTCCCGTCGTGCATGTGGGCGACATCGCCCTGGCCAGCTCCGCCTTTGACCCGGTCGCGCTGCAAGCAGCCTTTATCCAGGTTCTGCAGGAACTGGCGAAGATCACCGGTTACGGCCAGCGCACGGTGTCGGAGGCGTTCTTTCCCGGTGGGCTCGGCGGCAGCCTGACGCCCAACGAACTGCTGAACTTCACCGGCCTTGGCAATGCGACGCTGGGCGACCTGAACCAGTTCGCGGGGCTCTTCGGGCTGAACCAGGATCCGCTGGGGGTGCTGATGGCCGCGGCGGGAGTGACCGACAACACCACGCTGAGCTCCGAGATCGACAAGCTGGGGATCGGCGGTGCGCCGCTGTCGGACTTCTACAACCTGATCGGGCTGACCGACTACCAGACGGCCACCCTGGGCGACCTGGCGACCGCACTCGGTATCGGCAACGACTCGGTGTCGCAGCTTTTCGGCGTGCTCGGCCTCAGCGACACCAGCACCCTGGATCAGGCCGCGGCAGCGTTCGGAATCGGCGGCACCCAGGTCGACACGCTGCTCGGCGACTGGGGCGTGGGGCCGCAAGACATCGGCACCTTCCTGCAAGGCTTGAGCGTCACCCCGCAGGAGTTGTTCGCGGACTTGGGCATTGACCCGAGCACGTTGCCCGCCGGCATCTGGGACGCGGCAACGGACACCTTCGCGCCCGACGCGACCGTGCAACAGTTCGCCGACGCAACCGGTTTCGGCCACGACACCGTGACACAACTACTGTCCACCAACGACCTCGGCGGCGCGTCCCTTGATGAGGCGCTGACCGGGATCGGATTGCAGGACAGCGCCTCGGTGAATCAGGTGCTGGACACGGTCGGGTTCAACGACCTGAAGATCTGGGACTTCTTGAACGGCTTCGGGGTCTACTCGAGTCCCACCGACCAGACCGCGACGCTCAACGAGTTCTTCACCGCGATTCCCGGACTCCAGCACACGACGTTCGGTGGGCTGCTCGGCGGGCTCGGACTCAGCGATCAATCCACGATCGCCGATGTCTACGCGCAGATCCCCGCACTCGGTGACAACACGCTCAGCAGCGTGGTCGGCGATTTCGGGGTAGGCGATGACCACTTGTCCGACCTGGCGAACACCCTGCTGGGATCGACCACGCTGAGCGAGTGGCTCGCCGACATCCAGGCCGCCCTGACCGCGGCCTAGCTAGGAGAACGGCGATCAGCAGATGGGCACGTCAACACAGTTGGTTTCCCGTGGCCGGGTGCTCCTGGCGATCGGCGCGGCCCTGCTCGCCGTCGGCCTGCTAGGACTCTGGTCTCCGGTTTTCCTCGGCGACTACGACATGTACGGCGTCCAGGTCAACTGCGGCAACGGCTATTCCAGCCAGTTGCTGCAGGCGGAGGTCGACGACCAGGCGGCGGCCCGGCGGCCGGCCGGCGACGGCGCACCCGCGGGCGGCTACGTCGACCGGTGCACCAGCGCTCTGGCGCACCGGCGCGCCTGGGCGTCGGTAACCGTCGGCCTCGGCGCCGTGACACTGGCCGTCCAAGTGGCGGGGTGGTGGCGCAGGAGGGCAGCGGCAGCGGCTTCATTCGCGGACAGATGGTCGGAAGCCCCCGACGACTTCTTGCATGAGGCCGCGTACCTGGATCGCCGGGCGCTTCCGCACCGGGACCGGCCGTCGGCCACGACGCTGTGACGCACCCCGGTTTCGCAGAGGCACAGTCGCTACCGAGGCGGCTAGATGGACATGACTCACCGACTACATGGACACATACAACCGTCAATTCAGACAACATAAGTGCGGCTAGTTGGACGGCATATGACACAATCAAACCATGGATGCCCTGGTAGATCGTCTAATTCCGCGGCACGCACAATCCATTGTGGAAACGGCCCTCGCCGACACACGGATCGCCCTGATCAATGGTCCGCGCCAGGCCGGCAAAAGCACGTTGGCAGGCATCATCGCCAGCCGTGTTTCTGGCGCGGAGTATCGGAGCCTCGACCAGCCGCAATGGCTCTCCGCCGCCCGCGAAGACCCGACCAGTTTCGTCCGCCACGACCGCCTGCTCGTGATCGACGAGATTCAGCGCGCCCCCCATCTGTTCCTGCCGCTCAAGTACGAGGTCGATGCGGACCCGCGGCCCGGCCGGTATTTGCTGACGGGGTCCGCCAGGATCCTCGGACTGAAGCAGTTGCCGGACGCGCTGCCCGGGCGGATGGAGACCATCGAACTGTGGCCACTCTCGCAGGGCGAGATCGAAGGCCGTCGAGATGGGTTCGTGGAGGCCGTTTTCGCGTTGCCGCACGAACGGCTACCGGACCTCCCCGTCGTCGATCGGTCCGAGGTGGCGAGCCGCATCATCCGCGGCGGATTCCCTGACGCGGTTCGCCGCGGCGACGACCGACGCCGTACCCGACTGCTCGCAGGCTATGTCGCCGACATGATCGACCGCGACATCCGGGAACTCGCGGACATCGGCAGGGGAGACGAGTTGCGTCGGATGTTGCGACTCGCCGCGGCGCGGACCGGGCAACTGCTGGTCGCGTCCGAACTCGCCAACGACCTCAGCGTGAGCGGGCGCACCGTGCTGCGCTATCTCGAATTGTGCGAGGAGATCTTTCTGATCAAGCGCGTTCCGGCGTGGTCGTCGAACTTGGCGAAACGAGCCATCAGCTCGCCCAAGGTCGCGTTTGTGGATTCCGCGATCGCTGCTTACCTGCTCGGCCAGAACGCGCCCCGGCTGTCCAGCCTTACCAGCCCGATGATCGGACCCCTGATGGAAGGCTTCGTGATGATGGAGATCGCACGGCAGCTGACCTGGGCCGGCGAAGAAATCAGACTCTTCCACTACCGCAGCAAAGACAACGTGGAGGTCGACGCCGTCCTGGAGACGAACGACGGGCGCATCGCAGCGATCGAAGTCAAGGCATCGGCAACGGTCACCGCGGCCGACTTCAGGGGCCTGCGGCACCTGCAAACGCGCACCGGCGAATCGTTCGCTTGCGGAGTCGTTCTCTACACCGGTCGCGACTCGCTGAGCTTCGGTCAACGTCTCAAAGCGCTTCCGGTCAGCGCGCTCTGGAATCTGTGATCCCGACTGTTCGCCCCAGGCGGTAGAACGGCGATCATCTGATGGGTACGTTTCTCGTCGTCGCGCGCGGCTACTGCCAGCGCTGCAGCACGTAGCCGTGCGACTCGAATCGCGCCACGAACAGCGCCGCCAACCTGTTCCGCGGTATCCACCGGGGCTCGCCGGCCGCCGAGAGCACCGCCCATTCGGGTGTGAATCGGCGCTCGATCTCGGTGTGGTCGACACCCAGCTGTCCCACCGGACCGCCCGGGTGGAAAGCGACGATCGACAGCCGTGCGCCGGGGGCTGCGACCGCGGTGATCTCCCGAACATAAAGGCCGCGGTCGTGCCCGCCCATGCCGTGCAGACACCCGTTGTCCACGATCAACTCGAACGGCCCGCTGATGCCCGGCCGGCGCAAAATCGTGACGTCGGCCTGGATGAAGTCGACCGTGACGCCGGCAGCGCCGGCTTTGCTGCGAGCCTTAGCGAGCGCGTCCGGCACGAAGTCGACTCCGGTAACACGCCATCCGTGTCGGGCCAGGTAGATCGACGAGTCGCCGGTGCCGCATCCGACGTCGAGCGCCGACCCCGGCGGCAATGCGCCAGGCCCCTCGACCAGTTCCCGTAGCGGCGTCGCCTGCGGGTGACCGTCCCACGGAATGAGTCCGGTCCGGTAGAAGATCCGGAACAGTGTGTGCAGCGAAGCCATGACCCACGGTAGTCCTGGGTGGCGGCCGGTTGCAGGCCCCGAGGTCGCAGAATGCTATTCGGCCCGCGCCGCCCGGGTCGCCGGGTGCACCGCCACCAGCCCGAGTTCGTTGCGCTTGCGACAGATCTCGGCCAGTTCGGCGTAAGCGTTGGCGCCCAGCAGTTCGGTCAGCTCGGCGGCCAGACTCTGCCACACCTGCCTGGTGCCGACGTGGGCGGCCGGGTCGCCGGTGCAGTACCAGTGCAGGTCGGCGCCGCCGGATCCCCAACCGCGGCGGTCGAACTCGGTGATCGTCGTCTTGAGGATCTCGGTGTCGTCGGGCCGTTTCACCCATTCCTGGCTGCGCCGGATCGGCAACTGCCAGCACACATCCGGCTTCATGGTCAGCGGCTCCACCCCGAGCCGCACCGCCTTGACGTGCAGCGCGCAACCCGGGCCGGCGGCGAACCCGGGCCGGTTCAAGAAGATGCACCCGCCCTTGTGGGTGCGGGTGCGTAACTGCTGCTCACCATCGTTCTCGTCGAGTTCCAGGTAGCCCTTCTTACCCAGCCCCTTGTCCCGGAACTGCCAGTCGGCGTCGGTCAACTGCTCGACGGCCGCGTCCAGTTTGGCGATGTCGTCGTCGTCGGACATGAACGCCCCGTGCGAGCAGCACCCGTCGTCGGGCCGGCCCGCGACGATCCCGCGGCAGGCCGGGGTGCCGAACACACACGTCCAGCGCGACAGCAGCCAGGTCAGGTCGGCGGCTATCAGGTGTTCGGGGTTGTCCGGGTCGTAGAACTCGACCCATTCGCGGGGGAAGTCCGGGTCGACTTCTCTCGCCGGCGGGTCCGGCCGGTCGGATGGTGGGGGTGTCACAAAACTCAACGGTAGACCAAAAATTCACCCGGTTCGCGACTCCGTCCGCTAACCCCGGTTAAGTTGTGTCTCGTGCGGTTAGGGGTACTAGACGTCGGCAGCAACACGGTCCACCTGCTGGTGGTGGATGCCCACCGTGGCGGCCACCCCACGCCGATGAGCTCGACCAAAGCCACGCTGCGGCTTGCCGAAGCCACCGACAGCTCGGGCAAGATCACCCGCCGGGGCGCCGACCAGTTGCTGTCCACCATCGACGAGTTCGCCAAGATCGCAACGAGTTCGGGCTGTGCGGAGCTGATGGCCTTCGCCACCTCGGCGGTCCGCGACGCCTCCAACTCCGAGCGGGTGCTGGCCCGGGTGCGCGAAGAGACCGGTGTCGATCTGCAGGTGCTGCGCGGCGAGGACGAGTCACGGCTGACCTTTCTGGCCGTGCGCCGGTGGTGCGGGTGGAGCGCCGGGCGGATCATCAACATGGACATCGGCGGCGGCTCGCTGGAGTTGTGCAACGGTGTCGACGAGGAGCCCGAGGTGGCCCTGTCGCTGCAGTTGGGTGCCGGTCGGCTCACCCGCGAGTGGCTGACCGAGGACCCGCCCGGTCGCCGCCGGGTGGGGATGCTGCGGGACTGGCTGGACACCGAACTGGCCGGCGCCGCCGCGACCGTGCTGGACGCCGGCCAGCCCGACCGTGCGGTGGCGACGTCGAAGACGTTCCGTTCGCTCGCCCGGCTCACCGGCGCGGCACCGTCGGCCGCCGGGCCGCGGGTGAAGCGCACGCTGACCGCCACCGGCCTTAGACAGCTCATAGCGTTCATCTCTAGGATGACCACCGCCGACCGTGCCGAACTGGAAGGGGTGAGCGCCGAACGGGCGCCCCAGATCGTCGCGGGAGCACTGGTGGCGGAAGCGAGCATGCGAGCGCTGTCGATCGAGACTGTGGAGATTTGCCCGTGGGCGTTGCGCGAGGGCCTGATCCTGCGTCGGCTCGACAGCGAGGCCGACGGCAGTCCTTTGCTGGAAACCTCGCCGATGGACGCTGCAGTGCGGGATGCTGGAAGCCGGACAGTTGATCGGAATGCGGCGGACCGATCGAGAAGCGATAGGCGATAGGCGATGACTGGATCACGTCCCGATACCCGGGACCAGCCGACCCGGCCGATCTCGGTGGCCGAGTTGTTGGCCAAGAACGGGACGATCGGTTCGCCGCCGGTCACCGGCCGGCGCCGGCGCCGGCGAGGCAACAGCGGTGCTGTCACGGTGGCCGAACTGACCGGTGAGATTCCGGTCATCAGGATCGACGACGAACCCGAACAGGACGAGCCGGCGCCGGATGAGCAGGGCGCTGCGGTCGACGTCGACGTCGCCGAACCGGTGCCTGCGTCGCCGGCCGAAACCCTTGCCGAATTGCGCCCGGAGCCCGAGCCGGACGCCGCCGTCGACGACAAGCGCCGGATCGGTTGGTCTGAGCCGGGGCCGCGCTGGCCCAAATCGCCGTCGCCGACCCGCAGTGGCAAGGGGCCGGAGCACAGCCCCGACCCGAGGCCGGCCCGCCGGTCCAGCTGGGTCGAGCCCGATCAGCCCGCGATGTTCCCGGTGGTGGAGCTGGAGCCCGAGGAACTGGCGATCGCCGATGCGGCCGGCGCCTACCCCGGTGTGCAGCCCGGATTCGATCCCAGCCCGGCCGACGACGTCGACAGCGCTGAGGCTGCCCAGGTCGTCGAGACCGCGGGGGTCACTGAAGCCGCCGAGGTCACTGAAGCCGGTGAGGTCGTTGAAGCCGGTGAGGTCACTGAAGCCGCCGAGGTTGCCGAGGTCGCCGCACCCACGTCATCCCGCCCGCGCTGGACTCTGACCAACCCGCGCAAGCAACCCGCAGAACAGGAGGTCGAGGAGCCCGCGGACGACGTCGTCGCGCCGAAGGCCACGGCCGAGCCGGATGACGGCGGTGAGTCGGGCGAGCCGGTCAGCCGGCGGTCAGAGCTGGTCGGCGGGTTGGCGGTCGTGCTGCAGTCGATCATGGCGGTGGCATTCGGGGCCGGGCTGTTCGTCGGTTTCGACCAGCTGTGGCGCTGGAACAGCATCGTGGCGCTGGTGCTGGCGATGCTGGTCACCCTCGGCCTGGCGGCCGCGGTCCGGCTGGTCCGCAAGACCGACGACATCGGCAGCACGCTGACCGCCGTGGCGGTGGGTCTGCTGGTCACCCTGGGTCCACTGGCATTGCACGCCGGTTAGCCGGTTAGCGCAAAGACGGTGCGTCCAGCCATCAAGGTCGGCTTGTCAACGGCCTCGGTCTATCCGCTGCGAACCGAGGCCGCCTTCGAGCATGCCGCCCGCCTGGGCTACGACGGCGTCGAGTTGATGGTGTGGGGCGAGTCGGTCAGCCAGGACATCGCCGCCGTCAAGAAGCTGTCCCGGCGCTACCGGATGCCGGTGCTGTCGGTGCACGCGCCGTGCCTGCTGATCTCCCAGCGGGTGTGGGGGGCCAACCCGATCGACAAGCTGGAGCGCAGCGTGCGGGCCGCCGAGCGGCTCGACGCCCAGACCGTCGTGGTGCACCCGCCGTTTCGCTGGCAGCGGCGCTACGCCGAAGGCTTCACCGATCAGGTCGCCGCCCTGGAGGCCGCCAGCCAGGTGCGGGTGGCGGTGGAGAACATGTTTCCGTTCCGGGCCGACCGGCTGTTCGGTGTCGGTCAGTCCCGGGAGCGGATGCGCCGGCGCGGCGGCGGGCCCGGGGCGGCGATCTCGGCGTTCGCACCGTCCTACGACCCGCTGGACGGGAACCACGCGCACTACACGCTGGATCTGTCGCACACGTCGACCGCGGGCACCGACGCGCTGGAGATGGCCGAACGGATGGGCGCGGGGCTGACCCATCTGCACCTGTGCGACGGCAGCGGGCTGCCCGCCGACGAGCATCTGGTGCCCGGCCGCGGCACCCAGCCCACCGCCGAGGTGTGCCAGCTGCTGGCCGCCGGCGGCTTCGCCGGTCAGGTGATCTTGGAGGTGACCACCTCGGGCGCCCGGTCCAGCCATGAGCGGGAGGCGTTGCTGACCGAGTCGCTACAGTTCGCCAGGGCGCACCTGCTGCGCTGACATTCCAGAAGGAGCGCCGTTGAGAGGCCCGATGAGTTCATCCATGTTCGGCACCGCGATGGCGTTACGCGAGGTTGAGACATCCGAGGAGGACGGTCTCAGTGTTTTCCAGGCTGAACTGGGCGGGTCCTGGACCATCGGGCCCAAGCTGCACGGCGGGGTGATGCTGGCGCTGTGTGCGAACGCCGCCCGCACCGCTCACGGCGACGCATCGGGCACCGTGCAGCCGGTGGCGGTGTCCGGCAACTTCCTGTGGGCACCCGACCCCGGGCCGATGCGGCTGACCGCCCGGATTCGCAAGCGCGGCCGGCGGATCGGCGTCGTCGACGTCGAGCTCACCCAGGGCGATCGCACCGCGGTGCATGCCGTGGTCACCCTCGGCGAACCCGAGCACGAGGCCCCGCCGCTGCTGTCGGCGAACCCGGTCACCGACCTCATGCCGCCCGAGCCGCCGCCCGATGTGGCGCCGATCGGCCCCGGCCATCCGATGACCGGCCTGGCGCACATGGCCGAAGGCTGCGATGTCCGGCCGCTGATCTCGACGCTGCAGCCCAGCGACGACGGCAGGCCGCCGATGATCCAGCTGTGGGTGCGCCCGCGCGACGCAGCGCCGGACGCGCTGTTCGCGCTGATGTGCGGGGACCTCTCCGCGCCGGTGACTTTCGCGCTCGACCGCCCCGGCTGGGCGCCGACGGTGCAGCTCACGGCGTACCTGCGCGGACTGCCGGCCGACGGCTGGCTGCGCGTGCTGTGCACCTGCGTGCAGATCGGGCAGGACTGGTTCGACGAGGACCACACCGTCGTCGACTGCCGCGGGCGCATCGTGGTCCAGTCGCGGCAGCTGGCCATGGTGCCCCAGGACTGATCAGTCGGCCCGCCCCCGCAAGCGGGAGGTGCCCGCAGCGCGCGGCTGGCGCCGCGCTTGCGATCGCCGGTGTCTCTGGCGGTCGACCCGCAGCGCGCGGCTGGCGCCGCGCTTGCGATCGCCCGGGCGGCTAGCCTGTCGCAATGACCAGAATCGCAATCGTCGGCGCCGGCAGCATGGGCGAGGCGCTGCTGTCGGGCTTCCTGCGCTCCGAGCACCACCAGGTCAAAGACATGGCGGTGGCCGAGCAGCAGCCCGACCGGGCCCGCTACATCGCCGACACCTACAAGGTGTCGGTGCGGTCGGTCGCCGAAGCGGTGGAGACCGCCGAGATCGTGATCATCGCGGTCAAGCCGGGCGACGTCGACACGGTGATCGCCGAGATCGCCAAAATCATCACCGCGGAGTCCGGCGACAGCCCGGTGCACCTGCTGGTTCCCATCGTGGCCGGCGTCACCACCGGTTACCTGGAATCCAAGCTGCCGGCCGGGATTCCGGTGGTGCGGGTGATGCCCAACACGCCCGCCCAGGTGGGCGTTGGCGCCAGCGTCCTTTCCCGGGGCCGGTTCGCCAGTCAGGAGCAGCTCGACGCGGTGCGGGAGTTGTTCGAGTGTGTCGGCACCGTGCAGGTCCTCCCGGAGGAACAGATGGACGCGGTGACCGCGGTGTCCGGTTCCGGCCCGGCGTACTTCTTCCTGCTCGCCGAGGCTCTGGTGGATGCCGCCGTCGGGACGGGGCTGAACCGTCAGGCGGCCACCGAACTGGCCGCGCAGACGATGGCCGGCGCGGCGGCGATGCTGGCCGAGCGGCTGAACCAGGATCGGCTGGCCGGCGCCGGCACCTCGGGTACCGCGATGAACACCACACCGGCGCAGCTGCGGGCGTCGGTGACCTCGCCGGGCGGCACCACCGCGGCGGCGTTGCGTGAACTGGAGCGCGGCGGCCTGCGGACCACCGTCGATGCGGCGGTTCGGGCCGCCAAGACCCGCTCTGAGCAGCTAATACTTACATCGGAGTAATTCACTTATTTTTCACATTTTCACCAACACCAGTACCAATAACCCCATTCGTCCCGCTATTCTCCTTGTTTGTAAGCACGTGTGGGGCCGACGATGGGGAAGTCGCCGGGACTGCACGGGCCTGATTGGAATGGGTAACCATGACGTCAATGAACGGGCCTTCGGCGCGGGACACCGGCTCGGTGGACGGCCAGCAGGGCCGGACTCAGTTCCTCACCGTCGCCGAGGTGGCCGCGCTGATGCGGGTCAGCAAGATGACCGTGTATCGACTGGTGCACAACGGCGAGCTGCCTGCGGTGCGCGTCGGCCGGTCTTTCCGGGTGCACGCCAAAGCCGTGCACGACCTGTTGGAGACCTCCTTCTTCGACGCCGGCTGACCATTGCCCCAGGCTGTCGCCGACTGCCCCGGAGTGTGACGCACGACGCGTCGGCACCCCGGGCTCCTCGGCATGTCCGGCCCCTTCCGGCCGGTACCGGTTTTCCGTTCGACGTGCCTGCCCGGGTAAGGTAGCCGGGTTGATCGGATAGATAGCGGAGTTCATGGGTTCAGTCATCAAGAAACGGCGCAAGCGCATGTCGAAGAAGAAGCACCGCAAGCTGCTTCGGCGCACCCGGGTGCAGCGGCGCAAACTCGGCAAGTAGACGCCACGGCCGTACACGATCGATTACCGGTACTGCTTTGCCGGTTGGGCCGTTAGGCTGACAGCGTGGATTCGCCGGAGCCGCCAACCGAGGACAACCGCACCGACATCCGGCACTACCCCAAAGTCGTGATGGTCACCGGCGCTTGCCGGTTCCTGGGCGGCTATCTGACGGCCCGGCTCACCCGAAACCCGCTGATCGACCGGGTCATGGCGGTGGACGCGATCGCGCCGAGCAAAGACATGCTGCGCCGGATGGGGCGCGCCGAGTTCGTCCGCGCCGACATCCGCAACCCGTTCATCGCGAAGGTGATCCGCAACAGCGACGTCGACACCGTGGTGCATGCGGCGACGGCGTCGTACGTGCCGCGGTCCGGCGGCGGCGCGGCATTGAAGGAACTCAACGTGATGGGCGCGATGCAGCTCTTCGGGGCCTGCCAGAAGTCGCCGTCGGTGCAGCGGGTGGTGCTCAAGTCCACCTCGGAGGTGTACGGGTCCAGCCCGCGCGATCCGGTGATGTTCACCGAGGACAGCAGCAGCAGACGCCCGCCCACCCGGGGATTCCCCCGCGACAGCATCGACATCGAGGGGTACGCCCGCGCGCTGGGCCGGCACCGGCCGGACGTGGCGGTCACCATCCTGCGGCTGGCGAACATGATCGGCCCGGCGATGGACACCACGTTCTCGCGCTACCTGTCCGGTCCGCTGGTGCCGACCGTGCTCGGTCGCGACGCACGGCTGCAACTGCTGCACGAACAGGACGCCCTCGGCGCGCTGGAGCGCGCCACCACGGCGGGCAAACCCGGCACCTACAACATCGGCGCCGCCGGGATCATCATGATGTCGCAGGCGATCCGCCGGGCGGGCCGGATTCCGGTGCCGATGCCGACGCTCGGGCTCTGGGCGCTGGAGTCGCTGACCCGAAGCAGCCACTACACCGAGATCAACCGCGAGCAGCTGCATTATCTGAGCTTCGGCCGGGTGATGGATACCACTAGAATGCGTACCGAGCTCGGCTACACGACGAAGTGGACCACCGCCGAAGCGTTTGATGACTATCTGCGCGGGCGCGGGCTCAACCCGGTTGTCGACCGGCGTTGGGTGGAGTCGCTGGAACGTCACGCGGTGGCCGCAGCTCAGCGCCTGGGGGGAACGAACTTCGACGAGCTGGGGGGAGGTTAACCCATGACAGACGATTCCAAAGCGAAAGTCATTCCGCTGCACCGGAATTCCGGACGGCCGGTTGAGCATCGGCGTGCGGTTCAGCGTGCGGCCGCGTCACGCCGGCACCCGTCGCTCGCCGACCCCGGCCAGCGGGCGTCGGCCGAGCAGATTGCCGCCGTCGTCCGTGAGATCGACCAGCGCCGCGATGCCGCCGGTATGGGCGGCTCAGCCGAACCGGCCGTCGGCGACTTCGCCGAGCGGGTGGCCGCGGTCGTTGCGTTCCTGCGTGAGCGGATCACCGGTGACTACAGCGTCGACGAGTTCGGGTTCGACCCGCACTTCAACGAGGCCATCGCGCTGCCGGTGCTACGGGTGCTGTACAACTCGTGGTTCCGGGTCGAGGTCAGCGGCATTGAGAACCTGCCCGAAACCGGCGCCGCGCTGGTGGTGGCCAACCATGCCGGGGTGCTGCCGATCGATGCGCTGATGACGTCGGTGGCGGTGCACGACGAGCATCCCACGAACCGCACCCTGCGACTGCTGGCCGCCGATCTGGTCTTCGATCTGCCGGTGATCAGTTCGGCCGCGCGGAAGGCGGGCAGCACGATGGCCTGCACCGCCGACGCACACCGGCTGCTGGAGGCCGGCGAGCTGACCGCGGTGTTCCCGGAGGGCTACAAGGGGCTGGGCAAGCACTACCGGGACCGCTACAAACTGCAGCGGTTCGGCCGCGGCGGGTTCGTGTCGGCGGCACTGGCCACCGGGGCGCCGATCGTGCCGTGCTCGATCGTCGGCTCCGAGGAGATCTACCCGATGATCGCCGACTTCAAGTTGCTGGCGCGGCTGCTCGGCGTGCCCTATTTCCCGATCACCCCGCTGTTCCCGCTGGCCGGGCCGGCCGGCCTGGTGCCGTTGCCGTCCAAGTGGCACATCGCGTTCGGGGAGCCGATCGAGACCGTCGACTACGGGCCGGGTGCCGCAGAAGATCCGATGATCACCTTCGAGGTCACCGACCAGGTGCGCGAGACGATCCAGCACACACTGTACCGGCTGCTCGCCGGCCGCCGCGGCGTGTTCTTCGGCTGAGCCGGCTGTCGCGCGACCGGGCTATTTGCTGCCGTCCCGCATCGCGGCGATCGCGGCCACCGTGGCGGCGGTGTCGGCATCCTGGCGGGCCGATTCGCCGAGCATGGTGACGACGCTGGTCACCACCGGTTTGCCGTCGACGTCGGTGACCTCGCTGCGAACCTCGCTGATCACGGTTCCGTGCGACTCCAGCACCGAGTCGAGGTAGGTGTCGAAATAGAGCCGGTCACCCACCACGATCGGCCGGTGGAAGGTGAACTTCTGGTCGCGGTGGAACACCCGGGCGATGTTGATCGGGATGTCGAACTTGGTGAAGATCTCCAGCTGCACCCGCCGCCCGGCGACCGCCAGGAACGTCAGCGACGCCGCCAGCGAGGGATAACCCAGCTCGGCGGCCGCCTCCTCCTCGAAGTGCGCGGGGTGGTCGTCTTTGACCGCTTCGGCGAACTCGCGGACCTTCTCCCGCCCGACCTCGAAGTAGTCCGGGAACCGGTAGTGGGTGCCGATGATGCCTTGCGACTCTGTGTGCACTGACATGCCGGGTTGCCTTCCGCTCGCGGGTGGTGCGCGGCGGAAGCCTATCAGCGCCGCAGGTGGTGTCGGCTCTCGCGCCGCGCGCTTCGTTCAGGGTGGCTACCGGTCCCGGTCGGTGTCGCTGTCGGCTTGCCGGCCGGGGGCGAGCAGACGGCGATGCGCCACCGGCTTGCCGTCGATCCGCTTCTCGACCTCGGGCAACCTCGGCGGGGTGCCGACGCGCCCCTGGACCGGCGCACCGTTTCGCACCGGCGGCGAAACGACGCGTTTGGTGTCCGCCTTGGCATCGGTTGGCCCCGAGGCACCGCCGGCCGCGCCGGGCGGCATCATCGGATAGCCGCCCATGGCGCCCCGGCCCAGGCCCGCCGAATCGGGCGAAGTGGGTGGCGGCGGGACGCTCGATGCCGCGGACGGGAACGTGCTGGCTGCGGGGGTGGCCGGGGGACCGAGGTTCGACGCCGGGCTGGTACCGGCCAGACCGCCGGCGCCGCTCAAACCGCCGCCGGCGCCGAGCAGAGACTCGCCGGCACCCAGGGCCTCACCGAGCGCATCCGCGGGCAGCTCGGCGGCCTGGGCGCTCTGTCCCAGGCCCGCCAGTTGCTGTCCGGCCTGCGCACCCTGCTGGAGGAGCTGGTTGAGCTGCTGCATGAACCCGCCCGGCCCCTGGCCCAGCCCCTGCCCCAGGCCCGACAGCGTCTGCGGTAGCTGCTGGGCCATCCCCATGACCTGCTGCAGGCTCTGTGCCGACTGCTCCTCGGTCGCGGGGAATCTGGTCAGCGCCTCGCCCACCCGCATGTCACGCTGGGCTTGTCCGGCCAGGGCGTCGGCCATGTCGGCCGGGTCGCCGGCGTTGCCGGCCATCCCCAGCACGGCCAGCAGCGCATCGATCTCCGATTGCGCCTCGGCCGGCAGATCCGGCGGGATGGGCGGTGGCGGCAGGTTGTCGTGCAGCGCCTGGGTCAGTTCGGTGATGAAGATGCGGATCTCGTCGGCGGAGGTCATCGCCGTCCCCGCACCGGCCGCGCAGGCATGCTGTCAGCCACCCCATCCGACATGGCCTCGATGGTATAGCCGATCGGTGTTTGGGCTAGTCACCCGTTGTGGGGGCCGGTTCACGCGGTGGTCGCAGCCGCTTGCTCCAGCAAGCGGTCGAATACGCCGAACGATGATCAGCGATACCATCGCCCCCATGCCAGATTCGCCCCCCGCCGGTCCACCGCCCTGGCCGCCGATGGCCCCAGCGCGCGGACCGCGGTGGCCGGTCTTGGCGATGCTCGCGCTGACGGTGGTCGCGGTTGTCGCCGCGGTCGCGGCGTGGCTGCGGCCGATGCCGGAAGCCGGGTCGGGATCTGGTGGGCCCGTCGCGTCGTTCAGCGACCAGCAGGTGGCCGACGCCAAGGCGAGGGT
>DASTNJ010000062.1:0-108983 GCA_035721065.1 Mycobacterium sp.
TTTGCCGGATTTCACCAGGCTGGCCGCAACGATCGCGGTGGAACCACCCACCGAACCGGCGGTGTGCACCCGGATCAGCGGCTTGCCGGTGGCGCCCATCGCGTCGGCCATGAACAACTCGGGCATCATCACGCCCTCGAAGAAGTCCGGCGCCTTACCGACCACCACTGCGTCGATGTCGGCGAACGTCGACCCTGAATCGGCCAGTGCCCTGTCGATGGCCTCGCGCACCAGGCCGTTCATCGACACATCGTGGCGCTTGGCGGTGTACTTCGTCTGTCCGGTGCCCAGCACCGCGGCCAGTTGCCCCATCAGTTCCGCCCTTCCAGCACCGCAACCAGATTCTGTTGCAGCGCAGGCCCGCTGGTGGCATGCGCGAGCACCCGATGCGCGCTGCCGTTCCAGATGTGCCGGGCGGCGAAACCGATGCGTTCCATCCCGGCGACGAACATCGGGTTGGCCGCCAGCGCACCTCCGGACGGGTTGACCCTGGCCGTGGCCGGCAGGCCCATCGCCTCGGTGAGGATCAGCTGCTGATGAGTGAACGGCGCGTGGATCTCGGCGACCTCAATGCTTTTGACGCCCGCGGGCGTCCCCTCGCCGCTGGCCGCCCGGGTGGACACCGCCGTCGACGGCGATCGGGTGAGATCCCGGCTGCCCAGCACCGGCGACTCGATACGGTGCTCGAAACCGGTTATCCATGCCGGGTTCTCGTGTAGCTCCCTGGCCCGCTCTCCAGCGGCCAGCACGATCGCCGCGGCGCCGTCGGTGATCGGTGCGATGTCGTGACGACGCAGCGGGTCGGCGAACATCGGCCGCTCCAGCAGTTCATCCACGCTGGTGGCGGGTTCCACCGAATCCACCCGCTCGGCATTGCCGAACGACTCGAGTGCTACCCGGGCCATCTGCTCGGTGGTGAACGCCCCGGAGTCCAGTCCGAGGCGTGCCTGCAGCCCGGCGACCGAAACCGAGTCCGGCCAAAGCGGCGCGACGGTATACGGATCGGCCTGCAGCGCCAGGATCCGGCGCAGCACGCTGGCCGATGATTTGCCGAACGCGTACACCAGTGCGGTGTCGACCTCGCCGGTCAGCAGCTTGATATAGGCCTCGTAGGCCGCAAAGGCGCCGTCCATCTCCACGTGCGACTCGTTGATCGGCGGAACCGCGCCGATCGAGTCGATCGCCGAGATGAACGAGAATGCCCGGCCGGCAAGATAATCCGACGATCCAGAGCACCAGAATCCGATGTCGGCCTTGGTGATGCCTAGCTGGGAGTAAAGCTCGGCGAAGCACGGCATCAGCATTTCGACGCCGTTGGTGGTGCCGTCGGTGCGGCGTACGTGCGGGGCGTGGGCGAAGCCCACCACCGCGACATCGCGAGTGCGCATCAGCCCCTCACAGGTGGTGTTTGTAGGTGTCGTAGTCGGCATCCGGTTCTCCGGTCGGCCGAAAGTACTCGATGTTGCCCATGCCGTAACCCCACTGCTCGCGGGGCTTCCACACCGCCTGCACCCGCATGCCCATCCGGACCTCGTGCGCGTCCACATCGGACACCAGGGTCAGAAACGGAATGTCAGCACCGTCGAGCAGCACGTAGGCGGCCACATAGGGCGGTTTGATGCTCTGGCCCAGGAACGGGATGTTGATGATCGCGAACGTCGTGATCGTGCCGGTGTCGGCCACCTCGACGAAATCGGTGAGCTGCTGGCCGGTGGCCGGGTCGGCTTCGCGGGCCGGGAAGTACACCTTCCCCTGCTCACCGTTCGGCCCGACGGTGCGGGCGCCGAGCAGCCTGCCTTCCTTCAGCGCTCGCAGGTAGGTGCTCTCCGGGTAGGAGGTGCTGTGCTGGATCTCCAGCTCGATCGGGGTCATGACGATCGAGACCGGATCTTGTTGATCAGCCGAGCCGTCGCCAGCGAATTCTTCAGGGGCGTCACCGAGTTCGAAGTAGGCGATGTCGGTGATCGACCCGACCGGTTCGTCGGCCCAGCGCACGTGCACCCGGGCGCCGGTGCTGATCGCTGAGGGGCCGGGTACATCGACGGCGTGCAGCATCGGCACGTCGGCGCCGTCCAGCTTGATCAGCGCCCAGGCGAACGGCCGGTCCAGCGGCTGGCCCGGCAGCGGGTCCGGCTGCCAGGACCACGACACCACGGTGCCGACACTGTCGACGCCGACGATCTCGGTCAACGGCTGATAGCTGATCGGATCGTATTCGGCGGGCGGGACGTACACTCGACCGTCGGAACCACGCACCCCGACGATGCGACGTTCGCGCAGCGCAGTGAAGAACTGGCCGAGCACCGGTCCGACCGAACGGGTGTAGTCGTAAGACAACCGCAGCGGCGCGGACAGCAGCGGTTCGGCCCGATCGATCCGGGCGGGGCGGTGTTCGCTCACGGTCACGGCATCGAGTAGAACAGGTTCTAACAATCTGGGCAACAGCGGGTAAGGAGCCAGGTATGAAGCTCGGGCTGCAGCTGGGTTACTGGGGCGCACAGCCGCCCGACAACGCCGGCGAACTGGTGACCGCCGCCGAGGAAGCCGGCTTCGACGCCGTCTTCACCGCCGAGGCCTGGGGATCGGACGCCTACACGCCGCTGGCGTGGTGGGGAGCATCGACGCACCGGGTGCGGCTGGGCACGTCGGTGGTACAGCTGTCGGCGCGCACCCCGACCGCGTGCGCGATGGCCGCGCTCACCCTGGACCACCTGTCCGGCGGGCGGCACATCCTCGGACTTGGCGTGTCCGGCCCGCAGGTGGTGGAGGGCTGGTACGGACAGCGGTTTCCCAAGCCGCTGGCCCGAACCCGGCAATACATCGACATCCTGCGGCAGGTCTGGGCCAGGCAGGCGCCGGTGACCAGCGACGGCCCGCACTACCCGCTGCCGCTGACCGGGGAGGGCACCACCGGACTGGGCAAGGCGCTCAAGCCGATCGTGCACCCGCTGCGAGCCGATATCCCGGTGATGCTGGGCGCCGAAGGGCCGAAGAACGTGGCGCTGGCCGCCGAGATTTGCGACGGCTGGCTGCCGATCTTCTACACGCCGCGGCTGGCCGGGATGTACAACGAGTGGCTCGACGAGGGATTCGCCCGGCCCGGGGCCCGGCGCAGCCGGGACGACTTCGAGATCTGTGCGACCGCTCAGGTGGTTATCACCGACGACCGCGCCGCGGCGTTCGCCGGCATCAAGCCGTACCTGGCGTTGTACATGGGCGGCATGGGCTCCGAGGACACCAACTTCCACGCCGACGTCTACCGCCGGATGGGCTACAGCGAAGTCGTCGACGACGTCACGGAACTGTTCCGCACCAACCGCAAGGACGAGGCCGCCAAGATCATCCCCGACGAATTGGTCGACGACGCGGTCATCGTCGGTGACGTCGACCATGCGCGCAAGCAGATCGCCGTCTGGGAGGCCGCCGGGGTGACGATGATGGTGGTCACCGCCCGCGACACCGCCCAGGTCCGCCAGCTGGCCGACTTGATCTAGCCGGCCTGAGCGCCTCGCCTTGCGGGTCGACTAGAACACGTTCTAGATTGGCCGAATGAGCGAAGCCGGCCTGTGGAACATCGCCCGTGACACCCCCGACGCCGTCGCGGTGGTCGACGTCCTGGGCGGCGAGCTGACCTACGGGGAGTTGGCGGCCCGCGCCAACCGGTACGGGCGCGGCCTGCAAGCCCTGGGCCTTCGGCCCGGCGACGTGCTGGTGATGGTGCTGCCCAACGTCGTCGACACGCTCGCGGTGTACTTCGCCGCCATGCAGACCGGGCTCTACATCGTCGCGATCAACTGGCACCTGACCGGTCCGGAGATCGGCTACATCCTCTCCGACAGCGGCGCCAAAGCACTCGTCGGCCACCAGCGTTTCGCCGACGCCTGCCGGATCGCCGCCGACGAGGCCGGCCTGCCCGCCGCACACAGGTTCGCGGTCGGCTCCCAGGGCGGCATCGCCGGCTTCACGCCGCTGTCGGCGCTGGGTGCCGACGAGCCCGATGCCCGGCCCGACATCCGCACCATGGGTGCGGCGATGCTCTACACCTCCGGCACCACCGGCAAGCCCAAGGGAGTGCAGCGCCCGTTGACCGGGGCCGACCCTGACGAGGTGCCGATCGCGGCCGCCGGCTTCTTCGCGCTGTACGGTCTGCAGCCGTTCGACAATCACGTGCACATCTGCGGCTCGCCGCTGTATCACACCGCGGTGCTGAACTTTTCGGCGATCTCCATCCAGCTCGGCCACAAGGTGGTGCTGATGGACAAGTGGGACCCCGAGGAGATGCTGGCGCTTATCGCCCAGCACAACGTCACCCACAGCCACATGGTGCCTACCCAGTTCCGCCGGCTGCTGGCGCTACCCGAAGGGGTGCGGGCCCGCTACGACGTGTCATCGCTGCGCACCGTCATCCACGGGGCCGCTCCGTGCCCACCGGAGGTCAAACGTCGGATGTTGGACTGGTGGGGTCCGGTGATCACCGAGTACTACGCCGCCACCGAGGGCGGCGGCACCCTGATCACCGCGGCCGAGTGGCTGACCCATCCCGGTTCGGTGGGCAAGGCCTGGCCGTACTCGGTGGTCAAGGTGCTCGACGACGACGGCAATGAAGTCCCGGCCGGTGAGGTCGGCACCGTCTACATGCAGATGGGTGGATCCAGCTTCGCCTATCACAACGACGAGAAGAAGACGGCCGAGAGCCGGGCCGGTGACCTGTTCACCGTCGGCGATGTGGGTTACCTCGACGAGGACGGTTATCTGTACCTGCAGGACCGCAAGACCAACATGATCATCTCCGGCGGGGTCAACATCTACCCCGCCGAGATCGAGAACGAACTGATCATGCACCCGAAAGTCGTCGATGTCGCGGTGTTCGGAGTGCCCGACGAGGACTGGGGCGAGCAGATCAAGGCCGTCGTGCAGGCCGCCGACGGGGTGGCGGGCGATTCCGAGAGTGCCGCAGCGCTGACCGCCGAACTGATGGACTACGCGGCGGAGCGGCTGGCGAAGTTCAAGCTGCCCCGCTCGATCGACTACATCGCTGAGATGCCGCGTGACCCCAACGGCAAACTGTACAAACGCAAACTGCGCGACCCGTACTGGGCGGGCCGGGAGGCCAAGATCTAGCGACCCAACGGGTCCGCGTCGCCGAAGACCATCGCCACATTGCTGGTGGACGCCGAGGCGAATGCGCGTTTCGGCAGGCCCAGCGACGCCAGTTCGGCGGCGTAGGGGTGGTCGCCCAGTTGCAGCGTGGCGCCGCCGAGTCTGGCGCGCAGCCCGGAAATCCGCATCTCCCAGGGGACTTCGCGGGTGACCCCGTCGGTGTGGCTGTAGGCCCGCAGCAGTTGGGTGCGGGGGACGAGCGACGGCACCGGTAGTCCGCGACCGAATTCGATGGTGGCGATGTGAACGCCGCTCTCGTGCACGTCGAAGCCGAAACGCTTGCCGTCGCGAACCGTGAAGTCCGCCATGACTTTCGGGAACCCCCAGATGCGGCGTCCCGCCTCCAGGGTGAAGGCCTGGTCGACCGGCAGGTGGTGGATGAACGCGCCGGCCGAGGCCAGTGCCCGCCAGCCGCGCGCGACGGGGCCCGACGGATTGACCATCACCGCGGTGCCGAACTCGTGGTAGGCGCCCAGGTCGCCGTCGAGGTAACGGGCCAGCATCAGGTTGACCACCGCCCGGCCGGGGCGATGTTCGCACACCCGCAGGCCGCTGTAATCGATCAGCCGTTGGGCCGCGTCAGCGGCCACCGAGAACAGCACGGTGTGCACGACCGCCCGCCGGATCCGGACCGGCATGGTGAGCACTTTCCCCGCGACGGTGTGCTGGGACACGGTCATGCCGATTACTGTAATCCGAGCAAGGACACCCTGGTAGACCCTGTTTTGGGCTACGATGCGCCATCATCGACATCAACACCCGCAAGCTGCGCCATTTCGTGGTGGTGGCCGAAGAACTGCACTTCAGCAAGGCTGCGGCTCGGGTCTACCTGGCGCAGCAGGCGCTCAGCCGCCAGATCAAGGACCTCGAGGACGAACTCGGGGTGAAGCTGCTGGAACGGACCACCCGCAGGGTGGCACTGACGCAGGCCGGTGAGGTCTTTCTGGAGGGAGCCCGCGCGGCGCTGGCCGCGCTCGACGCCGCCACCACCGACGCGCGGCGGTCGGCACACGGGCTGGCCGGCACGCTGCGGCTGGGCTACTTCCCGGGGGCGGCGCTCGAGTTGACCCCGTTGATCGTGGCCGAATTCCGGCACCGCCACCCCGATGTGGTCATCGAAATGCGTGAGTTCCCGATCAGTGACCCGTCGGCGGGTCTCGCTTCGGGGGCCAGCGACGTGGCGTTCCTGCGCCTGCCGCAGAGCACCGCGAACATCGAGACCGAGATCCTGTTCGTCGACCCCGTCGTCGCCATGGTGTCGGCGTCGCATCGCCACGCCGCAAGGACATCGGTGTCGGCGCGGGATCTCATCCATGACCCGATCACCCGCTCGTCCGGCGCTGATGACACCTACCACGCGTTCTGGTGCCTGGACGCGGCACGAGACGAGTCGACCAGACCGCGCGTCGTGCCGATCAACTCGATCACCGAGGAAGCGCAACTGGTGGCGGCCGGGCTGGCGATCGCGGTGACCACCGCGGCGGCCATGCACTACATCGCTCCCCCCGGCGTGCGGTTCCTGCCGATCGACGACTGGCCCGGTTCGGTGACCGCGGTCGGCTGGCCGGAGGGCCGGCGCTCCCGGATCGTCGACCGATTCGTCGACGCCGCGTGTTCGGTGCGGGACCGGGAGTCCGAGATCGTGCACAACATCGAGAAGCGGCCGATGACCGCCTGATTTAACAATGTTCGCGTTGTTAATGACGGTGCCGATTGGTGTTTCTGTTCAACGGCGGCTGTTGTCAGGCTTAGCGGAATGTGGGTGAAACGTTCGAGAATTCGGCTATTCGTCGTCGCCCCGTTGGCGGTTGTCAGCACCACCCTGCTCGCGCAGACGCCGTTGGTGATGCCGACGCGGGGGCATCCGAGACCGGCCGGCGACCGGGTCCGGTTGACCGACTCGTCGATACCCATCGACGCACCGCCGGACCCGGGGCAGGGCGTGGCCTTGGTGATGGGCGGCAGTGGCGTCCCGATCCCGCCGCTGGACCTCACCCAAACGGCCGCCGAAAACTACCTGGTCCCCATGGGATTCGGCGATTTCGCGGTCGAGCGGCTGTTCACCCCGGAAGGGTTGCAGACCATCGAGGGCATCAGCAAGCAACTGCCGTTCGACACGTCGGTGGCCCAGGGCGTCACGATCCTGGAGACCGAGATCAAAAAGCAGATCGAGGGCGGACACGATGTGTTCGTCGGCGGGGTCTCGCAGAGCGCCACGATCAACGCGATGGTGGAGCGCGACATCGACAATGGGCAACTCGACGGCGTCAACGTCGGCGACGGCAAGCTGTCCTTTCTCAGTCTGGGCGACCCGAGCAATCCCAACGGCGGCATCCTGGAGCGGTTCAACATTCCGCAGGATCCCAACCCGACGATGCCAAGCCTCGGTTTGACTTTCAGCGGTGCGGCCCCGGCCGACACCGGTATCCCCAGCACCATCTACACCCTCGAATACGACGGGTTCGCCGACTTCCCGCGGTATCCGATCAACTTCCTGTCCGACCTCAACGCCGTCGCCGGCATGGCGCTGGTGCACCCGCTGTACATCCAGGGGCTGCTGGCCCCCGGGGTCGGACTGACGCAGGCGCAGATCGCCGACGCCGAGCCGTTGGCGACGACCGCCGGGTACGACGGCGGCACCACCTACCTCGGCATTCAGGACCCCAACGAACTGCCGCTGGCGCAGGTGATCGGACTGCTCGCCGGCCGACCGATCGGCGACCTGCTCGCGCCGGACCTGAAGGTGTTGGTCAACCTGGGCTACGGCGCCGATCCCGACACCGGATGGTCCACCGCTCCGGCCAACGTGGCGACCACGGCTGGGCTGTTCCCCAGCATCGACGCCGAGCAGCTGCAGACCATCATGGCTGCCCTGGAGAACGGGGCGAAGCAGGGCTGGAACGACTTCATGGCCGATCTCAAAGACCCGTCCAGCATCCAACCGGACACGATCGACGAGCTCATCTCGGGTCTGAAAGACGGCGGGGCCGGTTCGGGTTCGCACTCGTTGGCCGACATCGTCAGTGGACTCAGCGGCCTGGAGTCGACGGTCAACGGGATGGCGTCGTCGACCAACGATGTGCTCAACGCGCTGTCGACGGTGTTGCCGGCCACCGAAGCCACCATCTTCTCGAACTTCCTGCAGGCCGGTGACCTGACCGACGCGATCGGCATGCCGGCCGCCTTCTACAACGGGTTGAACGCGGTGTCGCTCGGCGTGGAGGCGTTCGTTCTGGTCCGCAACCTGCCGGCGATCATCAGCGACCTGAACCAGATCTTCTAACCGGTGCGAGCGGCCCGCAGCGACTCGACGATCGCGTCGGTCGGTGAGCTCCACTGCACGCCGAGCTCTTCGAGGGCCTGTGCGTCGTCCGTCCGGGTGGCGGCGGTGAGCAGCATCGCCGCCTCGTAGCTCAAGCCCGGCGGCAGCGGCAGGAATCTGCTTGCGGCGTCGGCGATCCGGCCGATAGCCCGGAAAACGCCGGGGCTGATCGGCACCCGCCGGACCGGCGCTCCGATGCCCTGCTGCACCGCGGAGATCATCTCGTCGAAGGTGATCATGACGCCGCCGCAGACATACCGGCGCGGGCCGCGGCCCGGGCGCATCAACGCCGTGTGGACACGCCCGAGGTCGCGGACGTCGACCATCTGCATGCCACCGCGCACACTCGGTGCGACCCGGTACTGCACGATCGGCTTCCAGCCGATCTCGGTGACACCGGGGGCGGTCCAGAACGCCGGCCCCACCACGCTGGACGGGTAGGTGACCACCACCGGCGCGCCGTCGGCCTGTAACCGCCGGGCGGCCCGGTCCGCGTAGGCCTTGGTCCGGGCGTAGGCGCTGCGCCCGGGGACCGGCGGCGTGTCCGGGCCGATGACACCGTGCACGCCGTCCGGCGGCGGGAACAGCGAGCTGTAGCTGCTCACCGACACCACCGGGTCCAGGCCGGCCGCCACGGCGCGGGTCAGGATGGCCTCGGTGGCGTAGGCGTTGATGTCCCACATCAACTTTTCCTGCCGGTCGTTGGTGCCGACCACCCCGGCGGCGTGCAGCAGCGCGTCGCAGTCGTCCAGCAGTTTGCTGATGACGTCGAATTCGCGGACGTCCCCGTCGAGCACGTCGAGCTCGCCGAGCTCGCGTAGGTGCGGAATCACCGGCTCATCGGCGCAGCCGGGCGCCACCAGCAGGTGGACCGAGTGTCCGGCGTCCAGCAACGCCCGAACCGTGTGTGCGCCAAGATAACCGGTGCCGCCGGTGACCGCTATCCGCATTGACCCTCCTTATGGCGAGCAGACGCAGAATCGCATAAATCCGTGTAGCGGAGTGCGATTCTGCGTCTGCTCGCGCTGGTTAGTGTCCCTTGAATTGTGGGGCGCGCTTCTGCGCGAACGCCTTCGGGCCTTCCTTCGCGTCGGCGCTCAAGAACACCTCGACGCCGATCCGGGTGTCGATCGCGAACGCCTCATTCTCCGGCATGCCCTCGGTCTCGCGAATGGTGCGCAACATGGCCTGCACCGCCAACGGGCCGTTGCCGTTGATCATCTCGGCGAGCTCCAGCGCCTTTGCCAGCGCCTGACCGTCCGGCACGACGTGCCCGATCAGGCCGATGTCCAGCGCCTCGACTGCGCTGATGTGCCGGCCGGTCAGCAGTAACTCGGCGGCCAGCGTGTAGGGGATCTGCCGCGGCAGTCGAACCGCCGAACCGCCCATCGGATACAGGCTCCAGCGAGCCTCGGAGATGCCGAACTTGGCGCTCTCGGCGGCCACCCGGATGTCGGTGCCCTGCAGAATCTCGGTGCCACCGGCGATCGCGGGACCCTCGACCGCGGCGATCAGCGGCTTGGTCAACCGGCGGCCCTTGAGCAGCGCGTCGATCCGCGACGGGTCGTAGCTGCCGTCGGCGAACGAGTCGCCGGGCGCCTTCTTGTCGGCGGCCTTGAGGTCCATGCCGGCGCAGAAATACCCGCCGGCACCGGTCAGGATGACCGAACGAATGTCGTCGTCGCCGTCGGCGCGGTCCCACGCCTCGACCATGATTCGCATCATTTCGCCGCTCAGCGCGTTGCGCGACGCGGGCCGGTTCAGGGTCACGATCAGCGTGTGTCCACGCTGCTCAACCAGGGCGTGCGGTTCGGAATCGGCTTCGCTCACCGGTGTCAGCCTTTCTGCGTCACCACCACGGACTTGTGTCAAAATGTAACACGTTCTAGTTTGGGTCCGTGGCTCTGAACATCGCCGACCTTGCCGAGCATGCCATCGACGCCGTCCCCGACCGGGTCGCCCTGATCTGTGGCGACGAACAGCTGACCTACGGGCAACTGGAGGAGAAGGCCAACCGGCTGGCGCACTATCTGATCAGCCAGGGCGTCAAGAAGGACGACAAGGTCGGCCTGTACTGCCGCAACCGGCTGGAGATCGTCATCGCGATGCTGGGCATCGTCAAAGCCGGCGCGATCCTGGTCAACGTCAACTTCCGCTACGTCGAGGGCGAACTGCGCTACCTGTTCGACAACTCCGACATGGTGGCGCTGGTGCACGAGCGTCAGTACAGCGACAAGGTGGCCAATGTGCTGCCCGACACCCCGAAGCTCAAGACCATCCTGGTGGTCGAGGACGGCTCCGATGTCGAAGATCAGGCCTGCCAACGCTATGGCGGCGTCGAGTTCAATTCGGCACTGGCACAGGGCTCCCCGGAACGTGATTTCGCCGAGCGTCTCGGCGAGCGAAGCGCCGACGCCATTTACATCCTGTACACCGGCGGCACCACCGGGTTCCCCAAGGGCGTGATGTGGCGCCACGAGGACATCTACCGGGTGTTGTTCGGCGGCACCGACTTTGCCACC
This sequence comes from Mycobacterium sp., assembly GCA_035721065.1. Classification (GTDB taxonomy): domain Bacteria; phylum Actinomycetota; class Actinomycetes; order Mycobacteriales; family Mycobacteriaceae; genus Mycobacterium. The sequence continues at coordinate 11,005 of DASTNJ010000062.1, forward strand.
GGTGAGCCGGTCGCCGACGAGTACGACCTGGCCAAGCAGGCCGCAGCCAACGCGCCGATGATCCGCTACCCGATCCCGCCGATGATTCACGGCGCCACCCAGTCGGCCACCTGGATGGCGCTGTTCAGCGGACACACCGTGGTGCTGGAACCGGAGTTCGACGCGGACAAGGTGTGGCGCACCATCCACGACCACAAGGTGAACCTGCTGTTCTTCACCGGAGACGCGATGGCCCGCCCGCTGCTGGACGCGCTGCTGGCCGCTCGGGATGCCGGCCGTGAATACGACTTGTCGTCGCTGTTCCTGCTGGCGTCGACGGCGGCGCTGTTCAGCCACAGCATCAAGGAACAGCTGCTGGATCTGCTGCCGAACCGGATCATCACCGACTCAATCGGATCCTCGGAGACCGGCTTCGGCGGCACCAGCATCGTCGCCAAGGGGGAGGCGCACAGCGGCGGGCCGCGGGTCACCATCGACAAGACCACCGTGGTGCTCGACGACGACGACAACGAGGTGCAGCCCGGATCCGGGGTGCGCGGCATCATCGCCAAACGCGGCCACATCCCGGTCGGCTACTACAAGGATGAGAAGAAAACAGCGGAAACCTTTCGCACGATCAACGGTGTGCGCTACGCGATCCCGGGTGATTACGCGCAGGTCGAAGCCGATGGTTCGGTGACGATGCTGGGCCGCGGTTCGGTGTCGATCAACAGCGGCGGCGAGAAGATCTACCCCGAAGAGGTCGAGGGGGCACTCAAAGCCCACCCCGACGTCTTCGACGCGCTGGTGGTCGGGGTGCCGGATCCGCGCTACGGCCAGCACGTCGCCGCAGTGGTGCAGCCCCGCGCGGGAGCCCGCCCGTCGCTGGCCGAGCTGGACGGTTTCGTGCGTTCCGAGATCGCCGGATACAAAGTGCCACGCAGCCTTTGGCTGGTCGACGAGGTGAAACGGTCCCCGGCCGGCAAGCCGGACTACCGGTGGGCCAAGGAGCAGACCGAAATCCGCCCGGCGGACGAGGTGCGCGCCAAGCAGGAAGCTACCGGCTGAGGCTGCTTAGCCAGGCCACCTGGTCGGCGATGATCTGCGTCGGGTGCTCGCCGTGGAACGGTTCGAAGTGGTCGCAGTCGTACCGTTTCAGCACCGCGCGGGGCGCTCGCTTCGCGAGCCGGCCGATCGCCCGCGACGGCACCGAGATATCCCGCCGCCCCTCCTGGATGAGTATCGGGCAGCGGATCTTTCGCGCGAGTTTAATGGGGCGATAGAAGGGCAGCGTCAACAGCGCCCGGGCGCGCACTTCGTTGTGCCAACCGGGGGCGGTAATCGAACGAAACCCGTCCAGCTCGCCGGGGAAGCTCAACGCCGCGTGGCCGCCTGACTCGGCGGTCGCCGGAATCACCACGTCCCGGACCGCTCGGGGCATGATCCACGCGGCATTGCCCGGCTGCGTCCGCAGGGCATAGTTGGCCCTGCCCAAGCCGTCCAGTAAGGGGCAGAGCAGAATCGCGCCCGAGACACGCTGGTCGACCGCCGCGGCCTCAGTTGCGCTGCCGCCGCTGAGCGAGAAGCCCCACACGATGATCCGGTCCGGATCGACCCCGTCCTGTGCGCGTGCGAATGCGATCGCCGCCAAGCGGTCGGCCAGCTGCTCGGACATCCGGATGCGTTGGCGCGGTGCGCCTTCCGAATCGCCGAGAAAACGATGATCGTAGACCAGCACGGCGGTGCCCGCGCGAGCCAGCGCCTCGGCGTAAAGGGCCAGACCGTCACGGCGGGTCAGTGCGGCGCCATGGCCCATGACCACGCACGCGACATCGCCGTCGGTGTGGGTCGGGCGATACAACCAGCCGGCGCAACGCACGCCGCCGGAGCGGAACGTGACGTCGGCGCGGTCAACGGCCGCTGTTCCCTCGACTGCCATCGGCCAACTATCGCAACGCACTGTCGGCGAAGGTCAGCGTTTAGCCAAAAACGCCGGACAGGTCGCTGCCGATGGTCTGGAAGATGTTGATCATGGCGAACGCTTCGAAACCCGCGGCCAGGGTGTACAGGTAGGTGTTGTTCGCGATGGGCTGGCCGATCGCGCTGAGCAGGTCACCCTGCTGGAGTCCGTCCATGAACCACTGCAGGTCGTAGTTCGGGATCGTCACCCCGACCCCGGTGAGCACGTCGGCGGTGGGCAGCAGGGCCGAATAGGCCGTCGAGAACGCACTGGTGAGGGCGTTCACGATGTCGGTGAAGTCCGGCGTCGACCCGCCCGCGACGGCGGACTCGAGCGCGGTGGACACGGCCGCCGATGCCGGGTGTTGCAGGTCGTTCATCGCGTCTTGGAACCCGGTCTGGATTCCGGCCAGTGATTCCTGGAACGCCTTGGCCGTCATCTCCGCGCTGGGGAACAACCCGAACTCGGTCGGCACATTCGCCGGATCCGTCGACCAGCCGAAGTCCGGGTCGCCGTAGCCCAGGTTCACCAGCGGCGTCAGGATCGGCTGCAGGAAGTCGGCCAACGGCTTGCCGACGTCGGGGATGAGCAGCAGCGGTTGCAGCAGCGGCAGGTAGGGAACCGTCTCGTCGGCCAGCGGGATCCCGTAGTAGGTGGTCAGGGTGTCGCCCACGGTCGCCAATTTGACTGCGTCGGCAAGCTGTTCGGCGGTCAGACCCTGATAGGTGGGATGGACGAATTGGATGCCCAGGATGGAGTTGAGGTCGGCCAGGAAATTGATCGGGTAGCGCGGAATGTCGGCGAACCCGTCGTAGGCCTGCATGTAAATCGTGGTCGGGTAGAGATCGTCGGGGGTCGCGCCGTTGAACGTGATGCCCAGGCTCGGGATGGTCACCCCGTCCAGGCGTTCGAACAGGCCGCCGTTGGGCTCATTGGGGTCGGCCAGCAGCACGAAGTTGAGCGGGGAGTCTGCCCCGGTCGGCACGCCGCCGGGGGCGGCCAGTTCGGGCATCAACATCGAGGAGATGGTGGAACTCTGCGAGTCGCCGAGCAGCACGACGTGGTTGTCGGGATTGGCGGCGAGTTGTTTTTCGATGGTGTCTTTGAGGATGGTGACGCCCTGCGCTTCGGACTGGTCAAGTGTCAGGCTTTTGACACCGGTGTAGAGCGCGTAATTGCCCTCCGGGGTGAACACGGCTTCCGGCTGGTAGCCCTGATCCGGATAGAGCGGCTGGATGTAGAGATCGTTGTTGGTGTCCACGTAGTGCTGGGACGGGATCGGGTCGCCGCTGCCACCGACGATGAAGGCGGTGTTCTCGCCGCTGGTCAGCCGTATCGCACGCGCCTGGACATCGAGGGTTGGTGGCGCGGCCGGAACGGCGACGATGCCGGCGCCCAGGACGGCGATGCCGGTGCTGAGGTAGGGGCGAAGTGCGTGCTGCATGTCGTCTCCTTTGTCGACCAGCCGCTGGGCGTGCCTTCACGTCGACGTTAATACACTGAGATTGTACTTACAATAACCAAAAACAGTGTTAATACGGATTAATAGTGCCGGGTCCGGTCTACAGTGGCGAAACACGATGACGATCGACGTGTGGATGCAGCACCCGACCCGACGGTTCCTCGCCGACGACATGCTCGGATCCCTGCGGCGCTGGACCGGCGGGTCGATTCCCGAGGGCGAGATTCCGCTTGACTCCACCCTGGCCGCGATGGATGCCGGTGCAGTGGATATCGGTCTGCTCAGCGGGTGGATCGGTCCGCGCGGTGACCTGATCTCCAATGACGAGGTCGCCGGATGGGTACGGTCGTGCCCGGGACGGTTGGCCGGTGTCGCAGGTGTCGACCTGGACCGTCCGATGGAGGCGGTCCGCGAGCTGCGGTGCCGGGTGCGCGACGACGGATTCGTCGGGCTGCGCGTGGTGCCCTGGCTGTGGGGCGCCCCGCCCACCGACCGTCGCTACTATCCGCTGCTCGCCGAGTGCGTGAACCTCGGTGTCCCGTTCTGCACCCAGGTCGGTCACACCGGGCCACTGCGGCCGTCGGAGACGGGACGCCCGATCCCCTACATCGACCAGATAGCGCTCGATTTCCCGGAGCTCGTCGTCGTCTGCGGTCACGTCGGCTACCCGTGGACCGAGGAGATGGTCGCCGTCGCCCGCAAGCACGAGAACGTCTATATCGACACGTCGGCCTACACCACGAAACGGCTCCCGGACGAACTGGTCAGGTTCATGAAGACCGGCACCGGGCAGCGAAAGGTCTTGTTCGGCACCAACTATCCGATGATCGCCCACCAGCACTGCCTGGCCGGACTGGACGAGCTCGGCCTAACCGACGACGCCCGCGCCGACTATCTGCACCGCAACGCCGAGCGGGTGTTCCGGCTCGAAAACCTACCGTCCGCAGCGGCCGCCCGGTAGCGCGGCGGCGTTGGCGCTGAGCCACTGGGTCATCTGGTTCAGTGCGCGCACACCGGATTCGAAGGTGCCGTCTTTCGGCTCGGCGGCCAGCGCCACCCCGAGCTGCCCGGCCGGGGTGCCGACCACGCCGAACTGGCGGACCAGGTAGCCGCCGTTCGGACCGGGTCCCCAGCCGCCCTTGGTCGGGGCGCCGACGGTGGCCAGGCCCCAGCGCTGGTCCGCGACGGTGTTGTTCATCAGCCCGACCACCGGCGCGGCGCCGGTGATGCACGGCAGGTGTCCGGCGAACTGAGCTTGGCTTGCCAGCGGCCAGCGGGTCTGACCGAATGCGGTGAAGCCCGGTCGCACCCGCTGCGACTCGACCGCGGTGCCGGCATCGCCGCCCTCGCGCAGCACGGCCTGCACCTGCTGGGCGGCCTGGGCCGGCGGGCCGAGTTCGGACCAGAGTTGTTCTGCGGCGGTGTTGTCCGATGCGGTGATCGCCTTTGCCGCCAGCGCCTGGGCGTTCGGCCGGTTGGTGCGGATTGCCGCGATCGCCAGCGGCACCTTCATCGTCGACCAGGCCACTCCGTCGGACCAGGTGCCGAGCGTACCCACCTGGTTCCGCCCGACCGGGGTGTAGGCGATCCCGATCGTGGCAGGGATGGTGTTCGCCAGGTTGGTGAACCCGACCTGGAGCGGATCGGCTGAGGCTGGCGAGGCCAGGGCGAGGCTGAGCGTGGCGGCCAGGGTCGCCAGCAGTGATCGGCGGGCGGTGCGCATCGACACAGTATTCACCGGGTTCGGCTCGAAATGGTGGTGCCTTGTCGGCCGGGCGGATAACTAAGCGCTATCGATCTGCGCGCCGACGTCGACGGTTCTGGCGGACGGCTCGGCGAGTCGTTCGTTGACTTCCTGAGCGAGGCGGCGACGCAGTTGACGGTCGAGACGGGTGAGTTTGCCGAACACCCGTCCACCGGCCGACGCGGCTCTCACCCGAATTCCGATGGCACGCGCCGGCACGACCGGAATGTCGAGAACAACCGCCAGCGGGTCGGCGTACCGTGCCGTCGCGGTCAGCGGCACCGCCAGGTCGACCGCGTAATCATTGCGGGACACGGTGGTCACCGACAGGTCAAGCCGGATCGGGATCGTCGCATCGAAAACGGGGTTCTTTTCGCCGAGGCGCTGGGTAAGTACGGGAGCCGCGACTGCGCCGTTCGCCGCCAATTCGATCGGACCCAGCCGCAACGGGCCGAACCGCAGTGGCGCCCTGGTCAGCCCGGCCAGGGCGCTTTGCAGCCGCTCCGCGGTCACAGCGCGCGTCCGGAATCGTGCCGCGAACTCCGCGTCGTCGAGCCACACCGCCACCCCGACCACCATGGGGGCAGTATTCACCGCGTTCGGTGCGACGCGAGGATGGTTCGTCGGGATCAGAACGGCGGTGGATCGCCGTCGCCGCCGGCAGGTGGTGCCGGCCCGCACTGGGCGGCCGCCCAGACGACGTGACGGGCTTGGCGGGCGGCCCGGTTCCTGCGGCGCTCGGTTGTGACGTAGCGAGTGCGGTTCTCGGCGCGGGTGTGGCGCCGCCGCGGCATCATCGCGGTGCGGTCCGCAGACCGGTGGCCGGATGTCGGCTCGGGCGGGGCAAGGTTACCGGTGGGTGTCATCAGAGCGGGGAACAGCAGGGCACTGCCGGGGGTGGTGACGTAGGTGTGCCCGGAAGGGGCGGCCCAGATGACAGTGCCGTCGGGCAACTGTTTGTCGCGCCACCCCCAAAAGGTCTTCAAGAGATGATGGATTCTACACTGGCACTTGAGGTTTGACGCATGGGTGGGGCCACCGTCGCCGTAGGGAACGGTATGGTCCAGATCGCAGTCGGTGGCCGGGTGATCACACCCGGGGAAGCGGCAGGTCAGATCGCGGCAGCGGACGAAATCGGCCAGCGCCTTCGAGGGCCGGTAGCCCGGTTCGGGCGGGGCGTCGACGGGAACAACCATCGGTCGCAGCCGAGCGCCTGCGGCGAGCTCAGCCAGCAGCTCGGCGGGAATCAGCGCATCGGAGCCGATCAGTGCGCCCGGGTTCTTGGACGTGCCATCCATGCTGGCCTGCTCGGCGATCACGTGAACCACCACCGGCCCCGGTGCGGGTTTGTCACCGGCGGGGCAGTCCGCGCGGCCACAGCGGCATCCGAGCCGGTCGGCGCCGGCGGCCAGGGCGCCCAGGGCGTCGGCACGGCGTTGGTTGCGGGTGCGCGGATCCTCGGCACAGACCGTGGAGGCGATCGCGTCCAGGCGGGCGTCGACTCCCCGAGCGTCGGTGCTGACCAGCCGGCCGAACACCTCGGCGAGGCCGTCGCCGGTGTCCCAGATCGACAGCTCCCGATCCGTCTGGGTTTCGCGGCGGCGGCGCACCGCATCGGGGTCACGACGGGCCACGACCCGGTCGATGCACGCGTTGAGGCGGGAGCGGGTCATCGACGGCCAGCGCCGTACCTTGGCGGCCAGCTCGGTATCGACCGCGGCCATGATGTCTGGGTCGGCGATCAAGTCGGTGCGGTGCACGATGGCTTGGAACACCAGGTAGCCGATGTCACCGTCCAGCAGGGCCTGCCCCACCTGCGGTAATCGGGTACGCAGGGCTCGCGCGTAGTACAGGTAGCTCGACGCCAGCCCTTCGCTGATCGCCAGCGCCGCGGCCACCTCGGCCGACACCGCGGTCGTGGTGTCGACCGACCACCCCTCACATCGCTCGTGTTCACGCGAGCGGAGCGCATGCAAGTCGCCGATCGCGGCCAGCCGCGCCCCGGCGGCCCGGTTCTCCGCGCGCGCCGCCGCACAGATGCGGTCCACAGCCGCCGTCGACTCTGGAGTCGGCGTCCAAAATCGCTCGAACATATTTGCGACTGTAGACGCGCCCTACGACATGAGCGGCGGCTCGATACCACGGCAGCCGGCGGCCTTTGTCCTTAGACTTCCCGCTGTGGTCACCGCCGACGATGCGATCGACGCGATCGCAGGTATTGGCGGTGCCCAGCCCGGTCAGCGCGCGTTGCACGCCAAGGGGCGGCTGTATCGCGGCACGTTCACCGCCTCCCCCGAGGCCGCGCAACTCTCGCGCGCCGCCCATCTGAGCGGCTCGACCGTAGCGGCGCTGATCCGGTTCTCCAACGGCTCGGGCAATCCGGCGCAGCGGGACGGCAGCCCGGGAGTGCGGGGAATGGCGGTGAAGTTCACGCTTCCGGATGGCTCCACCACCGACCTGTCGACACAGACAGCGAAGCTGTTCCCGTCCAGCACCCCGGAGGGCTTCGTCGCGTTGCTGGCGGCGCTGCGCCCCGGCATCGCGGCCCCGGTTCGCCTGGCCAGATACGTCATGGCGCACCCCCGCATGGTGGCGACGCTGCGCCGGATGCGTGCGGCGAACGAGATACCGGCGAGTTACGCCACCGCCGGCTACCACGGGCTGCACGCCTTCCGCTGGATCGGCGCCGACGGCGGTGCGCGTTTCGTGCGCTACAACCTGACTCCGGCGGCGGGCATCGAGGTCCTGCCGGCGCCCGTCGCGTCGGTCAAGGGCCCCGACTTCCTCTTCGACGAATTCGACCAGCGCCTCGCGGCGGGTCCGGTCCGGTTCTACTACCGGGTTCAGATCGCCGCTCCCGGGGATTCGACCGTCGATCCGTCCCGACCGTGGCGCAGCACGCAGAACGTTACCGTCGGCACGCTCGACATCACCTCCATCGACACCCAGCGCGAGCGTGGCGATGACATCGTGGTGTTCGACCCGATGCGCGTCACCGACGGCATCGAGCCCTCCGACGACCCGGTATTGCGCTTCCGGACACGCGCCTACTCGGCATCGGTCAAGCTGCGCACCGGGGTGGATCGCGGTTCCGAAGCCCCGCCCGGCTGACAGTGGGTTGGAGCCCCTGAGCCGGTTTCAGCGCTCGATACGGAAGACCGGGTCGGCGCAGTCGGTTCCTTCGCCCGAGAGCACGCGCTTGAGCACCTTGAATGTCTCGGTGCGCGGCAACTCGGTGCCGATCCGGACGAACGAAGGCCACTGTTTGGGCCCGAGGTCGGACTGTTCGGCCAGAAACGTGCGGAAGGCCTCGGTGTCGAAGGTGGCTCCCGGGGTCAGCACCAGCGCGGCCATCACCTGATCGCCGACGGCCGGGTCCGGAATCGGGTACACCGCGGCTTCGATGACATCGCTGTGGCGCAGCAGGACCCGCTCGATCGGCGCGGTGCCGAGGTTTTCGCCGTCGACTCGCATCCAGTCGCCGAGTCGTCCGACGAAGTAGGCATAGCCCGCGGCGTCGCGGTAGGCCAGGTCGCCGGTGTGGTAGATCCCGCCGGCCATCCGCTCGGCCTCGGCTTCCCGGTCTTTGTAGTAGCCGCGGAACTGGCCGCGCCCGCTGGTGTTCACCAGCTCGCCCACCACACCCGGCGGGCATTCCTGCCCGGTGTCGACGTCGACGATCGAGATCCCGTCGATCATCGGCCCCAGGGACCCGTCGGGGGTGTCGGGAGTGCGGCCGAAGTTCACCCCGCCCTCGGTGGACCCGAAAGCGTCGACGACGGCGACGTGGAACCGTCGGGCGAACCGCTCGAGGTCTCGTGGCGCACCCTCGTTGCCGTACAAAAGCCTGAGCGGGTTGTCGGCGTCGTCGGGCTGCTCCGGTGTAGCCAGGATGTAGGAGAGCGGCTTGCCGACATAGTTGGCGTAGGTGGCGCCGAACCGGCGCACGTCGGGGATGAACTGCGATGCGGAGAATTTGCGGCGCAATGCGATCGACGCGCCCGCGGCCACCGCCGGCGCCCAGCCGGCCATGATCGCGTTCGAGTGGAACAGTGGCATCGCCAGATAGCAGGTGTCCGCTGCGCCCAGCCCGAACCGTTCCTTGAGCATCAGGCCCGGGAAGGCGACCTTCTCGTGTGTGCAGCGCACCGCCTTGGGGTCGCCGCTGGTGCCCGAGGTGAAGATCAGCATGAACAGCTCGTCGGGGTCACGGGGTTCGAAGGTCACCGGAGCGTCGGCATATACGGCCAGTTCTGCTGCCCACGAGGACGATTCCACATCGACCACCTCGGCGGCCGCCGGGATGTCGATGCCCTGCGCGGAAGCGTCCACCAGCAGCAGCTGACAGTCGGCGTGCTCGACGTCGCGGGCCAGCGCCGCGCCGCGGCGGGTGGGATTCAGGCCCACCGGCACCACACCGGTCAGCGCGGCGGCAACCAGCATCGAGGAGAAGAACGGTGTGTTTCCCAGCAGTACGCCGACGTGCGGAGGCCTGGCCGGGTCGAGCCGTGCCCGCAGTGCCGCACCGAGTGCAGCCGCCCCCCGGGTGTGGTCGCGCCAGCTGACGAACGAGTCCTCGTAGTAGATGCCGCGATCGCCGACGTCGGCGAGTGGCGCAAGCAGCCCGCTGACGGTCAGGTCCGTTTCGGCCATGATCAGACCGGGGTGTCCGCCAATGCGCGGCCGATCGTCAGCAGCTGGCCGGTGGCGCTGCCCAGTGCGAACTCGGTCTGCTTGGCGGCCAGGAAATAGCGGTGGATCGGATGGTCGGTGTCAATGCCGACGCCACCGTGCACGTGAACGATGGTGTGCGCCACCCGGTGCCCGGCGTCGGCGGCCCAGAACGCCGCGGTTGCCACCTCGGTGGCGGCGGGCAGGCCCTCGGCGACCCGCCACGCGGCCTGGGTCAGGGTCAGCCGCAGACCCTTGACATCGATATAGCCGTCGGCCAGTCGCTGGGACACGGCCTGGAAACTGCCGATGGGCCTGTCGAACTGCTCGCGTTCCCGGGCGTAGTCGGCGGTGAGCCGCAGGCCGCGGTCAAGCACCCCGAGTTGATAGGCGCTGCGGCCCAGGGCCGTCAGCAGCCGGATGTGCTCGACTGTTTCACCGCCGGCAGTGCCATCGGCGCCGCCGATGAGCCGTTCGGCGGGCACCGCGGCGCCGGAAAGCTCCAGGTGGCCGACGCTGCCCAGGCCGGTGGTCTGCAGGGCGGTCACCGACACCCCCGGATCCGCCGCTGCGACCAGGAAAACGGCGGTGCCGGAGTCGGTATCGGCGGGCACCAGGAACGCGTCGGCGACCGGGCCGTAGGCCACCTGGGTGCGGGTGCCGGTGAGCCGGTAGCCGCCGCCGGCGGACACTGCCCGTACCGGCCCCTCGCCCATGTCGCCGTCCAGCGCGACGGTGAGGATCTTCTCGCCGCTCACCGCCGGTGCGCCCCAGGTCTGCTGCAACTCCGCCGAGCCGAGCCGAGCCAGTGCACCGGCGGCCAGCACCACCGATTCCAGGTACGGCACCGCCGCCAGCCGGCGTCCCAGCGCGGTCAGCACCGCGGCCTGTTCCAGCACGCCGAAACCGCCGCCGCCCAGCGATTCCGGAGAAGCGGCGGACAGCACGTCGGCGTCGATCAGCTTGCGCCACAGCTCGCGGTCGAACCGTTGATCCGACCTGTCCAGTTCACGCTGATGCTCCGGCGTGCACACCGCGTCCACGATGGTTCCGGTCAGCTGCGAGAGATCTTGCGCCTCTTCGGTGGTGGTGAAGTCCATGAACCCGAAATCCTTTGCTAGGTCAGCGGTTGCGGGGCAGCCCGAGGGCCACCATGCCAATGATGTCGCGTTGCACCTCGTTGGTGCCGCCACCGAAGGTCAGGATCAGACACGCACGGTGCATGCGTTCCACCCGGCCGCGCAGCAGCGCGCCCGGCGAGTCCTGGCGCAGCGTGGCGGCCGTGCCCAGCACCTCCATCAACAGCCGGTAGGCCTCGGTGGCCAGCTCGGTGCCGAACACCTTGGCGGCCGAGGCGTCGGCGGGGGAGGGCGCCGCATCCGAAGCAGAAGCGAGTTCCCAGTTGATCAGTTTGAGCACCTCGGCCTTGGCGTGCACCCGGGCCAGGTTGAGCTGCACCCATTCGGACTCGATCAGCCGCGCCCCGAGGGTGTCCTTGGTGTTCTGTGCCCATTCGCGAACCTGGTTGAGCGCCACGAAGATCGGCTGGGCGGACACCAGGGCGACGCGCTCGTGGTTAAGCTGGTTGGTGACCAGCTTCCAGCCGGCGTTCTCCTCGCCGACCAGGTTGGTCGCCGGCACCCGCACATCCGAGTAGTAGGTGGCGCTGGTGTCGGGTCCGGCCATGGTGTGCACCGGTGTCCAGGAGAAGCCTTCGGAGCGCGTGGGCACGATCAGCATCGAAATGCCGCGGTGCTTCTTGGCTTCCGGATTGGTGCGCACCGCCAGCCACACGTAGTCGGCGTACTGGATCAGCGAGGTCCACATCTTCTGCCCGTTGATCACGTAGTCGTCGCCGTCCCGAACCGCGGTGGTCCGCAGGTTGGCCAGGTCGGTCCCGGCGCCCGGCTCCGAGTAGCCGATGGCGAAGTGCAACTCCCCGGCGGCGATCTTGGGCAGGTAGAACTTCTTCTGCTCGTCGGTGCCGAACGCCATGATCGTCGGCGCCACGCTGTTGATGGTCAGGAATGGCACCGGAGCGCCCGCGATCGCCGCTTCGTCGGTGAAGATCAGCTGATCCATCGCCGACCGGGCCTGGCCGCCGTACTCCTTCGGCCAGCCGAGGGCCAGCCACCCGTCGCGGCCCATCTGAGCGACGGTCTCCCGATAGACGTTCCCGGTGCCGTACTCGCCGGATGTCGAACTCAGCGCCTCGCGGCGCTCCGGGGTGATCAGCTTGTCGAAGTAGGACCGCAGCTCCCGGCGCAGCTCCTCCTGTTCAGGGGTGTAGCTGATCTGCATCACGCCATCCTTACGCTGGGGACCTCGGCCGCGATGAGGATTTCATCGACAGTTTTTTGTAACACGTTCTAGTCTTGAGGCGCCAGCGGCGCCCGGTCGGGGCCGCGTCGTATGGTGGCAGTTGCGAGTAGTTACCGTCGAAGCCGGCCGTCCCGGTTTTTGCAGGGTCTCAAGGAGAGCGTGATGCGAGTTGAAGTCGACCTCGATCGGTGCGAGGGCAATGCCATCTGCGTCGGAATCGACCCAGATCTGTTCGAATTGAACGACGACGAACAGTGCCACGTCCTGATGGCCCCGGTCCCGGCGGATCGGGAGGTCCACGCCATGCAGGCGATCGCGGAGTGCCCGCGGGCGGCGCTGCGCCGGGTAGACGATTAGCGGCCGACTAGAGGTATTCATAAATTGACATCGACTGACAACGCGACTGATCTGTCCGGGAAGGTCGCGGTGGTGACCGGTGCGGCCGCGGGGCTGGGCCGTGCCGAAGCGATCGGTCTGGCCCGTGCCGGTGCCACCGTGGTGGTCAACGACATCGCGGCGGCCCTGGAGTCCTCCGACGTGCTCGACGAGGTCACCGCCGCAGGGTCCAAGGGCGTCGCGGTGGCCGGCGACATCGGCCAGCGGGCGACCGCCGACGAATTGGTCAGCACCGCCGACGGTCTCGGCGGCCTGGGCATCGTCGTCAACAACGCGGGGATCACCCGCGACCGGATGCTGTTCAACATGTCCGACGAGGACTTCGACGCGGTGATCGCGGTACACCTGCGGGGGCACTTCCTGCTGACCCGCAACGCCGCCGCCTACTGGCGGCAGAAGGCCAAGGACGCTGAAGGTGGCACCGTATACGGTCGCCTGGTCAACACCTCGTCGGAGGCCGGGCTGATGGGCCCGGTCGGCCAGGCCAACTACGGCGCCGCGAAGGCCGGGATCACCGCGCTGACCCTGTCGGCCGCCCGGGCGCTGGGCCGCTACGGGGTGTGCGCCAACGCCATCGCCCCGCGGGCCCGCACCGCGATGACGGCCGACGTGTTCGGGGAGGCGAAAGTCGCCGAGGGTGAAGTGGACCCGCTGTCGCCGGAGCACGTGGTGACGCTGGTCGCCTTTCTCGCCTCGCCGGCGGCCGCGACGGTCAACGGTCAGCTGTTCGTCGTCTACGGCCCGGAGGTGACGCTGATGGCGGCCCCCACCGTGGAGCACCGGTTCAGCGCCGACGGTCAGGCCTGGGATCCGGCCGGCCTGGCCGGCACACTGCAAAGCTACTTTGCTGGTCGTGACCCGGCGCGAACCTTCTCGGCCTCGGACCTGATGGGTTAGCGGCCGCCGGCCGAGGCCGTCTCAGCCAGCTGGAACACGTTACAGATGACCTGAGTCACAGTCGTTGTGACCTGGATAGATTGTCTAAAACTCCGGTTTTTCGCATCCTTTGACAGTGCGAACGTGTTCTAGTTAGCATGATGCCGCTCACATGGACGATCGCCTTAATCTCGCGATCACACATACGGCCTCCGTGACCGGCGGTTACAGTTTGCGCCACGACTATGCACCCAGGAAGCGTGACCGAGAGGGGGATCGAGGTTGCTCGAGCAGCTCACGGTTCCCGCCCGGGCGGTGGGTGGATTCGTCGACATGTCGCTGGAGACGTTTCGCGGCATGTTCCGCCGTCCGTTCCAGGGGCGTGAGTTCCTCGACCAGACCTGGATGATCGCCCGGGTGTCGCTGGTTCCGACACTGTTGGTCGCCATCCCGTTCACCGTGCTGGTGGCGTTCACCCTCAACATCCTGCTGCGCGAGATCGGCGCCGCCGACCTGTCCGGGGCCGGAACCGCGTTCGGCACCATCACCCAGCTCGGCCCGGTGGTGACCGTGCTGGTGGTGGCCGGGGCTGGGGCCACCGCGATCTGCGCCGACCTGGGCGCGCGGACCATCAGGGAAGAGATCGACGCGATGCGGGTGCTCGGCATCGACCCGATCCAGCGGCTGGTGGTGCCCCGGGCGCTGGCGTCGACGTTCGTGGCGCTGCTGCTCAACGGGCTGGTTTGTGCGATCGGCTTGACCGGCGGCTATGTGTTCTCGGTTTTCCTGCAGGGCGTCAACCCGGGCGCGTTCATCAACGGGCTGACCGTGCTGACCGGTCTCGGTGAGCTGGTGATGGCCGAGGTCAAGGCGCTGTTGTTCGGCACGGCCGCGGGGCTGATCGGTTGTTATCGGGGCCTGACCGCCAAGGGTGGCCCGCAGGGGGTCGGCAACGCCGTCAACGAGACCGTGGTCTACGCCTTCATCTGCCTGTTCGTCATCAATGTGGTGATGACGGCGATCAGTGTGCGGGTGCTGGTCAAATGAGCGCGCCGTGAGCCCGCGAAGGCTACCGCGAGCGCGGTACGCGCGAGTGGGAGTCGAGCCGTGAGCTACGACGCCACCCTCAAGTTCACCCGGCTGTTCCGCTGGATACCGCGGGCCTACGACAACTTCGGCGAGCAGGCGTGGTTCTACGGCCAGTCGTTCCGCTACGTCCCCAACGCGCTGACCAAGTACCGCAAGGAGACGATCCGGCTGATCGCCGAGATCACCATGGGCACCGGCGCGCTGGCGATCATCGGCGGCACCGTCGGGGTGGCGACCTTCCTGACGCTTGCCTCCGGTGGCGTGATCGCGGTGCAGGGCTTCTCGTCGCTGGGCAACATCGGCATCGAGGCGCTGACCGGCTTCCTGTCGGCGTTCCTCAATGTGCGCATCGTCGCCCCGGTGGTGGCCGGGATCGCGCTGGCCGCCACCATCGGGGCGGGCACCACCGCGCAACTCGGTGCGATGCGGGTCGCCGAGGAGATCGACGCCGTTGAATCGATGGCGGTGCACGCGGTGTCCTATCTGGTCTCGACCCGCCTGGTCGCCGGCCTGATCGCGATCATCCCGCTGTATTCGCTGTCGGTGCTGGCCGCGTTCTTCGCGGCCCGGTCCACCACGGTGTTCATCAACTCGCAGTCGCCGGGCCTGTACGACCACTACTTCGACACGTTCCTCATTCCGACGGATTTGCTGTGGTCATTCCTGCAGGCGATCGTCATGTCGATCGCGGTGATGCTGGTGCACACCTATTACGGCTACAACGCCTCCGGCGGCCCGGTCGGGGTGGGGCAGGCGGTCGGGCAGGCGGTGCGGACCTCGCTGATCGTGGTCGTCGTCATCACCTTGTTCATTTCGCTCGCCGTCTACGGCGGCTCCGGTAACTTCAATCTCTCGGGTTAGCAGGGGGATACGGGTGGCCAGGGGATCGAAGCGGACCCAGTTCAGGATTGCCGGGGCAATCCTGGGTTCGGTGCTGCTTGCCGCCACCGTGTTCACCTACCTCGCCTACACCTCGGCGTTCAGCTCGAACGACACGGTGATCGTGAATTCGCCGCGGGCCGGTCTGGTGATGGAACGCGACGCCAAGGTCAAATATCGCGGCATTCAGGTCGGCAAGGTCAAGGCGATCCAGTATCAGGGCGATCAGGCGAAGCTGACGCTGTCGATCGACAGCAGGGAGATGCCCTATATCCCGTCGAACGCGGCCGTGCACATCGGCAGCAACACCATCTTCGGCGCCAAGTCGGTGGAGTTCATCGCACCCAAGCAGGCGTCGCCGAAATCGTTGCGCCCGGGAACGACGGTGGAAGCGTCCGCGGTGCAGCTGGAAGTCAACACCCTGTTCCAGTCGCTGACCAACATGCTGGACAAGATCGACCCGGTGCAGCTGAACGGATCGATCAGCGCGATCGCCGAAGGGCTGCGCAACAACGGCGACAACTTCGGTGCGGCCCTGGCCGGGCTGAACACCTACCTGGCGCAGCTGAACCCGAAGCTGCCGGCGCTGGCCGATGACTTCCGCAAGTCCGCGGTGGTGGCCAACACCTACGGGGACGCGGCCCCGGACCTGGTGACGATCCTGGACAACACGCCGGCGATCAGCAAGACCCTCGTCGACCAGCGCGACAACCTGAACCGGACACTGCTGGCCACGACCGGCTTGGCGCACACCGCCTACGACACCCTGGAGCCGGGCACCGACGACTTCATCGCCGGCGTCCACCGGATGCGCGCGCTGACCAGTCTGCTCGGCGAGTACTCACCCGAACTCGGCTGCATCTTCAAGGGGCTGGCGATGGGCTACGCGCGGTTCGGGCCGTCGATCGGCGGCACCAACCCGGGCCTGTTCGTGCACGCCAGCTTCATCCCCGGTGCGCCCGCCTACACCTATCCGGAGAGCCTGCCGACGGCCAACGGAACCGGCGGGCCCAACTGCCGCGGCCTGCCGGACATCCCGACCAAGAACTACGGCGGTTCCTGGTACCGGGCACCGTTCCTGGTGACCGACAACGCCTACATCCCGTTCCAGCCCAACACCGAACTGCAATTCGATGCACCGTCGACGGTGCAGTTCCTGTTCAACGGCGCCTACGCGGAGCGGGACGAGTACTGATGAACTACCGCGCAACGCTGATCAAGGTGTGCATCTTCGCCGTCGCCATGCTGCTGGTGTCAGCGGGTCTGGTGGTGGTGTTCGGCGAGTTCCGGTTCGCCGCCGCCCGTACCTACCACGCCAACTTCGAAACCGCCTCCCGCCTCAAGGGCGGCCAGGACGTGCGCATCTCTGGCATCCCGGTGGGCACGGTGAAGTCGGTCAAACTGGCGCCCGACCACAGCGTCGACGTCACCTTCGACGTCAATAAGCGCTACCAGCTCTACACGTCGAGCCGGGCCCTGGTTCGCTACGAAAACCTGGTCGGCGACCGGTATCTGGAGATCACCTCCGGACCCGGTGAGCTGCGCAAGCTGCCGCCCGGCGGCACCCTCGCCCGCGCCAACACGCAGCCGGCGCTGGATCTGGACGCGCTGCTCGGCGGGCTGCGCCCGGTGCTCAAGGGCCTGGACGGCAACAAGGTCAACGAAATCAGCAGCGCGATGATCGAACTGCTGCAGGGCCAGGGCGGCGCGCTGTCCCAGTTGCTGGCCAACACCAGTTCGTTCACCAGCACGCTGGCCTCCCGGGACCAGCTGATCGGCGACGTGATCACGAACCTCAACACGGTGCTGGCCACCGTCGACGCCAAGAGCGCACAGTTCGACGCCAGCGTCGACCGGCTCCAGCAGTTGATCACCGGTCTGGCGCAGGGGCGTGACGCGATCGCCGGGGCGATTCCCGCGCTGGCGACGGTGGAGACCGACATGACCGACGTGCTGCGCAGGTCGCGCCGCCCGATCCAGGGACTGATCGAGAACGCCCGGCCGTTCGCCACGGTGCTGGACAAGCGCAAGGCGGAACTTAACGAGGTGATCGACCCGCTGGAGGAGAACTACCTGCGGCTCAACGCACTGGGTGCCTACGGGTCGTTCTTCAACATCTTCTTCTGCACGGTCAGCCTGAAGTTCAACGGGCCGGCCGGCAGCGACATCATCCTGCCGATGGGCGGCCAGAACACCAAGAGCAAGGGGAGGTGCTCCCCTGTCAAAGAGTAGAAGTCAGAATCCTACGCGCACCGGCACTTTCGGCATCGTGCTGGTGATCTGCATATTGCTGGTGTCGTTCGGATACACCAGCCTGCCGTTCTACCCGCAGGGGAAGAACTACGAGGCGTACTTCGCCGACGCCGGCGGCGTGATCCCCGGCAACGACGTGACCGTGTCCGGCATCCGGGTGGGCAAGGTGACATCGGTGAGCCTGGCGGGTGCCAGTGCGAAAATCGGTTTCACCATCCAGCGCGGTATCCAGGTTGGCGACCAGTCGCTGGCCGCGATCAGGACCGAGACGGTCCTGGGGGAGAAGGCGCTGGCGATCACCCCGGCCGGCGCCGGTTCGGCCACGGTGATCCCGTTGGGGCGCACCACGGCCCCGTACACCCTGAACAACGCGCTGCAGGACCTCGGCGGCGGGGTCAGCGCGCTGGACAAGCCCAAGCTGGAGCAGGCACTTCAGGTGCTCACCGAATCGATGCGCGACGCCACGCCGCAGTTGCGCGGAGCGCTGGACGGCGTGGCGGCGCTGTCGCGCAGCATCAACCGCCGGGACGCCGCGCTCGGCGAGCTGCTCAGTCACGCCAAATCGGTCACCGGGGTGCTCAGTCAGCGTGCCGACCAGGTCAACCGGCTGGTGCTGGACGGCAACCAGCTGTTCGCCGCGCTCGATGAGCGCCGGCAGGCACTGGGTGCGCTGATCGGCGGCATCGACGCTGTCTCGCAGCAGCTTTCCGGCTTCGTCGACGACAACAAGCGGGAGATCGGGCCGACCCTCAAGAAGCTGACCGCGGTGCTGGACAACATGAACGAGCGCCGCGACCGGATCGAAGGCGGCCTGCGGCGGCTGCCGGGCTATGCCACCACCCTGGGCGAGGTGGTTGCCTCGGGTCCGGGCTTCCAGATCAACCTCTACGGGCTGCCGCCGGCCAACATGTCCGAGCTGTTGCTCGACATCGCTTTCCAGCCCGGCAAGATACCGCAGAGCCTCTCCGACTACCTGCGCGGAATGCTCGACCAGCGGCTGTTGATAAGGCCGAAGTCGCCGTGACCCGCGTGTCGGACTTCCTGGACACCGTCGAGACCAGCGCCCGTGGGTCTCGGCGGGTTCTTGCCGTTGCGCTGGCCGCGCTGCTGGCATTCGGCGTTTATCTGGTGCTGCCGACGCGTCAGGGTCACCGGGTCACCGGCTACTTCACCTCCGCGGTGGGTCTGTACCCAGGAGACGACGTCCGGGTGGTGGGGGTGCCGGTCGGGCGGATCGACAAGATCGAGCCCCGCACCGACGACGTCAAGATCACCATGACGGTGAACCGGAACGTTCAGCTGCCGGCTGACGTGCATGCGGTGATGATGGCGCCGAACATCGTCTCGGCCAGGGTCATCCAGTTCACTCCCGCCTACACCGGCGGACCGACCCTGCCCGACGGCGCGTCGATTCCGCTGGACCGCACCGCGGTTCCGGTGGAGTGGGACGAAGTCAAGGAGCAGCTCACCGCGCTGAGTGCACAGCTCGGGCCCGCGGCGGGGAAACTGCAGGGGCCGTTGAGCAATTTCGTCAATCAGGCGGCCGACACCCTGGACGGCAAGGGGGATTCGTTCCGGCAGGCGCTGCACGAACTGTCGTCGACAGCGGGCCGGCTCGGCGACTCGCGCACCGACCTGTTCGGCACCGTCAAGAACCTGCAGATCCTGATCGACGCACTGTCATCCAGCAACGAGCAGATCGTCCAGTTCTCCGACCACGTCGCGTCGGTGTCGTCGGTGCTGGCCGAGAGCACCGTGGGTCTGGACGCCACCCTCGGTACCCTCAATCAGGCACTGCGCGACGTGCGCGGTTTCCTGCGCGACAACAACCAAGCGCTGATCGAACAGGTCAACAAGCTGGCCGAGTTCTCCAAGACGTTGAGCGACCAGAGCGAGAACTTCGAACAGGTGCTGCACATCACGCCGAACGGCATCACCAACTTCTACAACATCTACAACCCGGCGCAGGGCACCCTGTCCGGCCTGCTGTCGCTGCCCGACTTCGCCAACCCGGTGCAATTCATCTGCGGCGGTGTGTTCGACATCGGCGCGGTTCCGGACAACTTCAAACGGGCGGAGATCTGTAAGGAGCGGATGGGCCCGGTGATGCGGCGCTGGGCGATGAATTTCGTGCCGCTGCTGTTCCACCCGATCAACAGCATCACCGCCTACAAGGGCCAGATCCAGTACGACACCCCGGAGACCGAGGCCAAGTCGCAGACGCCGGTGCCGTACCTGAAGTGGCTGCCGGCCCCCGGCGTCACGCCGCCGAGCCCCGACGATGTGGCTTCACTCTTCCTGCCGCCGAAGGTGCCCGGTCAGCTCTCCGACCCGCCCGGATCGGGCGGGCCGCCGATCGGGCCGGGCCCGGCGTGGATGCCGCAAGCGCAAGGAAGCGGCGGATGAACCGAACGTCGCTGCGGGCAAACGTGATACGGACCGGTCGGCGTTTTGCCGCGATCGGTTCCGGGATGCTGGTGCTGTCCGGTTGCCAGTTCGGCGGGTTGAACTCGCTGAACATGCCCGGCACCGCCGGCCACGGCAAGGGGTCGTACTCGATCACGGTCGAACTGCCGGATGTGGCCACCCTGCCGCAGAACTCGCCGGTGATGATCGACGACGTCACCGTCGGCAGCGTCTCCGGCCTGGACGCGGTGCAGCGGCCGGACGGCAGTTTCTACGCCGCGGTCAAACTGTCGTTGGACGCGAACGTGCACCTGCCGGCCAACGCCACGGCCAAGGTGGCGCAGACGTCGCTGCTGGGTTCGCAGCACATCGACCTGGCGGCGCCCACTGATCAGCCTCCGGTAGGCAAGCTCAGTGCCGGCGCCGTGATCCCGGTCAGCCGCACCGGGAGCTATCCCACCACCGAGGAAGTGCTGTCGTCGCTGGGCATCGTGGTGACGAAGGGCAATCTCGGTGCGCTGCAGGACATCACCGATGCGCTCTACGCCGCCACGGTCAACCGTGCCGGCACCTTCGCCGGTCTGATACCCAGGCTGGCGGAGCTCACCGCGTCACTGGATCGCCAGACCGGCGACATCATCGCCACCATGGAGGGATTGAACCGGCTCTCCGGAACCCTGGCCCGCAGTGCGCCCGCGCTGGCCAAGGCACTCGACGCACTGCCGCCGGCGCTGCAGGTGCTCAACGACAACCGGGCCAACATCATCGACTCCTTCGCGGCGCTGCAGACCGTGGCAACGCTGGCCTCCCGGATCCTGACCGAGACCAAGGAAGACCTGGTCGCCGACATCAAGGACCTGTACCCGGTGGTCAAATCCTTCGCGGACAACGCGAACGAACTGGTGACCGCATTCCAGTTCATCCCGACCTTCCCGTTCGTGTCGAAGTATCTGCGCAACGCGGTGCGCGGCGACTTCCTGAACGTCTACGTCACCTTCGACCTGACGCTGCGCCGGCTCGGTGAAACCGTGTTCACCACCGGCGGTTTCGACCCGAACATCCCGCACATGGGTGAAGTCCTCAACCCGCCGGACTGGCTGATCGGCGAGTACGCCAACATGTCAGGCCAAGCCGCAGACCCGTTCAAGATCCCGCCCGGCACTGCACCGAACTATGGGGACTGATCAGAGATGCTGACCCGTTTGATCCGTTTCCAGCTGGCGGCCTTCGTCTTCGTGACGGTGTTCGCCGTCGGCGCCATCGCGATTTTCGACCTGCATGCGCTGAGCCGGATGGGCATCGGAACATACCGGATCACCGCTGACTTCACCGGCGGCGGCGGCATCTACCAGGCGGCCAACGTCACCTATCGCGGTGTGACGGTGGGCCGGGTGGAATCGGTTCAGCTCAACGATCACGGTGTGGACGCGCGGATCCGGCTCAACAGCGGTACCCCGATCCCGGCCAGCGTCACCGCCACCGTCAAGAGTATGTCGGCGATCGGCGAGCAGTACATCGACCTGGTCCCGCCGGCCGGATCCGCGCCGACGCCCAAGCTGCACAACGGCTCCCGGATCGGGCAGGACCGCACCGCGATCGGTCAGGACATCGCCGGGCTGCTGGACCAGGCCGAACTGATGGTCAACAGCATCGCCAACAGCCGACTGCGCGACCTGCTTCGTGAGGCGTTCACCGCGTTCAACGGGTCCGGGCCGGAGCTGGCCCGGATGATCGAGTCGGGGCGGCTGCTGATCGACGAGGCGAACGCCAACGCCGACCAGACGACCAAGCTGATCGACCAACTCGGACCGTTCCTGGACGCCCAGATCCGCAGCGCCGACGACATCAAGACGCTGATGCACGCGCTGGCCCGGGTCACCACCGAGGTGCGGCATGCCGACAAGCAGTTGGCGACCACGCTGCAGACCGTGCCCGGGGTGGCCGACCCGGCCAACACCTTCTTCAGCGGCATCCGCGCGTCGTTCCCGATGCTGGCGGCCAGCCTGGCCAACTTCGGCCGGGTCGGAGTTATCTACCGCAAGTCGATCGAGCACACGCTGGTGGTGTTCCCGGCCCTGATGGCCGCGCTGCTCACCGTCGCCGGCGGGGTTCCGCTGGACGAGGGCGTGAAGCTCGACTTCAAGGTGGACCTGCACGACCCGCCGCCCTGCGTCACCGGGTTCCTGCCGTTCGTCGAGATGCGATCACCGGCCGACGAAACCGTCCGCGAATTGCCGAAGAACCTGTATTGCAAGAGTGCGCAGAACGATCCGTCCGCGGTTCGCGGCGCCCGCAACTATCCGTGCATGGAGTACCCGGGCAAGCGCGCGCCGACCATCCAGCTGTGCCGCGACCCGAAGGGCTTCGTCCCGATCGGCAGCAACCCGTGGCGCGGCCCGCCGATCCCTTACGGCAGCGCGCCGGTGCAGGATCCGCGGATGCGGCGGCCGCTCAACAAGTTCCCGTACATCCCGCCGGAGACCGACTACGATCCGGGGCCGCCGGTGGTCAAGGTGCCGCCGGGGATCCCGGCGGGCCCGGGCCCGGCGCCCAACCCCCCGTTCCCGCTGCCCTACCCACCCAACGAACCGGAATTCCCGTTGCCGGCGCCGTGGCCGTTCTACGCGCCGCCGGACCAGAACTCGCCGACCGCTCCCGGCGGCAACGGCGGCCTGCCGGCTTACGGGCGCGATCCGGCCCCGGGTCTGCCCGGGCCGCCTCCTGCGCCCGCACCTGGACCGCTGCCGGCAGAGGCAGGGGCGAACGGGGTTTCGTACAGCACCTACGACCAGCGCACCGGGACGTTCGTGGACCCGGCGGGCGGCACCGGCGTGTACGCGCCCGGCGACAGCAAGTATCTGCCCGCGGAGAACTGGGCGGACCTGATGCTCGCCCCGAGGACTACGTGATGGCTGATGAGACCGGAGAGACCGGGCAGAGGGTGCGCCGCCGGGCGTCGCGGTCTGCCGGCCCGGCCGGTGATGCCGCGGCGATCTCCGCCGATGTGGAGTCGATACCGGCTTCGAGTACCGCTGTGCGGACCAGCGCGGTCGGCCCACCGCGGCGTCGGGCGGCCAACACCGAACGGACAATGGTCGTTGCGGCCGCAGCGGTGCTTTTTGCGACCGTCGTGCTGGGTGGACTGGTTGCGATCCTCGGCGTCCAGCACCGGCACGCCGACGCCGTGGCGGCCCGCGACCAGCGGTTCGTCGACACCGCGGCCCAAACCGTCGTCAATATGTACAGCTACACGGACAAGACCGTCGAGGAGAGTGTGGACCGCTTCGTGGCCGGTACCAGCGGACCGCTGCGCGACATGATCGGCCCCAACGCCGACAGCCTCAAGCAGCTGTACCTCGCCACCCACATCGCAACTTCCGAAGCCGTCATCAACGGTGCCGCGTTGGAGGGGATCGACGAAGTCAGCGACAACGGCTCGGTCCTGGTGGCGGTTCGGGTCACCGCCACCGACGTCGACGGCGTCACCAAGCCGTCGATGCCGTTCCGGATGCGGGTGATCGTGCATGAAGACGACGCCGGTGGCATGACCGCATACGACCTGAAGTACCCCGAGGGCGGGAACTGATGGCCGCCAGGATGATCCGCATGCTGGGGACGGCTGCGGCGGCGCTCTGCGTCGCCTTCGTCGGGCTTGGTGCGACCGGCGGTTGGCTGTACTGGGATCGGGTGGAGTGGAACGGTGAGCAGGCCGCGCGCGCTGAACTCCCGGCCCTGGCGGCCGAAGAGATGCCCAAAGTGCTCGGCTACGACTATCAGACAGTGGAACGCAGCCTGACCGAGACCTACCCGCTGTTCACCCCCGGATACCGTCATGAATTCCAGGAGCGGGCCACCAAGGACGTCATCCCCCAGGCTCGGGAGAAGCGATTGGTCAACCGGATCGACGTGGTCGGCGTGGGTGTGCTTGCGGCGCGGCGGACTTCGGGGTCGGTGCTGGTTTACGTGAATCGGACCGTGGTGGATCAGTCCAAGAAGGAGTTCTACGACGGCAGCCGGCTGCGGGTCGACTACCAGAAGGTGCACGACAAGTGGCTGATCGACAACATGATGCCGATCTGAGTGGGAGGATGTGCGTCATGGTGAAGCTCGCCCGTCGGCTTACCGTGCTGGCCGCCGCCGCGGCCACGGCTGCGGGGTTCGGTGCTCCGTTGGCGGCCGCCGACGACCCCGCGCCGGAAGGAACGGTCGAGGGCATCTACACGTTCAACCGGGATGGCGAGTCGAGCACCTGGAAGATCACTCCGCTGTGCGTACCGATCGTCGGTGACGGCCGGATACCGCTGGAGCTGCCGATCGGCTGCAAACTGCAGGTGGAAAGCTACGGCGCGGCCGGTCAGAGCGGGTTGTACTCGATGGTCGGTGGCCGGTGGACCTACTCCAAGTCACTGCTTTCCGGTATGACGTGCTCGGACGGTAAGGCGGCAGCGACCATCGAGACGTATCAGTTCGACCCCGGGCTCAACGGCATGTACACCCAGTCGCACAACGCGGTCTGCGGTATGCAGCCGGGGCTGGAGAAGAAGCCGTTCACGCTGACGTTCGTCTCGCCGCTGCCGAACCCGCCGATCCACTACCCGCTGACCTGCCAGGACAACCCGGTCCACCTGTGCAGCTGAGTTAGTGCGCCGGACGGGTGCCGCTCAATGCGTCCAGAAACGACTTGGCCCAGCGGTCCACGTCGTGGGCCAGCACCTGCCGGCGCAGTGACCGCATCCGCCGGCGGCCCTCTTCGGCCGACTGGTTGGCGGCCTGTTCGATCGCGTCCTTGACACCCTCCATGTCGTGCGGGTTGACCAGATAGGCCTGCCGCAGTTCGGCTGCGGCGCCGGTGAATTCGCTGAGCACCAGCGCGCCGCCGAGGTCGCTGCGGCAGGCCACGTACTCCTTGGCCACCAGGTTCATCCCGTCGCGCAGCGGGGTGACCAGCATGACGTCGCTGGCCACGAAGAACGCGATGAGTTCGTCGCGGGGAACCGGACGGTGCAGGTAGTGCACCACCGGGTGGCCGACCTCGCCGTACTCGCCGTTGATGTGGCCGACCTGCCGCTCGATGTCCTCACGCAGTGTCTGGTAGCTCTCCACCCGTTCCCGGCTCGGCGTGGCCAGCTGCACCAGCACGGAGTCGTCGCCCTTCATCCGGCCGTCGGCGAGCAGCTCGCTGAACGCCTTGAGTCGCACGTCGATGCCCTTGGTGTAGTCGAGCCGGTCAACGCCGAGCAGGACGGTGCGCGGGTTGCCGAGTTCGGCGCGAATCTCCTTGGCCCGCCGCTGGATATCGCGGCTGCGCGCTTTGCGGTCGAGCTCTCCGGAGTCGATGGAGATGGGGAAGGCGCCGACGCGAACCGTGCGTGATTCGAGTCGCACCTCGCCGAACCGGGAGCGCACCCCGACCGATCCACGTGAGGTTTCCACGCCGGTGAGCTGCCGGGCCAGATACAGGAAGTTCTGGGCGCCGCCGGGGAGGTGGAAGCCGACGAGGTCGGCGCCGAGTAGGCCATCGATGATCTCGGTGCGCCACGGCAGCTGCATGAACAGCTCCACCGGCGGGAACGGTATGTGCAGAAAGAAGCCGATGGTCAGGTCCGGCCGCAGCGTGCGCAGCATGCGCGGCACCAGTTGCAGCTGATAGTCCTGGACCCACACGGTCGCGCCCGGCGCGGCGGCGTGCGAGGTTGCTTCGGCGAATCGGCGGTTGACGTCGACGTAGCGGTCCCACCACTGCCGGTGGTAGCGCGGTTTGACGATCACGTCGTGGTACAGCGGCCACAGCGTGGCGTTGGAGAAGCCTTCGTAGTACTGGGCGATGTCGGTGTCGTCGAGTCGCACCGGGTGCAGGCGCAGGTCGTCGATGTCGATGGGCTCGTCGTTCGCATCGACACTGCCGGGCCAGCCGACCCAGGCGCCGCGCCGTCGGCGCAGCAGCGGCTCCAGCGCGGTGACCAGGCCGCCCGGGCTGCGTTTCCAGGAGGTGGTCCCGTCGGGCAGACGCTCTATGTCAATGGGCAGCCGGTTGGCGACCACCACGAAATCGGACTCCCCCGCATCCGGCTCGTGTTTTGCCGCCTGGCGGGGCATTTACGCCTCGGTTTTTGACGGCTCGATGCCCAGCATCGACAGGAAGATCCGGCACTCGTCGGCGTCATTCGCGTATGCGGCCACTACTCGCCGCGCTTTGCTAGCCGTACTGTCGGCCAGGGGTTCCACATCGTCGATTTCGGCGGCATCGGATTTAGCAGGCATGACATAACTGTAGCGGTCGTAATCTGTGAGCCGGATAACGTCGGACAACTAAGTGAGGAACCGCCGATGGCAAACCATGATCTGGTCGACTACGAAACCCTTGACGACGGCCGCATCGCCCGGATCTGGCTCAACCGGCCCGAACAGCACAACGCGCAGAACCGCACCCTGCTGGTCCAGCTCGATGAGGCATTCGGCGCCGCCGAGGCCGACGACACGGTGCGGGTGGTGATCCTGGCCGCCCGCGGCAAGAACTTCTCCGCCGGCCACGACCTAGGGTCCGAGGCCGCGCTGGCCGAGCGGCGACCCGGCCCGGAGCAGCACCGGACGTTCCGGTCGTTCGGCGGTAGCCGTGAGCCGGTCGCGGAGAAGACCTATCTGCAGGAGTGGCACTTCTACTTCCAGAACACCTGCCGCTGGCGGGACCTGCGCAAGATCACCATCGCGCAGGTTCAGGGCAACGCCATCTCGGCCGGGCTGATGCTGATCTGGGCGTGCGATCTGATCGTCGCCGCCGACAACGCCCGATTCAGCGACGTGGTCGGGGTGCGGCTCGGTATGCCGGGCGTCGAATACTATGCCCACCCCTGGGAATTCGGCCCGCGCAAAACGAAAGAGCTGCTGTTGACCGGGGATTCGCTGGACGCCGACGAGGCCTACCGGCTGGGCATGGTTTCCAAGGTGTTTCCCCTGGATGAGCTGGCGGACAAGACGCTGGAGTTCGCCCGCCGGATCGCGCGGGTGCCCACGATGGCCGGTCTGCTGATCAAAGATTCGGTGAACGCCGCCGTGGATGCGATGGGCTTCACCGAGGCGCTGCGGCACGGATTTCACATCCACCAGCTGGGGCACGCGCACTGGGCGGCACACAACGACAACGGGTTCATCGTGGGGCTGCCGCCGGAGGTCGAGGACTGGCGCACCGCCAAACCCACCGGGTTGGCGCAGCGCGATCAGCCCTAGCATCCGGATGCCCGCCGCAAGCGCGACCGGATCTCGACCCCGACCCATGGACGTGCCGAAGTCGGCGTTAGCGTGTGCGGTACTCGACGTTTCACGCGCTGCCGTCCATCTCGGCGCATCGGCTAGGAGACTCATGGACCACGACTCGACCCGCCGGGAGATCAGCACCGAAGCCGGCGTGCTGCGCTACCACGAGGCCGGTGACGGGCCCCCGCTGGTGATGCTGCACGGGTCCGGGCCGGGCGTGACCGGGTGGCGCAACTTCCACGGGGTGCTGCCCGCCTTCGCCGAGCACTTCCGCTGCCTGATCCTGGAGTTCCCCGGCTTCGGGGTCAGCGACGACTTCGGCGGCCACCCGATGGTGACCGCGTTCGGCGCGGTCGGCACGTTCGTGGACGCGCTGGGCCTGGACACCGTCAGCATCGTCGGCAACTCGATGGGCGGCGGCGTGGGCATCAACTACGCGATCGGCAACCCCGACAGGGTGCGCAAGCTGGTGACCATCGGCGGCATCGGCACCAACCTGCTCAGCCCCGGTCCGCCGGAGGGCATCCGGCTGCTGCAGGAGTTCACCGACAACCCCACCCGCGACGGGCTGATCCGCTGGCTGCACTCGATGGTCTACGACCCGGCGGTGGTGACCGAGCAGTTGATCGAGGAGCGCTGGGCACTGGCCACCGACCCGGAGACGCTGGCCGGCGCGCGGCGGATGTACGGCAAAGAGGCCTTCACCGCCATGATGACGATGATGAAGGCCGCCAAGGGCCCGCTGCCGTGGGCGATGATGCACCGGGTACAGGCGCCCACGCTGGTGACCTGGGGCCGCGACGACCGGGTCAGCCCGCTGGACATGGGCCTGATCCCGATGCGGACGATTCCCAATGCTGAGTTCCATGTGTTCCCCAACTGCGGGCACTGGACCATGATCGAGGCCAAGGACGCCTTCGAAAGCGTCGTGCTGGGATTCCTGCTGCGCAGCTGAGCGCAGCGCAGGTCAGGAGACGGTCAGTTCGGCGCGAGCCCAGGCGTTGTTGGCATAGCCGCACGGGTTCCACAGCGCGGCCGGCGATTCCGGCTGGGTAGCCCCGGTGTCGTCCCACGCGCGGGCCGTCACGCTCAGCGGACCGGGCTGAGCCTCGACGGTGAGCGACCACAGCCGCCACGCCCATCGGTTGTCGGCGGGTGGTAGCTCGGCTTGTTGCCAGCTGACCCCGTGGTCGAGCGAGATTTCGACCCGGGCGATGCGGTCGCAGTGTTCGGCGATCGCGTAACCGCCGATCTGCACCGGGCCGGGCCGGATCGTCGAACCATCCTCCGGGGTCAGCATGGCGCAGTTCAAATCCAGTGTGGACAGCGGAGTTCCGGCTCCACGCGCGGGTGTTCCATCGGGTGGCAGCAACCGGTACTCCACCGCCTGGAAGTAGTTCTGCGACGGGCCCGGCTGCACCGTGATTCCGTTGATCCATTTCACGCTGCGGGCGCCGATATAGCCGGGGACAACAACGCGAACCGGACCACCGTGCAGCCGCGGCAGCGGCGTGCCGTTCATCTCCCACGCCAGCAGCACCTCGTCGGACATGGCCTTGGCCAACGGGATCGACGAGCCGTAGCTTTCCGCCGGTGACGTCTCGTAGGCGACGTCGGGTGCGGTGAAAGCCACATGCAGGGCGTCTTCTGGGTCAACACCGGCCGCCCGCAAGACATCCGACAGCCGGGCACCGCGCCAGACGGCAGTGGAGATCGCGGCCCGTTCCCATGGTTCCTTGCCGGGGATCGGGCGGATGCGCAGCATTTCCGCTCGGCGGTTCCCGGCGCAGGCCAGGGTGGAAGCCACTCGGTGGGCGGTGAATTCGGTGGTCAGTCGCTCGTAGTCGAGGGTCAGCGGGTTGGCGACCATGCCACCGATCTCCAGTCGCCATTGCTCGCCGGCGATGTCGGGGATGGCACCGTGGTTGCGGCAGTAGAAGGCGTCCGACGGGGTGAGCTCATGTTCGGCGAGCGCCGAGGCCGGCGGTTCGGCGTTGATCGGGTCCGGGTTGTGCACGACCATGTCAGGCCGCTTCCCCCACGCTGTCAGTGTTGGTGGTGTCGGGGCAATCGGCGCGGTCATCTAGCTGGTGAGTTTCCCGAACCGCTGTTGAGCCGCCTGCCGGGTGGTTCCGAGCGCGACCGCGATCGCGGTCCACGAATCGCCGCTGCGGCGTGCCGCGCGGACCGCCTCGATCAACTCCGATTCGGCGTCGTGAACACCGGTCACCGCCGCGACGATGCGACGAAACGCCGCAGCATCGCGTGCCGGGTGCGTCGCGGGATCCAGCTCGTCCAAGCCGCTGCGGTCATGAATAACAGGCATGATGTCCACCTCACCTCAGGTAGTCGTAGAACTTCGGTCTCAAGTTGTTGGCGTGGATGATGCGGTCGGGGTCGGCCGCGGGCAGTGCCACCAACTCAAGCACTGAACCGTCCCTGGCGGGGCCAATGACCAGTAATCGTTCCTCGCCGTCGTATTCGTATTCGATAAGACGAAGCGCATTCCGAAAAGCGTGGTCGATGTCATCCAGGGCGACACCGTGCCGGTAAGCACTGCGCCGCACCTCCACACTGTCAAGCGTCCTTGCGTCAGCCGCGTATGTCAAGGCGTCTTGCTTTCGTGGTGGCCTGCTACGCCGAGCGCAGCACCGCGATCAGGAAGTCTGAGTCGTCGGCGAAGGGGCGCAGGTCCCAGGTGGACAGCAGCAGGTCCAGGGTGAATCCCGCCGCGGCCGCGTCGTCGAAGAATTGGCTGAACTCGTAGCCGAAGCCGTTGCCGAAGCCGATCACCGCCCGGCCGTCATCGGCCAGATGAGCGCGCAGCCGCTCCAGCACCAGCGCCCGGGTGCTGGGCGCGAGGAATCCCATCACGTTGCCCGCTGACAGGATGATCTCGAACGGCTCGGCGATGCCGCGCGCGGGCAGGTCGAGTTCGGCCAGGTCGCCGACCAGCCAGAGCGGTCCGGGATGATCGTGTTCGGCCGCCTCGATGAGCTCGGGGTCGACGTCCACGCCGACCACCTGATGTCCCGCCTCGGCCAGGTATCCGCCCAGCCTGCCGGGCCCGCAGCCGGCGTCGAGGATGCGGGCGCCGCGAGACGCCATCGCGTCGATGAACCGAGCCTCGCCGGCCAGGTCGTCACCGGCTTGCGCCATGGACCGGAAGCGTTCGATGTACCACTGCGAATGCCCGGGATCGGCTGCGACTTTCTGCATCCAGAGGCTCTGCTCGACCATGCCTGCATTGTGTCAGCAGCGGGCCGAGGGCTGTTGAACGCGGTTCAAGCTGTCCGGTTGCCGATACGATGTCGACGGTGTTTTCAAGACGCGACTTCGTCAAACATGCGGTGGGCGTGCCGGCGCTGCTGGGGCTGGGCACGCTGACCGCGACGCTTGCCGCGCAGAATGCGTCGGCCGCCAACCTGAGGTTGGTCGATTTCGCCGACCGGCTGGTGCCGCCGGAGCAGATCAAATCGGCCGGCTTCGACGGCGCACTGGTCTATGTGGCCGAATCGCGGCCGGGTGCGAACTTCGACTTCAAGCCCATCACCCGTCAGTACTGCGATGCGTTGCGCGCGGCGGGATTGCACATCGTCAGCTGTTATCAGTACGGCAAGCCCGGCTGGCCCACCCCGTCGGACTACACCCGCGGCTACGACGGCGGCGCGGCGGACGCCGAGACGGCGCTGCGGTTGCACGGCGCGGCGGGAGGGCCGGATTCCGCGCCGATCTTCTTCAGCGTCGACGAGGACATCGACCACGACACCTGGAAAAGCACTGCCGTCGAGTGGCTTCGGGGAATCAACTCGGTGCTGGGTGTCGGCCGCACCGGTGTCTACGGGCATAACCGGGTGTGCGCGTGGGCGATCGCCGACGACGTGATCGGGCACTCGACCACCGCCGGGCACCGGTGGGCGTGGCAGACGGTGGGCTGGTCCGCCGGTCAGCGTGAGCCCGCCGCGGTGCTGTTGCAGTCGGTGGTCGTCGACGCATCCCACCCGGGTGTCGTCCTAGACGGTGTGCACCTGGACGTCGACGACGTGCTCGCTGCCGATTTCGGGCAGTGGGATCTGGCCCGGTAGAACGGCGGCGGTCAGTTGCGCATGGCCAGCCCCAGCGCGGTCTGGCGCGGCATTGTGCCGTCGAGCATCCACGGGGACAGGATCCGGTTGACCAGGGACGATATCTCCCGCTCGAGGCGGCCGAAGACGTCGTCGTCCTCATCGAGAAGCACCCACCAGGCCCACGCGACGGCGCCGGCGTTCGCGATGAAATCGGGGATGACGGGGATGTCCCGTACGGCCAGCTCCAGCTCGGCCTCGTGCGTGACGGCGGCGTTGGCGCCCTCGACGACAATGCGGGCCATGACCTCGGCCTGGTTGTACATCGTGAGCGCGTAGGAGACGGCCGCCGGCACGAGCACATCGACCGGGATCCCCAGGACCGCGTCGCGCGGCAGTTCCTCGGCGCCCGGTGCCAGTGCGGCGCGGTCGAACTCGCCCCACTCGTTGCGGGACGCGAACAGGGTGGGGATGTCGAGACCGCGGCGGTCATAGACGGTGCCGAGCGCGTCGGCGACGGCGACCACGGTGATGCCGATCTGGTGCGCGTAGAGTGCCGTCGCGCCGCCGATGGTGCCGAAGCCCTGGACGGCCATCGTCGCGTTTTCGACGGTATCGCCGAACTCCCGCAGGGTGGCAGCGGTCGCCTGGGCCACGCCGTAGCCGCCGATGAGATCACACACCAGCCCGTCTGGGGTGGACTCCGCCATCGCCGAGGCCACTCGGCGAAGAGCGTCGTCGGGATCCGAGGATCGCGATATCTGGGCGTGGTAGGAGGTGGGGCCCATCCCGGCCTGCGCGAACGTCGCGTCAAGCACGTGCTGGGACACGCCCAGGTCCTCCGCAGTGACCCAGGTGCGCTCCAGAAACGGGCTCATCGCCTGCAGATAACGCAGTAACACCCCGTCGCTGCGTTGGTCCTTGGGATCGAAGTCGATGCCGCCTTTGGCCCCGCCTACTGGTAGGTGGAACGCTGCGGATTTAGTGGACATCGCATACGCGAGATCCTCGACCTCACGCAGAGTGCAGCCCCGGCGCATGCGGCAGCCGCCGGTCGCGATCCCGCCGACGAGGTCGTGCACCGCCAGATAGCCGACCGCGAGGGTCTCCCTGTCGTTCCAGGTGACCGTCAGGTGAGGTTTGGTTTGCAGGATCGGCTTCGGTTCCATTCAGACCTCCTCGGGGAGCGGCTTCGGCGTGGGTGCCCCGTGGACGCGCGCCCACCCGACAGCACGATCGTCGCGGCTCTGCGGCTGAGCTGGCCGAACCGCCGTGCGGACAGTCGTATGCGGTGCTACCCGCAGGCTACGACTGATTGAGACCTGATGCACGGCCAGCCGTCGGCCGGAACCGAAACGTCAAACATGATCCAGGGTTGTTCCGCCGGTCAGGGTGGGCGCAACTCCGACTGCATCACCCCGTCGTAGAATCGCCGTGGCTCATGGAGCAGGCTCCGGCCGCGTTAGCTCAGTTGGTAGAGCATCGCCCTTGTAAGGCGAATGTCGAGAGTTCGATTCTCTCACGCGGCTCCATTCCTGTCGGCACAGCGGGATAGCGTCGTCTCATGTCAATGACCTGTCGCGGGTGCGGGGCCGATTTCGAGGGCCGTCGACCAAAGGTGTTCTGCACCAATGCATGCCAACAGGCGCACCGCCGACGCTTGCTCTTGGAGGCCTGGCTCGACACCGGAGTTTGTGGCCGCACGTCGTACCAAGGAAACTACGTCCGGGATTACCTCGATGAACAGCAGTGCCGTTGCTGTGCGATCTGCGGCATCCAAGACAAGTGGAACGGTAGGCCCCTGGTACTGATCATCGACCACGTCAATGGCGACGCAAGCAATGATCGTCGGGAGAATCTGCGGCTCATCTGTCCCAACTGCGACAGCCAACTACCGACGTACAAGGCGAGGAATCGCGGTAGTGGTCGCTACTACCGGCGAAAACGGTACGCCGACGGCCGGTCCTACTGACGCCTCCGCCGCGTGATCATCCAACCGATGCTCGGCCTGCTCGCCTGTCGAACGTGAATGTAGGTTCACGCTCGGCGGGGGGGAGAAGAGCTCAGTGGTCGTGGTCCGGGTACTCGGCGTCCACCACCCGCTGGGACTGAATGGTTCGCGGCGAGGAGCGGCGGTTCGCCCAGCGCGGCATCGGGATGCGCTCGGCGATGTTGCTCAGCGGGTTGACCACCGCGGTGAGCGCGATGACCGCGTCCTGCAGGGTGTCGATCGCCGGCTGCAGCGCTTCCATGCCCGGCGCCAGCCGACCCAGGGTGTCGGCGAGGTCGGTGAGCTGTTCGAGCGGCCCGTCCCGGGCGGTGAGCTTGTCCACTAGCCCGCCCTCGGCAAGCAGCTTGTCGACCACCCCGCCCTCGGCGAGCATCCGGTCGGCCGCCCCGCCCTCGGCCAGGATCCGGTCGGCCAGCCCGCCCCTGGCGAGTACCCGGTCCACCAGCCCGTCGGGTGCCAGTGCCCGCTGCAGTGCGCCGCCGTCCTGAGTCACCCGGTCGATCACCCCGCCGGGCCCGGCCAGCTGATCGACAAGGCCACCGGGCCGGAGCAGCCGGTCGGCGGGACCGTCCGGCGCCAGGGCCCGCCCCAGCGGGGCATCGTCATCCATCAGCTTGGCCAGCCGGTTGGCGCGGTTGATCACCTCGTCCAGGCCCAGCATCTGCGCCATCGAATTGGCCGAATACCCCGAACCGCCGGTGTCGCCGAGACTGCGCTTCGCCAGACCGAGCGCGGCACTGGCGGCGCCGAGAGCGCCGTCGGCGACGGCGATACCGAAGCGGGCCGGCGCGGTGGCCGCGGCGGTCAGGTGTTTAGCCAGGTCCATGACCTCAGTGTATGGGTGGCCCGGCGCGGCAGTGGCTGTTTGAGACCGCCCGCAGGTCGTGCATTCACAACAAACGTACAGCTAGTATCCAGGTAGTAGGCAACGAACTAAGAGGCAATAGAACCTATGACAGCAGCAGTCGCACTGGACGGCAAACCCGAAGCGCGCGTCCTCGTCGTCGACGACGAGGCCAACATCGTCGAGCTGTTATCGGTCAGCCTCAAGTTTCAGGGGTTCGAGGTGTACACGGCGTCCAGCGGGCCGGCGGCGCTGGACCGGGCCCGTGAGGTGCGGCCGGACGTGGTGATCCTCGACGTGATGATGCCGGGGATGGACGGCTTCGGGGTGCTGCGCCGGTTGCGCGCCGACGGCGTCGACGCTCCCGCGCTGTTCCTGACCGCTCGCGACTCGCTGCAGGACAAGATCGCCGGGTTGACGCTCGGCGGCGACGACTACGTGACCAAGCCGTTCAGTCTGGAGGAGGTGGTGGCCCGGCTGCGGGTGATCCTCCGGCGGGCCGGCAAAGGCAACGACCAGCCGCGCAGCGCCCGGCTGACCTTCGCCGACATCGAACTCGACGAGGACACCCATGAAGTGTGGAAGGCCGGTCAGCCGGTGTCGCTGTCGCCGACCGAGTTCACCCTGCTGCGCTACTTCGTGATCAACGCCGGCACGGTGCTGAGCAAACCGAAGATCCTCGACCATGTGTGGCGCTACGACTTCGGCGGCGACGTCAACGTCGTCGAATCGTATGTGTCATACCTGCGCCGCAAGATCGACACCGGCGAGCGCCGGCTGCTGCACACGCTGCGCGGGGTGGGCTACGTGCTGCGGGAGCCGCGATGAGACCGCAGCCGCGCGGCGTGGGGTAGGGGCGGAACGCCGATGCCCCGACGCCCGCGGGTGACGCTGCCGCTGAAGGTGAGCCTGGTGGCGGCAACCCTGGTCCTGGTGCTCTGCGGCTTGGCCGCCCAAGGCTACGCGGTCACCTCGATCATGCGGCAGAGTCTGCTCAACCGGGTGGACCTGAACCTGGTCAACGCATCCCACGGCTGGGCGCAGGAACCGCTGCGGGTGCTGCCGGAGGCGCACAAAACACCGAACCCGGGGATGCCGCCGTCGAACTTCTACGTGCGCAACGTCGCGCCGGACGGACGGGTCTCGACGACCGTCAACGATCGGCACGCCGAACCCAAGCTGCCCCCCGACAACGATGTGGGTCCGGAGCCGACGACGGTCGGCTCGGTTGACGGGTCGAATGTGAAGTGGCGCGCCGTGTCGGTGCGGGGAGCCAACGGCGGGCTGACCACCGTCGCCAGGGATCTCTCCGACATCGACGCCACGATCCGGCATGTCAACCTGTCGAGGCTGGGCATCGGCGCGGTGGTGCTGGTGGTGCTCGGTATCGCCGCCTACCTGATGGTGCACGGCAGTCTGTTGCCGCTGGCCGAGGTCGAACGGACCGCGGCGGCGATCGCTGCCGGTCAGCTCGATCGTCGTATCCCGGAACGGGATTCGCGCACCGAGGTCGGCCGGTTGTCACTGGCGCTCAATGGCATGCTGGCACAGATCCAGCGCGCGGTCGCCGCCTCGCAGATGTCGGCGGCAGACGCGCGTGAGTCGGAGGCCCGGATGCGGCGGTTCGTCGCCCAGGCCAGCCACGAACTACGGACCCCGCTGACCACCATCCGCGGTTTCGCCGAGCTGTACCGGCAGGGTGCTGCCAGCGACATCGAGTTGCTGATGTCGCGGATCGAGAGCGAATCGCGGCGGATGGGTCTGCTGGTCGAGGATCTGCTGCTGCTGGCGCGGATGGACGCGCAACGACCACTGGAACGGAACCGGGTCGACTTTCTGACGCTGGCCACCGACGCCGTGCACGACGCGAAGGCGATCGCCCCCGATCGGACGGTCACGCTGGAGGTCTTCGACGGCCCGGGGACCCCGGAGGTGTTCGGCGACGAGGCGCGGCTGCGCCAGGTACTGAGCAACCTGGTGGCCAACGCGCTGCAGCACACCCCGGAAAGCGCGGCGGTGACGGTGCGGGTCGGAACAGCCGGCGACGACGCCGTGCTGGAGGTGGTCGACGGGGGCCACGGGATGAGCGAACAGGATGCCCAGCGGGTGTTCGAGCGTTTCTACCGCACCGACGCCTCGCGGGCGCGGGTCAGCGGCGGCACCGGGCTGGGCCTGCCGATCGTCGACTCGCTGGCCCGCGCTCACGGCGGCACCGTCACGCTGGACACCGCGCCGGACAAGGGTTGTCGGTTCCGGGTCGCCGTGCCGCGGATCGTCGATGCGTCCGGCGAGATCAGCCGGACCTCAGTCCAGCTCGGCTAGCGCCGCGATGATCTTCGCCTGTGCCTCGTCCAGAGATTCCGCGAACGGGTTGCGCTCCACGTTCGCGAAGCCGAAATCGCGCAGGCTGCGGGTCGGAAAGACGTGGACGTGCAGATGCGGGACCTCGAGCCCGGCAATGATCAGACCGGCCCGCTCGGCGTCGAACGCCCGGCAGACCGCCCGGCCGATCCGCTGCGCGACGGTCATCACCTTGTTGAGCGCCGCGTTGTTGATGTCCTGCCATTGGTCGATCTCGGCGCGCGGCACCACCAGCGTGTGCCCCTGAGTCATCGGCTCGATGGTCAGAAACGCGACGACCTCGTCGTCCTCGTAGACGAACCGGCCCGGCAGTTCCCGGTTGATGATCTTGGTGAACACAGTGGCCATAACGACCAAGCATATGGACGCCCCGTGCTGTCAGGCGTGCGCGGTGCGGATTCGGTCCAGCGCCTCATCGAAAGAGGCGTCGAAGTCCCGCTGATGGCCGTCGCTGCCCGAACCGCTGAGGATCAGCCCGGACATGCGCGCATAGGAGAAGTAATCGGTGGACTGCGTGGCCCTGCCGGGCACGCCGATCTGGGTCGTGACGGCGTAACGGAAGCGCTGCGGGCCCTCGCTCGGCCGCGAGTCCTCGAGAATGCGCACCGTGTAACCGAATTGCGGGCGTGCCACCGGACTCGAGTCGAAGCGCGGGCATCGTGACACCAGCGCGATCACGTCGTCGAACCCGGCCGGGTTGTACTCGCGGCCAATCCGCAGGCGGACATCCCGACGGTCGGAGAAGACCGCCGGATCCGCCGGGTCGTGCCCGGAGATCTCGACCGCTGCGATGTCTCCGGTCAACGCCCCGGCGAGCACCGCGAAGCATTCGGGCGGCGTGAAATCCGGGCCGGCGCCGGACGGCTGGGTGGTCGAGTACCCGAAATACTCGGCAGCTTGCTGGACGTCCCTGACCGCCCAGCCGGGCGGAAAATTGCCGCGTTTGGGCAGCAGGTCGGCCAACTCGTCGTCATCGAGTGCCGCCAGCCCGGGCGCGACCGGATCGGGTGCGGGCGGCTCAGCTCCGCGACCATCGAGCACAGTGGGGGCCGCGGTCACCACAGCGGCGGATGCGGTGGCGCACAACAGAAACGCGATCGCCCACGACCGCAGGCGTTCCAGCAAGGCTCGCCCGCGGCGAGGCGAAGCCGGGGCCGCCGGATGAACCAGTCGTCCGGTCACAGCGCACCTATCCGCTGCACCGTCTGGCCGGCCAGTTTTCCCACCATCTCGGCACCTGAGCCGTCCACGTTGGTCGAGCACTCCAGCAGCAGCCCGCGCACCGCGTAGTAGCTGACCCGGTACGTCGACGACGGAGCGTGACCGTCGCCGGTCGTGACGAACCACCGGGTGACCGCGACGGCGGCGTCGGCGTGGCCGTCCGACGTCTTGTCGATGACGGTGCTGACCGCACGCTCGTGTGTTTCGTGGGTGAAGGGATCCTCCGCCGCCACCTGATAGGAGCGGCAGCGCCGCAGCCAGCGCAGGTAATCGGTGATCAGCGCCGGGCCGTCGTCGACCGCCCAGATCACGAAGCTGGCGGTGGGCCCGTGTTCGTCGGTCTCGCCGGTCGCCGCCGCATCAGGCGGCACGGCTTTGGCGATCCACCACGGGTCGGGGTCGTGGTCGGCGCGCACATGGGCGACGTATCTGCCCGGCCCGGTCAGGATCGTCGGCACATCCCCGCAGGCTTCCGGCGTGTAGCGCGCGGCGTGGCCCGCGGTTGCGGCGGCACCCTGCGGGGAGCGGCTCGGCGGGAACGCCCAGCCGACGAGCCCGGATACCGAGTAGTCCCAGTCAGCGGGGAAGTCGGAGCGCGGCGGCAGCGCCGTGGACAGCGACCAGTTCGACCGCGAAACCAGCGATCCGCGCTTCGCCGGAGTCGTCAACACCAGCGCTCCGCACGCGGCGATCACAACCAGTGCGACGGCGCCGACGGCCCGCGGCCATGTTTTGCGGGCCCGCGGTACCGATGGGGTGGGTGCGTGCCACATGCGCCTATCGGTCAGCGTCGGTGTAGCGGATGATGCCGCGAATGTTCTTGCCGTCCATCATGTCCTGGTAGCCCTCGTTGACCTGCTCCAGCTGGTACTGGCGGGTGATCATGTCGTCGAGGTTCAGCTTGCCGGCCTGGTACATCGACAGCAGCTGCGGGATGTCGTACTGCGGGTTGCCACCGCCGAAGATGGTGCCCTGCAGGTTCTTCTGCAGCAGGGTCAGCATGGCCATGTTCAGGGTCACCTGGTTGTCCATCATGTTGGCCATCGCCGTCAGCACGCAGGTGCCGCCCTTGCTGGTCAGGATCAGGTAGTTCTCGATGTCGGCGCCCTGGACCTCACCGACGGTGATGATCACCTTCTTGGCCATCAGGCCGGCGGTGGCCTCCATGATGCCGCCGAGTGCGGCGTTGATGTCCGGGTAGGCGTGGGTGGCGCCGAACTTCAGCGCGTAGTCGCGCTTCCATTCGACCGGTTCGACCACGAAGATGCGGCGGGCTCCGGCGGCAACGGCGCCCTGCACCGCGGCCATGCCGAGCCCACCGGCGCCCACGATGGCGACGTCTTCGCCGGGCCGGATGTTGGCGGTGCGCACCGCCGAGCCGTAGCCGGTGGTGACGCCGCAGCCGACCAGGCAGGCCACCTCGAACGGCACCGACGGGTCGATCTTCACCACCGACGTCTCATGCACCACCATCCAGGGCGAGAACGTGCCGAGCAGCGTCATCGGGTAGACGGGCTGACCCTTGGCGTGGATCCGGAAGGTGCCGTCGCTGACCGCGGTGCCGCTGAGCAGCCCGGCACCCAGGTCGCAGAGGTTGCGCATCCCGGCCTGACACGACGGGCACTTGCCGCAGGACGGGATGAATGACAGCACCACATGGTCACCGGGCGCCAGGTCCTCCACTCCGGGGCCGACCTCGGTGACGATGCCGGCGCCCTCGTGCCCGCCCAGCACCGGGAAGCCGGCCATCGGGATACTGCCGGTCATCAGGTGGTAGTCGGAGTGGCACATGCCCGCCGCTTCCATCTGGATCTTGACTTCGTGCTTCTGCGGTTCGCCGATCTCGATCTCCTCGACCGACCACGGCTTGTTGAACTCCCACAGCAGCGCGCCCTTGGTTTTCATGTGTTTCTCCTGCTCCGCGTCTGCCCCATCGACTGCACCGGGGGATCGGGTGGGTGAACTTAGGCGATTATGCCCCGCAGCGTGACCGCCGCCACCGCTACCCCCACAGCGATGCAGGGGCACAGCCGAGGGGGTAGTAGCCGGGCGCCCGCTGCCCGGACAGCCCCCGCTCGATGCGTTTGCGCATCCCTTCCGACAGCGTGCCCGCCTTGATCAGGTCCAGGTAGAGCGCCGAGACGTGACCGAAGTCGAAGAAGTCGCGCTGCCAGCTGAACTTGCCGTCGCCGGCATACCGGAACCAGCTGCCGCCGATGCCGTACACCTCGCGGGTTCCGCCGTCGCTGCCGGTGGCAGCCGCTATCTGCTTCCAGAATCCGACGATCTCACCTTGCCGGTCGTCGATGAGCACCTTCTGATAGGGGTAGCGCCAGCCTTCGAGCCCCGCCATCTCCTGACCGAGGGCGATGTCGCGGATCTCGTCGATCCCGACGCACATCACGTCCTCCTTGGGTCCGATGTTCCAGCCGTAGGTGGCGTCGTCGGTGTAGAAGTCGGCCAGGATCCGCCAGTCGCCGGCCCGCTCCGCCGCCCGGTTGGCCGCCAGCCAGCGGTCGACGACGTCTTCGAGTTCGGCGCGCGGATATGCGGGCATGTTCAGTCCCTCTTCGCTCTGATGGACAGTGCCCGGGTGGGGCACGCCGCCACGGCCCGTTCGATCTCCGGCCGGGCTTCGTCGGGAGGTTCGCTGTCGAGAATCTCCACCTGACCGCGCTTGGGCACCCGGAAGTAGTCGGGTGCCTCCAGTTCGCAGAACGCGTGTCCCTGGCACAGGCCCAGGTCGGCTTCGACTATGTAGTCGCCCATTCGGAGTGTCTCCCGGCTATTGCGGCTGGTTACTGCGGCGGTGGTAGCGCACCCTGGCCGGCTTGGCCAGCTGCACCACCATCTTGGAGTGGTCGTTGCGGTATGTCTCCGGCGGCTGCAGCATCTCGAAGGAGTACTCGCGCAGCAGCACCGAGAAGATCGCCTTGATCTGCATGGTGGCGAACGCCGCGCCCAGGCAGCGATGCCGACCGGCGCCGAACGGAAGCCAGTTCCACCGGTGGGCGATGTCCTCCTCCCGCGGCGGTTCGTAGCGCTGCGGCACGAACTCGTTCGGGTCGGGGAACGATTCGAGAATCCGGTTCGAGACGGCCGGTGAGGCCGCCACCAGGTCGCCTTCGTGGATCGGGTAGCCGCCGACTTCGAAGTCGCCCTTGGCCACCCGCATCAGCACAATCAGCGGCGGATGCAGCCGCAACGTCTCCTTGAGCACGTTCTCCAGGCGTGGAATCTGACGCAGTGCGTGAAAGCTGACCGGTTGGCCGTCGGCGTAGAGCGCGTCCAGCTCACCGACGACCTCGGCGCGGATCCGTGGATGGCGCAGCAGCTCGATCAGCGTCCACGCGGTGGTTCCGGAGCTGGTGTGGTGCCCGGCGAACATGATCGAGATGATCATGCCGGTGACCTCGTCGGCGGTGAAGCGAAGGCTGCCGTGGTCGTCCTTGACGGTCACCAAGACGTCGATCATGTCCCGGAAACGCTTGTCCTCGGGCGGATTGGCGATCCGGTCGTTCATGATGTCGTGCACCAGGTCGACCAGCTTGACTCGTGCTTCGTCGCGGCGCCGGAAGCTCTCGATCGGCAGGTACGGATCCACGTAACACATCGGGTCGGTGCCGCGTTCGAGATCGTAGTACAGCTCGGCGAAGCGACCGTCGAGCTGTTCGCGGAACTTGCGGCCGATCAGGCAGGCGGTGGAGGTGTAGATGGTCAGCTCGGCGAAGAAGTCCAGCAGGTCGATCTCGCCGCTGTCGCCCCAATCCGCGATCATCTGCCGCACTTCGCGTTCGATGGTCTTGGCGTGGCTCTTCATGTGTTCACCGCGCAGCGCGGAGTTGTGCAGCATCTCGGCACGACGCTCCGGGCTGGCGTCGAAGACCACACCCTTGCCGAAGATCGGGGTCATGAACGGATACGCACCGGCCTGGTCCAGTTCGTCGTCGGTCGCCCGGAAGAAGAACTCGTTGGCTTCCGCCCCGGACAGCAGCACCACTTTGCGTCCGGCGAGGTCGAAGGCGCCGACGTCGCCGCATTCGCGGCGGACCCGTTGCATCAGGGCGATCGGGTCGGAGCGGAACTCCTCGAGGTGGCCGTGCTCGCCGGTTCCGCCGGAAACCCGTGGGACGGAATCGGTTCGGCGGGTGGTCATGTCGGCATCCCCTCGTCGCCGAGTTTCAGCCCGTGTCGGTTTTCCGCGGCATCGGCCAGTGGTGCTTCCGGCTGGACTTCCATGGTCACGACGTGCGACCCGCGCGGGGTCTGAGCCACGAAAGCGACGGCTCTGGCGATGTCGGCCGGACGCAGGAAGTAGCTGTGCCGGGCCTGGCCCCATTTCGCCCAGTCTTCGAGCATCGGGCCAACCTGCTCGGCTGACAGCTGCCAGCCCATGCCGGTCAGCGTCGGACCCGGGTGGACGATCGAGGCGCGAACCCCGGTGCCCTCCAACTCCATCTGCAGGTTGCGGACCATCGCGATCAGACCGGCCTTGGCTGCGCCGTAGGCGCCCATGTGCGGCCGTTGCACCAGACCGGTATCCGAGCCGATGAAGATGACGTCGCCACGCCGGCGGGCCACCATGCCGGGAAGCACCGCGGTGGCCAACCGGTTGGCGCCGATCAGGTGGACCTGCACCTGGTCGGCGAACGACTCGGTGGACATCTCGTGCACTCGGCCGGGAACCATGTCGCCGGCGCCGGATACCAGCAGGTCGATCTCGCCCAGCGACTCGAAAGACTGCGCGACAAACGATTGCACCGACTCCGAATCGGTCACGTCGAGCGGGAACGCGACCGCCTCGCCGCCGCCGGCGCGGATCCTGTCGACGATCTCGTCGAGCTTTCCGGCTCGCCGCGCGCCCAGCGCCACCGGAAAGCCGTTCGCGGCCAACAGTTCGGCGGTGGCCGCTCCGATGCCGGATGAGGCGCCGGCGACGATCGCCGGGCGGCGGTCTGGATGCGGTTCGAAGCGTGGCATTACCTGGCCTGCACCGTGATCGGCAGGGTGGCGAACCCGCGGACGTTGCTGGAGTGCACGCGGACCGCGTTGGCTTCGTCCACCTGGTAGCCGCGGGTGCGGGTGATCAGCTCGGTCAGGGCCACCTGCGCCTCCATCCGGGCCAGGTGCGCGCCCAGGCAGAAGTGCGCGCCGCTGCCGAAGCTGGCCAGCTTGGCGCCGATGTCGCGGCCGATGCGGTAGTCGTCGGCGTCGGGAAACACCCGTTCATCGCGGTTGGCCGAGCCGGGCAGCAGCAACAGCACGTCACCGGCCGGCACGGTGATGCCGTGCAGGGTGATCTCCTCGGCGACGCAGCGCGCCAGGATCTGGCTGGAGGTGTCGTAGCGCAGCGTCTCCTCCACCCACAGCGGCACGCGGGCCGGATCGGCGTAGACGCCGGCCAGCTGGTCGGGATTGCGAGCCGCCCAATACAACGCGTTCGCCAACAGTTTGGTGGTTGTCTCGTTGCCGGCGATCACCATCAGGAACAGGAACGCCAGGATCTCTTCGTCGCCGAGCCTGTCGCCGTCGATCTCTGCCGCCAGTAGTGCCGAGGTCAGGTTGTCGGCCGGGTTCTTCTGGTAGGTCTTGATCAGGTCGACGTAGTAGAGCATCAGGTCCGCCGAGGCTTGCATCGCCGACTGCGGCACGTCGGTCACACCGTCCTCGCGGTGCACCACCGCGTCGGCGAGTGCCCGGATCCGAGCCCGGTCCGATTCGGGCACCCCCATCAATTCGGAGATGACGTCCATCGGCAGCTTTCCAGCGAACTCGGCGACGAAGTCGAAGGCGCCGTCCCGGGCTGCGGCCAGCGCGTCGTCGAAGTGGGCCCGGGCCATCTCCAACACCCGCGGTTCCAGTTCCCGGGTGCGCCGCGGGGTGAATCCCTTCGACACCAGGGCGCGCAGACGCAGGTGCCCCGGGTCGTCCATCGCCAGGAACGACATCACCTTGTGGGCGTGCTCCGTACGCGATATCGGATCCAGTGACACCCCGTGACGGTTGGACAGCGCGAAGCTGCTACGGAAGCCCCACATCACGTCTTGGTGGCGCGACAGCGCCCAAAAACCCAGCTCCGCATTGTGATACAGCGGAGCGTCGTCACGTAGCCGCCGATAGCACGGGTAGGGGTCCTCGTGGAAGTGGTAGTCGTAGGGGTTGAGCACCGGCGGGGCGGTCTGCACATTCATCGGCTCTCTCCCGGCTGCAGGATCAGGCCGACCGCGTGGGCCAACCGGTCGGTGATCTGCGGGTAGCTCAGTGCGCCGCTGCCCGCGTTGACCAGCGCGCCGAAGAACGTCATCTCCAGTGCCGACACCGTGGCCGGATCGGCGCCGGGGCCGATCGCCGAGGTGATCCGGCGGTGGATCTCCGCGCCGATCCGGTCGCGGACCGCGCGCACCGCCGGGTCGGCACCGCCGCCGAGCAGTGCCGTCGTGCAGGCCGCCGCGACTTCCGGTTCATCGGCAACCACCAGTGCCAGGTGGCGCAACGTCTTGTTCACCCGGGTCGGCTGCGGTTCGTTGACGTCGGT
This sequence comes from Mycobacterium sp., assembly GCA_035721065.1. Taxonomy (GTDB): domain Bacteria; phylum Actinomycetota; class Actinomycetes; order Mycobacteriales; family Mycobacteriaceae; genus Mycobacterium. Next base: position 55,329 of record DASTNJ010000062.1, read on the forward strand.
GAAATACGGCACCTGGCGCACCAGATCGAGGTAGACCTCGGCGATCAGGTGGTTCTTCGACGAGAAGTAGGTGTACGCGGTCGCCGGAGCGACCTGCGCGCGGGCTGCGACGGCGCGCACGGTCAGGTCCGCATACGACCTCTCCCGCAGCAGTTCGACGCCGGCGGCCAGCACCCTGCGGAACGTTTCCTCCTGACGACGATTCCGCGGCGTTGCCGGCTGGTGCGGATCGCGTTCCGTCGCCACCGCGTTATTGGACACTTGTCCAGGCTAACGACAGACTCCGTGGCGGGCAAGGGCGTTGAGCAAACGATGTTGTGACTGAGGTTATCTGGTCTCTTCTGGAGGAATGCTCTTGCACGCGCGCCACTATTCCGGTTATGGTTCGATGCAATTCATCGGACAGGTGTCCACTGCCGGTTCGGGATGGAGTGACGGATGGCGCTGCTGGCGGACAGCACGAGCAGCCTGCTCATCGACGGGAAGCTGGTGCCCGGCGGCGCCGGCACCTTCCCGACGATCAACCCGGCGACCGAGGAGATGCTCGGGACCGCGGCCGACGCCGACGCCGCCGACCTGGACCGGGCGATCGATGCGGCTCGCCGCGCCTTCGACGACACCGACTGGTCGCGCGACACCGCACTGCGGGTGCGCTGCGTCCGCCAACTGCGTGATGCGTTGCGCGGCCATGTGGAGGAGCTACGGGAGCTGACCATCTCCGAGGCGGGCGCGCCGCGGATGCTCACCGCCGGCGGCCAACTGGAAACGCCGATCGACGACCTCGGTTTCGCCGCCGACACCGCCGAGTCCTACCGGTGGACACGGGATCTGGGCTCAGCCGCCCCGCTGGGAATCGCCACCCGGCGAACCATCGTCCGGGAGGCGGTCGGCGTGGTAGCCGCGATCACCCCGTGGAACTTTCCGCACCAGATCAACCTGGCCAAGCTGGGTCCCGCGCTGGCGGCGGGCAACACCGTCGTGCTCAAGCCCGCTCCCGACACGCCGTGGTGCGCCGCCGCGGTGGGCCAGGTCATCGCCGAACACACCGACATCCCGCCGGGCGTGGTCAACATCGTCACCTCGACCGACCACCGACTGGGCGCATGGCTGGCCGAAGACCCACGGGTGGACATGGTTTCGTTCACCGGCTCGACCGCCACCGGCCGCAGCGTGATGGCCGGCGCCGCCGGCACCGTCAAGAAGGTGTTCCTGGAGTTGGGCGGCAAGTCGGCGTTCCTGGTGCTCGACGACGCCAACCTGTCCGGCGCCTGCTCGGTGGCCGCCTTCACCGCGTGCGTGCACGCCGGCCAGGGGTGCGCGATCACCACCCGGCTCGTTGTGCCGCGGTCCGCCTACGACGAGGCGGTCGCGGCGACGGCCGCCACCATGTCGTCGATCAAAGCCGGCGACCCCTCCGATCCGCGCACCGTCTGCGGTCCGCTGATCTCGGCCCGCCAGCGCGATCGGGTGCTGGACTACCTGGACCTCGCCGTCGCCGAGGGCGGGACGTTCGCCTGCGGCGGCGGTCGGCCCGCCGGCCGGGACACCGGCTTTTTCATCGAACCCACCGTGATCGCCGGACTGTCCAACGACGCTCGGGTAGCCCGTGAGGAGGTCTTCGGGCCGGTGCTGACCGTGATCGCCCACGACGGCGACGACGACGCGGTGCGGATCGCCAACGACTCGCCCTACGGACTGTCCGGCACGGTGTTCGGTGGCGATCCGCAGCGTGCCGAGGCGGTGGCCGCCCGACTCCGGGTGGGCACCGTCAACGTCAACGGCGGCGTCTGGTACTCCGCCGACGTCCCGTTCGGCGGATACAAACAGTCCGGCAACGGCCGGGAGATGGGGGTCGCCGGGTTCGAGGAGTACCTGGAGACCAAAGTCATTGCGACCGCGGTCTGAAGCTTCGAGCCGCGCCGAGTGTGGGGTTATGACACGCGAGGCGGCCAGAAAGCGTGCACCAATCCAACACTCGACAGAAAGAGAAACGATGGGTCAGTTCGACGGCAAGGTGGCAATCGTCACCGGCTCCGGGGGCGGCATCGGGCAGGCGTATGCGGAAGCGCTGGCCAGAGACGGCGCCGCAGTGGTGGTCGCCGACATCAAAGCCGAAGCCGCCGACGGCGTGGCCAAACAGATCGTCGCCGACGGTGGTGCCGCGCTCGCGGTTCCGGTCGACATCTCCGAACCCGATTCGACCAGGGCGATGGCCGACGCTGCGGTGTCCGAGTTCGGCGGGATCGACTACCTGGTGAACAACGCCGCGATCTTCGGCGGCATGAAACTCGACACCCTGCTCAATGTCCCGTGGGACTACTACCAGCACTTCATGAACGTCAACCTCAACGGTGCGCTGCTGTGCACCCGCGCGGTCTACCCGCACATGCAGAAACGCGGCGGCGGTGCGATCATCAACCAGTCGTCCACGGCGGCCTGGATCTACTCGAACTTCTACGGACTGGCCAAGATCGGCATCAACGGCCTGACCCAGCAACTCTCCCGCGAGCTGGGCTGGATGAACATCCGGATCAACGCGATCGCCCCGGGGCCGATCGACACCGAGGCCAACCGGACCAGCACGCCCCAGCAGATCGTCGCCGATATGGTCAAGATGCTGCCGTTGGCGCGGATGGGCACCCCGGACGACCTGGTCGGGCTGTGCCTGTTCCTGCTGTCCGACCAGGCATCGTGGATCACCGGGCAGATCTTCAATGTCGATGGCGGGCAGATCATCCGATCATGACCGGCAGCAACATGAGACTCGGCTACATCGGCCTGGGAAACATGGGCGCGCCGATGGCCAAGCGCCTGGCCGGCTGGCCCGGCGGGGTCACCGTGTTCGACGTGCGGCCCGGGGCGATGGCACCGCTGACCGAGGCCGGGGCCGCCGCGGCGGGCAGCGTGGCCGACGTCGCGGCCGCCGACGTCATCAGCGTCACGGTGCTCGACGACGACCAGGTTCGGCGGGTGGTCGCCGAGCTGGCCGCGAACGCCAAGCCGGGCACGGTGATCGCGATTCACTCGACGATCAGCGACAGCACAGCCGTCGAACTGGCCGACCGGCATGCGGCGCAGGGCATTGCGGTGATCGACGCACCGGTCAGCGGTGGCGGGGGCGCCGCCGCCAAGGGCGAGCTGGCCACCATGGTCGGCGCCGACCGGGGGGTGTACGAGCGGATCAAGCCGGTGTTCACCTGCTGGGCGTCGCTGGTGATCCACGCCGGGCCTCCCGGCGCCGGAACCCGGATGAAGCTGGCCCGCAACATGTTGTCGTTCACCGCGTTCGCCGCAGCCGGCGAGGCGATGCGGCTGGCCGAAGCCAGCGGGCTGGACCTGCAGGCACTGGGGCGGGTGGTGCGGCACACCGACGCGCTCACCGGCGGCCCAGGCGCGATCATGCTGCGCGACTCGGCGGGCCCACTGCAGCCCGACGATTTTCTGTACGGACCGTTCACCCACACCCGCGACCTCGGCGAGAAAGACCTGAGTCTGGCGCTGGCGCTGGGGGAATCAACCGGGGTGGAACTTCCGCTGGCGCGACTGGCGCTGCGGTGGCTGGCCGCCGGCCTGGGTGTACCGGGCAGCGAGTAAGGGAGAGATCTGATGGACGAGTTACGCCGCACCGGGCTGGACAAGATGAACGAGGTCTACGCCTGGGAGATGCCGGACATGCCCGGCGAGTTCTTCGCATTGACCGTGGATCACCTGTTCGGCCGGATCTGGACCAGGCCCGGCCTTTCCATGCGCGACAAGCGGCTGATGACGCTGTCGGTGGTCACCGCGCTCGGCCAGCAGGACCTGGCGGAGATTCAGGTCAACGCCGCGCTGCACAACGGAGAGATGACCGAGGACGAGTTGCGCGAGATGGCCGTGTTCATCACCCACTACGTCGGCTTCCCGCTGGGCTCCGGGCTGAACGGTGTGATCGAACGGGTCATCGCCAAGCGCAAGGGCAGCGCCGGCGGGGTCGGTGGCAAGAAGGCCAACACCGACGCCGTGGTCGCCAAGCACAAGGGTTCCTGACCGGAGGCATGGCGTCGCTGCCGCCGACGACCGTGGGACGGATAGGGTGATGAATCGTGCGCGTCCTCGTCATCGGCTCCGGTGCCCGTGAACATGCGCTGCTGCTGGCTCTGCGCAGAGATCCGCAGGTCGATGGTCTGGCGGTCGCGCCGGGCAACGCCGGCACAGCCGCGGTCGCCGAACAGCACGACGTCGACGTCAGCTCCGCGGACGCGGTGGTCGGACTGGCCCGCGAGATCGGCGCCGACCTGGTTGTGATCGGCCCCGAGGTGCCGCTGGTGCTGGGGGTGGGCGACGCGCTGCGGGCCGCCGGGATCGCCTGCTTCGGCCCCGGGCGGGACGCGGCCCGCATCGAGGGCTCCAAGGCGTTCGCCAAGGACGTGATGGCCGCCGCCGGCGTGCGAACCGCACGCAGCGAGATCGTGGACAACCCGGCACGCTTGGATGCCGCGCTGGACCGGTTCGGTCCCGGTGCCGGCGAAACGGCGTGGGTGGTCAAGGACGACGGCCTGGCCGCCGGAAAGGGAGTGGTGGTCACCGCAGACCGCAGCGCGGCACGGGCACACGCCGCCGGATTGCTGGAGACCGGTCATCCGGTGCTGCTGGAATCCTTCCTGGACGGACCCGAAGTGTCGCTGTTCAGCGTCGTCGACGGCGACACGGTGGTGCCGCTGCTGGCGGCCCAGGACTTCAAACGGGTCGGCGACGGCGACATCGGTCCCAACACCGGGGGGATGGGAGCTTATGCGCCCCTGCCCTGGCTGCCCGCCGACATGATCACCCGGATCGTCGATGAGATCATCAAACCCGTTGCCGCCGAGCTGGTTCGACGAGGCTGCCCGTTCTCCGGTCTGCTCTACGCCGGGCTGGCGGTCACCTCCGGCGGGCCGGCGGTGGTCGAGTTCAACTGCCGCTTCGGCGACCCGGAGACCCAGGCCGTGCTGGCGTTGCTGGACTCCCCGCTGGGGCAGCTGCTGCATGCCGCCGCCATCGGCGAACTGGCGTCGTTCGGTCCGCTGCGCTGGCGCGACGGGGCCGCGGTGACGGTGGTGCTGGCCGCCGAACACTATCCGGATCGCCCGCGGACCGGTGATGTCATCGCGGGTGCGGACACGGACGGCGTGCTGCATGCCGGCACAGCACGCCGCGAAGACGGGACGATCGTGTCGTCCGGTGGGCGGGTGCTGTCGGTAGTCGGCACCGGTGCCGACCTGACCGCCGCGCGGGCGGAGGCCTATCGCATCATGGATTCGATCCGGTTGCCGGGCAGTCATTTCCGCACCGACATCGGGCTGGCTGCGGCCGAGGGGAAGATTCGCATCTGACGCTCCAGGCCGTTTCATCGAGCCTGTTGTTAACGTGGGAAAGTGCGACCCGAGTAAGTCGCACGCTAACAACAGGTTCGCGGTCCGGGCCGGCTAAAAGCCGACCGCTTGCCCGTCGCGACGCGGATCGCTTGCCGCCAGGTAGCCGTCGTCGAGGCGCCAGATCGCCTGACAGCTCCCGAACTGTTCGTAGTCGCCGGTGACCGTCAACCGGTGCCCGCGGCGGCGCAACTCGTCCAGCGTCTCACCGGGAAAGCCGTGCTCGCAGTTGACGTCCAGACCGTGGCACCAGCGGAAACGTGGCCCGTCGCAGGCCGCTTGCGGATTTCGTCCGTGGTCGACGATCCGACTGACCACCTGGACGTGCCCCTGCGGTTGCATGTCGCCGCCCATCACCCCGAAACTCATCACCGGAGTGCCGTCCTTGGTCATGAAGCCGGGAATGATGGTGTGGTACGGACGTTTCCGCGGGCCGACCTGATTGGGATGACCCGGGGTGGTGACGAATCCCGCGCCGCGGCTCTGCAGCGAGATCCCGGTTCCCGGCACCACCACGCCGGAACCGAAGCCCGGAAGATAGTTCGACTGGATCATCGAGACCATCAGGCCGGATGCGTCCGCGGCGGTGAGGTACACGGTGTTCCCCTGTGGGTTGCCGGCCGTCGCGGGCCGAGCCTGCCGCGGGTCGATGAGCGCGGCTCGCTCGCGCAGGTACTCGGGGTCGAGCAGGTGGTCGACGGTGACCGGAAGGTGGTCGACGTCGCCGACGTAGGCGTACGCGTCGGCGAAAGCGAGTTTCACCGCCTCGATCTGCAGGTGCACGCTGTCGGCCGAATCAGCCGGCAGCGAAGCCATATCGAACTGTTCGAGAATTCCCAGTGCGACCAGCGCGGCGATACCCTGCCCGTTCGGCGGCAACTCGTGCACGGTGTAGCCGCGGTAGCCGACGCTGATGGTGTCCACCCAGTCGGCTCGGTGTGCGGCGAGATCGCTGGCGCGCATCGCCCCGCCGTGAGCGGTCGAATGGGCCTCGAGTCTGGCGGCCAGCTCGCCGCGGTAGAACTGCTCACCCCGACTGGCCGCGATCTGCTCCAGCGTCGTCGCGTGGTCGGGCAGTGTCACGCGCTCACCGGGTTTCGGCGCGCGACCACCCGGCAAGAAGGCCTCGGCAAACCCCGGCTGCTCCGCGAGGACCGGAGCCTGCGTCGCCCACTGCCCCGCCACATGAGGGGAGAGCACAAAACCCCCGCGGGCGTAGTCGATCGCAGACTCGAACAGCCGCCCGAACGGCAGCGTGCCGAACCTGGCATGCAGTTCAACCCAACCGGAGACCGCGCCCGGTACGGTGACCGAGTTCCAGCCCAGCCACGGCACCGGACCGTCGCCGAAGTACTCCGGCGTCCAGGCTGCTGGGGAGCGGCCGGATGCGTTGAGGCCGTGCAGCTGCGCTTCGTCGAACACGATCGCGAAGGCGTCCGATCCGATCCCGTTCATCGTCGGCTCGACCACGGTCAGGGTGATCGCGGTGGCGATCGCCGCGTCGACGGCGTTGCCGCCGTCGGCGAGCATCCGCAGGCCGGCCTGGGCGGCGAGCGGCTGAGACGTGCACACCGCGTTGCGGGCCAGGATCGGGGTGCGCGGCCAGGGGTACGGCAGGTCCCAGGTGAACGGTGCGCTCATCGGGTCATGCCGTCAGCAACGGGGCGATCCAGGTCAGCTCGGCGGGCAGTTGGGCGCTCCAGAACGATGCGTCGTGCCCACCGGGGGAGAAGCCGCCCGCCGGCCGGTTCGGCGACGACGCGACGAACTCCCTGGTCGCCGCGTAGAACGGGTCGCTGGTGCCGCAGTCCACCCGGATCGGGATGGACGCCAACGCCGGCATGCCGAACACCGAGTTCGCCGACCAGTCATCGCCGCCGTCGAACGCGCCCGGCGCCGTCGCGCCGGGAGACAGCCACAGGGCGGGGCTGACCGCGCAGATCGCCGCGGCCCGTTCTGGTCCGAGCCGCCCACCGAGCAGCAGGGCGCCGTAACCGCCCATCGACCAGCCGAGGAAAGCCAGCCGCGAAGTGTCCAGGCCCTGGTCGGCGAGCAGTGGGATGAGTTCGTCGGTCACCATCGCGCCGGAGTCCTCACCGGAGGCGCGCCGGTGCCAGTAGCTGCCGCCTCCGTCCACGGACACCACGGCAAACGGTGGCAGGCCCGCCTCGACGAGTTGCGCCAGGCCGTCCTCAACGCCGCCGGCCATCACCGTCGACGCGTCGCTGCCTTTGCCGTGCAGGGTGATCAGTGGCCGCAGCGCCGCCGTCTGCCCCGGTGGCCGGGCGATCGCCCAGTTGGTCGGCACACCGCCGCGCGCCGCGGACACGAAGGAACCGGTGGTCATGGTGGGGGACGGGACGGGTGCTGGGCCCGGTATCGGCTGCAACGGGGCCGGGGCCAGTGGAGCCGGGGCCGGCGGAGCCGGTGCCAGCGGCACACCGGCCGCTGCCATCGACAGGCGGGCGCCGGAGACCCGGGCGGTGTGCGCGGAACCGAGCAGATAAGCGCCGGCCGCCCCGGTGGCGGCGCCTGCCCCGAGGCGCAGCAGGGCGCGTCGGCTCAGGTCGGGCATGCAGGTCATCATATGTGTCCGGTCGATGCCGCCCGGCTCCGCGATCGGCAGGTTTGACGGAAACGGTTATGTAACGACAGCCTTCCTGGCAACATGCTAAGCGTGGCGGGAGCAGTCACACCCAAGGGAGAGCGTCGACGGTACGCGCTGGTCAGCGCGGCCGCCGAATTGCTGCGCGAGGGTGGATTCGAAGCGGTGCGACACCGGCCGGTGGCGGAGCGGGCCGGTTTGCCGCTGGCATCCACCACCTACTACTTCTCGTCCCTGGACGATCTGATCGCCAGTGCCGTCGAACACGTCGGGATGCTGGAAGTCGCTCAGTTGCGCGCCGGCGTCGTCAACCTGCCGCGCCGCCGGCGCAGCACGCAGCGGACCGCCGAGATGCTGGTCGACCTGCTGGTCGGCGACCATTCGAGTCCGGAGCTCAACGAGGAACTCATCTCGCGCTACGAGCGCTATGTGACCTGCGCCCGCCTGCCCAGGCTGCGTGGTGTCCAGCGCCGGATCCTGCGGCAACGCTCCGCCGCCGTCGTCGAAGCCGTCGAACGGTCGGGCCGCATCGTGCGGATCGACATGGTTCCCGCGCTGATCTGCGTCGTCGACGGGGCGGTGGTCGCCGCGCTGGTCGATGACCGGCAAGACCCGCGGGCGGCGGCACGAGCCATGTTGATCGATGTCATCGAGATGCTTGCGCCGCTCGACCACCACGCCGTGTCGGCATGAGCGGGGTGATCTGACCGGCGGTGCTCGCCATTGCCGGGATCAGGGGTGATTGTTCAGGACGCGTGCACGACGGCGGATTTGGCAGCCGTGAACCTCAGCGCCACGTCTTCGACCGGATCCTTGGTGAGACGCTTGGCGTCTTGGTCGTAATCGGGGTCGACCGACCACGGCCCGTCCACCGCCGTCCCGCCGTACGGGAATTTCGGCATTCCCCGTGCGGCATAACCGGATTTGAGGTCGATCAGCCATTTCCGCTCCATCGGGTGGCCGTCGAAGATCGGCTCGACCATGCCGTACCGGTGGGTGTCCATGTAGTCCAGCAGTCGGGTGAAGTGCGCGCAGATCAGATCCACCCGCAGTGTCCAGGACAGTTGCGCGTACCCGAAGGCGAACGCCAGGTTGGGGACTTCGGCGAGCATGGTGGTCTTGTAGACCTGGGTCTGCGGAAGGTCGACCGGTCGCCCGTCGACGGTGAGTGCGATCTTGCCCAGCACGGACAAATTGAGTCCGGTTGCGGTCACGATGATGTCGGCGGGCAGCTCACGCCCCGACTCCAACAGGATCCCGGTCTTGGTGAACCGTTCGATGCGGTCGGTGACCACCGACGCCCGTCCCGACGAGATCGCCTTGAAGAAGTCGCCGCCCTTGAAGCCCGGACCGCCGGGCACCAGGCACAGCCGTTCCTCCCAGGCGTGGTAGCGCGGGGTGAAGTGGGTGTCGACGTCGAAGTCCTTGGGCAACTGGCGACGCGCCAGCGTTATTAACAGCCGGCTCATCGTCTTCGGGAAACGCTGACACAGGGCGTAGGTGGTCTTGAGGAACGCGATGTTCTTGCGTCGGATGATCGGGTAGGCCCGGTCGCGCCCGAGCAGCCTGGTCAGCGCCTTGCCGATCCCGTCGATCTCCGGGCGGGTGAACAGATAACTCGGCGAGCGCTGCAGCATCGTGATGTGGCCGGTCTTGTCGGCCATCGCCGGGATGAGCGTGACCGCCGTTGCGCCGCTGCCGATCACGACCACATTCTTGCCGGTGTAGTCCAGGTCCTGCGGCCAGTGCTGCGGGTGGATGATCGGACCGCCGAAGTCTTCGGCGCCGGGGAATTCCGGGGTGAACGGCGTGTCATAGTCGAAGTAGCCGCAGCCCAGGAACAGAAAGCGCGCGCTGAATCGTGTTGTCTCACCGGTCCCGGAGTGCTGTGCGGTAACCGTCCAGCGCTGGTGCAGCCGGGAGAACGCCGCGTCGATCACCCGATATCCGAACCGGATGTGTTCCGCCAGACCGTTTTCGCCGACCGCCTGCCGCAGGTACTCCAGGATGTAGCGGCCTCGGGAGATCGTGGTCTCCCTCGTCCACGGCTTGAAGTGATAGCCGAAGGTCGGCACGTCGGAGTCGGATCTGATGCCCGGATATTGGAACAGGCTCCAGGTGCCACCGATCGAGTCGCGGCCCTCCAGGACGACGAACGTTGTGTCCGGGCGCTCCGTTTTGAGGTGGTACGCGGCGTCGATGCCGGAGATGCCGGCGCCGACGATGAGCACGTCGTAATCGGTGGTCGGTGGACGCTGCGCGGCGTCGACGGTGGTCGGGATGGTGGTCGTCATGGGCCTCGGCTCCTGGCAGCGATCGGTCGAGCACTGTGATGAAGGCCATACTACGGAGTCGCTCAGCTCAGTGAAACATGCCGATGCCTAGGCTTTACACCTAGATGTAGGCGATGGCACACTTCAAAAGATGGGCGACGAAGTGCCGGCGCCTGAGGTCGTCAAGCTCATGGGCGACGTCGCGGATGTGATTCTGGTCGACCTCGACCAGCTTGTCGCCGAGATGGACGCGGTCGAAATCGAATTCTCCCCGGCGCTGGGCGCCGACGCGGCGATCGCCGCCGATCTGTCGGCGAGCAATCGTGCGAACGTCGAGCGCATTTTGACGATGTTCGCCCGCCGCGGCGCCGAGGCGCCGGAAATCGAGATCCCGCCCGAAGCACTGGACATGGGTCGGACCGTGGCGCGACGGGGCATCGAGTTCGACGTGATCTTCCACGCTTACCGGCGCGGGCACGGCGTCGCCTGGCAGCACTACTTGGCCCTCGCGTCGCGGATCGCGCCATCGGGGCCACTGCTCGCGCAGTTGCTGGAAATCTCCTCGCAGCGCATGTTCGCCTACGTCGACCAGGCAATCAGCCGGGTCATCGCCACGGCGCAGCACGAACGCGAAGAGGTGCTGGGCGGTGCGCTGGCCCGTCGCTCCGAAACCATCCGGTTGATCCTCGACGGCGCACCCATCGACAGTGCACGGGCCAGCGAACGCCTGGGCTACCAACTCGCTCGCCGACACACCGCGATGGTGCTGTGGGCCCAGCCGCCCGGCGAAATCCAAGGCGCGCTGGAAGCGGCCGCCGCCGTCCTGGTGCGCGCCACCGGCGTACGCGCCCCGCTCACCTTCTCGGTCGGGCCGTCCGCGCTGTGGGTGTGGCTGGGCACCGTCGCCGACCCGGCGCTCGAAGAGATGCGCGGCGCGATCGAACGGGTGCAGCCCAACATCCGGGTCGCCGTCGGCCCGACGCTGCCCGGCATCGTCGGTTTCCGGCGCTCCCACGATGCGGCACTGGCCATCCAGAACCTGTTGGTCGGCTATCCCGGCGGCACCCGACTCGCCCTGCACAAAGATATGGAGGTCACCGCGCTGGCCGCCCGGGACACCGCCCGCGCCGCCGAATTCGTCGCCGCGACGCTCGGCCCGCTGGCGGCCGACACCGCCGCCGCGGCGCGGCTGCGCGAGACACTGCGGATCTTCCTCGACGAAGCCGAGAACGCCCCCCGCGCCGCCGCCCGCCTGCACACCCACCGCAACACCGTGTTGCAGCGGGTCGCCCGCGCCACCGAGCTGCTCGGGCGTCGCCCGGGTGAGCACCGGTTAGCAACCGAACTCGCGCTTGAGCTCGCCCACCAGATCGGCCCCCGAGTTCTGGCCTGCGACGAGCGCAACTGACGATAAGTGCGCCGGCCAACCGTAAGCTGACTGTTCGTGAGCATTCCCAATGTGCTGGCCGCCCGGTATGCCAGCGCCGAGATGGCGGCGATCTGGTCGCCGGAGGCCAAGGTCGTCGCGGAGCGGCGGCTGTGGCTGGCGGTGCTGCGCGCGCAGGCGGAACTGGGTGTGCCGGTCCCCGAGCAGGCGATCGCCGACTACGAGCGGGTTCTCGACGACGTCAACCTGGAATCGATCGCCGCCCGGGAACGGGTGACCCGGCACGACGTGAAGGCCCGCATCGAGGAGTTCAACGCGCTGGCCGGCCACGAACACGTGCACAAGGGGATGACCAGCCGGGACCTCACCGAGAACGTCGAGCAGTTGCAGGTGCTGCAGTCGCTGCGTCTTGCCCACGGCCACGGGGTGGCGGCGGCGGCCAGGCTGGCCGAGCACGCGGTGGCCTACCGCGACCTGGTGATGGCCGGGCGCAGCCACAACGTCGCCGCGCAGGCCACCACGCTGGGCAAGCGGTTCGCCTCGGCGGCGCAGGAGACGCTGATCGCGCTGACCCGGATCGCCGAGCTGATCGACCGCTACCCGCTGCGTGGCATCAAGGGTCCGATGGGCACCGGCCAGGACATGCTGGATCTGTTCGGCGGAGACACCGCCAAGCTGGCCGAATTGGAGCGACGCGTCGCCGACTTCCTGGGCTTCGAGGCCGTGCTGACGAGCGTCGGGCAGGTCTATCCGCGTTCGCTGGACCACGACGTGATCTCCGCGCTGGTGCAATTAGGGGCCGGCTTTTCCTCGTTCGCACACACCGTCCGGCTGATGGCCGGCCACGAGCTGGTCACCGAGGGCTTCGCGCCCGGGCAGGTCGGGTCGTCGGCGATGCCGCACAAGATGAACACCCGCAGCTGCGAGCGGGTCAACGGGCTGCAGGTGGTGCTGCGCGGCTATGCGTCGATGGCGGCCGAACTGGCCGGCGCGCAGTGGAACGAGGGCGACGTGTTCTGTTCGGTGGTGCGCCGGGTGGCGCTGCCGGACGCGTTCTTCGCCGTCGACGGTCAGATCGAGACGTTTTTGACGGTGCTCGACGAGTTCGGCGCCTACCCGGCGGTGATCGCCCGCGAGCTTGACCGGTACCTGCCGTTCCTGGCCACCACGAAGGTGCTGATCGCCGCGGTGCGGGCCGGGATGGGCCGCGAGGCGGCCCACGAGGTGATCAAGGGGCACGCGGTGGCGGTGGCGCTGGCGATGCGGGAACGCGGCGCCGAACCGGACCTGCTGGACCGGCTGGCCGCCGACCCGCGGCTGCCGCTGGATGCCGCGGCGCTGCGGGCGGCACTCGCCGACAAGCAGGCGTTCACCGGTGCGGCCGGCGACCAGGTAGACGCCGTCGCCGCCGCGGTGGCCGAGTTGGTCGCCCGCTATCCGGCGGCGGCCAAGTACGTTCCCGGCGCGATTCTGTGACGCCGTGACCACGCCGGCGGAGCTTGCGGGGATCGACTTCACCGACCTGGACAACTTCGCGGACGGGTTCCCGCACGAGCTGTTCGCCGTGCACCGTCGTGTCGCTCCGGTTTTCTGGCATGAGCCGACCGAGCACACCCCCGACGGCGAGGGTTTCTGGTCGGTGGCCGGCTACGCCGAGACTCTCGAGGTGCTCCGAGATGCGGTGACGTACTCGTCGGTGACCGGAGGTGGGCGCCCGCACGGCGGCACCGTTCTGCAGGATCTGCCGGTTGCCGGCCAGGTGCTGAACATGATGGACGATCCGCGGCACGCCCAGATCCGCAAGCTGGTCAGCTCCGGGCTGACGCCGCGGATGATCCGCCGGGTCGAAGAGGATCTGCGCGGGCGGGCCCGTCGGTTGCTCGATTCCGTTGAGCCCGGCGCACCTTTCGATTTCGCGGTGGACGTCGCCGTCGAGTTGCCGATGCAGATGATCTGCATCCTGCTGGGTGTACCGGAGGCCGACCGGCACTGGCTGTTCGAGGCCATCGAGCCCAGTTTCGACTTCGGCAATTCGCGGGCGGCGGTGGTGTCGCGGCTGTCGATCGAAGACGCCGGCTCACGGGTCTACACGTTCGGGCGCGAGCTGATCGAGCGCAAACGGGCCGAGCCGACCGACGACATGCTGTCCGTGGTGGCCAACTCGCAAGATCCGCAGCTGACCGATCTCGAGGTGTACCTGTTCTTCCAGCTGCTGTTCAGCGCGGGCGCCGAGACCACTCGCAACGCGATCGCGGGCGGGCTGCTCGCGCTGTCGCAGCACCCCGCCCAGCTGCGGCTGCTGCGCAACGATCCCGGCCTCATGCCCACCGCAATCGAGGAGATCATCCGGTGGACGTCGCCGTCGCCGTCGAAACGGCGCACCACCACCAGCGCCGCCGTGTTGGGCGGTCAGCGGATCGAACCCGGCCAGAAGGTGCTGGTGTGGGAGGGTTCGGCCAACCGTGATGAGACCGCGTTCGACTCGGCAGATCGGTTCGACATCACCCGGAAGCCCAACCCGCACATCGGGTTCGGTCACGGCGCCCACTTCTGCCTGGGCGCGCACCTGGCACGGCTGGAACTGCGGGCGGTATTCGAGGAACTGCTGGCCCGCTTCACCGAAGTCACCGTGGTGGCGCCGGTCGAATGGACCCGCAGCAACCGACACACCGGAATCCGGCACCTGATAGTTGAATTGAGCAGGGCATCATGAGATTTCGGTTGCCGCGCATCCAGCCGTCGCCGGATGTGTTCGCCGCGGTGATGGCGACCGGGATCCTGTCGATCGCCGCCCGTGACCATCACTATCGGTGGATCAGCGACACGCTGGGTGGGTTGGCGACGGTCGGCATGGCGGTGCTGGTCCTGCTGGTCACCGGCATGGCCGTGTCGCGCCGGACCGCGATCTGGGATCTGCGCGATCCCGACACGATCCTGCGTCTTTTCTCGTTCGTGGCCGCGTGTGCGGTGCTCGACTCCCGGTTGACGGTGCATCCGGCCGTGGTGGTGTGCCTGGGGGTGGTGGCGCTGCTGTCGTGGCTGACGCTCGGGGCACTGGCCGTTCGCGCCATGGCGGCGCGGTCATGGGCAGCGCTGCGCGACGAAGCGCACGGTGCGTGGGAGCTGGGCAGCGTGGGCACGTCCGGACTGACGATCGTCACCGCGCAGGCGGCCCGCTACACCGGCGACGACCGGTGGCTGGTCGTCGCGGTACCGATCTGGGTGTTGGCGATCGGGATATACGCCTTGATGACGTGGCTGATCCTGTGGCGCAGCGCCGCCGAACGGGGCGGTAGCGACGGGTTCGAGCCGGACACCTGGATCCTGATGGGCGGCTTGGCGATCGCCACATTGGCCGGCGACACCATCCACCAGGTCGCCCCGCACTGGCTGGCCACGTCGGTGCGCGTGGTCACCCTGGTGACCTGGCTGGTGGCGACGCTGTGGATCCCGCCGCTGATCTACTTCGTGCTGCACCGTATCGACCAGCGGCCCGGGATGTTGCATTTCGCCGGGGTGTGGTGGGCGGTGGTGTTCCCGCTGGGCATGTACTCGGTGGCCACCGACGCTTCCGCTGCGGAGCTCGGTTCGACGTCGATGCGGACCGTTTCGCTGGTGTTCTTCTGGGACGCGCTGGCGGCGTGGCTGATCGTGGTGCTGGCGGGCCTGCTGCGATTCAGGCGAGTGCTGGTGCGCTGAGCCGCGGGCGTGTCGGTGCCTATCGGCATCATCGAGCCATGACATCCGATGGTGACGATCAACGGTTCGGCCAGATCGCCAGAATGGTCGATACGGCCGACGAACTGGATCGGTTGATTCGTGACAAAGACATCTACTGGGAATTCGCGGTGTTCGGCTCCCGGCTCATGCAGGGGATGGACCGGCTGCAACCGGACGTCCAGCGACATCGCCTCGGCCACGCGCCGCATTCCGGCAGGCGGATCACCAGCATCGACGACTTGAGCGACCTGGTCAGCGACACGGTGGCCGAAGTGGAACGCAGAGCGCAGGACCTTTATCAGTATCTGTGTTCTCCGGCCTTGGCGTTCCTCTTCGGCGACGAAGGGGCTGACCCCGTCGGTGTCGTGCGTGCGGCCGACAACATCGTCGATTTCTACTCCGGGTACCTGCACCTGGCGCGACGGGTCCGCGGTGTCTCGGCGCCGGAGAGGTTCCGCGACGTCATCGAACTCACCGCACACCTGGTTGACCGGCCGTTGACCGGGGTGGACCGGTACATCAGCGAATATGTCGGCACCGTCACCCTGCTGCCAAGCCTGGCCTACACCTCGGGCAGCGGCCAGCTGTCCTACGAAATCCCGTTTGACATGGACATGGACAACGCGCTGTTAGCCCGCATACTCAGCGGCCTGCAGTGGTTGCGCGGCCACCGCGTCCAAGGGCTGAAATGGCGGGCGATCAGTCGCATGGCCCGGACACCGTGGGGCGAACGTATCGGGGCGAAACTGTTCGACTGAACCGGCCGGTCAGCGTGCGGGAGCGCGCGGCAGCCGGCGGACGAGGCCCGCCGAGTGCAACTCGAGGGTGGCGAGTCCCTGGATGGTGGCAGCGTCCTGGTGCCGCCACGCTCCGACCGGATCGGGGCTGACCATGGTCAAGCGGTGCAGCGGACGGTTGGTCAGCGCCCGCAACGCCAGCAGTTGCTCGCCGGCCGGGGTGGCGGCCAGGGCGAGCACCGCGCGTTTGCGCCGGAAGAACCGCAACCGCAGCGCCAGCCACGGCATGCCCACCACGGCGATCGGCGCGGCGGCCACCGCCATCGCGAGCAGCACCGCCAGCCAGGTGGCGGTGGTGTCCAGGGTGTGCCCGGCGCCGGCGATGTCCAGCGCGGCGGCGCTGGCGCCGGTCAGCGGTTTGCTCAGGGTGTCGCCGACCAGCGGGATGTGCCCGGCGCTGTCGCCGGCCGACCCCAGATTGCCGGCGACACCTTGCGCGCCGCTCTCCACCTGTCGGCCGACCGCGGCGATGATCGAGATCGCCCGGTGCACGGCCACGCCGACCAGCACCCACAGGCCTGTCCACGCGGCGATCGCCAGGTCACTGAAGAGCTGGGCCAGCAGCCGGCCGGGGGTGGTGGCGTAAGGCAGAAACCGGGATTTCATGGGCTCGATCCCAGCACACCGGCGCAGGCGAGGCCGGCTGAACGTCGGTGGCGTCTGCCGCGCCGCCGGTCCCGGTCGACACCCCCGCCGCGAGATCGCGCTTACGCAGGCCACTAGTCACACTTTTCCTGCGTGGCTGCGATCTCGCGACGAAGTGCAGTGCGACCTGCTGCGCCCGGCTTCGCCGCGCTTGCAATCGTCGCTAGGCTTGCCCAATGCCGCGTCCCGCGCTCTCCGACTACCAACATCTGGCCAGCGGTAAAGTCCGCGAAATCTACCGCGTCGACGATCAGCACCTTTTGCTGGTCGCCACCGACCGGATCTCGGCGTTCGACTACATCCTGGACAGCCAGATTCCGGACAAGGGCCGGATTCTGACCGCGATGAGCGTCTTCTTTTTCGACCTCGTCGCGGCGCCGAACCACCTGGCCGGACCGGCCGACGACCCGCGCATCCCCGAAGAGGTCCTGGGTCGCGCCCTGGTGGTGCGTCAACTGACGATGCTGCCGGTCGAATGTGTGGCCCGCGGCTACCTGACCGGGTCCGGTTTGCTCGACTACCAGCAGAGCGGCGAGGTGTGCGGCATCGAGTTGCCGCCCGGGCTGGTCGAGGCCAGCAAGTTCCCCACGCCGCTGTTCACCCCGGCAACCAAGGCGGAGATCGGGGCCCATGACGAGAACATCTCGTTCGCGCGGGTGATCGAGATGGTCGGTGCGGTGCGGGCCAATCAGCTGCGCGACCGCACCCTGGAGACGTACGTGCAGGCAGCCGGTCACGCGCTGAAGAAGGGGATCATCGTCGCGGACACCAAGTTCGAGTTCGGCGTCGACGGCCACGACAACCTGGTGCTGGCCGACGAGATCTTCACCCCCGACTCGTCGCGGTACTGGCCGGCCGCGGACTACCAGCCCGGCGTCGTCCAACCCACCTTCGACAAACAGTTCGTCCGCAACTGGCTCACCGGACCCGACTCCGGTTGGGACCGCAACGGATCGGCGCCGCCGCCGCCGCTGCCCGACGACATCATCTCGGCCACCCGCGACCGCTATGTCGAGGCATACGAGCGTATCTCGGGCCTCTGCTTCGGCGACTGGATCGGCCCCTGCGCGTGACCGTCCCGCCGAACCCGCCCGTCGCCAAGCGGGTGGACAGCGTCCGCACGCACCACGGCGACGTCTTCGTCGACCCCTACGAGTGGCTGCGCGACAAGGCCGACCCCGAGGTGATCGCCTACCTCGAGGCGGAGAACGAACACACTGCCGCGGCCACCGAACACCTGGACCCGTTGCGGCGGGCCATCTTCGACGAGATCAAGTCGCGCACCAAGGAAACGGATCTGTCAGTGCCGACCCGTCGCGACATCTGGTGGTATTACAGCCGCAGCTTCGAGGGAAAACAGTACGGTGTCCAGTGTCGTTGCCCGGTGCGCGATCCGGGCGACTGGCAGCCGCCCGCCTTCGACGAGCACACCGACATCCCCGGTGAGCAGGTGCTGCTCGACCTGAACGCCGAAGCCGACGGGCATGACTTCTTCGCCCTGGGTGCGGCCGGTGTCAGCCCCGACGGGAACATCCTCGCCTACTCCGTCGACGTCGTCGGCGACGAGCGGTACACGTTACGGTTCAAGGATTTACGCACCGGCGATCTGTATCCCGACGAGATCACCGGTGTCGGGGCCGGTGTCACCTGGGCGACCGACAATCGGACCGTGTACTACGTGACCGTCGATGCCGCGTGGCGCCCGGACACCGTGTGGCGACACCGCCTCGGCTCCGAGCCCGCCGCCGAGCAGGTCTACCACGAACCCGACGAGCGCTTCTGGCTGTCTGTCGGGCGAACCCGCAGCGACGCCTACATCCTGATCGCCTCGGGTTCGGCGATCACCACCGAGGTGCGGTACGGCGACGCCGCCGACCCGCAGGCAACGTTCGCCGTGGTGCTGCCCCGGCGCGACGGGGTCGAGTACGCGGTCGAGCACGCACGCACCGGCGGTGTGGACAAATTCCTGATCCTGCACAACGACGGTGCGGTGAACTTCACGCTGGTGGAGACCCCGGTCGGCGACCCCGCCACGCAACGGACTCTGATACCGCCGCGCGACGATGTCCGGATCGACGCCGTGGACGCCTTCGCGAACCAGTTGGTGGTCAGTTACCGAGCCGAGGCGCTGCCGCGAATCCAGATGTGGCCGATAGCTGCGGGCGGGGAATTTCAGGCGCCGCAGGAGATATCGTTCGACAGCGAGCTGATGTCCGGCGGTCTGGCGGGCAACCCCAACTGGGATGCGCCCAAACTGCGGATCGGTGCGGTGTCGTTCACGACGCCGGCCCGGATCTACGACATGGACCTGGCAACCGGCGAGCGAACCCTGCTGCGCGAGCAGCCGGTGCTCGGGGGCTATCGGCCGGGTGACTACGTCGAGCGCCGTGACTGGGCGCGTGCCGAAGACGGCACCCGCATCCCGGTCTCGATCGTGCATCGCGCCGATCTTGACCTGCCGGCGCCGACATTGCTGTACGGATACGGCGCCTACGAGATGTGCGAGGATCCGCAGTTCTCGATCGCGCGACTGTCACTGCTGGACCGCGGCATGGTGTTCGCCATCGCCCACGTCCGTGGCGGCGGCGAGATGGGCCGGCTGTGGTACGAGCACGGCAAGCTGCTGGAGAAGAAGAACACGTTCACCGACTTCATCTCGGTGGCGAAGCATTTGATCGACACCGGGATCGCCCGACCGCAGGGGCTGGTGGCACTCGGCGGCAGCGCCGGCGGGCTGCTGATGGGAGCGGTGGCCAACCTGGCGCCGGAGCTGTTCGCCGGAATCCTGGCGCAGGTGCCGTTCGTCGATCCGCTGACCACAATCCTGGATCCGTCGCTTCCGCTGACCGTCACCGAATGGGACGAGTGGGGAAACCCTTTGGAGCGCAGCGACGTCTACGAATACATGAAGTCCTACTCGCCGTACGAGAACGTCGCCGCCCGCGCGTATCCGCCGATCCTGGCGATGACGTCGCTGAACGACACCCGGGTGCACTACGTCGAGCCCGCGAAATGGGTTGCCGAGCTCAGGCACGCCAACCCCAGCGGTGCGCCGGTGCTGCTGAAGACACAGATGAGCGCGGGCCACGGCGGAATCTCCGGCCGCTACGAACGCTGGAAGGAAACCGCTTTCCAGTACGCCTGGCTGCTGGCCGCCGCCGGTGTCGACCAGGCCGGCCGCCCGCAAGGCGACAAGCAACCCGCGCAGGCCTGACCGGAGAGGTAGGACGTGAAGGCGATCGTCATCGGCGGTGGAATCGGTGGCGTCGCCACCGCGTGCGCGCTGCTGCAAGAGGGTCGCGGACAGATCGACGTCGAGCTCTACGAGAAGGCGGCACAGTTCGGCGAGATCGGTGCGGGGCTGCAGATCTCGGCGAACGCCGTGCGGGTTCTCGAGCACCTCGGGGCCGGCGATGCGCTGCGAGCGGTCGGGGTCGCGGCCGAAGCGGTGGAGTTTCGCGATCTGCGCACCGACGAGCTACTGCACCACACCGCGCTGGCCGGCAGTGAGCTGAATCGGCTCGGTGCGCAGTTCATCCAGGCACAGCGCCCCGACCTGCTGGACATTATCGTCGACCGGCTTCCCGGTGACGTTGTGCACCTCGGTGAGTGCTGCGTGGGCTTCGAAGAAGACGGCGGGCGGGTCACCGCGTTCTTCGAGTCCGGGCATACCGCCACCGGTGACGTCTTGATCGGCGCCGACGGAATCCACTCCGTCGTCCGGGACCAGGTGCTGGGCGAGATGGAGCCGGAGTTCTCCAAGATCATCGCCTGGCGGGCACTGATCCCGCATGACAAACTCGAACACCTTGACCTCGAACCGAAGTGCCACGTGTGGTGGGGTCCGCAGCACAGCGTGGTGTTGTACTGGGTGCGGCACATGCGGCTGCTCAACTTCGTCGGGATCGTGCCTTCCGAGGAGGCCGAAGCCGAGTCCTGGACCGTGCGAGGCGATGTGCAGGCGATCCGGGACTCCTTCCGCGGTTGCACGCACCGGGTGGCCGGGGTCATCGACCAGATTCAGGACCCGTTCGTCACCGGCTACTACTTCCGCCATCCGCTGCCGCGGTGGAGTGCCGGCCGCGTCGCCATCCTCGGCGACGCCGCACACCCGATGCATCCGTTCCTGGCGCAGGGGGCCTGCCAGGCGATCGAGGACGCGGCCGTGCTGTCCCGGCTGCTGGCCCGCAGCGGCCCCGCCGATGTGCCTGCCGCGCTACAGGATTACCAGGACAAGCGGCTGCCCCGCGCTTCTCGGGTGCAGCGCGCATCGATGGATCAGGAAAGGGTGTGGCACCTTTCGAATCCGGCCGAGATCGCGGTACGCAACCGGCAGCTGCGCTCCATGATGGAGATCGACCCGCATTCGCGGGCGCTGTTCGGCTGGATCCACGAACACGATCCGTACCGGCTCGCCGACCGCGGCTACGGCGAGCCGTGGCGCACCTTCAACCGCCCCGAGGCGCAGCGCGCCTGGAAGATGTGGCACGAACTCGCCGCCTCCGACCAAGCGGCACAGGGCCCCCGCGGCCTGCGCCGCGCCTACCAGGAGTTCCTCGACGAGAACTTTTCGCCACCCGCCGCAGCCCGCGTCGAACAACTGGACGCCGACGGGGTCCGGCTGGTCCGGGTGCACACCTCGGGATCGGACGCCGGAGCGCCGCGGATCCTGCACCTGCACGGCGGCGGATACGTCGCCGGAAGCGCAGCCGGCGCAACCGATCTGGCGTACCGCCTGGCCCGCGCCACCGGCGGCATCGTCGACATCGTCGACTACCGGCTCGCCCCGGAACACCCATGCCCGGCGGCCGTCGAGGACAGCGTACGGGCGTACCGATGGCTGCTCGAAAACGACGACGTTGTGCCCGGGCAGGTCGTCATCACCGGCGAATCCAGCGGCGGCGGGCTCGCGGTGGCGGCCATCCTGCTGGCGGGCGAAAGCGGGCTGCCCAAGCCGGCCGGAATCGTGGCGATCTGCCCGCTGGTAGACCTGACGCTCGGCGGCGCCACCATCGATGCGAGCGCCGACACCGAACCGATCTGCAGCCGCGGGTTTCTGACCAATGTGGCCAGCCTCTACCTGCAGGGCCGTCATCCCACCGACCCGCTGGCGTCGCCGTTGCACGGCGACCTGCGCGGCCTGCCGGCGCTGCTGATCCAGGCTGCCGAAAACGAGGCGCTGTTCAGTGACGCCGAACGGCTGGCGACCGCGGCGCGGGCGGCCGGCGTCGACGTCGAACTGCAGACCTACCCCGACAGCGTGCACGTCTTCCCGCTTTTCGCATTCCTGCCCGAGGCGTCCAGCGCCATAGCGAGCCTCGCCGCATTCAGCCGGCGCGTAACGTCGGGGCCATGACCGCACTGACCGAAATCCCGCTGACCACCCTCGAGGGCGAACCGACGTCCCTGGCCGACTACGCCGATCGCGCGGTGCTGGTGGTCAACGTGGCATCCAAATGTGGACTCACCCCGCAGTACAGCGCGCTGGAGCAGCTTGCCGAGAACTACGCGGGCCGCGGGCTGACCGTCATCGGCGTGCCCTGCAACCAATTCCTGGGTCAGGAACCCGGCACCGCCGAAGAGATCCGCACTTTCTGCTCGACCAATTACGGGGTGACCTTCCCGCTGCTGGCCAAAACCGACGTCAACGGCCCGGATCGGCACCCGCTGTACGCGCAGTTGACGCAGACGGCCGACGCCGACGGCCAGGCCGGCGACATTCAGTGGAACTTCGAGAAATTCCTGATCGCCCCCGGCGGCCAGGTGGTCAACCGCTTCCGGCCGCCCACGGTGCCCGATGCGCCGGAAGTGATCACCGCGATCGAAGCTGTGCTACCTGGCTGAATTCGCCGTAAGTGCAGGCGTTGGACGCACGCCGTCCACCAACGTGTCACCTGCTCGACACCGGGAATCGCCAGACTAGACGGCGTGGCAGGACAACTGATCGTCTCCGTCTCGGCCATCGGCGACCGCACCTGCGCCGATGCCGCCGCATTCTGCGCGGAACTGGACGCCCGGGCGGTTCCGGTGTCGTTGCTGGTGGCCCCCCGACTCAAAGGCGGATATCGGCTCGACGGTGATCCGGGCACCGTCGAATGGCTGACCGGCCGGCGCGCCGGCGGTGACGCGATCGTGCTGCACGGTTTCGACGAGGCAGCCACCAAGAAGCGGCGCAACGAGTTCGCCACCCTGCCCGCCCATGAGGCCAATCTGCGACTGCTCGGTGCCGACCGGGTGCTCGAACGTCTCGGGTTGCGCACCCGGCTGTTCGCGGCCCCCGGCTGGACGGTATCGGCTGGAACGGCCACGGTGTTGCCGCGCAACGGCTTCCGGCTGCTCACCGACCTCTACGGAATCACCGACCTGGTCAGGGGGTCCACCGTCGACGCCCGGCTGCTGGGTATCGGTGCGGGATTCCCCAGCAAGCCGTGGTGGTGCCGGGTCATGGTGCGTTACGCCGAGCACATCGCCCGCGGCGGCGGCGTCGTCCGCATCGCGGTGAGCGCACGTCAGCTGGGTAAGCCCCGGGTGTGGTCGGCGATGCTGGACACGGTGGACCTGGCGCTGTCGCACGGCTGCGCACCGACCGTCTACCAGTGGCAACCTCACCCGGAGCAGTGCCGCGCGGCTTGACCCTCACGATCGCTAACCTGTAACTCCATGAGCGACAGGCAGGACGCCGACGCGATCATCGTCGGAGCGGGGCTGGCCGGCCTGGTGGCAGCCTGCGAACTGGTGGACCGCGGCAAGCGGGTGCTGATCGTCGACCAGGAGAACAGCGCCAACCTGGGCGGACAGGCCTACTGGTCGTTCGGCGGCCTCTTCTTCGTCAACAGCCCGGAACAACGCCGCCTCGGGGTGCGCGACAGCCACGCGCTGGCGCTGCAGGATTGGCTGGGCACCGCCGGATTCGACCGACCGGAAGACCACTGGCCGAGGCAGTGGGCACACGCCTACGTCGATTTCGCCGCCGGCGAGAAGCGCAGCTGGCTGCGCGCCCGCGGTCTGAAGATCTTCCCGCTGGTCGGGTGGGCCGAGCGTGGCGGGTATGACGCGCTCGGGGTGGGTAACTCGGTGCCGCGCTTTCACATCACCTGGGGCACCGGGCCCGCGCTGGTCGAGATCTTCGCGCGCCGGCTGCGGGGACGGTCTGATGTGCGCTTCGCGCACCGTCACCAGGTGGACGAGTTGATCGTCGAGAACGGCGCGGTTGGCGGGGTCCGCGGCAGCCTCCTGGAGCCGTCGGCCCAGCCACGCGGGGTGGCGTCGTCACGGACCGTGGTGGGCCAGTTCGAATTTCGTGCGGATGCGGTGATCATCACCAGCGGCGGCATCGGCGGCAATCTCGACCTGGTGCGGCAGAACTGGCCGCAGCGGATGGGGCGGGTTCCCGGGCAGCTGCTGGCCGGGGTGCCGGCCCACGTCGACGGCCGGATGATCGGCATCGCCGAAAGCGCTGGCGGGCATGTGATCAACCGCGACCGGATGTGGCACTACACCGAGGGCATCACCAACTACGCGCCGGTATGGCCCAGCCACGGCATCCGGATCATCCCGGGCCCGTCGCCGCTGTGGCTCGACGCCGAGGGCAAACGGCTACCCGGGCCGCTGTACCCGGGCTTCGACACCCTGGGCACGCTGGAGTACATCGCGAAGTCCGGATACGACTACACCTGGTTCGTGCTCAACCGCAGGATCATCGAAAAGGAGTTCGCTCTGTCCGGCCAGGAGCAGAACCCGGACCTGACCGGGCGCAGCCTGGTCAAACTCGCGACATCGCGCGCCGGGTCCGGCCCGCCGCCGCCGGTGCAGAGGTTCATCGACCGGGGAGTGGACTTCGTCCACGCGAAGTCGTTGCGCGACTTGGTGTCCGCGATGAACGAGCTGCCCGACGTGCTGCCGCTGGACTACTCGACGGTGGAGGCCGCGGTCACCGCACGCGACCGCGAAGTGGCGAACAGGTTCAGCAAGGACGGCCAGATCACCGCGATCCACGCTGCCCGGACGTATCTCGGTGACCGGCTCGGGCGGGTGGTGGCGCCGCATCGGCTGACCGATCCGAAGGCCGGCCCGATGATCGCGGTCAAGCTGCATATCCTGACCCGGAAGACGCTGGGCGGGTTGGAGACCGACCTGGATTCGCGGGTGCTCAAGGCCGACGGCACCCCGTTCGCCGGGCTGTACGCGGCCGGCGAGGTGGCGGGGTTCGGCGGCGGCGGCGTGCACGGCTACCGGGCGCTGGAGGGCACCTTCCTGGGCGGCTGCATCTTCTCCGGTCGGGCCGCCGGCCGCGCCGCCGCCGGCTGATCCTCTCTACCGCGAGCAGTCGCGAAAGGCCCCTAACGCGCCCGGGAATGGGTGCTTTCGTGCCTGCTCGCGGTCAGAAGGTGACCGCACTCTCCTGCGGCAGCACCTGGAAATCGGTGTCACACATCTCGGCGAGCCGGCCGTGGTAGATGCCACGGGCCTCCGGCGCGATGATCGCCTGGTGGATGGGGACGGCGCGCGCCGGAGCCACCGCCCGCAGGTAGTCGACGGCCTCGGCGATCTTCATCCACGGCGCGGCAGCCGGGGTGGCCAGCACGTCCACCGGCTCGCCGGGCACGAACAAAGCGTCGCCGGGATGCATGAATCGCGTCGGATGGGCGTCGTCGCCGATCAGGTAGGAGATGTTGTCGATCATCGGGATCTCCGGGTGGATGACGGCGTGCTGCCCGCCGACGCCGCGAACGGTCAGCGCGCCGACTGTGAACCGGTCGCCGACGTGCACCGCCTGCCACGGTGCGCCCAGCTGGGCAGCGGTCTGCGGGTCGGCGTAAAGCGCGGCATCCGGGTTGGCCGCGACCAGCGCCGGCAGGCGCCCGACGTCCATGTGGTCGGGGTGCTGGTGGGTGACCAGGATGGCGGCCAGCCCGGCGACACCCTCGAAACCGTGCGAGAACGTGCCCGGGTCAAACAGCACGCTGGTGTCGCCGAAGTCGGCGAGCAGACAGGAATGACCGAAGTGGGTGAGTTGCATACCTACGATTGTGCGCCGGTCGCGCGTCCTGAACAGCGGGCCGGGGCCGCCGGTATTGTTGACGCCGACCGATCCGCCCTCGACAGCAAGGAGCGCCCGTGGCCCGGGTGGTGGTGCACGTGATGCCCAAGGCCGAGATTCTCGATCCGCAGGGCCAGGCGATCGTCGGCGCGCTGGGCCGGCTGGGCCACGCGGGGGTTTCGGACGTCCGGCAGGGGAAGCGATTCGAACTGGAAGTCGATGACTCCGTTGATGATTCCGCACTCGCCGAGATCGCCGAATCGCTGCTGGCCAACACCGTGATCGAGGATTGGACCGTCAGCCGGGAGTCGTCGTGAGCGCCCGGATCGGCGTCATCACCTTTCCCGGCACCCTCGACGACGTCGACGCGTCCCGTGCCGTCCGCCTGGTCGGCGCCGAAGCCGTCAGCCTCTGGCACGCCGATGCGGACCTGAAGCAGGTCGACGCGGTGGTGGTGCCCGGTGGGTTCTCCTACGGGGACTACCTGCGGGCCGGGGCCATCGCCCGATTCGCCCCCGTGATGGGGGAAGTCGTCGCGGCCGCCGGGCGGGGGTTGCCGGTGTTGGGGATCTGCAACGGTTTTCAGGTGCTCTGCGAAGCCGGCCTGCTGCCCGGGGTGCTCACCCGAAACATCGGGCTGCATTTCGTCTGCCGTGACGTGTGGCTGCGGGTGTCGTCCACCAACACGGCGTGGACCTCCCGGTTCGAACCGGACGCCGACCTGCTGGTGCCGTTGAAGTCCGGCGAGGGCCGCTACGTGGCCCCCGACAACGTGCTCGATGAGCTGGAGGGCGAAGGCCGGGTCGTTTTTCGCTACCTGGACAACGTCAACGGATCGCTGCGCGACATCGCCGGGGTCGCCTCGGCCGACGGTCGGGTCGTCGGGCTGATGCCGCACCCCGAACATGCCGTCGAAGCGCTGACCGGGCCGTCCGACGACGGATTGGGGCTGTTCTACTCGGCGCTGGACGCCGTGCTGGCGGTCTGATCTTCACCGGCGTGGGAAATACTGGGGCGATGACGGCCACCGCAGCGGGTCTGTGCGAGTTCATCGACGCGTCGCCGTCGCCGTTTCACGTCTGCGCCACGGTGGCTCGGCGGCTGACCGACGCCGGGTACACCGAGCTCGCCGAGGCCGACCGGTGGCCGGATCAGGGCGGGCGGTTCTTCACCGTCCGCGCCGGTTCGCTGGTGGCCTGGAATACCGCCGGCCACGATGCCCGCCCGTTCCGGATCATCGGCGCGCACACCGACAGCCCGAACCTGCGCGTCAAGCAGCATCCCGACCGTGAGGTCGCCGGCTGGCAGGTGGTGGCGCTGCAGCCCTACGGCGGCGCCTGGCTGAACTCGTGGCTGGACCGCGACCTTGGCGTCAGCGGCCGGCTGTCGGTGCGCAGCAATTCCGGCGGCTCCGATGTCGACCACCGGCTGGTGCGGATCGACGAGCCGGTGCTGCGGGTGCCGCAGCTGGCCATTCACCTGGCCGAAGACCGCAAGTCGGTGACCCTGGATCCGCAGCGGCACGTCAACGCCGTGTGGGGTGTCGGGGGCGTTCCCGGATCGTTTCTGGGCTACGTCGCCGAACGCGCCGGTGTGGACCTCGATCGGGTGCTGGGTTTCGATGTGATGACCCACGATCTGGCCCCCGCGGCACTGACCGGTGTCGGGCGCGCGTTCGTCAGCGCGCCGCGACTGGACAACCAGGTCAGCTGCTATGCGGGGCTGGAGGCATTGCTGGCCGCCGAGCAGGGCCGATACGTGCCGGTGCTGGCGCTGTTCGACCACGAGGAGGTGGGTTCCACCTCCGATCACGGTGCGGCCTCCGAGCTGTTGCCGACCGTGCTGGAGCGGATCACGCTGGCGGCCGGCGGCGGGCGGGAGGACGTCCTGCGCCTGCGGGCCGGGTCGATGCTGGCGTCGGCGGACATGGCGCATGCCACCCACCCCAACTACCCGGACCGGCACGAACCCGGACACCTCATCGCGGTCAACGCCGGCCCGGTGCTCAAGGTGCAGCCCAATCTGCGGTATGCGACCGACGGGCGGACCGCGGCGGCGTTCGCACTAGCCTGCGAGCAGGCGGACGTGCCGCTGCAGCGCTACGAGCACCGTGCCGACCTGCCGTGCGGGTCGACGATCGGCCCGATGAGTGCGGCTCGCGCCGGCATCGCCACCGTCGACGTGGGTGCCGCCCAACTGGCCATGCACTCGGCGCGGGAACTGATGGGGGCTGCCGACGTCTCGATGTACTCGGCGGCGCTGGCGGCCTTCCTGTCGCCGGAGTGAAAGGCGCCGCTCACCCATCGCCCGGGTGCGCAACCGTCCGGGCCCACTCGACCGGCGACGCATCATCGAGAGCTGCCGCGGTGTAGTCGCCGTCGAGCCGCTTTCCGGGTTGGGAAGGCACCGTGATGAGGAAGGCGCCGGCTGCCTTGGCGGCTGCGACCCCGGTTGCCGAATCCTCCAGCGCCACCCCGGTCCGGGGCGACGCGTCGAGAAGCTCGAACGCCCGGAGATAGAGCTGTGGGTCCGGCTTGGGCCGCGCCACCTCGTCGGCGGCGACCGAAACCGCGAAGAACCGGTCAAGACCCGACGAAGACAGCGCGGCCGCGAGCATGGCCAGCAGATCCTCGGCGGGACCGAAGCCGAAGCCGTAATCGGCGAACAGCGAGGCTTCCGCACGTGACCAGCAGCTCTCGGTGTCGAGCAGCAGGCCGTCGCAGTCGAACACGACCGCGCTGACCAGCCGGGGCAACGCCACCCGACGACGGTAGCGGCCGAAGCCCAGGCCATAGACTGTGGCCGTGATTGACACCGTCGAGCACGCCGCGGCCACCCCCGACCACCCGCAACCGTTCGCCGAACTGGGCCTCAAGGACGACGAATACCAGCGGATCCGCGCCATCCTGGGCCGCCGCCCCACCGACGCCGAGCTGGCCATGTACTCGGTGATGTGGAGTGAGCACTGCTCCTACAAGTCCTCCAAGGTGCACCTGCGCTACTTCGGCGAGACCACCACCGAGGCGATGCGGGCAGCCATGCTGGCGGGCATCGGTGAGAACGCCGGCGTGGTCGACATCGGCGACGGCTGGGCGGTGACCTTCAAGGTCGAATCGCACAACCACCCGTCCTACGTCGAGCCGTACCAGGGTGCGGCCACCGGCGTCGGGGGCATCGTGCGCGACATCATGGCGATGGGCGCTCGCCCGGTCGCGGTGATGGACCAGCTACGGTTCGGCGCCGCCGACGCACCGGACACCAGGAGGGTTCTCGACGGGGTGGTGCGCGGCATCGGCGGCTACGGAAACTCGTTGGGGTTGCCCAACATCGGTGGTGAAACTGTCTTCGACGCCTGCTACGGCGGCAACCCGTTGGTCAATGCGCTGTGCGTGGGTGTGCTGAAAAAGGAGGATCTGCATCTGGCGTTCGCCTCCGGCACCGGCAACAAGATCATCCTGTTCGGCGCGCGCACCGGCTTGGACGGCATCGGCGGGGTGTCGGTGCTGGCGTCGGACACCTTCGGCGGCGACGAAAGCGGAGCCGGCCGCAAAAAGCTGCCGTCGGTTCAGGTGGGTGACCCGTTCACCGAGAAGGTGCTCATCGAGTGCTGCCTGGAGCTCTACGCCGCAGGGCTGGTGGTCGGCATCCAGGATCTCGGCGGTGCTGGATTATCCTGCGCCACTTCAGAGTTAGCGTCTGCCGGCGACGGCGGCATGGCCATCCAGCTGGACCAGGTGCCGCTGCGCGCGGCAAACATGACCCCGGCCGAAGTCCTCTCCAGCGAGTCGCAGGAACGGATGTGCGCGGTGGTCGCCCCGGAAAACGTCGAGGCCTTTCTCACCGTGTGCCGCAAGTGGGACGTGCTGGCCACCGTGATCGGCGAAGTCACCGACGGAGACCGGCTGCAGATCACCTGGAACGGCGAAACCGTGGTCGACGTGCCGCCGCGCACCGTGGCCCACGAAGGCCCGATCTACCACCGCCCGGTCGCCAGACCGGACGCCCAGGACGCGCTCAACGCCGATCGGTCCGACCGGCTGCCCAGACCGAAAACCGGCGACGAGTTGCGCGCGACTCTGCTTGGGATGCTGGGCAGCCCGCACCTGTGCAGCCGGGCGTTCATCACTGAGCAGTACGACCGGTACGTGCGCGGCAACACCGTGCTGGCCGAGAACGCCGACGGCGGGGTGCTGCGCATCGACGAGACCACCGGACGCGGCATCGCGGTCTCCACCGACGCGTCCGGGCGTTACACGAAGCTGGACCCCTATACCGGTGCGCAACTCGCGCTGGCCGAGGCGTACCGCAACGTCGCGGTCACCGGCGCCACCCCGGTGGCCGTCACCAACTGCCTGAATTTCGGCTCGCCGGAAGATCCCGGGGTGATGTGGCAGTTCGCCGAGGCGGTGCGCGGACTGGCCGACGGCTGTGCGGCGCTGGGGATTCCCGTTACCGGCGGCAACGTCAGCTTCTACAACCAGACCGGCTCGACACCCATCCACCCCACCCCGGTGGTCGGCGTGCTCGGCGTGATCGACGACGTGAAACGCCGCATCCCCACCGGACTGGGCACCGAGCCGGGGGAGACCCTGATGCTGCTCGGCGACACCCGCGACGAGTTCGACGGATCCATCTGGGCACAGGTCACCGCCGACCATCTCGGCGGCCTGCCGCCGGCGGTCGACCTGGCCCGCGAGAAGCTGTTGGCCGACGTGTTGCGCGCGGCGTCGCGGGACGGGCTGGTGTCGGCGGCGCACGATCTGTCCGAGGGCGGTCTGGCCCAGGCCGTGGTGGAAGCCGCACTGGCCGGCGAGACCGGTTGCCGCATACTGCTTCCCGAGGATGCGGACCCGTTCATATTTCTGTTCTCCGAATCGGCCGGCCGGGTGCTGGTCGCGGTGCCGCGCACCGAGGAGAGCAGATTCCGTTCCATGTGCGAGGCACGCGGGCTGCCGGCGACCCGCATCGGTGTGGTGGATCAGGCGTCGGACGCCGTCGAAGTGCAGGGCCTGTTCAGTGTTTCGCTGGCCGAGCTGCACGGCACGTCGGAGGCGGTGTTGTTAGGGCTGTTCGGCTGACCGAAGGAGCTTGACCTGTGCAGCAATACGAGCGCGATGGGCTGGTCTTCGATGTCCGCGACGCCGGGCCGCCCGACGGGCCGGTCGTGGTGCTGCTGCACGGCTTCCCGCAGCACAACGACAGCTGGAACGCCGTCATCGACCGGCTGGCCGCCGCGGGCTACCGGTGCCTGGCGCCCAACCAGCGCGGCTATTCGCCGGGCGCCCGCCCCTCGCGGCGCCGCGACTACCGGATGTCGGAACTCGTCGCCGACATCGGCGCACTGATCGACGCCAGCGGTGCACAGCGGGTGCACCTGGTCGGCCACGACTGGGGCGCCGCCGTCGCCTGGGGCGTCGCGGCCGAAATGCCCGCGCGGCTGGCCACGGTGACGCCGGTGTCGGTGCCCCATCCCGGCGCGTTCCTCAAGTCGCTGGTCACCAGTCGGCAGGGCCTGGCCTCCTGGTACATGCTTTTCTTCCAGTTGCCGCGGATACCCGAATGGTTCCTGACCCGGGGGAACGGCGCCGTAGCCGCGAAAACCCTGCAGCGCGGCGGGCAGACCGCGGTCGCAGCCGCACGCGACGCACAAGCGATGACCGAACCGGGTGCGCTGACCGCGTGGCTGAACTGGTATCGGGGGCTGCCGCTGTCGAACCTGCGGGCCAGCCGCCAGCACATCTCGGTGCCGACGATGTACGTGTGGAGCGACGGCGACTTCGCCCTGCTCGCCAAGGCCGCCCACGACACGGCCGCCTATGTCGACGCCGACTACCGCTTCGAGACCATGCCGGGCGTCTCGCACTGGATCCCCGACACGCAACCCGATCGGCTCGCCGACCTGCTGCTGGACTGGTTCACCAAGCATCCAGCCGGCTGAGGTGATGGCCAGCGCCCGCGGGGTCGACCCGGCGAAAACCCGCCAGGCGGTGCTGACGCTCACCGGCTGGCTGCATGACGAAAGCACCCCGGCGCCCGAGCGGACCGACCTGGCCGCCGCGGTCCGGCTGACCGCACGCACGCTGGCCGAGGTGGCGCCCGGGGCCAGTGTCGAGGTGCGGATTCCGCCGTTCGTCGCGGTGCAGTGCATCGCCGGGCCGAGACACACCCGAGGCACCCCGCCCAACGTCGTCGAGACCGATCCGCGGACCTGGCTGCTGCTGTGCACCGGGTTGCTGCCGCTGACCGACGCGACAGCCAGCGGAGCGTTGCGGCTGTCCGGGTCGCGGGCCGGTGAGATCGGTGCCTGGCTGCCGCTGGTGAAACCCGGCGGATGAATTCGGCGGATGATGCTCTGCGGCGGGTGTCCCCGTAGACTGAACGGCGTCACCCACGCACCCCCGGGAGCAGCCCAGATCGTGACTGACCAGCAGGTGGAGAACCCACCCCGCGAAGAGTGTGGCGTCTTCGGCGTATGGGCTCCCGGCGAGGATGTGGCCAAGCTCACCTATTACGGGCTCTACGCGCTGCAGCACCGCGGTCAGGAGGCGGCGGGAATCGCCGTCGCCGACGGCTCGCAGGTGCTGGTGTTCAAGGATCTCGGCCTGGTCAGCCAGGTTTTCGAGGAGCAGACGCTGACGGCCATGCAGGGCCACGTCGCGATCGGGCACTGCCGCTACTCCACCACCGGGCAGACCACCTGGGAGAACGCGCAACCGGTGTTCCGCACCACCGCGGCCGGCACCGGGGTGGCGCTGGGCCACAACGGCAACCTGGTGAACACCACCGAGCTGGTGACACGGGCTCGCGACCTGGGTTTGATCAACCCGGGCGTGCCCGGGTCGGCGACGACGGACTCCGACATCCTGGGGGCGCTGCTGGCCCACGGAGCAGCCGACTCCAGCCTCGAGCAGGCCGCCCTGGACCTGCTTCCGACGGCGCGGGGCGCGTTCTGCCTGACGTTCATGGACGAGAACACGCTCTACGCCGCCCGTGACCCGTACGGGGTGCGGCCGCTGTCACTCGGCCGGCTGGACCGCGGGTGGGTGGTGGCCTCCGAAACCGCGGCGCTGGACATCGTCGGCGCGTCGTTCGTCCGGGACATCGAACCGGGCGAGCTGCTGGCGATCGACGCCGACGGGGTGCGGTCCACCCACTTCGCCAACCCCGTCCCGAAGGGCTGCGTGTTCGAATACGTCTACCTGGCCCGGCCGGACAGCATCATCGCCGGGAGGTCCGTGCACGCCACCCGGGTGGAGATCGGTCGCCGGCTGGCCCGCGAGCATCCGGTGGACGCCGACCTGGTGATCGGGGTGCCCGAGTCCGGCACCCCCGCGGCGGTGGGCTACGCGCAGGAGTCCGGCATCCCCTACGGGCAGGGCCTGACCAAGAACGCTTACGTGGGACGCACTTTCATCCAGCCGTCGCAGACCATCCGCCAGCTCGGTATCCGGCTCAAGCTCAACCCGCTCAAAGAAGTCATCCGGGGCAAGCGGCTCGTGGTCGTCGACGACTCGATCGTGCGCGGCAACACCCAGCGAGCCCTGGTGCGGATGCTGCGCGAGGCCGGCTCGGTCGAGGTGCATGTGCGGATCGCGTCCCCGCCGGTGAAGTGGCCGTGTTTCTACGGCATCGACTTCGCCTCACCCGCCGAACTGATCGCCAACGCCGTCGAGAACGAGGCGGAGATGCTCGAGGCCGTGCGCCATGCGATCGGCGCCGACAGCCTGGGCTACGTCTCGTTGCGCGGCATGGTCGCAGCGACCGAACAGCCCATGTCGAGGCTGTGCACGGCGTGCTTCGACGGCAACTACCCGATCGAACTGCCCAGCGAAACCGCACTGGGCAAGAACGTCATCGAGCACATGCTGACCAACACCGCGCTGCAGGCCGAGAACGACAATCTCTCCGCCCTGCGGCGGCCCTGACTGTCGGTATCCGGCATCGGCGGCCAGGGTCCGGGCGGTAGCCTTGACCGCGATGGCACAGCGCGCGGCACGACCGGACTCCAAGGGCATCACCTACGCAGCGGCAGGAGTGGACATCGCGGCCGGCGACCGCGCTGTCGACCTGTTCAAGCCGCTGGCCACCAAGACCACCCGGCCGGAGGTGCGCGGCGGACTCGGCGGGTTCGCCGGGCTGTTCGCCCTGCGCGGCGATTACCGCGAGCCGGTGCTGGCCTGTTCCACCGACGGGGTGGGCACCAAGCTGGCGATCGCCCAGGCGATGGACAAGCACGACACCATCGGCATCGACCTGGTCGCGATGGTGGTCGACGACCTGGTGGTGTGCGGGGCCGAACCGCTGTTCCTGCAGGACTACATCGCCGTCGGCCGCACCGTGCCGGAGCGGGTCGGTGCGATCGTGGCCGGGATCGCCGAAGGATGCGTGCAGGCCGGTTGCGCCCTGCTCGGCGGTGAGACCGCCGAGCACCCCGGCTTGATGGAACCGGACCACTACGACATCTCGGCCACCGGCGTCGGTGTCGTGGAGGCCGACGCAGTGCTGGGCCCGGATCGGGTCAAACCGGGCGACGTCATCATCGCCATGGGCTCCTCGGGGCTGCACTCCAACGGCTACTCGCTGGCCCGCGCGGTGCTGTTGGACATCGACCGGATGAGCCTGGCCGGTCACGTCGAGGAGTTCGGCCGCACCCTGGGCGAGGAGTTACTCGAACCCACCCGGATCTACGCCAAGGACTGCCTGGCGCTGGCCGCCGAGACCCGGGTGCGCACGTTCTGCCACGTTACCGGCGGCGGCCTGGCCGGCAACCTGCAGCGGGTGGTGCCGCACGGGCTGGTCGCCGAGGTGGACCGGGGCACCTGGACGCCGGCCCCGGTGTTCGCGATGATCGCCCAGCGTGGCCGGGTGAGCAGGGCGGAGATGGAGAAGACGTTCAACCTGGGCGTGGGGATGGTGGCCGTCGTCGCACCGGAGGACACCGACCGGGCGCTGGCCGTGCTGACCGCCCGTCACCTGAACTGCTGGGTGCTGGGAACGGTCACCAAGGGGGCGAAGAGCAGCAAAGGCAGCGCACGAGCCAAGCTGGTCGGGCAGCACCCGCGATTTTAGAATTCAGCCCCGGCTAGCTGCTAGCCGCGCCAGTCGTCGTCGTTGCCCCACGAATCGGGGATGCGGTCTGCCGAGTCCCGGCCGTCCAGCGCGTCGGACTCGCCGACGCCGGGACCGGACAGCTCACGCTGAAGCCGGCTGAAGTCGGTCTCCGGGGAGCTGTATTTGAGTTCTCGAGCAACCTTGGTCTGCTTCGCCTTAGCCCGGCCGCGGCCCATGGGGGAACCCCCTCGCGCAATAACGGAGCGGCCCAGGAACAGGCGGCTCCGATCTTGGTGTGTGTTTACTGTCCTGACGACAGTTTACCGTGCCGTATACATACCCGCCGACCTGCCCTGCTCATCTCGTGGCACCGCGGAGACGGTCGACAGCCACCCGTCCCGCACCGCGCACATCCGGCGGCGGCAGCGAGTCGGCGTCGATCACCGCGGCCACTTCGCCGCCGTCGCCGGTGACCAGGGGGGTGTCGGCGGGCAGCCCGCGTTTGAGCAGTGCCAGGGCGATCGGACCCAGGTCGACGTGGTCGACGACGGTGCCGAGGCGGCCCACCGGCCGCCCGCCGGCCAGCACCGGATCGCCGGTCGACGGCCGGTCCACCGAGCCGTCCAGCTGCAGCAAAACCAGCATCCGGGGCGGCTTGCCCAGGTTGTGCACCCGGGCGACGGTCTCCTGACCCCGGTAGCAGCCCTTGTCCAGGTGAACCGCCCCGGCTCCGGGACCGCCGAGCCAGCCCACCTCGTGCGGGATTGTTCGGTCGTCGGTGTCCTCGCCCAGCCGCGCACGGCAGGCCGCGACCCGGTGGGCTTCGTAGGCCCACACGCCCGCGGGGCGCACCCCGGCCTGGGTCAGCCGTCGCTGCCAGCCCGCCGACTCGGTTCGCGGCACCAGCAGGTCCAGCTCGATCCGGTCACCGGCGGCGCCCATCCGGCGCACGAAGCCGCCCTGCTCACCCGAGGTCTGGACCGGCATCGCCGTCCCGGTGTCCGGCAGGGCGTCCAGGCCCAGCACGGCCAGCACCGCCGGTTCGCCGAGCTTCGGGCCGAGCAGCGACAGCACCGCCAGGTCGGCGGTGCTCATCGTCACGTCCGCCCAGAACACCATCTTGCGCAGGTAGGCCAGCAGTGGCTCACCGCGCCACGGCTCGGTGTCGATGTAGGTGAGGCCGCCCAACTCGGTCTGAACCCAGTGGTCGGTGACATGGCCCTTGCCGTCCAGGATCAGGTTCTCGGTGCAGGCGCCGTCGCCGAGTTCGCTGACGTGCTGGGTGCAGACGGTGTGCAGCCAGGTCTGCCGGTCGGGCCCGGCCAGGGTGAGCACCGCCCGGTGCGAACGATCCACCAGCGCCGCATCGGTTTCCGCGGCGCGTTGTTCGCCGAACGGATCGCCGTAGTGCCAGGCCGCGCCGGCGTCCGGTCCGGGATCTGGTGCGGGAACTGCAGACACGTGTCAACTCTACGGAGCCGTTACGCTCACAGTCCATGACCGCGGCAACCGAGGTGACCATCGTCACGCTGGACGGTGACCTGGTCCCGCCGGGGACCCCGCTGCTGTACGCCGACGACCTTGCGGCGCTGCGCGGCGACGGCGTTTTCGAGACCCTGCTGGTGCGCGACGGCGCGGCCTGCCTGCTGGATGCGCACCTGCGCCGGCTGGCCAATTCGGCCGGGCTGATGGACCTGCCGGAACCGGACCTGCCGGCGTGGCGTAGCGCGGTGCAGACGGCGGTGCGGCAGTGGACGGCCGGCAGCACCGCAGAGGCGGCGCTGCGGCTGATCTACAGCCGCGGCCGGGAACATGGCTCGGCGCCGACCGGGTACGCGATGATCACGCCGCTGCCGGCCCGGGTGGCCGACGCGCGCCGGGACGGGGTCGCGGCGCTGACCCTGGACCGCGGGCTGCCGGCGGCCGGCGGTGCACCGACGCCCTGGCTGCTGGCCGGTGCCAAGACGCTGTCCTATGCGATCAACATGGCCGCCCTGCGTCATGCCGCCCGGCAGGGTGCCGACGACGTCATCTTCGTCAGCGCCGACGGCTACGTCCTGGAAGGCCCGCGTTCGACGGTGGTGATCTGCTGCGACCGGCGCCTGCGCACCCCGCCACCGTCGCACGGCATCCTGCACGGCACCACCCAGCAGGCGCTGTTCGAGGTGGCACAGCCGGCCGGTTACACCTGCGAATACCAGCCGCTGCGCCCAGCCGACCTCGTTGCGGCGCAAGATATCTGGCTGGTGTCCAGCATCACACTGGCCGCCCGGGTGCACACCCTCGACGGCGCGAAGCGTCCGCCGGGTGAGGCGACTGCCGAGTTCGCCCGACTGGTGGACGCGGCCATCGCCGGCGATCGCTGAAATCGGTTGTCGCGGTTGTCAGGGCCGGGCTGCGTCGGTACCGTCAGCCGTACACAGGAAAGGAGGTGGTCCGGGAAATTGAGTACGCCATGGACATGTGAGGTGGCTGCCAGCTGAGCAGCGCCGGGATACCCGCAAACGCGAACAGCCCGTGCGCGCTGGCGAATTCCCGGCAGCCACCCGGCCTCCGAGCCTCTGGTTCGTCCGACCAGAATCCACGGCTCGGGGGCCGTTCCATTTTCGCCCACGTTCACTCTGCGCCCACCACGGCGAAGTGCGAGAGAACAGCCTGGTGGACGCAGGATCAACGAAACAATGTCAGCCGATGAAACGCTTCAGCCGGGCCGACAGATGCGGCACCAGGCCGCCGTCGGCGTCCACCCGCTCCTCGACGTAGGCCAGGTCGCCGCCCTCGACAATGCCGTAGAGCCGTTTGGCGCCACCGACCAGCGCCCCTGACTTGCTGCGGGCCAGGGCGTCGGTGACCAACTCCCAGGAGGACGCGTTGCGCGGACGCCCGTAGAACAGTTCCACGTAGCCGGCCGAGTGTGCCAGCAGTAGTTCGATGGCCTGGGACTCGCGGGTTTCGGCCGGCTCGCCGGGATCGCTGACGAACCGCCAGAAGCCGGTCTCCCGAAGACTCGGTTCGTGGTATTCGTCGGCGTCGGTCAACCGCCAGGACCGCGCCTCCCAGTTCAGGTAGTCGCCGCCGTCGTGGGACACCACAATCTGCTGGCCGAACCGATAGTCGCCATGCGGGCCGTGCCCCTCGCCGCTGCCGCGCCACACCCCGACCAGCGGCAGCAACGCCAGCAGTGTGTTGTGCAGGTCGGCGCCCTGCCGCAGGTTCGCGGTGTCGGCCGGCAGCGGCAACTCCGCGGACTGCGGGAAGACCGGGATGTTGCGCGGTGCGGTGGACTTGGCGCGCTCGGCGGCTGCGGCCACCGCACGGTCGGCCGAACCCGGCTCGGGCCGGCCGGCCTCGTCATCGCCCGTCGGTGTCACCACTCGTTGGTGATCACCCGGTACAGCGTGTACAACGCGAACCAGGTGATCAGCACGGTGGCCGCCACCAGCATGATCTCGAAGAACAGCACCACGGGAGTTGAGCCTAGCGTCGATCGCAAGCGCGGCAAAGCCGGGCGCAGCGGGTCGGCGCCGTCAATCCTGCCCCGGCCGTCAGCCGACCTTGACGTCAACCTCGTGGATGCCCGCACCCGAGGGCGCCACCGTCGCGTCGCCGTTGCCGACCGAGGACAGCGCGCGCACCGTCCAGGTTCCCGGCGCGGCGAAGAATCGGAAGTCACCGGTGGCCGAGGCGACGACCTCCGCGGTGAACTCGTCCGAGGCGTCCAGCAGTCGCACGAAAGCGCCACCGACCGTCTCCCCCGAGCCGTCCACCACGCGACCGGTGATCACCGTCTCCTTCTCCAGGTCGACGTTGGCCGGCAGCACCAGTCCTTGCTTCGGTCCAGAGCACATAATCAGCTTCCCAACTCGATCGGGGCCCCCACCAGGGAGCCGTATTCCATCCAACTGCCGTCGTAGTTCTTGACGTTGCGGTGTCCGAGCAGCTCGTGCAGCGCGAACCAGGTGTGCGATGACCGCTCACCGATGCGGCAGTACGCGATGGTGTCCTTCTGCCCGTCCAGGCCGGCGTCGGCGTACAGCTTCGCCAGCGCATCGTCCGACTTGAAGGTGCCGTCCTCGTTGGCGGCCCGGCTCCACGGCACGTTGATCGCGCTCGGGACGTGGCCGCGCTGCTGGCTCTGCTCCTGGGGCAGGTGGGCCGGGGCGAGGATCTTGCCGGTGAACTCCTCCGGGGAGCGGACGTCGACCAGGTTCTTGGTGTTGATCGCCGCGATGACCTCGTCGCGCCGGGCCCGGAGGGACTCGTCCAGCGGTTTGGCGACGTAGGAGGTGGACGGCCGGGTGACCTTCTCCGACGACAGCGGGCGACCGTCGAGCTCCCATTTCTTGCGGCCGCCGTCGAGCAGCTTCACCTTCTCGTGGCCGTAGAGCTTGAAGTACCAGTAGGCGAACGCCGCGAACCAGTTGTTGTTGCCGCCGTAGAGGATCACGGTGTCGTCGTTGGCGATGCCGCGCTCGGAGAGCAGCTTGGAGAACTGGGCCTCGTCGACCACGTCGCGCCGGACCGGGTCCTGCAGGTCCTTGCGCCAGTCCAGCCGGATCGCGCCCGGAATGTGGTTGGTGTCGTAGATGCTGGTGTCCTCGTCGACTTCGACGAAGACGGTGTTCGGTGCGTCGAGATTGCTCTCGGCCCAGTCGGTGGAGACCAGGACGTCGGCGCGAGCCATGGCGGGGATCCTTTCGGTTACTTACTTGCGGTTGCTGCGGTTACTCGGTCGCTGGGGGTGTCCGGGGTGCCGGACGGCCGAAGGACGTGCCGGAGTCGCACGGTCAGCGGGTACAGCTGGCAGCCCAGGCAGATTCCAAAGGCCGCGTTGAGGAAGGCGGCCGCCAGCGCGAAGGCGGTGGCGACCACGCCCACCAGCGGCGCGGACAGGAAGCCGGCCACTCCGGTGACCGCGAACGCCCACCCGACGAGCTGGGCGAACTTCAGTGGCGCGGTCGGCTCCCACTGCGTCGCAGGCGTGATCCGGGGTCGCACCAGGTGGGCGAAGATCAGTCCGTATGGGTGCCGACGGGGTCCGGCCAGGGTGCCGATCGCGAACACCACCGCCTGAAGACCCAGCACGACGGCCGCGGCCAGCGGGCTGAACCCGGAGACCACCAGGACGGCGACCAGCACCGCGGTGGTGACCCACGCGGCGAACCGGGGTCCGCGAACGTCCACGACGTCTGCTCGGGTGGTGTCGTTGGTCGGCATGGGGCTGCTCCTGGCTGCAAGTTGAGGACGGACAAGTGGCGAACGCGCGCCACAGTGGGATTCCGGGCCGTTCGAGAGCGGCGTTAAACGCGGCTACTCAGATGCAGCAACAACAGCAGCAGCCCGCGGTGCGGCACAGATCGACTGCGCGGCGCTTAGTGAGCAGAAGCTCAAGGCGGGCTGACACGAATGCCAGCTTACCTAATCATGGCGTGATCAGGCCAATAGAGGCTCCAGCGCCGACCGCAGGTCCGCGGCGGTCGGCACGCCGGTGGCCCGGTAGAGCTGGAGTCCGTTCGCGTCGAAAATGAGCGTGGTAGGCAGGGACAGCACCGAAAGTTTGTGTGCTGCAGCGGGGTTGGCCTCGATATCGATTTCGACGTGAGCGACACCGCCGAGGTCGGCGCAGACCCGGTCGACCACGCGCCGGACGTGCACGCATGGTCCGCACCACGGCGCGGAGAAGTGCACGACCGTCGGCTCGCCGGCAGCCAGCCCGAGGTCGCCGAGGTCGGCTGCCGTACCGGTTTCTCGCAGCACCCCGGATCTCCGGGTGAGCAG
This sequence comes from Mycobacterium sp., assembly GCA_035721065.1. GTDB lineage: Bacteria > Actinomycetota > Actinomycetes > Mycobacteriales > Mycobacteriaceae > Mycobacterium. Next base: position 96,015 of record DASTNJ010000062.1, read on the forward strand.
CCAGCCGCCGAGCGCGGCCAGAGTGAGGCCGGCGATGATCGCGGCAGCGGCGATAAGCGGAGCGGTCACGGCTTGAATTCGTCCAGGGTGAGCGTGACCCGCTCGGTGATGCCTTCGATGATCACGTCCGACCCGCGCGCGCCCTGACTGGTCGACGCCACCCCGAACGGAAGCCGCTGCTGCGGCAGCCGGCCGCCGAACGCGGCGAGCACCGCACCACGCTGGTCGTCGGGAACACGCTGGTCAGCGGTGTCCGGGCCGGTCTGGATGCCGGTCGGGGTGAACACCAGCGTGTCACCGGTCATCGACAGATCCACCGAGACGCTGACCCGCTTGTCGAAGCCCGCCGATTTCGGCGTGCCGGTGAACACCAGCCCACGGTTGCCGGAGATGCCGGATTCGGTGGTGCCGCCGGTGGCGTCGTTGGTGTCGGCGGGAGGTGCCTCCACCATCAGATCCCGGATGCCCAGGTAGCGGCCGAGATGTACCGAGTCGATGATGATCCGGCTCTCCAGCGTGCCGACCGACATCTTGACGCCCGGCCGCACCAGCCAGGATCCGTCCCCCAGATCCACCTCGTGCATGGTGGCCTCGAGCAGGGCCTTGCCGATCAGCGGCTGGTCGGCTGCGTGCGCCTTGATCTCCAGTTCGTCGTATCGTCCGCGGGTCGCCTGCGGGATGAACGGGAACCCCAGGATGGCCACGAACGGGTCCGCGCCGAGGGCAGCGGCCTGGCGCACCGTGCGGGACAGCCGGTATTCGGCGAAGATGCTGGCTCCGAAGTCCACTCCGACGGCGGCCACGACCACCGCCGCCATCGCGACGGCCACGCCGACCAGCACCCTGCGCACCCGGATATTCTCGCCTACCGTTTGCGGCCGCTCGTACCTTGGTCTGCTGTGCAGACTTCGTCGACGCAGGGCTGTTCTGCTGGCCCTGGCTCTCCTCGGTCTGCTGTGCAGACTTCGTCGACGCAGGGCAAACAGCAGGTGGCACGCTATCGTTAGAGCACCCAGCCGGTAACGGCAGACGTCTCATCAGGTTTGGGAGATGCCGTTCGGCTTCGACGCTGGAGGGCATCGTTGGAGCTACTGCTGCTGACCGCCGATCCGCACCCCGAGTCGGTGCTGCCGTCGTTGTCGCTGCTGGCGCACGCCGTGCGGCCGGTTCCGGCTGAGGTGTCGGCGTTGCTGGAGGCCGGATCCGCCGACGTCGCGATCGTCGACGCCCGCACCGACCTGGTAGCCGCCCGCGGACTGTGCCGGCTGTTGAGCACCACGGCCAGCTCCGTTCCGGTGTTGGCGGTGGTGGCGGAGGGCGGGTTGGTGGCGGTCAACGCCGAATGGGGGATCGACGACATCGTGTTGCCGAGCACCGGCCCCGCCGAGGTCGATGCCCGGCTGCGGCTGGTGTCCGGACGGCGGGGCGGCCCGGCGGCCGAGCAGAACACCGGCCAGACGACGCTGGGTGAACTGGTGATCGACGAGGGCACCTACACCGCGCGGTTGCGGGGCAAACCGCTGGATCTGACCTACAAGGAGTTCGAACTGCTCAAATACCTGACCCAACATGTGGGTCGGGTGTTCACCCGGGCGCAGCTGCTGCAGGAGGTCTGGGGATACGACTTCTTCGGCGGCACCCGCACGGTCGACGTGCATGTGCGCCGATTGCGGGCCAAGCTCGGGCCCGAGTACGAGTCGCTGATCGGAACGGTCCGCAACGTCGGTTACAAGGCGGTCCGCCCGGTGCGTGGCCGGCCCCCGGCGGCCGAATCCGAGGACGACGGTGACGACGACGGTGACGATGCCGGCGAGGACATCGACGGCGGCGCCGAGGACCGTGCCGAAGAGTTGCCCGCAGATCCCGACGGCCAGCCCGCCCCGCTGGCCAGCCAGTGACGGTGCCCGACTGGCGGACCACGCTCTCCGACGCCGAACAGCGGCAGGTGCGTGACCTGGTTGCCGTCGCCGGCGAATTCGACGGTGTCGCGCCGGTCGGTGAGCAGGTGCTGCGCGGACTTGCCGACCATTGTGCGCTGCACCTGCTGGTCGCCGACGCCGGTGCGCTCGTCGGCTACCTCAGCCTGACGGCTGCAGCGGAAGGTGCGGCGCCGATGGCCGAGCTGGTGGTGCACCCGCAGGCCCGGCGGCGTGGCATCGGCACCGCCATGGCCCGGACGGCACTGACGAAAACCGGTGCGCGGAACAGGTTCTGGGCGCACGGGACGCTCGAGGCCGCCCAGGCGGTCGCCTCGGCACTGGGGCTGGTCAAGGCCCGCGAGTTGCTGCAGATGCGTCGTTCGCTGCGTGACGTACCCGAGCCGTCGATCCCGGACGGGGTGCGGATCCGCACGTACACGGGCCCCGCCGACGACACCGAGCTGGTACGGGTCAACAACGCCGCCTTCGCCTGGCATCCGGAACAGGGGGGCTGGACGGCGGCGGACCTGGCCGAGCTTCGCGGTGCGCCGTGGTTCGATCCGCACGGTCTGTTCCTGGCCTTCGACGACCCCCCGGCGGACACCGGTCCGCTGTTGGGCTTCCACTGGACCAAGGTCCATCTCGACGAGCCCGGGCTGGGCGAGGTGTACATCGTCGGCGTCGACCCGGCGGCTCAGGGCCGCGGCCTGGGCGCGGCGCTGACGGCGGTCGGCGTCGCCGCGCTGGCGCACCGACTCGCCGACGCGCCACGGCCGACTGTGCTGCTCTACGTGGAGGCGGACAACACCGCCGCGCTGCGCACCTACCAGCGGCTGGGGTTCGCCGTCCACAGCGTCGACACCGCCTACGCCGTCCCCGCCGCTCCCGATGGCCGCGCTAACATCGCTGGACCGCCCGGGTGACGTCGAGCAGAGCCAGAAAGCGGGAATAAGTGAAGTTCAACACCGTCGCCACGTTGCTGATCGCGACTGCCGTGACGGGTTTGACACTGACCGGGTGCGGCAGCGACGACAACACCGGTTCCGCGGCCGAGGGCGGTCCGGTCACCGCGCCCAGGGGGTCGGTCCCGTGCACCGGGAAGAACGCGCTGACCGCTGAGGGCTCGACCTCGCAGCAGAACGCGATCGCGCTGTTCAACCAGGCGTGGGGCAAGTCGTGCCCCGGGAAGAACCTCTCCTACAACCCGACCGGGTCGGCTGCCGGCCGCGACCAGTTCATCGCCGGGCACGTCGACTTCGCCGGGTCGGACTCGCCGCTCAGCGCGGATCAGGTCGAGGCGGCGGCCAAGCGGTGCAACCAGAACCCGGCCTGGCATCTGCCCCTGGTCTTCGGCCCCGTCGTGCTGACCTACCACCTGAGCGGCGTCGCCGATCTGGTGCTCAGCCCGGACGTGCTGGCCCGGATCTTCAGCGGGACGATCACCAACTGGACCGACCCGGCGATCGCCGCGCTGAATCCCGGGTCGACGTTTCCGGACCTGAAAGTCACCCCGATCTACCGGTCGGATTCGTCGGGCACCACCGACAACTTCCAGAAGTATCTGGGCGTGGCCGCCCCGCAGCAGTGGTTCCGCGGTGCGGGCAGCGAGTTCCAGGGCGGCGTCGGCGAGGGTGCGCAGAAGTCGGCCGGGGTGGTCCAGGCGGTGCAGACCACGCCGGGCGCCATCGGATACGTCGAGAAGGGTTTCGTCGACCAGGCGAACATGCGGTTCGCGCGGATCGACTCCGGCAGCGGCGCGGTCGCGGTGAGCGACGAGTCGGCCCACGCCGCACTCGAGTCCACCAGATTCGAGAACGAGGGCAACAACGACCTGCGGCTGGACCTGAGCTCGCTCTACGGCAGCAAGGCGGCGGGCGCCTACCCGCTGGTGATGGTGACCTACGAGATCGTCTGCTCGAACGGGTACGGCCCGGAGACGGCGGCGGGCGTCAAGTCGTTTCTGACGGTGGCGGCAGGCAGCGGTCAGAACGGCCTGCCGACGGCCGGGTACGTCCCGCTGCCCGGGAAGTTCAAGCAGCGCCTGGTCGCTGCGATCGAGGCGATCCAGTAGCGGGCCCGCGGTGACACCGGCGAATCTGCCCCGCAAGGCCGGCGGCCACGTCGCGGACCGCGTCTTCCAGACGTCGGCGCAGGCCTCCGGGGTGCTGACCGTGATCCTGATCGGTGCGATCGGCGGATTCCTGCTGCTGCGCGCGGTGCCGGCGCTGCAGCGGAACCAGGAGAACTTCTTCTTGTTCGACGGCAACTGGGTCACCACCGACACCACGGCGATGCACTTCGGGATCGCCGAGATGCTGCGGGTCACCGTGTTCGTCTCGCTGTTCGCGCTCGCCCTGGCCATGCCGGTGGCACTCGGTGTCGCGGTCTACCTGGCCGAATACGCACCGCGGCGAATCGTAGGGGCGCTGGCCTACCTGGTCGACCTGCTCGCCGGGGTGCCGTCGATCATCTACGGCGCCTGGGGGCTCTACGTGCTGGCGCCGCAGCTGCGGCCGGTCGCCGGCGGGCTCAGCGGTCATCTCGGCTGGCTGTTCCTGTTCAAGCCCGGCAACGTCTCGGTGGCCGGCGGCGGCACCATTTTCACCGGGGGAATCGTGCTGGCGGTGATGATCCTGCCGATCATCACCGCGGTGACCCGCGAGGTGCTGGCACAGACGCCGCGCGGGCACATCGAGGCGGCGCTGGCGCTGGGAGCCACCCGGTGGGAGGTGGTCAAAGTGGCGGTGCTGCCGTTCGGACGGTCCGGCTACATCAGCGCGGCGATGCTGGGCCTGGGCCGGGCGCTCGGCGAGACCGTCGCGCTGCTGATCATCCTGCGGGCCACCCAGCAGGAGTTCGGATGGTCGCTGTTCGACGGCGGCTCCACCTTCGCCACCAAGATCGCCGCCACCGCGTCGGAGTTCAACGACCAGTACAAGGCCGGCGCCTATATCGCCGCCGGGCTGGTGCTGTTCTTGCTGACCTTCGTGGTCAATGCGCTGGCGCGGGCGGCGATCGTGCGGAAGAGCAGCCTGTGACGTCGCCGACGTCGCTGCTGGACCGCCCGGTCAAGGCGCGGACGTTGTCGGGCGTCGGTCGGCGCCGGCGGCTGGCCAACGGCGTCGCGACGGTCTTGGTGACGTGCTCGATGGCCGCCGCGCTGGTGCCCCTGGTGTGGGTGCTGTACGCCGTTGTCGAGCACGGGTTGCGCACGGTCGCCTCCGGTGTCTGGTGGACCCACTCCCAGGCCGGAATGACCGGGCTGGTGGCCGGCGGCGGGGCCTACCACGCGATCGTCGGCACCGTGTTGCAGGGACTGGTGTGCGCGGCCATCTCGATTCCGGTCGGCGTCTTCGTGGCGATCTACCTGGTCGAGTACGGCGTCGGCACCCGGTTGGGCAAGCTGACGACGTTCATGGTGGACATCCTCACCGGGGTTCCGTCGATCGTGGCGGCACTGTTCATCTATGCGCTATGGGTTGCCACGCTCGGCTTTCACCGTTCCGGATTCGCGGTGTCGCTGTCGCTGGTGCTGTTGATGATCCCGGTGATCGTGCGGGCGACCGAGGAGATGTTCCGAATCGTCCCGACCGACCTGCGGGAAGCCAGCTATGCGCTGGGTGTGCCGAAGTGGAAGACCGTCACCGCGATCGTGATTCCCACCGCGCTTTCCGGAATCATCACCGGGATCATGCTGGCGCTGGCGCGGGTGATGGGGGAGACGGCTCCGCTGCTGGTTCTGGTCGGCTACTCGCAGGCGATGAACTTCGACATGTTCGACGGATTCATGGGGTCGTTGACCGGGATGATGTATGACCAGACGTCGGCGGGTGCCGGCACCAGCGAGGTTCCCACCGACCGGCTCTGGGGCGCGGCGCTGACCCTGATTGTGTTGATCGGCGTGCTCAACGTCGGAGCCAGGCTGGGCGCGTGGCTGTTCGCGCCCAAGAAGTTTTAGCGGGGGTTGCGGTGGCCAAGCGGTTGGACCTCACCGACGTCGACATCTACTACGGATCGTTTCAGGCGGTTGCCGGGGTCACACTGTCGGTGGCGCCGCGCAGTGTCACCGCGTTCATCGGGCCGTCGGGCTGTGGCAAGTCGACGGTGTTGCGCACGCTCAACCGGATGCACGAAGTCATCCCGGGTGCCCGGGTGGAGGGCTCGGTGCTGCTCGACGGCGAGGACATCTATTCCTCGGCCATCGACCCGGTGGGGGTGCGCAAGGCCATCGGCATGGTGTTTCAGCGACCGAATCCGTTCCCCACCATGTCGATTCGCGACAACGTGGTGGCCGGGCTCAAGTTGCAGGGAATCCGCAACCGGAGGGTGCTCGACGAGACCGCGGAATACTCGCTGCGCGGCGCCAACCTCTGGAACGAGGTGAAGGACCGGCTCGACGAGCCCGGCGGCGGCCTGTCCGGCGGTCAGCAGCAGCGCCTGTGCATCGCGCGCGCGATCGCCGTGCAGCCCGACGTGTTGCTGATGGACGAGCCCTGCTCGTCGCTTGACCCGATCTCGACGATGGCGATCGAAGACCTGATCGCCCAACTCAAGCAGGACTACACGATCGTCATCGTCACGCACAACATGCAGCAGGCGGCGCGGGTGAGCGACCATACCGCATTCTTCAACCTGGAGGCAGTCGGAAAACCGGGCCGACTGGTGGAGATCGACAGCACCCAGAAAATCTTCTCCAACCCGACCCGCAAAGCCACCGAGGACTACATCTCCGGGCGCTTCGGCTAGCGGTGATCGCGCGAGCAGTCACTAGAACACCCTCAACGGGCGATTTTTGGGTACTTTCGTGTCTGCCCGCGCTGCGCAGCACGCGGCTACTCGGGGGCCGGCAGCGTGTTCTCGTCGGGGAACTTGCCGGTGGCCTGGAAGATGACCCGGCGGGCGACCTCCACGGCGTGATCGGCGAAGCGTTCGTAGAACCGGCCCAGCAGCGTCACGTCGACGGCCGCCGCCACCCCGTGGCGCCACTCCCGGTCCATCAGCACCGAGAACAGGTGCCGGTGCAGGTCGTCCATCGCGTCGTCTTCTTCGCGGATGCGGGCGGCCTTCTCCGGGTCGCGGGACAGCAGCACCTCCTGCGCGCTGTTGCCGAGGTCGACAGCGACCCGCCCCATCTCCGCGAAATAGCCGTTGACCTCCTCGGGCAGCGCGTGCTGCGGATGGCGCCGGCGAGCGATCTTGGCGACGTGCAGGGCCAGTGCGCCCATCCGGTCGATGTCGGCGACCATCTGGATGGAGCTGATGATGGCCCGCAGATCCCCGGCCACCGGCGCCTGCAACGCCAGCAGGACGAAAGCGCTCTCCTCGGCGCGCGCGCTCATCGTCGCGATCCGCTCGTGGTCGGTGATCACCTGTTCGGCGAGCACCAGATCGGCCTGTAACAGCGCCTGCGTGGCGCGTTCCATGGCAATTCCCGCCAGGCCGCACATCTGGCCGAGTTGCTCGGCTAAACCGGAGAGCTGTTCCTGGTAGGCGGCCCGCATGCCCTCCAGGGTACTGGTAGGCCCTACCCGCAGGTGGTGTCCGCGGCGTTGGTGACGGTCAGGTCGTCGGGCAGCGCGGTCGGAGTGGTGGCCGAACCGCGGTTCAGTTCCAGGCTCACCGTCGAACCGCTCGGGGCCGGTTTGCCGACCGTCCGGAAGTCCGACCCGAGCACCACCCGCACCATGGAACTCATCCCGCTGACCCGGTGGATCGGCACGTTGCCCAGCGCCGACGCCACGGTCGCCGCGGCCTGCTCGTTGCCGGGGGCGAAGAACACCGTGGTGGACTTCAGCATGCCCGGGTAGTCGTCGGGGGTGTCGACGTTGAAGCCCAGCTGCATCAGCTTGTCCGAGGCGTTGCCGGCCAGGCCCAGTTCGCCGGTGGCGTTGGAGACCCGCACGGTGACGTTGCCCGGCGTGGTCGTCACCGCCTTGACCTGGGTGACGCGCGACTGGGCGACCGTGCTGGGCTGCGCCGTCGTGGTCTTGGTGGCTTCAGTGCTGGTGGTTGCCGCGCTGGCGGCGCTGGTGGTCGGCGTCGAGGTGGCGTTCTGGTCGTTCTCGCCCGGCAGCGGGTCGTCGTTGATGATGGCGTCGAACAGCGCCCGGACGTCGGCCATCCGCGGCGGCTCGTCGCCGTTCTCGTCGGTCTCCCCGGTCGGCACGGTCACGAACGTGATGTGGCCGGCCGCCATGCCTTTCAGCGACTGGCCCAGAGACACCAGGTCCTTCGTCTGGACGTTGTCGACGTAGCTGTCGCTGATGAACGTGTTGACCACGTTGTTGAGCTTCGTCGGGGAGAAGAAGGTGTCGCTGGAGATCAGCGAGCGCAGCAGCGAGGAGAGGAACATCTGCTGGCGCTTGATCCGCCCGTAGTCGCCGTTGCCCTCGCTGGGGACGCTGCGGGCGCGGACATAGTTCAACGCGGTCGATCCGTTGATGACCTGTCGTCCCGACTGGTCGAGCACGGTGCCCAGCTCGTAGTCGTACAGCGGGGTGGTGGCGCAGACCTCCACTCCGCCGAGCGCGTCGACCATCCTGGCGAAGCCGACGAAGTCGACCGCCATGAACCGGTTGATCGAAAGGCCGGACAGTTTCTGGATCTCCTTCACCAGACACTTGGGGCCGCCGAGCGAATAGGCGGAGTTCAACTTGGTTGCGGTGTACCGCCACTCGTCGCTGTAGGTGTCGGAGTTCGCGTCGTACACCGGGCCGTAGACACCGGTATCGGAGTTCCAGGCCTCGCAGTACAGCGGGGTGATCGCCAGGTCGCGGGGGAATGACACCACCACCACCCGTTTGCGGTTGGCCGGGATGTTGACCAGCATGATCGTGTCGGAGCGGGCGCCCTCCACGTCGTCGGTGTCGCCGGCTCCGACGTTGCTGTTGGCGCCGGTGCGGGTGTCGGCGCCGACGATCAGGAAGTTCTCGTCACCGTACTGGCCGCCCGGGTCGACGATGTCCTGCGAATTGAGATCCAGTGCGCTGACCCGGTTGAAGCTGTTGTTCTTCGACGCACTCCACTTCCAGGCGCCGCCGGTCAGCAGCAGTGCGCAGGCCGCCATCAGTGCGGCCACGGCACGCCCGGCCAGCAATGCCCGGCGCCGGACGGATGCGGGCCTGGCGGGTCCGGGTGTCCGCCGGGCCGGTCGGTCGGCATGCGCCGGCTTGACCGGTTGGGTTTGTGCGCTCCTGCTGCGCAGACCGGTCCGGGGGTTCGGGCGGTGAATCCGGTCGAGGTCGGGGAGCTCGGATGCGTACGCCAGTTCCGCGACGTCCTCGGACGGCCACACGTCCGGTGCGACGACGATCGACGTCCTCGGTGGCGCCTCCGGTGCGGTGACGGCCGACGTCCGTGGCCGCGCGTCCGCGGCGGGAACCGGCTGCCGGTCGGGGGCCGCGCCGCTGTCGCCGGCGCTCATCCTGGCGATCAGTTCGGCGACGGTGATCGCGCCGGCGGCGTCGGGGTTGCCCCGGCGGCCGGATTCGGCGCGGCGCGGCGCGCCGCCCTCGGCCGCGGGGAGGGGGGCGCTACCCTGGCGAGACGGTGTCTTCCAGCGCTCCCACGGTGCGGCCGAGGTCGGTGACCCGTCTCGGTCGGTGTTGGACGCAGCCTGATGACCGCGAGTGGCGTTATCGCCGTCACTCATGTCCTGGCTGCCTCCGAGTCTGGAATCCCTGGCGCATCGATCTATGCGTCAGGGCAGTGCCGTGCACCCCCCAATGGGCATCGCCGGAATCTTTGCCGCCGGCGCGGCGTGGTTCGACAAATTCAGTAGTCTAGCGGGGTATCCGTGGATTGGCGATGTCGAGATCGTCTCAGTTCAGCCACCCGAATGCATGATCTCAGCCCCGGCGGGCACCGCGCAGTCGTCCGGATCGGCCAGCCAGCCGTCGGGAAGGGCGACCTTGGCCGGTGATCCCTGCCGGCCCCGCGGGCCGGTGGCGGCGGCCGGGAACGGGATCGAGCCGTCCAGCTGAACCAGCAGCGAGCCGAGCTCATCGAGGGTCTTGACCATCGCGAGTCCGCGGCGCAGGTCGGTCCCGGCGGGGAAACCGTGCAGATACCAGGCGATGTGTTTGCGGATGTCGCGCATGCCCTTGTCCTCGCCGAAATGCGCGGCCAGCAGCTCGCCGTGCCGGCGGATGATGTCGGCGACCTCGCCCAGCGTGGGCGGTGTGGGTGCGGGGCGGCCGGTGAAGGCCGCCGACAGTTCGGCGAACAGCCAGGGCCGGCCCAGGCAGCCGCGGCCGATGACGACGCCGTCGCAGCCGGTGGCCGCCATCATCGCCAGCGCGTCGCTGGCTTCGAAGATGTCGCCGTTGCCGAGCACCGGGATCGACCGAACATGCGCCTTGAGCTGGGCTATCTGCTCCCAGTCGGCGGTTCCGGAGTAGCGCTGCGCCGCCGTGCGGGCGTGCAGTGCGACCGCGGCGGCACCCTCGGCCTCGGCGATGCGCCCGGCATCCAGGTGGGTGTGGTGGGCGTCGTCGATACCGATGCGGAACTTGACGGTCACCGGAATGCCGGTGCCCCCGGAGCCCCCAGCACCGCGCACGGCAGCGGCCACAATCTTGCCGAACAGCCGGCGCTTGTACGGCAGCGCCGACCCGCCGCCGTGCCGGGTCACCTTGGGCACCGGGCAGCCGAAGTTCATGTCGATGTGGTCGGCCAGGCCTTCGTCGGCGATCATCCGGGCCGCGGCGTAGGTGGTGTCGGGGTCGACGGTGTACAGCTGTAGCGACCGCGGGGACTCGTCGGGCCCGAACGTCGTCATGTGCATCGTGACCGGATGCCGCTCGACGAGCGCGCGGGCGGTGATCATCTCGCACACGTACAGTCCGCTGACCGTGCCGGCCCTCGAGCGCTCCAGTTCGCGGCAGAGCGTCCGGAATGCGACATTGGTCACACCGGCCATCGGAGCCAGCACGACCGGGCTGGGCAGGGCTATCGGGCCGATCCGCAAGCCGATACCGGGACGGTGGTCGCCGGCGGTTAGCGGGTCATCGCCGTGGACTAGCGGTGATCGCAAACGCGGCGCAGCCGGGTGCAGCGGGTCACCGCCGTGTACTACGACGCTGATGAGGCGAGCACCTTCTTGGCAGCCAGCTTCTCGGCCTTGATGGCCTCGCGCTCGAGTCGCCGCCGCTTGGACTCCTCGAACTTCTCGCAGGTCTCCTCGAGCTCTTTGATCAGCTCGGCCAGGTCGTCGCGCTGTGCGGCCGCCTCCCCGGTGAAGTCCTCCCGCTCGAAGATGCGCCACTTGCGCAGCACCGGCATCACCACGTCGTCGAGGTGAATCCGCGGGTCGTACACTCCGCCGACGGCGATGACCACCGCTTTGCGACGGAACTCCGGCACCACGTAACCGGGCATCTGGAAGTTGCGCAGCACCCGGTGCAGTGAATTCATCGCCTGGTTGGGTGCGATGTCGAAGCCGGCCTCGCCGAGGTCGCGGTAGAAGATCATGTGCAGGTTCTCGTCGTTGGAGATCCGGGCCAGCAGCTTGTCGGCGATCGTCTCATTGCAGGCCTTGCCGGTGTTGCGGTGCGAGACCCGGGTGGCCAACTCCTGGAACGTCACGTAAAGCACCGAGTCGAAGAGGCTCTCGGCGAACAGGTCGTCGCGAACCTGCTGGTTCTGGCCCGGGCTGAAACCGCGGTTCACCGTCTCCATCCGCATGATCTCCAGCTCAACCGGGTCCACGGCGCGGGTGACCACCAGATAGTCGCGCAGCGCGATGCCGTGCCGGTTCTCCTCGGCGGTCCACCGGTTGACCCAGGTGCCCCACGGCGCGTCCATGTGGAAGTTCATCGCGATCTCGCGGTGATACGAGGGCAGGTTGTCTTCGGTCAGCAGGTTCTGGATCATCGCGACCTGGGCGACCTCGGAGAGCTTGGACTGCTCCGGATCCCAGTCCTGCCCGCCGAGCGCGTAGTAGTTCTTGCCGTCCGACCACGGGATGTAGTCGTGCGGGTTCCAGTCCTTGTGCATGGAGAAGTGCCGGTCGAGGTTCTTCTCGACCACCGGCTGAAGTTCGTGCAACAGCTCAAGGTCGGTCATCTTGCGCATCGTGGCCACCCTCGGTTATCTGTGTCTGTCGGTTGCAGGCAATATATCTGTGTCTATCGGTATCAGCAAGTTTGTCCAGGGCCGGGCGTGGCGGGCCTACCGATGTGCGGAAGCCCGGTTGAGCAGCATGTCCACGCAGTAGTCGATGAACTGCGTGCGGGTGGCCGTCAGGCGCCCGTCCAGATAGGCGCTGAACAGGGCGGTCAACGCGCCGATCAGGCTGATTGCCGTCATGTGCTGCAGCGCCGGGTCGCTGATCCGGGTGAGCTTGCGCTGCAGCAGGTCGATGAAGCCGGGCATCCATTCGGCACCGGAACGAACCAGCGTCGGCTCGGATTCCGGCGCCAGCAGCAGCACCCGGCCGCGCACCGGGTCGTCCACCATCAGCTCGACGAATCGCTCGACGGCCTCCCGCGGGGTGCCGGCCGACATCAGCGCCGACATTGCGCGGGTGCACACGTCGTCGTAGACCGCGCGGACGAATTGGTCTCGGTCGGCGAAGCTTTCGTAGAAGTAACGCTCGGTCAGCCCGGTGCGACGGCACACCGCGCGGACGGTCAGCGCCGGGCCGCGTTCGCCGCCGAGCAACTGCACCCCGGCTCCGATGAACTCGTCCCGGCGCAGCGCCTGGCGGTCCGCCAACGGAACGCCGGACCACCGGCCCCGCCGTTGGCCGGAAGACCCGGAACGTCCTACCATGTGGCTCAAGATACGTCTGAGGCGCTGTCGGCCGGTCCCGATTCGCTGACCTGGTGATATATCGTGACCACTCCGGTGCGTGGCCTCAGCGTCGGAGTGTCTTCCAGCTGGCTGGGTGCACTACCCGCCGTTGCGTTCGCGCCAGAGCCGGTACACGTCCAATGCCGCGTCGCTTGGCTGGTAGCGCATCGGCAGCCGGCGGTCCGGCCAGTCCTTCGCGAACTCGCCGTAGAAGGTGTCCAGCTCGAAGTACTTGCGGTCGTCGACGTAGAAGGGC
>DASTNJ010000063.1:0-30759 GCA_035721065.1 Mycobacterium sp.
CGACGATCTTGCGAGCCGAGGCGTCAATAGCCTCATGGTCGTAGGCCTTGAGCCTGATGCGGATCTTTTGTCCCGCCACGCGTCTGCTACCTCGCTCTTACTTGGGGGCCGGTGCCCGGCCCCACATGAACCCTGCACCCCACGCCGGCCCGTCCGGTTCCCGTTCGGGCCCGGCCGGACACGGCACTGAGTGCTGCCGCCGCTGTTTACCTGTCCTGGTTCACCGACCCCCGCGGTCGGGCGTGTCGCCCGCACGCAACCTCGTCCGCGCCGAAAATCTCGCCGTTGACGAAGAAGGGACCGGAAGCGCCCGGGTGGACGCCGGTCGTATGCCCACGCAGGTACAGACCCCGCGCAGACCAACCCGAACAGTATGCCTTACGGCAGGGTGGCGGCCAAATTCGGCCGGGATCCGCTCGCCCGACCGCCAGAGCAGCCGATGCTCCCGTTACCCGCCACTCAAGTGCGGTCGAGATCCGAGGCCAGCACGACCGGCACGCTGCGGACGGCACCGGTGTCGTCGACAACGGTCAGTCGAGCCGTCTCACCGGGGGTTTTCGACACAATCGCGGCAAGCACCGCATCGGCGTTGGCGACCCGCCGATCGTCGACGGCGGTGATCATCAGTGTCGGCACCAGTCCCGCCGACGCGGCAGGGCCACCGGACCGTATCTCGGTGATCCTGGCTCCTTGGGCGGTGCCGTCGTCGGTCAACCCCACACCCAGGTCGGCATGGGTCGCCTTGCCCGTCGCGAGCAACTCTTCGGCGACACGCATGGCCTGGTCGGCGGGGACGGCGAAGGCGAGCCCCATCGAACCACCCTGAACCGCCGGGTCGTGAGCGGTTGTCGCAATCGCCGAATTCACCCCGACCAGGTGACCCTCGACGTCGATCAGCGCACCGCCGGAACTGCCCGGGTTGATCGCCGCATCGGTTTGAATCGCGTCGAGCACCGAGTCCGGACCCCCGGCATTGAAGCCGGTACGCACCGGACGGTGAAGCGCGCTGACGATTCCGGCGGTCACCGTATTATCCAGCCCGAGCGGAGACCCGATCGCGACCACCTGCTGACCGACCTGGAGGCCGGCCGCAGACCCTAAGGTGATCGGGGTGAGCCCCGAGACACCTTGGGCGCGAACAACGGCCACATCGGTCACCGGATCCGTGCCCACTACGGTAAACGGCGCGACCCGGCCGTCGGCGAAGGTGGTTTCGGCTTTTACCGGCAGACCGGCGCCGGAGTCGTGACTGGCGGAAACGACGTGGCTGTTGGTGATGATCAGCCCGTCAGCGCTCACGACGATGCCGGATCCCACTTCTCGGGACTGGCCGTCGGCCGTCTCCAGTTTGACGATGCTCGGCAAGGCGGCGGCCACGGCGTGTTCAACCGAAGGGTCCGCCGGGACGGCCAAAACCGCGACCGGGCTGCGATCGACCTGGCGACCCCCCGATGGACCGGCAGCCAAGGCGATAGCCGCACCGACGGCGCCGGCTGTTGCGGCCACCGTGACCCTCGCGGCCAGCGTCCCCCACCGCTGACGGATCCTCGGCGACCACGTGTTCAGCGTTGCCAGGTCGTCATCGCCGTGGAGCAGGCTATGCGGTTCGAACCGGTGCCGCCCATGCGGCACACCGAGAACTTGCTGCGTGTGAACGTAGCTCATCGGGATCCCATCACACCGCGGATCCGGCGGGCGTCATGCACAACTCCGGCTCGAGCGTTTGGGCATGGCCTTCGCCACGGGCGCTGGCCATCATCACCTCCTGTATCGATAAAAATATTTGACGTTAGATACTCAACCGCAGATCAGACGTGCTTATTTCCCGGCGGTGGGCAGCGGCCGGTCAGTAGTTGATGTCCACGCCGACCCCGGTCCCATGGGCGTGGCCGACGCCGGCCACAGCGTCGCCGACCGCGACGGAGCCAAAGTCATGCATGCGGACACCACCACCCGGCGGACGCCGGTTCGCTGGGACGGCGAATCCGACGACCGCCGCGCATACCGCCGCCGAGGCTCGGCGGGCCAGGCCCTACGCGACAACAGAAAAATTCTGAAACGGATCTGCTAGTTAGCATAGAATTCACTTACACGACTAGTGGAAGCCGGCTGACTGAAGTACGTTTGTGAATGTGAGCGTAGCCGACACTGCTGAAAACAATCTCCCGATAAAGCGGCCTCGTGTCGACGGGTTGATGATTCGATTTGAACATTGGTTGTACAATATCGCGTTCTTCTTACTCATCGCGGCGGCGGCGTTGGTTCTCTTTGGCATAGTTCCGGCCGTGATCAATTCATTGAGACAGAACGAAGATACGTTGCTCGACTCGGGCATCCTGGCCGTAGATCGTGTGCTCATTATCATCATTATCGCCGAGCTAGGGTCGACATTGAGGACCGTTCGCGATCAGGAGATAATTGCGGAACCGTTTTTACTTATTGGACTTATCGCCATCATAAGACGGATACTCATTCTGTCGGCCGAACTCGAACAGGGGCCATCCGGGGAACGCGTACGCCAATTGTTGTTCGAACTCGGCGGACTAAGCCTGATGATATTAGCGATCGGAACCACCATCCTACTGCTACGGAATAGCGCCCACCGGAGCATACTTCCCTATTTGCGGAGGCGCGCCGGAGTAGCGGTGGACCACACCACTTAGCCTGAACCTACTCCGAAGTAAGATGTCCGCATGGCCAATACCACCAGGACCTACCAGGCATGGCGACGGCTCTCCGGCGTTCCCGGCGGAACCCGGCTGTTCTCCGCGGCGGTGATGGCACGGGCTCCGTATTTCACCTCGGTCATGCCGCACGTGGTCCGGATGGAGCCGGGCCTGGCCGAGGTCACGGTCCCGAAATGGTTCTTCGTCTACAACCACCTGCACACGGTGCACGCGATCGCGTCCTGCAACGCCGCCGAGGTGGCGATGGGCATGCTGATGGAGGCCACCGTACCGGCCAGCCACCGCTGGATCCCCAAGGCGATGTCGGTGCAGTACCTGGCCAAGGCCACGACGTCGCTGCGGGCCTGCGCGCGGCTGGATCCGCCGGACTTCACCCGGATTACCGAGGGTGTCGAGGTGGTGGTGCCGGTCAGCATCACCGACCGCGGCAACGTCGAGGTGGTGCACGCCGACATCACCACCTGGGTGACACCGGCCGGGTAGCCGGCCGATCAGCGCCGAACGTCCGCCCAGAACGGGCACTGGTGCCGGCCCGCGAAGTCGGTCACCACCCGGCTGCCGTCGGGACGCAGCGACATCCACGGCTCGGCGTCGGCGTCGGCACCGACCGCGGGCCAGTCCGGCTGATCGGACGCCTGCGGCGCACCGGTGCTCACGAACGCGCTCCAGTAGTCGACCATCTGGCCGGCCAGCCGGTGCTGAGCCGGATCCATCGGCGGCAGGTCGCCGACGTCGAACAGATAGTGCATCTCCAGCGAGTGGCTCGCGCCGATCGAGAACGGCGCCTGCTGATACATCGGCGGCGCCGGCGCCCGCGGATCGTCGAACTCGTAGGCGTAGACCGCCGGCGAGCTGTGCACCAGGCCGCCGGCCATCCGGTCGGCCAGGCAGGCGAACACGTCGTCGGTGGCCGCCGCGGAGAAGGCGAGCGACACGCTGTCGCCGTACAGCGCGGGCGGGTAATGCTCGAGCACCGCGCTGGTGTGCTGGTCCCCGAACGTGTCCGACACCGCGGCCGGGTACTCGCCCACGCTGATCTCGTGGCCGGTCCGCAGGTATCGCAGCGCCACGAACATGGTGAACTCGTCGCGGTTGGTGCCGATCAGCACCGGCACCCGGGCCGCGCCGCCGTCGGCGAACACCGTCACCGGGTCCTCCGGCAGCGTGCGCGTTCCGGTGACCGGTCCGCTGAGCTGATCGGTGCCGAACCGGGCGTACCACAGCGGCGCGGTCAACCGGCCGGCCGGCACCGCCCGCAGACACGCGGCTTGCCCGGATTGAGCGACCCGGCCCGCCTGCGCGGCCTGGGCGGGCTGACCGGCTTGCGGGGCCGGGCCGGGCAGCGTCGGCGCGGCAGCCTGGACGGCACAGCCCACCGTCGCGGCGTAGTCCCGGCTGATCCGCTGCGCCTCGGCGACCCCGACCTGTGCCTGGCACGGGCCGCTCTGGATGATCGCCGCGCGGAACAGTCCGGCCGAGTCGGGCGCCGCCAGGTGGTCGCAGACCGACATCGCGCCCGCCGATTCGCCGGCGATGGTCACCTTCGCCGGGTCGCCGCCGAACTTGGCGATGTTGTCGCGAACCCAGCGCAACGCCGCCTGCTGGTCGGCGAGCCCGTAATTGCCGGGTTCGCCCAGCGCCGGGTCGGCCAGGAAGCCGAGCGCGCCCAGCCGGTAGTTGATGGTGACGACGACGATGTGGCCGTCGACGGTCAACCGGCGGGCGTGGTAGATGTCGCCGCTGCCCTTGACGAAGCTGCCGCCGTGAATCCACACCATCACCGGGAGCCCCTCGGGCGCCGTGCCGGTCGGGGTCCACACGTTGAGCGTCAGACAGTCCTCGCTGGCCAACCCGTCGGAGTCCGGCTGTATGCACCACGGGCCGGGTTTGTCGGCGTCCCGCACCCCGGGCCAGGGCGCCGACGGCTGCGGCGGCTGCCACCTCAGCGGCCCCACCGGCGGGTCGGCGTAGGGAATGCCCTGGAACACCCGGTGGTCCGGGTTGACCACACCGCGCACCGCCCCGTCCGCGGTGGACACCACGGCGTCGTCCATGGAGATGTCAACGGGCCCGGACGGTTCCGGCACCGCACTCTCGCCGCCGCAACCGCCGACCAACATCGCCGTCAACAGCGTCGCGGCCGCACCTGCCGACAGGCGGCGAGAGAATCCGGGCGGCACAACGCATGAGCCTATCGGCCGAACCTGACCCGGCGCGGACGGATCGTCACAAACCTTCCCGTGCCGCCCGGAATCGCCTATCCTGAAGGAAGTTGACACCTGTCAAAAATCCGCATCCGATGAGGAGCTGCCGATGAACGCACCCCTGAACGCACTCCCCGTCGACGAGGCCGCCAAGGTGTTCACCGACCCGACGGCCTACACCGACGAACCGCGGTTGCATGCCGCGCTGACTCACCTGCGTGCGCACGCGCCGGTGTCGCTGGTCGACAACCCGCCGTACCGGCCGTTCTGGGCGATCACCAAGCACGTCGACATCATGGACATCGAGCGCGACAACGAGTTGTGGATCAACGAGCCGCGCCCGGTGCTGGCCACCGCCGAGGCCGACGACCTCCAGCGGCAACTGCTGGAAAGCGGAATGGGGTTGCGCACGCTGATCCACATGGACGACCCGCTGCACCACAAGATGCGCTCGATCGTCGCCGACTGGTTCCGCCCGAAGGCCATGCGCGCCATGAAGACCCGCATCGATGAGCTCGCTCACCGCTACGTCGACGAGATGGTGCGGATCGGCCCGGAATGCGACTTCGTGCAGGACGTCGCGCTCAACTACCCGCTCTACGTGATCCTGTCGCTGCTCGGCCTGCCGGAGTCGGACTTCCCCCGGATGCTGAAGCTGACCCAGGAGCTGTTCGGCGGTGATGACGACGAGTACCGGCGCGGCTTCACCCCGGAGGAGCAGCTGCCGGTGTTGCTCGACTTCTTCGCCTACTTCAACGAACTCACCGCCGCCCGGCGCGCCCGTCCCACCGAGGACCTGGCGTCGGCGATCGCCAACGCCCGGATCGACGGCGAGCCGCTGTCCGACGTCGACACCGCCTCCTACTACGTCATCATCGCCACCGCCGGCCACGACACCACCAGCGCGGCGATCAGCGGCGGCCTCAAGGCCCTGATCGAACACCCCGATCAGCGGGAGCGGTTGCGCGCCAACCTCGATCTGATGCCCACCGCGGTCGACGAGATCATCCGGTGGGTCACCCCGGTGAAGGAGTTCATGCGCACCGCCACCGCCGACACCACGGTGCGCAGCATCCCGATCGCCAAGGGCGAATCCGTGTACCTGTCGTATGCGTCGGCCAACCGCGACGAGGACGTCTTCGCCGATCCGTTCGCCTTCGACGTCGGCCGTGACCCGAACAAGCACCTGGCGTTCGGCTACGGGGTGCACTTCTGTGTGGCGTCCGCGCTGGCCAGGATGGAGATCAACAGCTTCTTCTCCGCGCTGCTGCCGCGGCTGGAGTCGGTTGAGTTAGCCGGTGAGCCGCAGCTGATCTCCACGACGTTCGTCGGCGGCCTCAAACACCTGCCGGTGCGCTACCGGGTCACCGGCTGAGCCGACCTCAGCGACCGACGACGAACTCCGCCGCCCGGTGGGCGAGCATCACGATGGTGGCGTGCGGCCCGCGGCTGGGGATCGTGGGCAGCGCCGACCCGTCGATCACCCACAGTCCGTCGACCCCGCGCACCCGGCACCGCGGATCCAGCACCGCGGTTTCGTCGGCCTCGGTACCCATCGGTGCACTACCGCACAGGTGCTGCGACGTCGACCAGATCGGATGACCTACCTCGACTTCGCCCGCAATTAGCTCTCGTACCAGTTGCACGCCGCCGCGCAGCGCCGCGATGTCGGCGGGGTCGGAGTCGTAGCGCAGCTCGATGCGCGGTGCGACATCCGGGTCGGCCGACAGCAGGCTCAGCCTCCCGCGGGCGCGCGGACGCATCAGCGCCACCCCGATGTGCGGCCAGTCCGGCCTTCCGGTAGCCGTGTCGCCGACCATCGCAATGAAACCTCCCGTGTACGGCCTGATTTCGAGTCCGTCATCGGTGTGGAGCACCACTTCCAGCGGTGGCCGACCGCCACTGACCGTCCAGTCAACCGGCAGCACCCACTCCGGGTGATCGGCGACGTTCGCGCCGACCGGTAGCGCGGCCACCACCGCCACCCCTGCCGAGTTCAGCATCGCCTCGTCGCCGAGGCCGGACAGCATCAGCAGATGTGCCGACTCAATGGCACCCGCGCACACAACAACTCGCTCAGCGGTCATCGCGATCTCGCCACCCGGCCCGATCGCCCGCAGACCGACCACCCGGCCCGCTGCGATCTCGATCCGCACCGCGCGTGTCTCGGTCAGCAGGGTCAGGTTGTCGCGCGCCAGGGCGGGAATCAGATATGCCGACCCCGGTCCAGTCCGCACACCGTCGACGATGTTGAGTGGCACCGGGCCGACCCCGGCCTGCTCGCCCGTGCCGGGTGGCATCGCGTTCAGATCGGCAATCCAGGAAAAACCGGCCTTCTGCGCGCCAGCAGCGAATACTGCACTGGCACCACTTAATTCACCTACCCGACGAACCCGGATCGGTCCACTATCGCCGTGCTCGGGGCCATCGAAATCCAAGTCGGTTTCGATGGCACGGTAGTGCGCCAGCACATCCCCCCACGTCCAGCCGGGCAGGCTCGCGGCGTCGAAATCACCTGGCCGGCCGCGACAGAAATAGCCGCCGTTGACCGCTCCGGACCCGCCCGCCGTTGCCCCGCGGACGATCGTCATCGCGCTGGCCGACTCGGTGGTCAGTTCGGCCCGATAGCGCCGCACCAACGGACTGGCCGCGCCGATCGGAAGCTGCGACCCGTCCGCGACCTGCGCCGCCAACACGTCAGTGAGCCCCACACCGGCTTCCAGGACCGTCACGCGGCAGTCCTCGTCGCGTGAGAGTTGCTCCGCCACAACCGACCCGGCGCTGCCAGCACCGACGATCACGATGTCGCTGTGCACCGCGCGGTCTGCCAACGCACCGCTCAGGGTCGGATCTGTGGCTTCAGCGGGGCCACATTGTGCTCCCGCCACACACCCACCCACAGGCCGGCGCCGTAGGCGAGGTCGTCGGCCCGTTTGAGCAACAGATAGGCCATCGGGTTGACCGGTTCGGCGTCGGTGTCCGTGCTGCCGGTGTGGCGGAGCCAGTCCACCGCCCCGTCGATCAGCGCGGCGACCAGCAGTGCGTAGCGGAAGTGGCGGGACAGCAACGCCGCCACCAGAGCCACCGGCCAGTAGGGCCGGCAGGCCGCCGACGACAGCTGCAGCCCGGCCGACCCCAGACCGCGCGCGGTCACCGCGGCCACATCCCAGGGTCCGGTGTCATCGCCGCGGATGGACCGGGCCACCCGCCGTCCCACCAGGCCGACGATCACCAGTGAGACCAGGAAGGTCCGGATCGATCCGACGGCGGCGAGCAGCCAGGCAGCGAGCATCCCGGCGGAGATCATCAGTGGCGCGGTCTTGTCCGGATGCCGTGCGGCCAATGGCGCGGCCGACTCACCGTAAAACGCCTTGCGCGCCCACCAATCCCAGAGTCCGACCCGATGTTCGTGAGCCACCCGCGCGACCGGTTCGTAACGCAACCGGGCACCGGCGTCCACCAGACGCCAGCACAGGTCGACGTCTTCTCCGCAGTGCATCGACTCGTCGAAGCCGCCCAACTCCCGCAGTTTCGCCGTACGACAGACGATCGCGGCGCTCGGCACGTACGCGACCGTGCCGTAAGGCAGCACCGGAGCCTCGCGCCTGCCCAGGTCGAGTGATGACCGCACCGCCTCGTAGCGGCCGATGACGCGGTCACTGTGGCTCATCGCGACGATCCGCGGTGCGACCAGCGCAACGGCGGGATCGCTGAAGTGGCCCAGCAGAGCCTCCAGCCAGCCACGTACCGGCAGCACGTCCGAATCCAGAAAAGCGACGAATTCCGTTGTGCACGCTGCGAGTCCGGTGTTGCGTGCCGCGGCCGGACCCCTGCTGTTCAGGTGGCGGATCACTTCGACGGTGCAGCACGGCGATTCGTCGAACTCATCCACGTTGACCGGGATCACCGATCCGTCATCCACCACGATCACCCGCAGGCCGCGCAGCGAGGCAACAAGCCGCTTTACTCCGGAATCGTTGTCCCGCACCGGGATTATCACCGTGACATCCCGGTACGATGGCCCGCTGGCCGGCCGCGGATGGGCAACGGTCGCGTCCAACAGGGTGCGGGCCAGCTTCGCGCTCGGCTCGTCGTGCACCTCCACGCGACCGTCGGAGAGCATCTGCTGGGCCGCCGGAGCGAGCCGGAGCAACCGAGCGGGGGAGCCGCCCAGCAGGGTGGAACCGTGGCCCAGCACCCGCACCCGCCGGTCGATCCGCACCGCGAACCCGTCCGGCAGCCGAGCCTCGGTCACCGCAGCATCCCGTCGGCCCCGGGCGCCCACCGGCGGACCGCGCCGACACAGCCGTCAACCATCTCGGCGAAGATCCGTTCCCCTGCCGCCGCGGTCGCCGTGGTCGGATCGCCGAGCACGCCGATCTCGCTGACCGCGGCCACACCGCCGCTCCGCATCGCGGGCATCAGGTCCGCCAGCGGCGTTGCGTTGCCGACGGCCAACTGATCGACGCACACCTCGCTTGGTGAAAGATAAAGCAGCACAGATGTTTCAGTGTGGCCGGCATGCGCGTCCGCATCGGCTACCGCGCACGGGTACCAGGCTGCGTCGCGACCCTCGAAACGCAGCAGCTTGACCGCGGATCCCAGCGCGGAGACATTGCCACCGTGGCCGTTGACGAAAGCCACCCGCCGTGCCCAGCAGGACGCGGAGCGTCCGTACTCGACCAGCAGCCGGGTCAGGGCCTCGGTGCCGATCGAGATGGTTCCGGGAAAGCTCTGGTGCTCCCCGCTGGCGCCGTAGCCGACGGCGGGTGCCACCGGGGCGGCCAGCCGCCCGCCGGCCGCCCGGGCTACCGCGCCCGCGATCCGGGTGTCGGTGTCCAGTGGCAGATGGGGACCATGTTGCTCGGTCGACCCGAGCGGTACCAGAATCAGCGGCGAGAACTCTGGCAGGTGGCCCGACGTCATGTTGCCGAGCTCGCCGGGAAACCCCATCCGCCGATGCTAAATCGTAATCGACTGGTATGGAACAGCTAAACGAAATCTGCCCGGATAATTTTTTCGCCAGGCCGCCCCGCCGGGCTCCGTCACGCCCCGGGCAAGCCCAGCGCGCGGGCGAAGCCGGCGGGTATCAGCACGTCATCGGCAACAAGGTCGTGTATCGAGGAACGTCCGAGCCCCATCAGCGCGGAGTCGATGCCGTTGCGCATGATGTCGAGCACGTTCTCCACCCCGGGCTGCCCGGCCGCGGCCAGACCCCACAGGTAGGCGCGGCCGATCATCACCGCCCGGGCGCCGAGCGCCAGGGCCTTGACCACGTCGCTGCCGCGCCGGACACCGCCGTCCAGCAGCACCTCCACCTGGTCGCCGACCGCCGCGGCGACAGCCGGCAGCGCCCGGATGGCGGCCGGGGTGCCGTCCAGGTTGTTGCCGCCGTGATTGGACACCGAGATGGCCGAAACTCCCGCATCCACGGCTCGTTTGGCATCATCGACCCGCATCACGCCCTTGAGCATCAACGGCCCACCCCAGAGTTCGCGCAGCCAGGCGATGTCCTCCCAGGTCGGCGGCGGGGTGCCCATCCACTCGCCGTAGGCCTGGAAGAACGGCGGCCCGGGCTCGCCGCGCCGGCCCTGGTTGGGTACCCGCAGATTCGGCGGGTGGAACGTCTTGGCCCAGCGCCACAGGTAGCCCGGCCGGGTGATCACCTCCGGGGACATCCGCAGCATGGTCGCCAGGTTCATCTTCTCCGGAATCTTGGGGCTGCCCCAGTCCCGTCCATGCGAGAAGCTCCAGTCGGTGGTGGCGATCAGCCCGACCGCGCCCGCCTGCCGGGCCCGCTCGACCCGCTCCGCAATGGCGTCCCGCCCGCCCAGCCAGTAGACCTGGAAGAACAGCTTGGGGTTGGCGACGATCACTTCTTCGATCGGCTTGCTGGCGAACGAGGACAAACCCATGGCGGTGCCGCGTGCCGCCGCCGCCCGCGCCACCGCCACCTCGCCGTCCGGATCCACCGCCTGCACACCGGTCGGCGAGATGATCACCGGCAGCGAGATATCCTGTCCCATAACGGTTGTCGCCAGATCACGCTTGGCCGGCGCACCGACCACGTGCGGGGCGAAACCGAGTTCGCTGAACGCCTCCACGTTGTCGCTGACCGTCACGCCCTTCTCACTGGCGGAGATCAGCGAGGAGTAGGCCGACTTCGGCAGCCGTTTCCTGGCCCGTTGCTGGGCGATGGCCACCGTTTCGAACCAGGCATCGCGTGCCATCGCTACACCGGGCTCTCGTCGCAGAGACGCTTGGGCGGGGTGACCGGGAACACCGGTGTCAGCGACACCGGCGCGCCGCCGCGCCTGCCGCGGGAGTGATCGCCGCTCGGCCGCGGCTTCTCGCGCCTGCCGGCCAGCGCCTGCTCACCGAAGCCGCGAACACACTCCGGGTCGGGTCCGTCCATCGGCAGCCCGGTGAAGAACTTGGCTGCCATGCAGCCGCCACGGCAGGCGTCATAGAGCGGGCAGCTTGCGCAGGCACCGGCCGCCTTGGGGTCGCGCAACTCGGCGAACAGTGGCGCGTTCTTCCAGACATTGGCGAATCCACCGTCGGCCAACACATTTCCGGCAAGGAACTGTTCATGAATGGCGAACGGGCACGCGTACACGTCGCCCACCGGGTCGATCAGGCAGACGACCCGGCCGGCGCCGCACATGTTCAGTCCGGCCAGGGCACCCGAATCGCCGAGCGGCGACAGGTGGAAGAACGAGTCACCGGTCAGCACGCGCTCGCCCTTGGCCACCAGCCAGTCGTACAGTTGCCGCTGCTGCGCCGGCGTCGGGTGCAGGTCGTCCCAGACATCCACGCCCCGGCCGGACGGCCGCAGTCGGGTGATCCGCAGCGTGGCACCGTAACGGCTTGCCAGCTCGGCGAATTCGTCCAGCTGATCGATGTTGTGCCGGGTAGCCACCACCGAGATTTTCGCGTCGGCGAAGCCCGCCGCGGCCAGGTTCTCCAGCGCCCGGATCGCCATGTCATACGAGCCCGGGCCGCGGACCGCGTCGTTGACCTCGGCGGTCGCCCCGTCCAGTGAGATCTGCACGTCGACGTAGTCGCTGGCCGCCAATCGCGCGGCCACCTCGGGCGTGATCCGCACCCCGTTGGTGGAGAACTTGACCCCCACGTGGTGAGCGGTGGCGTAGTCCACCAGCTCCCAGAAGTCCGGTCGCACAGTGGGTTCGCCGCCGCCGATATTGACGTAGAACACCTGCATGCGTTCCAGTTCGTCGATGATGGCCTTGCACTGGCTCGTGGTCAGCTCGCGCGGGTCGCGCCGGCCCGACGCCGACAGACAGTGCACACACGCCAGGTTGCATGCGTAGGTGAGCTCCCAGGTCAGGCAGATGGGCGCGTCCAGTCCGTGCTCGAACTGCTCGATCAGGCTCGGGACGGGCGCGGGCACCGTCGGTGCGGTCATGCGTTCTCCTCGGTTTCTTTGGGCACCAGCATGTTCGATTCGGCCAGCGTCCGCAGTGCGTTCAGGTATGGCGCGGCCTGGGCCTCCGCCACGCCGGCTGCCCGGCAGGCGGACCGGGCGTCGGGTTGATCGGCCAGCGCCTGAACCACGGTGACGATGGTGTGGTTCTTCAGGAACGAGAGCTTGCGGGTACCGAAGTGATACAGCAGCGCACCGAACGACTCGGGCCGCACCGATACCTGCGGGTGCAACCGCCAGCCACGGTCGGGATCGAACACAACGGCCACCTGCTCCTGCGCGGCGGGAGCCGGCACGTTCAGTAGACCCCGCACATCCCGTCGATGGAAACCTCTTCGACCAGGCTCTCGGTGACCAGGTCGGTCTCGGCGGGAGCCGGTGAGGCTGCTTCGGTGATGCCACTGGTCATCTGGTCGGAGTCCATCACGCTGGCCTTTCGCTGTTTGGGTTCGACAACTGACTGTCGGATCGGTCACAATCCCGGTAAGGATATGGCATCGAGTGCCAGAAGGGAAGCGGATCGCGATGAAATCGGCCGACGCCCCGCGGGTGGGAAGGCGTAGGTCGACCACGCCGCACCACATCACCGAGGTGGCGATCGATCTGTTCGCGGCAAGCGGCTTCGACGAGGTCAGTGTGGACGACGTCGCGGCCGCCGCCGGCATCGCCCGACGCACCTTGTTCCGCTACTACGCATCGAAGAACGCGATCCTGTGGGGTGATTTCGACACCCACCTGCAGCACCTGCGGGATCTCCTGGACCGCACCGGCCCGGAGGTGCTGCTCGGCGACGCGCTGCGATCCGCGCTGCTGGCGTTCAACACGTTTGACGAATCGGAGACCACCCGGCACCGACTTCGGATGCAGGTGATCCTGCAGACCGCGGAACTGCAGGCCTATTCGATGACGATGTACGCCGGCTGGCGCGACGTGATCGCCGGCTTCGTCGCCCGGCGGTCCGGCGTCAAGACGACCGACCTGGTGCCGCAGACGATCGCCTGGCTGATGCTGGGTGTCGCGCTGAGCGCGTACGAGTACTGGCTGGCCGACGAGGCACTGTCGCTGACGCAGGCGCTCGGCGACGCTTTCGACGCGGTGCGGGACGGCCTGGACTGAGGACTCAGCCGAGGACATCCGAAATCGATGCTCCGGCAGCTATTTTGCCGCGGGTAGCCATCACCTTTCCGGGCATGCCGGCGCCCACCACGGCGACCAGCACGCCGTCGCGCTCATAGTAGGCGAGGAACTTGTGCCCGTCGTCGGTGACCAGGTGCACTTTGTCGGTGACCTCCGGCTCGCCCAGGCACTGGAACTTCACGTCGTACTGGTCGCTCCAGATGTACGGCGGGACGACCACGTCGGGCAGCGAACCCCGGCCGAGCATCGCCGGCACCATGACCCGGACCTGGGTGACGACGTTGCTCCAATGCTCCACCCGCACTTGACGGCCCAGCGGCCGGTGCCAGAATGCGACGTCGCCGAGCGCCCAGACGTTCGGGGTGCCGGTATGGCCCAGCTCGTCGCAGGCGATGCCCCGATCAACCGGGTCCACCTCGATGCCGCTGCCGGCCAGCCAACCGGTGGCCGGCTCGGATCCGATGCCGACCAGCACCAGGTCGGCGGCGACCTCGGTGCCGTCGGTGAGCACCACGGTGTCGACGTGCCGGTCGTCGCTGCGGGCGAGAACATCTGCCACCCCGACGCCGGTGCGGACGTCGACGCCGTTGGCGCGGTGCAGTCGCGCCACCAACTCGCCGATCTGCTCGCCCAGCACCGAGGCCAGCGGTGTGGGCTGCGGCTCGACCAGCACCACCTCCAGCCCCAGACGTCGCAGGCTGGCCGCCACCTCGCAGCCGATGAAGCCCGCGCCGATCACGACAGCGCGCTTCGCCGTTGCCGCGTGCGCGCGGAGCTCGAGGCTCTCCCCGAATGACCGGATCACCCGGATGCCTTCCAGCACTGGAAATGTCGGGATGCGACGCGGCCGCAGCCCGGTCGCGATGACGAGCTGGTCGTAACCGAGCACGGTCTGGTCCGCAAGGGTCACCGTCCTGGCCCCGGTGTCGATGCTCTGCGCGGCGGAGCCGAGGCGCAGCGTGATCCGGTGCTGGTCGTAGAACTCCTGCGGTTCCAGGGTGGTGTCGTCACGGTCGCCGCGCAGCACCTCCTTGGTCAGCGGCGGCCGGTCGTAGGGCAACCGGTTCTCGTCGCCGACGATCGTGATCGGACCCGCGTACTCCTCGCGGCGTAATTCCTCCGCGGTTCGCACGCCCGCGAGTCCGCCGCCGACGATGACGATCCCGCGTTCGGGCGCAGACGCTTCGCTGGTCACTTTGAGTTGATCCCCCTGGCTCGGTTGCGGATTCAGTACTTCAATGCGCCCTTGTCGACCGGAATCTGCATTCCGGTCAGAATCGCGGACCGATCGCCGGCAAGCCAGACGACGACGTCGGCGACCTGGTCGGGCGTCATGAACTTGTTGGGCTTCAACGGCATCGGCGGGAAGCTGTGCAGGTAGTCGGGATGCTCGCCGAATATCTTCGCCATCACCTTGGGCTCGATCATCGGGGTGTCGACCGAGTACGGGTGAATGGAGTTGACCCGGATGCCGTACTCGCCGACCTCCAGCGCCAGTGAGTTGGTCAGCCCGACCAGTCCGTGCTTGGCGGCGGAGTAATGGCCATTGCCCGGCGTGGCTTTCAATCCGGCCGATGAGCTGACGATCACGATCGATCCGCCGTTACCGGCCTCGATCATCGCGGGCACCGCCGCCCGGACCGTCCGCCAGGTACCGGTCAGGTTGACGTCGATGACGCTGCTCCACTGCTCGTCGGTGAGCTCCCACAGCCGGCCCCAGCTGAGCACCGCGGCATTGGCCACCAGGACGTCCAGCCGACCGAACTGTTCGACGCCGTCGGCCACCAGTTGGCGCAGCGCAGCGTCATCGCGGGTGTCCACCTGCCGCGACAACACCTTGCGCCCCTGGGCTTCCACTGCCCGAGCCGTCTCGGCGAGCTCTTCCGGGGCGGCCGGCGGATAGCTGACCGAATCCGACACCGGGGCACAGATGTCCAGCGCGATGATGTCGCAGCCCGCGGCGGCCAGCGCAACCGCATGTGCCCGTCCCTGGCCGCGGGCGGCGCCGGTGACGAAAGCCACCTGCCCCTGCAGGCCCAGGTTTTGCGTCGAGTTACCGCTCACCCGATGAGACTAGCAGGTAAAACTGGAACGTGTTCTAGTTATCGTATCGCTGCCGAAATCAACGCCGGCGTGACGGCCCCTCGATCTTTCCCGCGGCACCGTCGATCTCGGCGGCCGCACACAAAAACCCCCGGCACGCTCGCCGGGGGTTTCTGTGTGAACCGGGAACTACTTGACGATCTTGACGACCCGGCCGGCGCCGACGGTGCGACCACCCTCGCGGATGGCGAACCGCAGGCCCTCGTCCATGGCGACCGGCTGGATCAGCTTCACGCTCATCTCGGTGTTGTCGCCGGGCATCACCATCTCGGTGCCCTCCGGCAGGCTCACCACACCGGTCACGTCGGTGGTGCGGAAGTAGAACTGCGGACGGTAGTTGGTGAAGAACGGCGTGTGCCGACCGCCCTCGTCCTTGCTCAGGATGTAGGCCTGACCCTCGAACTCGGTGTGCGGCGTGGTGGTGCCCGGCTTCACGATGACCTGGCCGCGCTCGACGTCCTCACGCTTGACACCACGCAGCAGCAGACCGACGTTGTCGCCCGCCTGGCCCTGGTCGAGCAGCTTGCGGAACATCTCCACACCGGTGACCGTGGTCTTGGTGGTGTCGTTGCGGATGCCGACGATCTCGACCTCCTCGTTGACGTTGATGATGCCGCGCTCGACACGACCGGTCACCACGGTGCCACGGCCGGTGATGGTGAACACGTCCTCGACCGGCATCAGGAACGGCTTGTCGGTGTCACGGACCGGGTCCGGGATCGACTCGTCGACCGCGTCCATCAGGTCCTCGACGGACTTGACCCACTTCTCGTCGCCCTCAAGGGCTTTGAGCGCGGACACCCGGACGACCGGAGCCTCCTCGTCGAACTCCTGGGCGGCCAGCAGTTCGCGGACCTCCATCTCGACGAGTTCGAGCAGCTCCTCGTCGTCGACCATGTCGGACTTGTTCAGCGCGACCAGGATGTAGGGCACGCCGACCTGACGGGCCAGCAGCACGTGCTCGCGGGTCTGCGGCATCGGGCCGTCGGTCGCGGCGACCACCAGGATCGCGCCGTCCATCTGGGCGGCGCCGGTGATCATGTTCTTGATGTAGTCGGCGTGGCCTGGTGCGTCCACGTGCGCGTAGTGGCGCTTCTCGGTCTGGTACTCCACGTGGGAGATGTTGATCGTGATACCGCGCTGACGCTCCTCGGGCGCGTTGTCGATCTGGTCGAACGCACGCGACTCGTTCAGGTTCGGGTACTTGTCGTGCAGCACCTTGGTGATAGCTGCCGTCAGCGTGGTCTTGCCGTGGTCAACGTGACCGATGGTCCCGATGTTGACGTGCGGCTTCGTCCGCTCGAACTTCGCCTTCGCCACTTCTGTGTCCTCCTGGACTTGTTGGTGCCTGTTAGGGCAGGGTTGTTGTTTTCAGTTGTGTGCCACCGTAGCGGCCGCGGAAGATTACTCGCCCGTCGCCTTCGCTGTGCTCATTGCTCGACTCCGTCCTCGTAGGCTCGCGCTGGGCGCTCGCCTACTCGCCCGTCGCCTTCGCGATGATCTCCTTCGACACCTGAGCCGGAACCTCGGCGTAAGAGTCGAAAACCATGGAGTAGTTCGCCCGGCCCTGTGTCTTCGACCGCAGGTCTCCGACGTAGCCGAACATCTCCGACAGTGGCACGTGCGCCCTGACGACACGCGCGCCGCTGCGCTCCTCCATGGCCTGGATCTGACCACGGCGGGAGTTCAGGTCACCGATCACGTCGCCCATGTAGTCCTCGGGGGTGATGACCTCGACGGCCATGATCGGTTCCAGGATCACCGGCTGAGCTTGCGCCGCAGCCTTTTTCAGTGCTTGAGAGCCGGCGACCTTGAACGCCATCTCAGAAGAGTCGACGTCGTGGTACTGGCCGTCGAGCAAAGTGACCTTCAGGTTCACCAGCGGGTAGCCGGCCAACACGCCGTACTGCATGGCGTCCTGCGCGCCGGCGTCCACCGCCGGGATGTACTCGCGGGGGATGCGCCCACCGGTGACCTTGTTCTCGAACTCGTAGGTCGCGCCGTCCTCGCCGGTGAACGGCTCCAGATCGATGATGACCTTGGCGAACTGGCCCGAGCCGCCGGTCTGCTTTTTGTGGGTGTACTCCACCTTCTCCACCTTGCGGCGGATGGTCTCCTTGTAGGCGACCTGCGGCTTGCCGACATTGGCCTCGACCTTGAACTCGCGGCGCATCCGGTCGACCAGGATGTCCAGGTGCAGCTCGCCCATGCCGCCGATCACGGTCTGGCCGGTTTCCGGGTCCAGGTGCACCTTGAAGGTCGGGTCCTCTTCGGCCAGCTTCTGGATCGACAGCGACAGCTTCTCCTGGTCGCTCTTCGTCTTCGGCTCGATGGCCACCTCGATGACCGGGTCCGGGAACGTCATCGACTCGAGCACGATCTGGCTGTTCGCGTCGCAGAGCGTGTCGCCGGTTGTGGTGTCCTTCAGGCCGATCACCGCGTAGATGTGGCCGGCCGACACCGACTCGACCGGGTTCTCCTTGTTGGCGTGCATCTGGAACAGCTTGCCCAGCCGCTCCTTCTTGCCCTTGGTCGAGTTGATCACCTGCGCGCCGGAGTCCACCTTGCCGGAGTAAACGCGGACGTAGGTGAGCCGGCCGAAGAACGGGTGCACCGCGATCTTGAACGCCAGCGCCGAGAACGGCTCGTCGATGCTGGGCTTGCGGCTGATGATCTCGTCTTCCTTGCCCGGGACGTGACCCTGCACCGACTCGACGTCCAGCGGCGACGGCAGATAGTCGACGACCGCGTCCAGCATCGGCTGCACACCCTTGTTCTTGAAGGCGCTGCCGCACAGCACCGGGTAGAGCTCGGAGGACACCGTCAGCTTGCGGATGCCGCCCTTGATCTCGGCGACGCTCAACTCCTCGCCGCCGAGGTACTTCTCCAGCAGCGCCTCGTCGGTCTCGGCGACGGCTTCCAGCAGGGCGGTGCGGTATTCGGCGGCCTTGTCGGCCAGCTCGGCCGGGATGTCGACGGTGTCGTAATGCTCACCGAGCTTGGTCTCGCCGCGCCACACCTTGGCGTTCATCTCGACCAGGTCGACGATGCCCTCGAAGTCGTTCTCCGAGCCGATCGGCAGCTGGATCACCAGAGGAGTCGCGCCCAGCCTTTCCTGGATGGTGCGCACGGTGAAGTAGAAGTCCGCGCCGAGCTTGTCCATCTTGTTGACGAAGCAGATGCGCGGCACGTCGTACTTGTCGGCCTGGCGCCAGACCTGCTCGGACTGCGGCTCCACGCCTTCCTTGCCGTCGAACACCGCGACGGCGCCGTCCAGCACCCGCAGCGACCGCTCGACCTCGACGGTGAAGTCGACGTGGCCGGGGGTGTCGATGATGTTGATCTGGTTGTCGTTCCAGAAACAGGTCACCGCGGCGGAGGTGATGGTGATGCCGCGTTCCTGCTCCTGCTCCATCCAGTCGGTGGTGGATGCGCCGTCGTGCGTCTCACCGATCTTGTAGTTGACGCCGGTGTAGTACAGAATCCGCTCGGTCGTCGTCGTCTTGCCGGCGTCGATGTGCGCCATGATGCCGATGTTGCGGACCTTGCTCAGGTCGGTCAGCACGTCCTTCTGTGCCACAGAAGTCTTCCCACTCTTTCGGTTACTTGCTTACAGGTCATTACCCCGGCGGCCACGGTGCCGCCGGGAGGCGTCACCAGCGGTAATGCGCGAAGGCCCGGTTCGCCTCGGCCATCTTGTGGGTGTCCTCGCGGCGCTTGACCGACGCACCCAACCCGTTGCTGGCGTCCAGAATCTCATTGGCGAGACGCTCGATCATCGTCTTCTCCCGACGCTGCCGGGAGAAGCTGACCAGCCAGCGCAGCGCCAGCGTGGTCGACCGGTCCGGCCGCACCTCGACCGGCACCTGGTAGGTGGCGCCACCCACGCGGCGGCTGCGCACCTCCAGCGCGGGCTTGACGTTGTCGAGGGCACGCTTGAGCGTGACGACGGGGTCGGTGCCGGTCTTGTCCCGGGCCTGCTCGAGGGCGCCGTAGACGATCCGCTCGGCCAGCGACTTCTTGCCCTGCAGCAGCACCTTGTTGACCAGTTGGGTGACCAGTTGCGAGCCGTAGACCGGGTCGCTGACCAGCGGACGCTTAGGCGCGGGTCCCTTGCGCGGCATCAGCTCTTCTCCTTCTTGGCGCCGTAGCGGCTGCGGGCCTGCTTGCGGTTCTTG
Organism: Mycobacterium sp.; assembly: GCA_035721065.1. Lineage (GTDB taxonomy): Bacteria > Actinomycetota > Actinomycetes > Mycobacteriales > Mycobacteriaceae > Mycobacterium. Next base: position 19,757 of record DASTNJ010000063.1, read on the forward strand.
ACTCCCTGGGTGTCCAGCGAACCGCGGATGATCTTGTACCGCACGCCGGGCAGGTCCTTCACCCGGCCGCCGCGCACCAGCACCATCGAGTGCTCCTGCAGGTTGTGGCCTTCGCCGGGGATGTAGGCGGTGACCTCCACCTGGCTGGTCAGCTTGACGCGCGCCACCTTGCGAAGCGCCGAGTTCGGCTTCTTCGGGGTAGTGGTGTACACGCGGGTGCACACGCCCCGGCGCTGCGGGCTGCCTTTCAGGGCCGCGGTCTTGACCTTGGCGACCTTATCGCGGCGTCCTTTGCGGACCAGCTGCTGAATGGTTGGCATCTACCGGCTTCCTGTGTCGTACGTGCTCACGTCTTCGTCCTGCAGTTATGCCCCACCACGTCACCCCGTGGTCGGGCGTGTCGCACCAGTCGGCCGCGGATCACTCCGCTGCATCATTGACATGCGAATTGGCCCGGCTACGCGTTTTATGTCACCAAACGCGCCTTCGGTGGCCAGGCACGGGCTATCACAATACCCGCCGCTGCTCCGGCAGGTCAAAGCGCGTCGACCGCCCCGAAACCGGGCCGGTGAGCGCTATCCGATTTCAGGGCGCCCGATGCGGTCAGCCGCCGGTGCGGCCGCCCAGGCTGGACGCCAGCCGCAGCACCATGTCGGAGAAGACGGCGTCGGTGTCGACCTGGTCCATCACCCCGGTCATCTCCAACAAAACGAAGCCGTGCATCGCCGCCCAGAACTCCAGCGCGGCGTGAAACGCCTGGTCACCGCTGAGTCCGTAGGACGACAGCACCGCGATCAACGGCGCGGCAGCGCCCTGGGCGACCGCCGTGTACTCGGGGTCGTCGCCGCCCAGCGGGGTCTGGGTGAACGCCGAGTAGCGGCCCGGGTGATGACGGGCGTAGCTGCGGTAGGCGGCGGCCATCGCCAGCACCGCGTCGTCGGCCGAGCGGCCCGCGCCGACCTGCTTGAGCATCTCGATGATGTCGTCGATGACCCGCATCCGCATCGCGCGCCGCAGGTCTTCCAGGCTCTGCACATGGTTGTACAGCGACGGCCCCTTGGTGCCGAGCTGGGTCGCCAGGGCATTGATGGTCAGTGCCTCCCAGCCCTCCCGGTCCAGGAAGGTGAGCGCGGCGTTGACGATGCCGTCGCGGCTCAGCTTCACCGCGCGTGCCGACGATTTCCCGCCGCCGCGCGCCCGACTGTCCGCCGGCTGCGGTTCCGGTCGAGCCGACATGCCGTTCGCCCTTCGCTTGCCCAGACGGGAGACCCTGATCGCACGGGACTCTAGTTGAAGATGTTTGACGGACGTAAGCTTGCCCGAACGACACACAGTCGAGACGGCGAAAGGAGCCGACCGTGCGATGGACTGCCGTGACAGCGGTGCTGTCCTGCGCGGCGGCGATCTCGGCTACCGGCTTATCGGCCGCGCACGCCAAAGACGGCGACACCCACATCGTCGGGGTGAGTGAGACCCAGACCGTCGACTGCATGGGCGGCACCCTCTTCGTCAACGGGGTGGGGAACGTCATCCACGCGATGGGCACCTGCTGGGCGGTCACCCTGCAGGGCGCCCGCAACACGATCATCGCCGAAACCGTCGTCAACGACATCACCGTCTACGGAAGCGACCAGACGGTGTACTTCCACAACGGCGACCCGCTCCTGTTCGACCGGGGCCGCGAACTGGGGATGACCAACCGGCTCCAGCGTGTACCGGCGTAGCCGGGCATCCCGACCTGCCAGCGGCTCGACCGTCTTGGCCGGCGTCTGGGTCGGGATTCTGACCGCCGCCATCGTCTTGACCGGCTGCGGCGCCTTCACTGCAACCGGACCTGCTTCGCCCGCCTCCACGGACCGGTCGAAGAGCAACGCGCAGCGAGAGATCGGCAACGTCATCAACTACGACCCGTCCGGCACCACCACCCAGCTCGACTGCGGTGACGGCAAATCGCTGAACGTGCGCGGGTCCAACAACAAGCTGACGGTCAAGGGCTCCTGCACGTCGGTGGCGATCAGCGGCGCCGACAACCGGATCGGGGTCGAGCGGATCGACAAGTCACTGACCATCACCGGCCTGGCCAACACCGTCAGCTACCGCGGCGGCCATCCCCGGCTCGACGATCGCGGCTCGGGCAACACGGTGACGACGGGCTGATCTCGCCCATCGACTTCTGCCCATCGACTTCTGCCCGTCTCCCGCGAACGTGCGCAGTCGTACGGGCTACCCGGCGTGTCGGTGTACAGACACGCACGCTCGGCGGGGGCTGGGGTCAGGCCTTGGCGCCATGACGCCCGGCTCCTGCGGCGAAACGCCCGGCGCCGTGCTGCGCCTCGTCCTTCACGCGGGAGAGGCTGGCGAATTCGTGGTCCATCGCCTGGGATTCGCCCATCCCCCACTGGTGCAGCGCCGAAAGCCGGTCCGAGCGCAGGCATTTCTGCGGCAGGGCGGCGAGTTCGACGGCCAGCTCCTCGGCGGCCTGGCGCGCCCGCCCGTTCGGCACCACCCGGTTGGCCAATCCGATCTGGTGGGCTTCGGTGGCGTGCACGGCGCGCCCGGTCAGGATCATGTCCATGGCGCGGCTCTGCCCGATCAGCCGGGGCAGTCGCACCGTGCCGCCGTCGATGAGCGGCACTCCCCAGCGCCGGCAGAACACCCCGAACACGGCGTCCTGCTCGGCCACCCGCAGGTCGCACCAGAGCGCCAGCTCGAGGCCGCCCGCCACCGCGTATCCGCTCACCGCGGCGATCACCGGCTTGGACAGCATCATTCGGGTCGGCCCCATCGGGCCGGGGCCGTCGCGGTGCGCCTGGTTCATGTCCGGGGTGCCGAATGCTTTCAGATCAGCTCCGGCGCAGAAGGTTCCGTTGTCGCCCCAGAGCACCGCCACCGCCGCATTGTCGTCGCGGTCGAATTCGTCGAAGGCCGCGTACAACGCGGCGGCGGTCGGCCCGTTGACGGCGTTGCGCGCCTGCGGCCGGTCCAGGATCACCGTGGTCACCGGGCCCTTGCGTTCCACTCGCACCGGATCAGTCATCTCGCCTCCACTCGTTGGGAATCTTTGCGCCGCCGACCGATTTCGGCGGCGAAGTCGGTGTAAGCCACCCGCAGCCGCTCCCCCGGCCAGTCGGGCGGCAGCAGCTCGCCGGGCAGCACCGGATCGGTGAGCAGATGCCGCACAATCGCCGCCGCCAGCGTGAACCGCGTCGGTACGTCGCCGGCGGCGGCCACCGCACCGAGCAGGTCTTCGCCGGCCCGCGTCCAGCCCGGAAGGTCCCACAGCTGCCCGACCAACCCGGCCGGGTCCTCGTCACGCACGGTGAGCACCCGCGACCGGTCCCGGATATCGCCGTCGAGCACCAGGTCCAGGTTGTCCGGTCGCAGCCAAACACCCTCGCGCAGTTCGGCGAAGCGCCGGTGCTGCAACGTGGTTCGCAGCGCGGCCCGCGACCGGGCGTCGCTGCCGACGCTGGTGATGATCACCGCGATCCAATCCCCTCGCCAGCGTCGCACCCGCGGGTGCATCGCCTCGTCCTGGCGGCGCTGGCGGGCCAGCAGCCGCTCGGACAGCGAGTAGCCGTCGGCGGATCGGATCAGGTCGCCGGCGCCGACCATCCGGGTCAGCGCCACCCGCAGCGCCGACTCCTTGATTCCGAAATCCGCTGTCAGCCGCACTAGTTCGGCGGCGCCGGCGGTCGCCGGGTGGGTGCCGAGCAGCAACGACAGCACTACCGATCGGGCGGTCAGCCGGGCCAGAGGTGCCGGCACCGGCTAGACCTGGGATGCGTGACGGCCGTAGTCGCCGAATGGCTCGTCGCGGTGCCGCACCGCCTCCCGGAAGCCGTTCGCCACCGAGTCGGCGACGAAGGCGTGTCCTTCCGGCGTGTGTCGGGCCACCCCGTCGAACACCGTGCTGACCATCCGGCTGGTGGCTACCCCCTGCTGCATCAGCGCCGTGTTCAGTGCCAGCTTGATCATGATCAGCTGGTTGATCGGCATTGCGGCGATGCGGGCCACCAGCCGCTCGGTGCGCTCGTCGAGATCCTTCGGGTCGGGCGCTTCGACCGCCAGCCCCCACTCGGCGGCCTGCGCGCCGGTGATGCAATCCCCGGTCAGCAGAAGGCGTTTGGCGCGCTGGTCGCCGAGCCGGTGTGCCCACAGCCCGGCGGCGGGAACTCCCCACACCCGGGTCGGCGGGTAGCCGATCTTGGCGTCGGCGGCGGCGATCACCTGGTCGGCGTGCAGGGCGATGTCGGTGCCGCCGGCCACGCAGTAGCCGTGGATCTTGACCACGGTCGGCTTGTCGGCGTGCATCAGCGACGAGAAGCCGCGGACGAATCGGCTCATCATCTGATAGTCGATCATTGGATCCCACGGCTGGTCGGCCCGGTGGTTGACCGCCTGGGTCTTGCCGTCGAGCACGGTGCCCCGGTAGTCCTCCCCGCCGGGGGACGACGAGCCGTCGGCGTAGGCGCTCAGATCGAAACCGCCGCAGAAGCCGTCGCCGCGGCCCGACACCAGGATCACGTGCACATGCGGGTCCAGGTCGGCGCGCTCGACCAGCGCCGCCAACTCCAGCGGGGTGTCGGCGACGATCGCGTTGCCCTTCTCCGGGCGGTTGAAGGTGATCCGGGCGATGCGGTCGGTGACCTCATAGGTCATCGTCCGCAGGTTGTCGAATTGGACCGGCGAAATGTGGTGTCGCATAGCGGGTTCAGCCCTTCACCAGCGCGCGCTCGAGGATCGGCGCCAGGTCCAGGCCCGTCGGCAGGGTGCCGAACGCCCCGCCCCACGAGCCGCCGAGGCGGGTCGCCAGGAACGCCTCGGCGACGGCCGGGTGGCCGTGTCGCACCAGCAGCGAGCCCTGCAGCGCCAGGCAGATGTCCTCGGCGATCTTGCGGGCCCGGTATTGCGCGCCGTCCAGATCGCCGGTGAGGTCGGCCATTTCGGCCTTGAGCGCCGCGACATGAGCGTCCAGTCGCCTATCCTGGCCGGCGGTCTGGTTCAACTCGTCGAAGAGCACCGTCACCGAATCGGGCGAGGTCGCCGCGGCGCGCAGCGTGTCCAGTGCGCTGACGTTGCCGGAGCCCTCCCAGATGCCCATCAGCGGCGCCTCCCGATACAGCCGCGGCATGCCGGAGTCCTCGATGTAGCCGTTGCCGCCCAGGCATTCCATCGCCTCGGCCGCGTGCGGAGCGGCCCGCTTGCACACCCAGTACTTGGTGGCCGCCAGGCCCAGCCGGCGCAGCAGCGCCTCCCGGTCGGCGTTCTCGTCGCCGTGGATGACCCGATCGGTGGCACCGGCCATCCGCATCGTCACCATGGTGGCGGCTTCGGCCTCCACCGCCAGGTCGGCGAGCACGTTGCGCATCAGCGGCTGGTCGATCAGGTAGGCGCCGAACGCTTTTCGGTATTGTGAGTGGTAGACGGCACGGGTCAGGCCGGCCCGCATGCTGGTGGCGCTGCCCAGCGCGCAGTCCAGCCGGGTCAGGTTGACCATCTCGATGATCACCGAGACGCCACGGCCCTCCTCGCCGACCAGCCACGCGGTGGCGCCGTCGTACTCGATCTCCGACGACGCGTTGGCGTGGTTGCCGAGCTTGTCCTTGAGCCGCTGCAGCAGCATCCGGTTGCGGGTGCCGTCGGGAAGCACCCGCGGCAGGAAGAAGCAGCTCAGCCCGCCGGGCGCCTGGGCGAGCACCAGGAACACGTCGCACATCGGCGCCGAGGTGAACCACTTGTGCCCGGTCAGCGTGTAGCTGCCGTCGGAGTTGGGGACCGCCTGGGTGGTGCCGGCACGCACGTCGGAGCCGCCCTGCTTCTCGGTCATCGACATGCCGGCGGTGATGCCGGCCTTGGTGGTGGGCACCTTGAGCTCGGGGTCGTAGACGCTGCTGGTGAGCAGCGGCTCGAAGGTCTTGGCCAGCTCGTCGTTGTAGCGCAGCGCGGGGATGACGGCATAGGTCATCGAGATCGGGCACATGTGGCCGGGCTCGCAGGTCCACACCGAGGTCTTGGCGGCACGGACCACGTGCGAACCGGCTCTGGGGTCGGCCCACGGCGCGGCGTGCAGCCCGTGTTCGATCGCGGTGCGCATCAGCTCGTGGTAGGCCGGGTCGTATTCGACCTCGTCGATGCGGTGGCCGGTGGTGTCGTGGGTGTGCAGGATCGGCCGGTTGCGGTCGGCCAGCTCACCCCAGCGCTGGGCGGCCTTGGAACCGGAGATGGCGCCGAGTTCGGTGACCTCGTCGACGCCCCACTGCCCGCCTTCGCGGATCAGCGCCTCGATCAGGGCAGGGGACGACGCCGGGTTGTAGTTCTCGAGCGGTGGAACCTGGTTGGTGACGACGTGAGTAGCTGGCATGCGAACTATGTTACAACGTTTCTACAATCGCACAAGATTTGTAATAGACGGTTTCGTGGCGGGCGCTGAGGTCGGGGCGGACGATCATGGCGCCGAGTCGACGTGCTCCTTCAGGAACGCGATGTCGTCTTTGCGGCCTTCCTCGGCGGTCTCGCAGATGACCGGCGCGCCGGCCGCCTTCACCACCGCGACCAGCAACTGCGGGTCGATCTGGCCGGCGCCGAAGTTGGCGTGCCGGTCCCGGCCGGAGCCGGCGGCGTCCTTGGAGTCGTTGCAGTGCACCAGGTCGATGCGCCCGGTGATCGCCTTGATCCGGTCGACGGCGTCGACCAGCGCCTCCCCGGATGCCCAGGTGTGGCAGGTGTCCAGACAGAAACCCACCCCCGTGCCGCCGATGTGATCCCACAGCGCCGCGATGGTGTCGAACCGCCGGGCCATCGCATGGTCACCACCGGCGGTGTTCTCCAGGTACACCGGAACCGTCGTCTCCAGCCGGTCGAGCGCCTTGCGCCAACGGGCGAAGCCGGCCTCCAGATCAGCATCGTCGGCGGTGACGTGTCCGCCGTGTACGACCACCGCCACCGCGCCGATGTCGGCCGCGGCGTCACAGGTCTGCTGCAAGCTGTTGCGCGACGGGATTCGCACCCGATTGTTGGGCGAGGCCACATTGATCAGGTAGGGGGCGTGCACGTAGATCGGCAACGCGGCGGCGCGCAGTCGAGCGGCGTCGTCGCGCGGCTTCGGCGGCTTCCAGTTCTGCGGGTTACCCAGGAAGATCTGCACCACGTCGGCACCGTCGGCTTCCGCCGCCGCCAGCGGGTCGGCCGGGCGCACATGCGAACCGATCAGCACGGCCGTCAGTCTAGGACCCCGCCGAGTGTGAAACCGGCTGCACGACACGCCGTGAGCACGTCGCCGGTTTCACATTCGGCGCAAGGGGACCCTACCGGTAGTCGGAGTACCCGTAGTCGTCCAGCGGCACCGCGGCACCGGTGGCCTGGCCGAAGTCCGGGCTGTAGTACTGATCCTCGTAGGACGGGATCGTGTACGCGGCGGCCCGGGCCTCCTCGGTCGGCTGCACGGTGATGTTGCGGTAGCGGTTGATCCCGGTGCCGGCCGGGATCAGCTTGCCGATGATCACGTTCTCCTTCAGGCCCTGCAGCTTGTCGCTGCGGCAGTTGATCGCCGCATCGGTCAGCACCCGGGTGGTCTCCTGGAACGACGCCGCGGACAGCCACGAGTCGGTGGCCAGCGACGCCTTGGTGATCCCCATCAGCACCGGACGGCCGGCCGCGGGCTCGCCGCCCTCGGCCACCACCCGCCGGTTCTCCGCCTCGAACTCGGCGCGCTCGGTGAGCGAGCCGGGCAGGAATTCGGTGGAACCGGAGTCGATGATCGTCACCCGGCGCAGCATCTGCCGGACGATGACCTCGATGTGCTTGTCGTGGATCGACACACCCTGGGCCCGGTAGACCTGCTGGACCTCCTTGACCAGGTGGATCTGCACCTCACGCGGACCCTGCACCCGCAGCACCTCGTGCGGGTCGGCCGAGCCCTCCATCAGCTGCTGGCCCACCTCGACGTGGTCGCCGTCGGCGAGCAGCCGCTCGGTGCCGTCCTCGTGCTTGAACACCCGCAGGCGCTGGCGCTTGGACAGCTTGTCGTAAACCACTTCCTCGCCGCCGTCGTCGGGCACGATGGTGATCTTGTAGAACTTGTCGCCGTCCTCCAGCCGGATCCGGCCGGTGACGTCGGCGATCGGCGCCTTGCCGCGCGGGATGCGCGCCTCGAACAGCTCCTGCACGCGTGGCAGACCACCGGTGATGTCCTCACCGACACCACCCTGGTGGAAGGTGCGCATGGTCAGCTGGGTGCCCGGCTCACCGATCGACTGGGCGGCGACGATGCCGACCGCCTCGCCGATGTCGACCAGCTTGCCGGTGGCCATCGAGCGGCCGTAGCAGGTCGCGCACACCCCGGTGCCGGTGGTGCAGGTCAGCACCGAGCGCACCTTGACGGTGGTGATGCCGGCGCCCAGCAGCGCCTCGATCGCCGGGTCGCCCAGGTCGTGGCCGCGCTCGACGACGACGTTGCCCTTGGCGTCGAGGGCGTCCGCGGCCAGCGTGCGCGCATAGGCCGAGGTCTCGATGAACGCCTCACGGATCAGCGAGCCGTCCGGGGCCAGCTCGGCCAACTCCACCATGATGCCCCGCTCGGTGCCGCAGTCGTGCTCGCGGACGATGACGTCCTGGCTGACGTCCACCAGACGACGGGTCAGGTAACCCGAGTCGGCGGTCCGCAACGCGGTGTCGGCCAGGCCCTTTCGCGCGCCGTGGGTGTTGATGAAGTACTCCAGCACCGTCAGGCCCTCGCGGAAGCTCGACTTGATCGGCCGCGGGATGAACTCGCCCTTGGGGTTGGTCACCAGCCCCTTCATCCCGGCCAGGGTTCGGGTCTGGGTGAAGTTACCGGTCGCGCCCGAGTCCACGATCGTGATGATCGGGTTGTCCGCCGGGTAGCACTCGCGCAGCGCCTCACCGACCTCCTCGGTGGCTTCCTTCCAGATCTCCACCAGCGCCTCGTTGCGCTCGTCGTGGTTCAGCGCGCCGCGCTGGAACTGCTTCTCGACCTTGTCGGCGCGCGCCTCGTAGGCGTCCAGGATCTCGCCCTTGTTCGGCGGCACCAGCACGTCGGCCATCGAAACCGTCACCCCGGAGCGGGTGGCCCAGTGGAAGCCGGCGTCCTTGAGCTTGTCGACGGTCTGGGCGACCACGATCATCGGATAGCGCTCGGCCAGGTCGTTGATGATGGTGGCCTGGACCTTCTTGTGCATCTGCTTGTTGACGAACGGGTAGCCCATCGGCAGCAGCTCGTTGAACAGCACCCGTCCGAGGGTGGTCTCGAGCATCCAGGAATCGCCTGGGCGCCAACCGTTCTCGCCGAACAGCTCGGTCTCCACCTCGGCCGGCGGACGCAGCTGGTCCAGGCGCACCTTGATCTTGGCCCGCACGCTGAGCGCACCGCGGTCGACGGCCATGATCGCCTCGGCCGGCGAGGAGTACACGCCGTGCTCCGGGCGGTCCTTGGCTGCCGGCTGGTACTCCCCGGCCTCACCCGCCACCTCGGTGGTCAGGTAGTACAGCCCGGTCACCATGTCCAGACGCGGCATGGCCAGCGGCCGACCCGAGGCCGGCGACAGGATGTTGTTGGAGGACAGCATCAGGATGCGGGCCTCGGCCTGCGCCTCAGCGGAAAGCGGCAGGTGCACCGCCATCTGGTCGCCGTCGAAGTCGGCGTTGAACGCCTCACACACCAGCGGGTGCAGCTGAATCGCCTTGCCTTCCACCAGCTGCGGCTCGAAGGCCTGGATGCCCAGCCGGTGCAGGGTGGGCGCCCGGTTGAGCAGCACCGGGTGCTCGGCGATGACTTCCTCAAGCACGTCCCACACCTGCGGGCGCTGACGCTCCACCATCCGCTTGGCGCTCTTGATGTTCTGCGCGTGGTTGAGGTCCACCAGTCGCTTCATCACAAACGGCTTAAACAGCTCGAGTGCCATCAGCTTGGGCAGGCCGCACTGGTGCAGCTTGAGCTGCGGGCCGACCACGATCACGCTTCGGCCCGAGTAGTCGACACGCTTGCCGAGCAGGTTCTGCCGGAACCGGCCCTGCTTGCCCTTGAGCAGGTCGGAAAGCGACTTCAGCGGGCGGTTGCCGGGTCCGGTGACGGGACGGCCGCGGCGGCCGTTGTCGAACAGCGCGTCTACGGACTCCTGCAGCATCCGTTTCTCGTTGTTGACGATGATCTCCGGCGCGCCGAGGTCGATCAGTCGCTTCAACCGGTTGTTGCGGTTGATCACCCGGCGGTACAGGTCGTTGAGGTCGGAGGTGGCGAACCGGCCACCGTCGAGTTGCACCATCGGGCGCAGCTCCGGCGGGATCACCGGAACCGCGTCGAGCACCATGCCCATCGGCGAGTTGCCGGACATCTGGAACGCCGCCACCACCTTGAGCCGTTTGAGGGCGCGAAGTTTCTTCTGGCCCTTGCCGTTCTTGATGACGTCGCGCAGCGACTCGGCTTCGGCGTCGATGTCGAAGTTCTCGATCAGCTTCTGGATCGACTCGGCGCCCATCGCGCCGGTGAAGTATTCGCCGTAGCGGTCGATCAGCTCGCGGTAGACGGTCTCGTCGACGATCAGCTGCTTGGGAGCCAGCTTGGTGAAGGTCTCCCAGATGTGGTCGAGCCGGTCCAGCTCGCGCTGTGCGCGGTCGCGCAGCTGGCGCATCTCGCGCTCGCCGCCGTCGCGAACCTTGCGCCGCACATCGGCTTTCGCCCCCTCGGCCTCCAGCTCGGCCATGTCGGCTTCCAGCTTCTGGGCGCGGGCCTCCAGGTCGGCGTCGCGGGCGTCCTCGACGGCCTTCTTCTCGACGACCATCTCGGCCTCGAGGGTGGACAGCTCGTTGTGCCGCATCTCCTCGTCGACGCCGGTGATGACGTAGGCGGCGAAGTAGATGATCTTCTCGAGATCCTTGGGCGCCAGGTCCAGCAGGTAACCCAGCCGGCTCGGCACGCCCTTGAAGTACCAGATGTGGGTGACCGGGGCGGCCAGCTCGATGTGGCCCATCCGCTCGCGACGAACCTT
>DASTNJ010000064.1:0-31098 GCA_035721065.1 Mycobacterium sp.
GTAGGACGTCCGCTCGGCCAGACCACCCCAGCCCGCACCGGAAATGTTGGTCGACGACGCCCACATCTTGCGGGCCTCATCCTCGACCGTCTGAGCGTGCACATCGAAACGCCCCGCCATCGCCCGCATCGAGTCCGGGTCCGTCATAAAACGAGTCGGCATTGGATTCCCTCCTTAGTTCGAAAATCATTGGTGGACCGGACTGTCCGGCCACGAAAGTCTGGTTCAGGCGCCCCTTCCGTCAGCCGGCGCTCGGTGACCGGGGGATTACCTTCGGGGCTTTGGCGGCCACACTGCCGATGCCGCGCCCTGCCAGGGCGCCCATCAGCGCGTTGCCGAACGGGCCGCCGGGCATGCCGCTGGTCGCCGACATGGTCTGCACCGGCGCGCTGACCGTGGTGTTCGGCAGCACCGGCGCGGCGCGGACCATCCCGTCGGCCGCCGCCGCCCAGCCCTGCGGCACCTTCAGCTGACCCATCGACGCCGCCGAGCCCAGCTTTGCCGAGATCGAGTTGGTGGCCGTGTTGAAATGGCCGACCAGCGTGCCGACCGCGCCCTGCAGCTTCCCGTCGACGAACTCGCCGATCTGGGTCATCAGCGCGCTCGGGGCGCCCGCGGCCGCTCCGGTGGTCTGCGATGCCAGCGCCGATCCTGCGGTTGCACCCATCGAGCCCATCCGGCTCAAGCTGGTCAGCATGGTCAGGTACCGGATCGGCATCGCCGCGTACGACAGGTACTGAATCCAGGACAGGTTGCTCGCGGCGCCAGCGGCAGAGCTGCCGGTGTTGAGTGCGTTCCACACGTCTGTCCCGATCTCCGACAGCGAGGCGCTGGCCGGAATCTGGCTTCCCGACGGCATGTAGTGGTTCAGCGGGTTGATCAGCCAGCTCAGCGAGTTGCTCGGGTCGGTTCCGGCCGTCGAGGGCGCGCTGAGCGCCTTGGCGGCCAGCGGCGGTGCTGTGGGCTGCTGCGCCGATGCCGCGTTCGCCTGGGTCGCGTTCGAATAGCCATCCATGGCGGCCGCGTCGGTCGCCCAGTAGCCGGCGTACTGCGCTTCGTTGGCGGCGATGGCCGCGGCGTTCTGGCCGAAGAAGTTCGTCGCGATCAGCACCAGCAGCTGGGCTCGGTTGGCCGCGATCAGAGCCGGGTTGATCACCGCGGCATGAGCCGCCTCGTACAGGCCTGCCTGGGTGGCGGCCTGCGCGCCCAGCGCGGACAGCTGGCCGGCAGTGCCGTGCAGCCATGCCGCGTACGGGTTGACCGCGGCCGTCATCGCGGCCGCCGACGGGCCCTGGTACGACGAGCCCAGCCCGGAGATCACGTTCGAGATGGAACTGGCCGTCGTGGTCAGGTCGTTGGCCCAACCCTGATAGGCCTGTGCTGCCGCGGTCAGCGAACCCGATCCCGCTCCCGAGTACATCAACCCGGAGTTGATCTCCGGCGGCAACAGACTGAACAGACTCATCCCAATGGCCCCGATCAGCCCGCAGCGGTCGCGTTGGCGGCCTCGGCCGCAGCGTACGAAGTCGCATTGCTGCTGAGCGTGCTCACGATCTGCTGGTGGATCGCCGCCGCTTGGTCACTGATCGCCTGGAACATCTGGGCGTGCGCCACAAAGTGTGCAGCGGCCAGCGCCGAAACCGCGTCCGCGGCGGGCGGAACCACCCCGGTGGTCGGGCCCGCAGCCGCCGTCGTACCAGCCGTCATGGAATCGCCGATGCCGGCCAGGCTGCTCGCGGCGGCCGACAGCATCTCCGGCTCAGTGGTGACGAATGACATGAGCTTCCCTCCTAAAGACCCCGGTAGCCGCTTGTCAGGCTGGCGGCGACGTCACCGAAGCGACGCACACCACTGGAGCGACGCCTGCCACTGTAGCGGAATTCCGGTAATAACGGGCTTATAAAGTTTCCGGCGAGTAGCCGACCGTACCGCACGGCGACGCTGCTGCCCGAAGTGGGCCGACTGGTCGGGGTCGCCATGGCCGAATCCTCTCTGCTTACCTGGCTACGATACGCCTTGTGAGCTGCGAAAACAGCCCTGCGACCTGTCAAATTAGCAGCCATCGCCGACACCGGCCATTCGAGCCGCGAACTTTCAGCAAGCTTTTGGCAATGATTAGGTTTACGAGGCAATGTCCAGACGATATTGGGAATTTCGTCCGATATTCGTCTCAGCAGCAGAGATCGGGTCGGATACCCGGTCCGCGACCAGGGATTCTGCACTGCGCAACCCTGAGCGCGCCCGATCCGGGTGTGCAAAGCTGAGGTGCCCCCGCAACCAGCCACGATCGACAGCCCTGGAGTGACTGATGACCTTCAACGAAGGCATGCAAATCGACACCAGTACCACGTCGTCCATCGGCGGCGGCGCCCGCGGGATGGCGATCGGCGGTGGCCTGCTCGGCCTGGTGGTCCTGGTGGCCGCGCTGTTGCTCGGCGCCGACCCCGGCGAGGTGCTCAGCCAGCAGCCGGTGAACACCCAGGAGTACGCCGCACCCGGGTTCGACCTCGACAAATGCCGCACCGGCAGCGACGCCAACAAGTACGTGCAGTGCCGGGTGGTGGCCACCGGCAACTCGGTGGACGCCGTGTGGTCGGAGCTGGCCCGCGGCTACAGCCGCCCCCGGGTGCAGCTGTTCAGCGGAATGACGAACACCGGTTGCGGACCGGCCACCAGCGACGTCGGGCCCTTCTACTGCCCGGTGGATCAGACCGCCTACTTCGACACCGACTTCTTTCAGGTGCTGGTCGACCGATTCGGTTCCAGCGGCGGGCCGCTGGCGCAGGAGTATGTGGTGGCGCACGAGTTCGGCCATCACGTGCAGAACCTGGAGGGCGTGCTGGGCCGAGCCCAGCAGGGCGCCCAGGGCGCGACCGGCAACGGGGTGCGCACCGAGCTGCAGGCCGACTGCTACGCCGGGGTGTGGGCGCATTACGCATCGACCGTCCGGCAGGAGAGCACCGGAGTTCCGTTCCTGGAACCGTTGAGCGACACCGACATCCGCGACGCCCTGTCGGCCGCGTCGTCGGTGGGCGACGACCGCATTCAGCAGTCCGCCACCGGCCGGGTCAACCCCGAGTCGTGGACGCATGGCTCGTCCGGGCAGCGTCAGCGCTGGTTCACCACCGGCTACCAGACCGGCGACCCCAACCAGTGCGACACCTTCGGCGCCGCCGACCTCGGCTGACCGGCAGCGGCGCCTACACCTCGGCCAGCAGCTGCGCCAGATCCGCGCGGCCGGATTCGTCGAGCGGCAGCAGCGGCGGGCGCGGAACCCCCGCCGGCACCCCGAGCAGTTCCAGCCCCGCCTTGACGGTGGTGGCCAGCCCACCGGCGACGATGAACTCCAGCAGCGGCTTCAGGTCGTCGTAGAGCACCTGCGCCTTGTCCAGGGCGCCGGAGCGCACCGCCTCGTAGAGGTCCAGGCAGGGCTGCGGGCGCAGATTCGGGGCGCAGGTGCACCAGCCGGCCGCGCCCACCCGCAGCGCGTCGAGCACCAGCGGGTTGCTGCCGTTGTAGAAGGGCAGTCGGCCGTCGCTGTACTTGGCGATCTTGAGCATCCGGGTCAGATCGCCGGTGGACTCCTTGACCATGGTCACGTTGCCGATGGTGTCGAACATCCGCACCAGCAGTTCCGGCGACATGTCGACGCCGCTGGTGGCCGGGTTGTTGTAGGCCATGATCGGGATGTCGATCGCATCGGAGACGCGTTCGTAGTGGGTGATGATCTCCCGCTCGGTGAGCTTCCAGTAGGACACCGGCACCACCATCACGGCGTCGGCGCCGGCGTCCTGGGCACGGCGCGCCCGCCGCACCGTATTGGCGGTGGTCAGGTCCGACACGCCGACGATCACCGGCACCCGGCGGTCCACCGCCGCCACCGACACGTCGACCACGGTGTCGAACTCGTTCTCGGAGAGGTAGGCCAGCTCACCGGTGCTGCCCAGCGGGGCGATCGCATGGACGCCGGCGACCACCAGCCGCTCGACCAGCTTGGTCAGGGTGGCGGTGTCGATGTTCTGGTCGGCGTCGAACGGGGTCACCGAGTAGCCGATGATGCCGTGGAAGTCAGCCACGTCGCGGTCCTTTACTGGAGTTGATGACGTCGGGGTGGGCCGCCAGGGCGCGGCGGGCGTAATAGGCGAAGTTGGCCTTGCTGCGGTCGGGCAGCAGCGTCCAGTCGTGGGCTTCCCGGGCCAGCTTCTCCGGCAGCGGCCTGACCTCCCCCGCTGTCATCGCGGCCAGTTGCAAGGTGGCGGCACGCTCGATCAGCACCCCGAGCGAACAAGCCTCCTCGATGCTGGCCCCGGCGATGATCTGGCCGTGGTGGGCCAGCAGGATCGCCTTCTTGTCGCCGAGCGCCTTGGCAATGGTGTCGCCCTCCTCGTTGCCGACCGGGACGCCCGGCCAGAACGGCAGGAACGCGACGTCGTCGTAGAGCGCGGTGGTGTCCATGTGCGACACCACCAGCGGCACCTCCAGCATCGACAGCGCGGCCACGTGGAACGCGTGGGTGTGCACGATGCACTGCACGTCCGGCCGCGCCCGGTAGATCCAGCTGTGGAACCGGTTGGCGGGGTTGGCCATTCCGTCACCGGACAGAACGTTGAGGTCTTCGTCGACCACCAGCAGGTTGTCCTCGGTGATCTCGTCGAACCCCAAGCCGAGCCGCTGGGTGTAGTAGGTCCCGGGCGTTTCGGCGCGGGCGGTGATCTGCCCGGTGAGGCCGGAGTCGTGGCCGCGGTCGGACAGCGCCCGGCAGGTCAGCGCCAGCTTCTGCCGGTCGGTCCACTGCGGCTCGGTCAGGTTGGTGGCGAAGCGCTCCTCGGCGCGCTGCATCAGATCGGATTTCGAGTCGGTGAACGTGCTGGCCATAGGAACTCCTGTGCTGAACCGCCGATGAGAAGCTGAAACTATGGTATCCAGAAAGACACTTTGTGTCATCATGTGGTGATGGCGGCATTGCTGCGTGCGGTCCGCAGGCAGCGTGGCCTCACCCTGGAGGGCCTCGCCGAGCGGACCGGGCTGACCAAGAGTTACCTGTCGAAGATCGAGCGACGGCAGAGCACACCGTCCATCGCGGTGGCGCTGCGAGTCGCTCGCGCACTGGATGTCGATGTGGCGCAATTGTTCTCCGAACGCAGCGACGCGGAGAAGATCGCCGTCGACCGGGCTGAAGACCGGGCCGGCGACCGGCAACGGTACCGGGCGATGGCGGCCGGCCTGCTGGGAAAGTCGATGTCACCGTTCGTCGTCACACCCGGCGGCCGCGCCACCGGCGATCCGCACCCGCTGCACGGCGGCCAGGAGTTCGTGTTCGTGCACGCCGGCACCGTCGAGCTGACCTATGGGGACCAGATCGTCGTGCTGAGCCACGGCGACAGCGCGTACTTCGACGCGTCGGTCAGCCACCGGATCCGGTCGGTGGGCAAGGTACGGGCCGAGGTGCTCGTGGTGGCAGCCGGTGAGGCCGGCGAGCCGAGCCCACCGGGCGGATCAGGCTGAGCTACCAGGGACGGGTCGAGCAGGTCACCCCGCTGCCGCCCTGCTGGGACACCACGACCTCGCCGTCGACGCTGATCTCGCAGTGGAACTCGGGATTGATCCGCAGCCCCCCGCTGGCGGTGATCAGCGCCCACTGACCGGGATCGGCCAGCGTGGCGGTGTAGACGAGTGGCTGTCCGCCGGTGATCGGGGTGTGCAGCGTCTGCAGGTACTGCGACGAGTTGGCGTTGAAGGCCGACTGGCTGGGCGGGTCGGACTGGATGTACTGGATGTTGGCCATCAGGTCGCTGGTCGTGGTGACGGTGTAGGTGACCTGGTGGCCGGCCGGTTCGGCGGTGGCCGTCGCCTGGGTTACCGCAACCATGCCGAACGCCAGCATCAGTGCCGCCTGAACCCTGGTGGTCGCCGTTCGCGTGCTCGCCATGTCAGGCAACGCTACCCGAGGACTGATCGGGGCCGGCATCAGAGGCAGCGCAGCCGGGAAAGCACCTCGGCGACAACCCGTTCGGATGCGATGTCCACCTGCTCGTGGGTCTGCAGGTCCTTGACACCGATGGTGCCGGCCGCCACGTCGCGGTCGCCGGCGACCAGCGCCAGCCGGGCTCCCGAGCGGTCGGCGGCGCGCAGCGCGGCCTTGAGGCCCTTGGCGCCCCGATCCCCGTAGGCCAGGTCCACCCGCACGCCGGCGGCGCGCAACTGACCACCCAGGACCGCCAATGCCAGCTTGGCGGATTCGCTCACGGCGGCCCCGAACACATCGCAACGGTGCGGGGTGCCCACCGTCTTGCCCTCGGCGGCCAGCGCCAGCATGGCGCGGTCCACCCCGAGCCCGAACCCGATGCCGGACACATCGGCCCCGCCCAGTTCGCGCATCAGCCCGTCGTAGCGGCCGCCGCCGCCGATACCGGACTGGGCGCCCAGGCCGTCGTGCACGAACTCGAAGGTGGTCTTGGTGTAGTAGTCCAGCCCGCGCACCATCCGCGGGTTGATGACGTAGGCGACCCCGAGCGCATCCAGGTGGGCCAGCACGGTGTCGAAATGCTGTTTGGCGCTGTCGGAGAGATGATCGAGCAGCACCGGAGCGTCGGCTGTCAGCTCACGGATGTGCGGTCGCTTGTCGTCGAGCACCCGCAGCGGGTTGAGTTCGGCGCGTCGCCGTGTTTCCTGGTCCAGGTCGAGCGCGAACAAGAATTCCTGCAGCAGTTCCCGATACGCGGGCCGGCAGGTGTCGTCGCCCAGCGAGGTGAGCTCCAGCCGGAACCCGGACAGGCCCAGCGACCGGAACCCGGCGTCGGCAACCGCGATCACCTCGGCGTCCAGCGCCGGGTCGTCGACACCGATCGCCTCCACCCCGACCTGCTGCAACTGCCGGTAGCGGCCGGCCTGCGGACGCTCGTAACGGAAGAACGGCCCGGCGTAGCACAGCTTGACCGGCAGCGGGCCGCGGTCCAGCCCGTGCTCGATCACCGCGCGCACCACGCCGGCGGTGCCCTCGGGGCGCAGCGTCACCGAGCGGTCGCCGCGGTCGGCGAAGGTGTACATCTCCTTGGAGACCACGTCGGTGGACTCCCCCACGCCGCGGGCGAACAGCGCGGTGTCCTCGAAGATCGGCAACTCGATGTCGCCGTAGCCGGCCCGGCGGGCTGCCTGCAGCAGACCATCGCGCACCGCGACGAACTCCGCCGACCCCGGCGGCAGGTAGTCCGGCACCCCCTTGGGCGCTGAGAAGTGGTTCACGCGCTCAACCCGTCGAGGAATGGGTTGTGCCGCCGCTCAGCCCCGATGCTGGACCTGGGGCCGTGACCGGGCAGCAGCACCGTGGCGTCGTCGAGCACCAGCAGCTTGCCGACGATCGAGTTCAGCAGGTCGCGGCCGCTGCCGCCGGGCAGGTCGGTGCGGCCGACCGAGCCGGCGAACAGCGTGTCGCCGGTGAACGCCAGCTCGGATTCGTCCCCGTAGACCCGGAATACGACTGACCCGCGGGTGTGGCCCGGTGTGTGGTCGATGGTCACGCCGATGTCGCCGAGGTCGATCTTGTCGCCGTCGCGGTCCAGTTCGACGACCTGCCGGGGCTCTTTGAACATCAGCTTGGACAGCGCGCCGAACAGGCCGTGCCCCGGTAGCGTGCCCAGCGACCGGATCGGGTCGGTGAGCATGAACCGGTCCTCGGGATGGAGGTAGGTGGGGCAGCCGTAGGTGTCGGACACCTTCTGCGCCGACCAGATGTGGTCGATGTGGCCGTGGGTGAGCAGCACCGCCGCCGGGGTCAGCCGGTTCTCGTCGAGAATGCGGCGCAGCGGACCCATCGCGCGCTGGCCGGGGTCGACGATGATCGCATCGGCCCCTTGCCGCCTCGCCAGCACGTAGCAGTTGCACGCCAGCATGCCGGCGGGAAATCCGGTCACGAACACGCCTGTAGTTTCCCATCCCGCACCCCTACGGCGGTGAGGCGACCCGGGCTGGCACACTTTGTCCGTGCCGACCGACAAGCCGACCGACAAGCCTGCCGCCCCGACCAACCAGGAACGCCGCGCGGCCGCTAACCGGAAGCTGGAACAACAGCTCGAGCGCCGCACCGAGCAGGCTCGCAAGCAGCGGATCATCGCGATCGCGGCCGCCGCGGGAGCGGTGCTGATCGCGATCGCCGCCACCACCACGGTGGCGCTGAGGAAGGGCGGTTCGAAATCCGGGGATTCCGGCGGTGCGCAGGCTGAAGCCGCCGCAGGTCAGCTGCCGCCGTTCGCCCCGTCGGCCGCAGTGGGTGCCAACTGCGAGTACCCGCAGTCGCCGTTGCCGGCCAGCAAGCAGGTGAGGCCGCCGCGCGCCGGCAAGGTGCCGACCGATCCGGCCGAGGTCAGCATTTCCATGATGACCGACCAGGGGCCGATCGGCCTGATGCTGGCCAACGCGAAGTCGCCGTGCACGGTCAACAGCTTCATCAGCCTGGCCACCCAGAAATTCTTCGACGACACCCAATGTCACCGGCTCACCGCGGCGCCGTCGCTGAGCGTGCTGCAGTGCGGTGACCCGTCGGCCGACGGAACCGGCGGCCCGGGCTACCAGTTCGCCAACGAGTACCCCACCGACCAGTACCCGCCGGGGGATCCCGCGCTGGAGCAGGCGCTGACCTATCCGCGCGGCACGCTGGCGATGGCCAATGCCGGTCCGGGCACCAATGGCAGCCAGTTCTTCATGATCTACAAGGACTCGCAGCTGCCGCCCAAGTACACGGTGTTCGGCAAGATCCAGGACGACGGCCTGGCCACCCTGGACAAGATCGCCGCGGCCGGGGTCAAAGGCGGCGGCGAGGACGGCCAGCCGGCCACCAAGGTCGTCATCAAGTCGGTGCGCGTGGACTAGCCGGGCCGGTCCGGCTACCCGCGACGAGCAGACGCGAAAGTCCCTGGAATCGCTAAGCAGCCGAGGTGATCCGGTACACGTCGTAGACGCCCTCGACGTTGCGGACCACGTTGAGCAGGTGCCCCAGATGCTTGGGGTCGCCCATCTCGAAGGTGAACCGGCTGATCGCGACCCGCTCCCCCGACGACGTGGTCACCGACGCGGACAGGATGTTGACCTTCTCGTCGGCCAGCACCCGGGTGATGTCGGACAGCAGCCGGTGCCGGTCCAGCGCCTCGACCTGGATCGCCACCAGGAACACCGACGACGGCGACGGCGCCCACTTAACCTCGATGATCCGTTCGGCCTGCTCACGCAGGGAGGCGGCGTTGGTGCAGTCGGTGCGGTGCACGCTGACCCCGCCGCCGCGGGTGACGAAGCCCATGATCTCGTCGCCCGGCACCGGGGTGCAGCATTTGGCCAGCTTGGTCAGCACCCCGGTGGCGCCGGGCACCGCGACCCCCACGTCGTCGGTGTGCCGTTTGCGCCGCGGCGTGGTCAGCGGGGTGATGCGCTCCGCGAGATCCTCTTCGGCCTGGTCCACCCCGCCCAGCTGGGCCACCAGCCGCTGCACCACGTGGTGCGCGGAGACGTGGCTCTCGCCGACCGCGGTGTAGAGCGCCGAAACGTCGGCGTAGTGCAGCTCGCGGGCCAGCGCCGCCATCGCCTCGCCGTTGACCAGGCGCTGCAGCGGCAGCCCGACCCGGCGCACCTCGCGGGCGATCCCGTCCTTGCCGGATTCCAGCGCCTCCTCGCGGCGCTCCTTGGCGAACCACTGGCGGATCTTCGCCTTGGCCCGCGGCGACACCACGAACTGCTGCCAGTCGCGCGACGGCCCGGCGTTCTGGGCCTTCGAGGTGAAGACCTCGACGACTTCCCCGTTCTCCAGCTTGCGCTCCAGCGCGACCAGCCGCCCGTTCACCCGGGCGCCGATGCACCGGTGCCCGACCTCGGTGTGCACCGCGTAGGCGAAGTCGACCGGCGTGGACCCGGCCGGCAGGGTGATCACGTCGCCCTTGGGGGTGAACACGAAGATCTCCTTGACCGCCAGGTCGTAGCGCAGCGACTCGAGGAACTCGCCCGGGTCGGCGGCTTCCCGCTGCCAGTCCAGCAGCTGGCGCATCCACGCCATGTCGTCGATCTCGGCGGAGGTGTTCGGATGCGGAACTCCGTTGCGCCCCTTGGCTTCCTTGTACCGCCAGTGCGCGGCGATGCCGTACTCGGCGGTGCGGTGCATCTCCCGGGTGCGGATCTGGATCTCCAGTGGCTTGCCCTCCGGTCCGACGACCGTGGTGTGCAGCGACTGGTACACGCCGTAGCGCGGCTGGGCGATGTAGTCCTTGAACCGGCCGGCCATCGGCTGCCACAGCGAGTGCACCACGCCCACAGCCGCATAGCAGTCGCGGATCTCATCACACAGAATGCGCAAGCCCACCAGGTCGTAGATATCGTCGAAGTCGCGGCCCCGGACGATCATCTTCTGGTAGATCGACCAGTAGTGCTTCGGCCTGCCCTCCACGGTCGCGGTGATCTTCGACTTCGCCAGCGTGGCAACGATTTCGGCCCGCACCTTGGTCAGGTAGGTGTCCCGCGACGGCGCCCGGTCGGCCACCAGCCGGGCGATCTCCTCGTACTTCTTCGGGTACAGCACCGCGAACGACAGGTCTTCCAGCTCCCACTTGAGGTTGGCCATGCCCAGCCGATGGGCAAGTGGGGCAATGACTTCCAGCGTCTCGCGGGCTTTGCGCGCCTGCTTCTCCGGCGGCAGGTAGCGGATGGTGCGCATGTTGTGCAGCCGGTCCGCGACCTTGATCACCAGCACCCGCGGGTCGCGGGCCATCGCGATGATCATCTTGCGGATGGTCTCGGCTTCGGCGGCGGTGCTGCCCAGCACCATCTTGTCCAGCTTGGTCACCCCGTCGACCAGGTGGCCGACCTCCTCGCCGAACTCGCTGGCCAGCTGCTCGAGCGTGTACCCGGTGTCCTCGACCGTGTCGTGCAGCAGCGCGGCCACCAGCGTGGTGGTGTCCATGCCCAGTTCGGCCAGGATGGTGGCGACGGCCAGCGGGTGGGTGATGTAGGGATCGCCGGAATGGCGCAGCTGGTCGGCGTGCCGCTCCTCGGCGACGTCGTAGGCGCGCTGCAGCAGCGCCAGGTTGGCCTTCGGGTAGATCTTGCGGTGCATCGCCACCAGCGGGTCCAGCACCGGGTTCAGCGCGCCCCGCTGGGTGGTGATCCGGCGGGCGATCCGGGCCCGCACCCGCCGCGACGCGCTGGTGGGGATCCTCAGGACGTCGGTCTTGTCGCTGAGCGTGTCACCCGACGACTGCCCCGGCAGGTCCGAGACCGCCAGCGGCTGGGTGGCCGGCTGGACCGCCTGGCCGGCGGGGACGGCACCGTCTACGCGCTCGTCTACCCGCTGATCCGCGTCCTGGTCGTAGGCCACGTCACGTCACCTCCGACCACGAGGATATAGCTCAACCGGGATTTTCCGGCTAGGCGCAGCGCAGCGCGTGCACCGGCAGCGGCGCCAGCGCGGCACGCCCGCCCAGGCCGGCCAGTTCCAGCACGACGGCCGCCGCGGTGACCTCCGCGCCACTGCGCACCAGCAGCCGTTGCGCCGCGGCCAGGGTGCCGCCGGTGGCCAGCACGTCGTCGATGATCACCACACGGCGGCCGGCCAATTCGATGCCGTCGGCCGGGATTTCCAGGGTGGCGGTGCCGTACTCCAGCCGGTAGGTCTCCGAGCGCACCGGCGGCGGCAGCTTGCCGCCCTTGCGGACGGCCAGCGCACCGATGCCCAGCCGGTCGGCCACCGCACCGGCCAGCAGGAAGCCGCGAGCGTCGATGCCGGCCACCAGGTCGGCACCGGCGGCTGCCCGGGCCAGCGCGGCGGTGACCGCGCTCAGCCCGGCCGCGTCGGCGAACACCGGGGTCAGGTCTTTGAATGCCACGCCGGGGACGGGGAAGTCGGCCACCTCGCGGGTCAGCGAGGCGATCAGGCCGGCCAATTCGTCGCTGTGCAGTCCGGGGCCGACCGGCCCTGGGCTCACTTGTGCAGCGCCCAACGGTCCATGTTCCAGCCCGCGCCCCACCGGGTCGGATTGAGGCCGACGGCGTAGGTCTTCTTCGAGGTCAGCAGCGTGCGTTGCTGACGATACAGCGGCAGCGTCGGCAGGTCGGCCCAGAGCACCGGCGCGCTCTCGCCGAGCAGCCGGGCCTGTTGCGCGGGGTCGACGGTGGTCGCCAGTTGGTTGATGATGCCGTCGATCTGGTCGTTGTGGTAACCGGACAGGTTGTTGCCGTTGCCGCTGTGCAGGTCGTAGGCGTCCATCGCCGACGACCCGGTCGATCCGCTGCCGGTGGCCCCGCCCGTGCTGGCCAGCAGCACGTCGATCCGGCCGTCACGCAGCGCCTCCGGTCCGAGATCGCTCGCGGAGAACTCCTCGACGGTGATCCCCGCCGGTGAACACGAGTTCGTGATCGCCCCGACGATCGCGGCCAGCCGCGGGTTCGGCCCGCGGTAGCCGATCCGCACCGCCAGCGGCTTCCCGGCCAGCGCGTCGCGGGCGGCGTCCGGGTTGGCGCGGGCGAACTGACCGGTGTCCGGCGCCTGTTCGGCCTGGTCGAAGGCATCGTCGGCGGCGGTGTTCAACCGCGAATCGGAGATCGGCACCCCGGCCTCCTGCGCGATCACGTCCCGCGGGGTGCACAGCGCCACCGCACGGCGCGCCGGCGGGTCGGCGAGCGGCCCCTGCGGCGCGAAGATCAGCTGTTCGATACCGCCGGACGGCGCGTCGACGCCCTGGTAGTCGTCCGGAATGTTGAGCGGCCCGGCCGACCCGGTGGCGACGTCCACCACGTCGATCTTGCGTTTGTTGACCCGGTCCTGGATGTCGGCTGACTGCGGCCACACCGTGATCCGCTTGGTGACCGGCTTCGCGCCCCACCAGCGGTCATTGGCCACCAGCACCACCGCACCGCCGTCGATCACCGAGTCGATCCGGTACGGCCCCGACGACGGGAAGTGCCCGGTGTCGATGTCGGGCTTCAGTCCCGGCTGCAGCTGCCAGGTGGTGTTCCAGGCCTGCGCGATCTTGCCCACCATCGACTCATCGACCACGTCGGGATTGCGCAGTGCCCCGGTGATCTTGTAGAGGTCCTCGTTGAGTTCGGTGGCGATGACGTGCGCCGGCATGATCGACGTCGCGGTGAACAGCTGCTGGTAGTCGACCACGTTGCGGTCCGGGGCGAACGACACCCGGGCCGTCTTGTCCCCGGACTTGCATTCGACCGAGGCGATGTCGGCGTAGCCGGCCCGGCTGGCGGCGTCGAACCCGGGGAACCGACCGGACTGAGCCGCCCAGGACAGCACCACGTCGTCGCAGGTGATCGGCTTCCCGTCGGAGTAGACCGCTGCATCGGCGATCTGATAGTCCAGCACCAGCGGTGCCCGGCTCACCACCGAGACGGTGCCGAAGTCGTGGTCGGCGACCACCTGCCCGTCCGGCCCGTGGTAGCCGAAACCGATCAGGGTGCGGGCGAACGCCTGCGCCCCGGCCGACGCCGCGCCGCTGACCGTCGAGGCGTTGTAACTGCTCAGCGCACCGTCGACGGCGTAGTCGAGGTGGGCCGCCGTCGGCCCGGAACACGCCGACAAGGCCGCGATCCCGGCAACCGTGGCGATCACCGCCAGCAGGGCCGCAGCGCGCCGACAGCAGAAAGTCATCGGGCTACCGCCCGGCACCCGGCTTGCCGGTCGGCCGGGTGCTCCGCCCGGTCGGCCGGATCGGCTTCGCTCCCGGTGCCGGCTTGCCCGGCGCTGCGCCCGAGGTGGCGGCGACCGGGGTGCCCGCGTGGGCTTCGGTATCCGAGTCGGCACCGTCGGCGCCGTCGTCGCCGTCGTCGGAACCGCCTTGGGAACCGGACGACCGCCGCTTGAGCACCCGGCGGGTGTGGTTGCGTACCAGCTCGGTGCGCTCCCGCATGGTGACCAGCAGCGGGGTGGCGAAGAAGATCGACGAGTAGGTGCCGACGATGATGCCCACCAGCTGCACCAGCGCCAGGTCCTTCAGCGTGCCGACGCCCAGCAGCCACACCGCCACCACCATCAGCGCGATGATCGGCAGCGCCGAGATCAGGCTGGTGTTGATCGAGCGCATGAAGGTCTGGTTGACCGCCAGGTTGGCCTGCTCGGCGTAGGTGCGGCGGGTGGTGTGCTGGAAGCCGTGGGTGTTCTCCTCCACCTTGTCGAACACGATGACGGTGTCGTAGATGGAGAAGCCCAGGATGGTGAGCAGCCCGATCACGGTGGCCGGGGTGACCTCGAAACCGACCAGCGAGTACACGCCCGCGGTCACCACCACATCGAAGACCATCGATGCCATCGCGGCAGCGGTCATGAAGCGGTCGTAGTGCAAGGTGATGTAGAGCGAGGCCAGCACCAGGAAGACGACCAGCGCGATCACCGCCTTCTTGGTGATCTGCCCACCCCAGGTCTCCGACACCGCCGAGTCACTGATCGCCTGCTTGCTGGGCTGGCCGTCCGGCCCGACCGGGTGGAACGCGTCGAACAGCGCGTCGCGCAGTTTTTCGGCCTGGTCGTTGTTCAGCGTCTCGGAGCGGATCTGCACCGTGGCGCTGGCGCCGCCGCCGACGACCACCACCGACTCGGGATCGCTGCCGACACTTTTCCGGAACACCTCTTCGACCTGCGCGACGGTGGTGTCGCCGCGCGGGAAGGACACCTTGGTGCCGCCGGCGAAGTCGATGCCGAAGGTGAACCCGCGGACCAGGATGCTGGCGATGGCGATCAGCATGATCAGCGCGCCGACCCCGTACCAGAGGCGGCGGCGGCCGATCACCTCGAACGCGCCGGTGCCGGTGTAGAGCCGGGACAGGAAGCCGTGCTGCGGCGGCCGCGCGTCGGCGGCCGCTTTGGGCGTTACCCCGCCTTTGGCGTCTTTGGGGCCTTGGGGCTTAGCGGCCGCTTTTGTCTTGGCGGCTTCTGTTGCCTTGGCGGCTTCTTCGGGCTTGGCGGCCATCTCGCTACCCCTGTCCCTTCGAACCGGACCTGGCATCGGATTTGGCACCTGGCTTGGCACTGGGCTTGGCACCGGGCTTAGCCGCGCCGCCGGTACCGGCACGTGAACCGGCAACCGCGCCCGAGTGCGCCAGGGCGCGGCGCTCGCGAGCCACCTGCTGCACCGCTCCGAGTCCGTTGTAGGCGGGCTTGGCCATCGTCGGCGACTTGGACGCCACGTACACCAGCGGCCAGGTCACCAGGAACACCACCACCAGGTCCAGCACGGTGGTCAGGCCCAGGGTGAAGGCGAAGCCCTTCACCTGGCCGACCGCCAGGACATAAAGCACCGCGGCGGCCAGGAAGGTGACCGCGTTCCCGGAGATGATCGTCTTGCGGGCCCGCTGCCAACCGCGGGGCACCGCGGACCGGAACGAACGGCCTTCGCGGATCTCGTCTTTGATGCGTTCGAAGAACACGACGAAGGAGTCTGCGGTGGTGCCGATACCGATGATCAGACCGGCGATGCCGGCCAGATCGAGCGTGTAGTTGATATACCTGCCCAGCAACACCAGGATCGCGTAGACCATCGCGCCGGACGCCGCCAGTGACAGCGCGGTGAGCAACCCCAGCACCCGGTAGTAGGCCAGCGAGTACACCAGCACCAGTACCAACCCGATCGCGCCGGCAATCAACCCGGCTCGCAGCGACGTCAATCCCAGTGTGGCCGAGACGGTTTCAGCTTCCGACGACTCGAACGACAACGGCAGCGACCCGTATTTCAGCGCATTGGCCAGCTGGCGGGCGCTGTCGGCGTTGAAGTTTCCGGTGATCTGGGTGCGGCCGCCGGGGATCGCCTCCCGGATCTGCGGCGCGCTGACCACCTGCGAGTCCAGCGTGAAGGCGGTCTGGGTGCCGATGTGCGCGGCGGTGTAGTCGGCCCAGGTGTCGGCGGCGGCGCTCTTGAACTGCAGTTGCACGATCCAGCCGCTGCGCTGGTCCATGCCCGAGCTGGCGTCGGCGATCTGGTCGCCGGCGATGATCGACGGCGCCAGCAGATAGGCGGTCTGGTGGTCGGTCGAGCAGGTGATCAGCGGCAGATCCGGATCGTCGTTGCCGGCCAGGACGTCATCCTGGTCGCAGCGGGTCGCCTGCCACTGCAGCACGCGCAGTTGCATCAGCTTGTTGTCGCTCTGCCGCAGCATCTTCTCCGCCGCGATGCGCTTGGCCAGGCTCTGCTGCTTGCTCGGCTCCCCCGGGAGGGCGTCCGGCGCGGGAGCGGGCGATCCGGCCTTGCCCGGCCCCGGCGGCGGGTTCTGGACCCCGCCGGGCGGGCTCTCGGACGTCCCGGGTTCGTCGGGACCCGGAGTCGGGGTGGTCGGCTCCTGCGGGTAGGGCCGCGGCTGCGGCGGCGGGGGCTCATCCACCGGACCCTGGTCACCTCCCGACAGGTCTCCGGGCACCCCCGGGGCGGCGGGTCCGCCCGGCAGGCCGGGAACCGGCTGGCCCGGCACCGCCTGGCCCGGTGCCGGCTTGCGTGGCATCGGCAGACCCGGCACGCCCGGACCGCCGCGCATCGGCAGCTGCGGGTATCCCCCGGCTTCGCCGGCCGGGATCGCGTCGATGACCGGCCTGATGTACAGCCGCGCCGTCTGGCCCAGGCTGCGGGCCTCGTTGCCGTTGCCACCCGGAACCGTGATGACCAGGTTGTCGCCGTCGATGACGACCTCCGAACCGGACACGCCCAGCCCGTTGACCCGGGAGCTGATGATCTGCTGCGCCTGGTTGAGCGCTTCGTGCGTCGGCGCGGAGCCGTCGGGGGTGCGGGCGGTCAGCGTTACCCGGGTGCCGCCTTGTAGGTCGATGCCCAGCTTGGGCTGGGCCACCTTGTCTCCGGTCAGGAAAACCAGCAGGTAGACACCGATGAGCAGAGCCATGAACACCGCCAGGTAGCGGGCGGGATGCACCGGCCCCGAGGGTGATGCCACGTTGTTGTGTCTCCTCAGCTCATCGCGTGAACCGCCGCCAAACCGCTCCCGGGCCTGTGCTCAGACGGAGCGGTCCGGCTGTCCGCGCTTGCTTCGCGTTCGGCGATCGATTCGACCGCACCCCGGAAAGGGTACTGTGCCGATCCGCGACCGTCAGTCGCTGGGCAGGCGCTCCACGTCGGGAATCTCGGCGATTTCCGAAGTCGCTGTGCCCTCGAAGTCCTCGGAATCCGCCAAGTCCGTCGAGTCGTCCTCGTCGTCCGTCTCGATCCGGTCCCGGACGGCCAGCTTGAGCCACGTCGTCACCACACCCGGCGCGATCTCCAGTTCGACGTCGTCGTTGGTGATAGCGGTGATCGTCCCCTCCATCCCGGACGTCGTGTGTACCCGGTCCCCCACCCGCAACGACTCATGCAGGTCGATGGTGGCCTGCATCGCGCGACGCTGGCGCCGGGAGGCGAAGAACATGAATGCGGCCAGGACCACGAGGAACGGCAGGAAAGCGGCGATGCTGTGCATGGGTGACAGTGTGCCATCACGGTGTGCGGTCGCGGCCACGGTCCCGGCGAACCCGATGCACGGGGGCCCCGGGTGCGCCTAGGCTGGTCCGAACCATTACCCACTCAAGGAGGAGTGTGCGATGAGGAACCTCGTTCGAGGTGTGTGCGGCTTGGCGGCGGCCGGTGCGTTGGCCGCCGCGATGGCCGCGCCGGTGGCCATCCTGCCCAGCGCGGCTGCATCGCCGCCGCTGGACTGCCCGGGCGGACAGTACTGGGAACCGAGCACCAACACCTGCATGCCACTCGGGCAGGGGCCGACGCCGCTGGACTGCGCGGGCGGACAGTACTGGGACCCGACCACCAACATCTGCCGGCCACTCGGCCAGGGGCCGACGCCGCTGGCCTGCCCGCCCGGCGAGTGGTGGAACCCGTACGGCAACGCATGCCGCCCGCTCGGCCAGATGTGAGCCGGGCACGCGATAGTTTCGGCCCGACCCGGCGATAGGCTCGCGGTAACCCCGCCTGCCCCGAGGAGACAGCCTGTGCCCCAACTCGAGCAGAGTCGCCACCTGGTCACCGAGATTCCCGGCCCGCGGTCGGTGCAGCTGGCCCGGCGCCGCTCGGCGGCCGTGGCCCGCGGCGTGGGCAGCAGCACACCGGTCTACGCGGCGCGCGCCGGCGGCGGCATCGTCGAGGACGTCGACGGCAACCGGCTGATCGACCTGGGCGCCGGCATCGGGGTCAGCACCGTCGGCAACGCGGCCCCCCGGGTCGTCGAAGCGGTCCGGGAGCAGGCCGGCACATTCACCCACACCTGCTTCATGGTCAACCCGTACGAGGGCTACGTCGCCGTCGCCGAAGCGCTCAACGCCGCCACGCCCGGGTCCGGCGAGAAGCGCTCGGTGCTGCTCAACTCCGGCGCCGAGGCGCTGGAGAACGCGGTCAAGATCGCCCGCTCCTACACCCGCAAACCCGCGGTCGTCGTGTTCGACCACGGCTACCACGGCCGCACCAACCTGACGATGGCGATGACCGCCAAATCCATGCCCTACAAGAGCGGCTTCGGACCGTTCGCGCCGGACATCTACCGGGTGCCGCCGTCGTATCCGTATCGCGACGGGCTGCTGGACAAGGATCTGGGCGCCGACGGCGAACTGGCCGCCGCGCGGGCCATCGACCTGATCGACAAGCAGGTCGGCGCCGGCAACCTGGCCGCGGTCGTCATCGAGCCGATCCTGGGTGAGGGCGGCTACATCGTGCCGGCCGAGGGCTTCCTGCCGGCGGTCGCGGAGTGGTGCCGCGACAACGGCGTGGTGTTCGTCGCCGACGAGGTGCAGTCCGGGTTCGCCCGCACCGGGGCGATGTTCGCCTGCGAACACGAGTCGGTCGAGCCGGACCTGATCTGCACCGCCAAGGCGATCGGCGGTGGTCTGCCGCTGTCGGCGGTCACCGGCCGCGCCGAGATCATGGACGCCCCGCAGGTCAGCGGCCTGGGCGGAACGTTCGGCGGCAACCCGGTGGCGTGCGCGGCGGCGCTGGCGGTGTTCGACACCATCGAGGCCGACGGGCTGATCGCCCGGGCGCAGCGGCTCGGGCAGCTGGCCTTCGACCGGCTGGGCCGATTGCAGGCCGACGACGACCGGATCGGCGACGTGCGCGGGCGCGGCGCGATGATCGGCGTCGAACTGGTGCGCTCGGGCAGTAGCGACCCCGACCCGGAGTTGACTCGCGCGCTGCTTTCCGCCGCGCATGCGGCCGGGGTGATCGTGCTGGCCTGTGGGACGTTCGGCAACGTGCTGCGGCTGATCCCGCCGCTGGCCATCAGCGACGAGCTGTTCGCCGAGGGGCTCGACGTGCTGGCCGGAGCGCTCGCGGGGTTGTGAACCGGCGGCTGGCATGCCCGGGACCACAGCCTTCACGTTCCTCGCACCCCGCTGTGAATCAACGGATTCGTGGGCGCCGCCTCGAAGGTAGGCTCACCGACATGCCATCCGACGAACCGGATCCCCGCGTCGACGCGCTGGAGGCGCAGGTCCACAAGCTCACCGACCGGGTCCGCGCCAGCGAGCAGGACGTCGCCGCGGCGCGCATCCTGGCCGGGGCGGCCGACCGCGACGTCGATGAGTTCCGCGGCGAACTGCGGGGTATCCGCGGCGAAATGCACGACATCCGTGGCGAAGTGCACGACATCCGTGGCGAAATGCGTGGCTTCCGTCGTGCCACGACCGCCAGCTTCAACGCGCTCCGCGCGGATATGACCGACCTGCGCGGCGAGTTCACCGACCTACGAACACATGTCGACAACGGATTCACCGAAATGCGCGGCAAGTTCGACGCCACCGCCGCCGGTCAGCAGCACATCGTCGACCTGCTGGAAGGGCTGATCGCCGACCAAAGCTGACCCTGCGACGGGTCTCAGACCACCCGCAGCCCGGCCGGGATGTTGGCCGGGTCGCGCCAGAACGCGTCGTTGACGAACCGGTTGAACAAGTCCGGCGGCAGCAGACTCTCCCGCTGCTCGGCCCGGACCGTCGTGCCCACCGTGTGCAGCCCGGGAGTGCCGGCCCGCTCGTCGAACTCGGTCACGTCGTAGTCGACGTGGTCGAAGTCGTGGTCGAACAGCGGTTCGCCGATGAAGTCGTAGATGGCCGCCATCGTCCGGGCCGGATCGGAAGTCAGCGTCTCGTACTGCACCAGCATCAGCCGGTCGCGCTGCGCGCCGTAGCAGGCCTGCTTGAGCGAGTCGTAGGGCCCGCCGACCAGACCGTCCTGGGATGCGACGCCGTTGGCGCGGGTGTAGACGGTGCCGCCGGCGCTGAAGTTGAAGATCGACGAGGGAGAGAACACGTTGCGCTGGATCAGCCGCTCGATGCTGTCGATCACCCACGGCAGGTCCCGCACGCAGGCAAGCACCCGCGCGTCCGGGAACAGTCTGGCGATCGCCGGCATCCGGGCGCACCAGGCCCGGCTGGTGTCGAAGATGACCTCAGCAGTGGATTCGGCGTAGTAGTCGTCGAACAGCCCGCGCAGGATGCGTTGGCGCTTGTTGTCATTCAGGAACACCGAGAACTCGTTGCGGGCGCTCATCTCGTGCAGCAGCGCCCCGAACAACCCGGCAAGCGGCCCCGACATGCCGGCTTCGAACCGCGGGTTCTGCTTCAACAGCGCGGCCAGCAGGGTCGAACCCGACCGCGGCAGCCCGGAGATGAAATGAATGGCCGGCATGAGCTGCTCCCTGTCATCGAAGTCCATGACACCGCCGTCGACGAGCCAGCGCCGCCGGAGACGTTATCTGTTTACGCCGATCGGACCCTACTCGAACAGCATCGGCTGACCGAGGCCCGCTCCCGCGGGCGGGCTCACCCCCAGGTGCGTCCAGGCCAGCGCGGTGGCCACCCGGCCGCGCGGAGTGCGCGCGATCATCCCGGCCCGCACCAGGAACGGCTCGCAGACCTCCTCGACGGTGGCGGCCTCCTCGCCCACCGCGACCGCCAGCGTCGACACCCCCACCGGACCGCCGGAGAAGCCGCGGATCAGGGAGCCCAGCACCGCCCGGTCCAGGCGGTCCAGACCCAACTCGTCCACGTCGTAGACCGCCAGCGCGGCCTTGGCCACGTCGCGGGTGATCACCCCGTCGGCGCGCACCTCGGCGAAATCACGCACCCGGCGCAGCAGCCGGTTCGCGATCCGCGGCGTGCCCCTCGACCGGCGGGCGATCTCGGCGCCGGCCTCCTCACCCAGTTCGATGCCCAGGATGCCGGCCGAGCGGGCCAGCACCCGCTGCAGCTCGGCCGGTTCGTAGAAGTCCAGGTGCGCGGTGAACCCGAACCGGTCCCGCAGTGGGCCGGTCAGCGCGCCGGACCGGGTGGTGGCCCCGACCAGGGTGAACGGCGCCACCTCCAGCGGAATCGATGTCGCCCCAGGGCCTTTCCCGACGACGACATCGACCCGGAAGTCCTCCATCGCCAGGTACAGCATCTCCTCGGCGGGCCGGGCGATCCGGTGGATCTCGTCGATGAACAGCACGTCGTGCTCGACCAGATTGCTCAGCATCGCCGCCAGGTCGCCGGCGCGTTCCAAAGCCGGACCGGACGTCACCCGCAACGAGGACCCCAGCTCGGCGGCGATGATCATCGCCAGCGATGTCTTGCCCAGCCCGGGCGGGCCGGACAGCAGGATGTGATCCGGTGTGCCGCCGCGATTCTTGGCGCCCTCGATCACCAGCTGCAGCTGTTCCCGCACCCTCGGCTGGCCGATGAACTCGCCGAGCGAGCGTGGCCGCAGCCCCGCGTCGATGTCACCCTCGCCGACCGTCAGCGCCGGGGACACCTCCCGCTCGTCGGCGCCGGCGGTGTCTTCGAAATCACCGTCGAACCGGCTCACTTGGTCTTCCCCAGCAGGCTCAGCGCCGCGCGCAGCGCCCCCGGTGTCGTCGGGTTCTCATCGGACGCCAGCACGTGATCGGTGGCCTCCTCGGCCTGCTTGACCGCAAAGCCAAGTCCGACAAGGGCTTCCACCACCGGACTGCGCACCGCATGCCCATTGACAAGCCCGGCCGCCGACGATCCCGCCTCCGCGCCCAGCGGGCCGATCTTGTCGCGCAACTCGAGCACCATCCGCTCCGCACCACGCTTACCGATACCCGGCACCCGGGTGAGCGCGGTGATGTCACCGTCGGCCAGCGCCCGGCACAGCGCCGCCGCGTCGTAGACCGCCAGCGTGGCCAGCGCGATCTTGGGCCCGATCCCGGACACCCCGATCAGCGTGCTGAACAGGTTGCGGGCCTCGGCGTCGGCGAACCCGTACAGCGTCATCGAGTCCTCGCGCACGATCATCGCGGTGATCAGCCGCGCGTCCTCACCCCGGCGCAGGGTCGCCAGCGTCGCCGGGGTGGCCATCACCTTGTAGCCGACCCCGCCGGCCTCGATCACCGCGTGGTCCAGCGCGATGTCGAGCACCTCGCCGCGCACCGAGGCGATCACGTCGCGGCCTTGACCTTGGCGGCGAACTTGCGCCGCTGCTCGGCGGCCAGCGCCTCGGCGGCGGCCATCCGGGCGATCATCGGCGCCCGCCAGCAATGACAGATCGCCAGCGCCAGCGCATCGGCGGCGTCCGCCGGCGTCGGTTTGGCCTGCAGCCCGAGGATTCTGGTCACCATCGACGTGACCTGTGTTTTGTCCGCATTGCCGTTGCCGGTGACCGCGGCCTTGACCTCGGTGGGGGTGTGGAAGTGCACGTCGATGCCGCGCCGGGCCGCGGCCAGCGCGATCACGCCTCCGGCCTGGGCGGTGCCCATCACGGTGGACACGTTCTGCTGGGAGAACACCCGCTCGATCGCCATCACGTCCGGGTGGTGGGTGTCCAGCCAGTGGTCGACGGCGTCGCTGATCGTCAGCAGCCGGCGCGACAGCGGCTGGTTGGCCGGGGTGCGCACCACGTCGACGTCCAGGGCGACCACCTGCCGGCCGCTGCCGCCCTCCACCACGGACAGGCCGCAGCGGGTCAATCCGGGGTCGACACCCATCACCCGCATCCGCCGCTCCTCCTGGTGAACATTTGTTCGATAGGTTAGCGGCAGGTGCCGACATTTCCCGGCAGGGACACGCGCTGCCACGGCCATCGCACGCCCAGCTGTAGGCCGGCGCGGGAAAGTCCGAGCCAGGCTCGCGCGGGCGTCGATCTCGGCGCAGGTGGGCCCCGAAGCGGGGTCTGGCGTCTACTCGTCCTCGAGCGCCGCCAGCACCTCGTCGGACAGGTCGACGTTGGTGTAGACGTTCTGCACGTCGTCGCTGTCCTCCAGCGCGTCGACCAGCTTGAACACCTTGCGCGCGGTGTCGACGTCCACCGCCACCGAAACCGACGGCTGAAAACCGGCCTCGGCGGACTCGTAATCGATACCGGCGTCGACCAGCGCGGTGCGCACCGCCACCAGGTCGCCCGGCTCGGAGATCACCTCGAAGCTGGTGCCCAGGTCGTTGACGTCCTCGGCGCCGGCCTCCAGCACCGCGGTCAGCACGTCGTCCTCGGTCAGCCCGTTCTTGTCCAGCGTGACCGTGCCCTTGCGGCTGAACAGGTAGGCCACCGAGCCCGGGTCGGCCATGGTTCCACCGTTGCGGGTCATCGCCACCCGCACCTCGCTGGCCGCCCGGTTGCGGTTGTCGGTCAGGCATTCGATCAGCACCGCCACCCCGCTGGGCCCGTAACCCTCGTAGGTGATGGTCTGGTAGTCGGCGCCGCCGGCCTCCTCGCCCGCGCCGCGCTTGCGGGCCCGCTCGATGTTGTCGTTGGGCACCGAGTTCTTCTTGGCCTTCTGGATGGCGTCGTACAGCGTCGGGTTGCCCGCCGGGTCACCGCCGCCGACCCGCGCCGCGACCTCGATGTTCTTGATCAGCCGGGCGAAGTTCTTGCCGCGGCGGGCGTCGATGACGGCCTTCTTGTGCTTGGTGGTCGCCCACTTGGAATGGCCGCTCATGTCGGTCCTGCCTCACTGCTACCGGGAAAAGTTCGACAGCCGAGTCTACGTGCCCATTCGGGAAGTCCGACGTGGGCCACTAGCTGCGCACCCCTCAGCGCCGCTCGAAGTGCTGGTAGTCGACGGGCGAGCGCCAGTAGCCGCCCCAGTGCCAGCCGCGGTCGGTGAACGTGCGCACCGCCGGGTCGTCGGCGTGCAGCAGCCCGGGGTCGATCCGGTGCCGGTCGGTATACACCTGCGCGTTGGCCGGCTGCAGTCCGGCGGCGCCGCCGATGGACGGGTTCAGCCGGGGGTTGACGTCGATCGCCCGGCCGTAAGCGTGTTTCGACCAGTGCCCGGAACCCGGGATCTCCCGGCAGTTGAACGCCGAGGTGTTGTCGTCCGCCATCGACAGCTCGTCCCGGGCGCCCGGGTAGTGCTCGACGGTGCGCATCTTCTCGATCGGGAACCCGATCCGGTAGAGCTGTTCGAAGATGCCGATCACCTGCTGAACCAGCTCCACGTTCACGATCAGCTCGCCGCGGTGGGGCTGCGCGTCGAACCCGAGGTAGTCGACGCCGATCCGGCGCAGCCGGTCCGCGCCGATCGGGCAGCCCTTGTGCCAGCTCGCGCCGAGTTCGGCGGCGCTCACCGGGGCGACGGTCGCCGGGGTCGGTTGCGAGGCGGGTCCCGACGACGGGATGCCGGCCGGTGCGGCGTCCGGCGGGCCGGCGCATCCCACCGCGACCGAGCCGAGCGCCATCAGCGCGACCACCCGGTTCAGCAGCGTCACGCCGACGGACCCGACCCGTTCGGCGAGCGCTTCGGGAACTCGCCCGGCGGGAAGAATCCCGGCGCCCAGCGTTCGATCAGCGCGGCGTAGTCGACCGTCGCGTCGAGCTGCACCGCCACCCCCAGCAGGCCGCCGAGCGTGCGCAGCAGCATCGCCAGCCCCGGCGGGATGGTCAGGTGCAGGGCAACCTTGAACCGGTCGGCGAACCCGTCGGCGAACGGATCGGAGGTCGCCAGCGCCGACTTCTGGAACCACTCCCGGGTGAAATGGAACCTGCCGGCCCGCAACGGGTCGATGTAGGCCCACAGCGGCCCGAGGTACTCCACCAGCTGTTCGGCGGTCAGCTGGTAGTCCCCCGCCATGAAGCCGAGCTTCTTGAGCAGCCGGACCACTTCGTCCCACTGCTCGTCGCGCGCCCAGCACAGCAGTTCGGCGAACTCGGGCGGAAAGCCTCCCGGATGCTCGGAGACGGCGCCGAAGTCGATGACGCCCAGCCGGCCGTCGGCCAGCACCATGAAATTGCCCGGGTGCGGGTCGGCGTGCAACAGCCCGACCCGCGCCGGCGAGCTGACCGCGAACTCGAGCAGCAGCGCGCAGGCGGCGTCCCGCTCGTCCTGGGCGCCGTCGGCGATCAGCGTCGACAGTCGCCGGCCCGCCATCCACTCCGAGATGATCACCTTCGGAGCGCTGGCGACCACCGCCGGCACCGAGAACTTCGGGTCGCCGGCGAACCCTTTGGCGAACGTCCGCTGATACTCGGCTTCCTGGCGGTAGTCCAGCTCCGCCTCGACGCGCTCGCTCACCTCCGCGACGATCCGGTCCACATCGAGGCGCGGCGCAACCTGCTTGATGACCCAGGTGAACCGTTGGATCAGTTTGAGGTCCGCGCGCAGCGCCTCGTCCGCACCGGGGTACTGGATTTTGACGGCGACCACGCGACCGTCCCGCCAGACACCGCGGTGCACCTGCCCGATGCTGGCCGACGCGACGGGCTTGTCATCGAAGGACTGGAAGCGTTCCCGCCACTTGGTGCCCAGCTGGGCGTCGAGCACCCGGTGAACCTTCGCCGCCGGCAGCGGTGGGGCCTCGCTTTGCAGCTTGACCAGCGCGTCGCGGAACGGATCGGCGAATCGCGGCGGTATGGCGGCCTCCATCACCGACAGTGCCTGGCCCACCTTCATGGCGCCGCCCTTGAGCTCGCCCAGCACCCGGAAGACTTCGCCGGCCGCTTTGTCCAGCAGTTCCGCGTTGACCTCTTCTTTGGACTTGCCGGTCATCCGCTTGCCCATGCCCAGCGCGGCACGGCCGGCCACCCCCGCCGGCAGGCTCGCCAGCTTCGCGATACGCCCCAGCCCGCCGCGCCGGATGTCCGTCATCGCAACATCATGCCGCAGCCGCCCACCGGGGCGTCTCGGGTCAGTCCGGATTCGGGTACCGCCACCGCCAGCGCCGACGGGCCACCGCCGCCGCCAGAGCCGCGATGCCGGCGGCGACGAAAGCCCACTGCACCGCCGCGCCCCAGCGCGCCGCCGGGGTGAGGTGAGTCTTCAGCGGCACCTGGGTGTCCAGGTAGGACGGGGTGAAGTAATCGGTCCTGGCCAGCTCGCGGCCGTCCGGGGCGATCACCGCGCTGATACCGGTGGTGCTGGCGACGACGACGTACCGGTCGAACTCGACCGCCCGGACCTTGGAGAAGGCCAGTTGCTGTTCGCTCATCAGCTTGCCGAACGTGGCGTTGTTGGCCGGGACCACCAGCAGGTGCGCGCCGTTGTTCACCGACTGGCGCAGTGCCTGGTCGAAGGTGACCTCCCAGCAGGTTCCGACACCGATCGGGACGCCGGCCGCGTGCACCACCCCGGTGCTGCGGCCCGCCGTGATGTAGCCGTAGCCGCGCCCGTGCGGAGCGAGATGGGCGAACAGCCACGGCATCGGCAGGTACTCGCCGAACGGCTGCACGTACTGCTTGGTGTGCCGCTCGCCCGGACCGCTCGCCGGGTCCCAGACGATCACCGTGTTGGTGTAGGCGGGGTAGTCCGCGTAGGGGTCGGACGCCGCGAGCAGCGCGCCGACCAGGATCGGTGTGCCGATCGCCTTGGCGGCCACGCCGATCTGCTGTCCGGCGTCGGGGTTGAACAGCGGATCGATGTCCGACGAGTTCTCCGGCCACACCACGAACGCCGGTTTGGCCGCCTTGCCGGCTCTTACGTCATCGGCCAGTTGCAGGGTCTCGCGGACGTGATAGTCGAGCACCGCACGGCGCTGCGCGTTGAAGTCGTATCCCAGCCGGGGCACGCTGCCCTGCACAGCCGCCACCGTGACCGACGGTTCGTCGGTCGATCCGGCGTGCTGGACGACCGGCCAGACCACCGCGGCCAGACCGGCCACCGCGCACAGGCTGACAGCGGCCAGCGCCACCGTCCGCGGCGCGTCGGCCGCAACCGGGCCGCGCTCCCCCGCCGCGGTCCGCCGTCGCGCGAACAGGGAGCCGGCTATCGCCGTCAGGCTGCAGCCCATCAGCACCACCGCCGCCGACAGCAGCGGCGTGCCGCCGAGGCGCACCAGGCCCAGCAGCGGGCCGTGCGTCTGGCCGGTCGCCACGCCGCCCCACGGAATGCCGCCGAACGGCACCCACGATCGCAGCCACTCGGACAGCTGCCAGACCACCGCGAACCACACCGGCCAGCCCGGCAGCCGTCGCACCAGCACCGCCGCCGCGCCGAAGAACGGGGTGAACACCGCGCCCAGCAGCGTCAGCCCCAGCCAGGCCAGCGGGCCGGCGAAGGAGCCGGCCCAGGTGACCAGCGGTAGGTAGAAGGCGACACCGAACACCAAGCCGTAGCCGGCCCCGCCGACCGGCGTCGTGGACGGGTGCCGCAGCACCCAGGCGATCAGCGCGAACGCCGGAACGCCCGTCCACCACCAGTCCAGCGGCGCGAAACTGGCCCAGAACACCAGCCCGGCCAGGACGGTGACGACCAGACGCATAGGCAGCGACGCCGCGGCGGCACGCAGGCCGCAGCGACGTCGCTGTTCAGTGCTAGGCAACTACCGGTGACTTACCAGCGCACGCCTGGCGGATGCCGGGCGTGCGCTGGAAAGTCGATGTCACGGAGTGGGCTGGCCCGGCGCCCCGGACTGGGCGTCCGCCGGAGCGTCCGCTGGCGCGGGTGCACCCGGGTCGTCGACCGGCGGGGGCGGCGGCGGGGGCGGCGGGGCCGGCGCCCCGCCACCCAGGGGAACGTTCAGAGTGGCCGGCAGCAGCCCGGCGTGATCGGCGAAAGCAGCTCCTCCGCTGGCGATCGCCGCACCGACGGCCAGTCCGGCCAGGCCCAGGGCAAGCACGGACTGCTTGCGGCGGGTGGTCACATGACGCATATCTCGTCTCCTCAATCTGGATCGACCCCGTCACACTACCCTCTCGCTGCACAATTGACACAAGTTCGAGACCGGCGTTCAGGCCCGGCCGGACGCGATGTCGACGAACAGCCGGTGAATGCGACTGTCGCCGGTCACCTCCGGGTGGAATGCGGTGGCCAGCACACGCCCTTGCCGCACCGCCACCGGGTGCCCCGCCGAATTTTTCGCGCGGGCCAGGACTTCCACACCGTCGCCGACCCGCTCCACCCACGGCGCGCGAATGAACACGGCATGCACCGGGTCAGCCAGGCCGGCGAACGCGAGGTCGCCCTCGAACGAGTCCACCTGGCGCCCGAATGCGTTGCGCCGCACCGTCATGTCGATACCGCGCAGCGGCACCGCGGCGCGACCGGCCGAGCCGGCGTCGAGAATCTCGGTGGCCAGCAATATCATTCCGGCGCACGCCCCGTAGGCGGGCATGCCGTCGGCCAACCGGGCCCGCAGCGGCTCGGTCAGATCCAGTTCGCGCAGCAGGTGGCTCATCGTGGTCGACTCCCCGCCGGGAAGTACCAGGGCGTCGACGGCGTCGAGTTCGGCGCGGCGGCGCACCGGCACCGCCTCGGCTCCGGCTCCGCGCAGCGCGGCAAGGTGTTCACGGACGTCGCCCTGCAGCGCCAGCACGCCAACCCGCAAACCGGTCACGAGGCGGGCTTGGGGTGACGCGGATACCGGGTCAGCCCTTCCTGCATCACCGCGGCCACCATGTCGCCGGACCGGTTGTAGATCTTGCCCTGGCACAGCGCCCGCCCGTCACCGGCCGACGGCGACGACTGGTTGTAGAGCATCCACTCGTCGGCACGGAACGGCCGCAGGAACCACATCGCGTGGTCCAGCGACGACACCTGCAGCTTGTCCCGCTCCTCCGGGTGCACCGACCAGGAGGTGCCCAGCAGGGTGAGGTCGCTCATGTAGGCCAGCGCGCAGATGTGCAGCACCGGGTCGTCGGGCAGTCGGTCACGGTGCCGGAACCACACCTGCTGCTCGGCGACCTTGCCGGGCAGGTGCGGCAGCTTGTCGCGCGGCACCCGCCGCAGATCCCACTCCTCGAACTGTTTGAAGCCCTCGTCGTCGAACGCGATCATGCTGCTGATATCCGGAAGGTCGTCGGGGGCCGGCGCGTCCGGCATCACGTCCTGGTGCTCGATGCCGCGCTGGGGCACCTGGAAAGACGCCTGCATGTGAAAGATCGACTCGCCGTGCTGCACGGCGCTGACCCGCCGGGTGCAGTACGAGCCGCCGTCGCGCACCCGTTCGACCAGGAAGACGGTGGGCGCCACCGGATCTCCGGGACGCAGGAAGTACCCGTGCAGTGAGTGCACGTGGTAGCGCGGCTCCACCGTGCGCACCGCCGACACCAGCGACTGGCCGGCCACCCGGCCGCCGAAGGCGCGGTTGCGGATTCCCGGGGTCTCGTTGACCACCGTGCTGCGGAAGATGTTGATCTCGAGCTGCTCGAGATCGAGAATCTCTTCGATCGCCACGGAATGTTTTTACCAGCCGCTACCAGCCGCGCTGCGCGAGCCGGTGCGGCGCTGCGATCTCCTCGACGTTGATCCCGACCATCGCCTCGCCCAGCCCGCGGGACACCTTGGCCAGCACGTCCGGGTCGTCGTAGAAGGTGGTGGCCTTGACGATCGCGGCCGCGCGGGCCGCCGGGTCGCCGGACTTGAAGATGCCGGAGCCGACGAACACCCCTTCGGCGCCCAGTTGCATCATCATCGCGGCGTCGGCGGGGGTGGCGATCCCGCCGGCGGTGAACAACGTCACCGGCAGCTTGCCGGCCCGGGCCACCTCGACGACCAGGTCGTAGGGCGCCTGCAGCTCCTTGGCCGCGACGAACAACTCGTCCTCCGACAGCGAAGTGAGCCGGCGGATCTCGCCGCCGATCGCCCGCATGTGGGTGGTGGCGTTGGAGACGTCGCCGGTGCCGGCC
The DNA here is from genome assembly GCA_035721065.1 of Mycobacterium sp. Classification (GTDB taxonomy): domain Bacteria; phylum Actinomycetota; class Actinomycetes; order Mycobacteriales; family Mycobacteriaceae; genus Mycobacterium. The sequence continues at coordinate 30,009 of DASTNJ010000064.1, forward strand.
TCCCCCTTGGAGCGGATCATCGCCGCGCCCTCGGTGATCCGGCGCAGCGCCTCGCCCAGGTTGGTGGCCCCGCACACGAATGGCACGGTGAACTGCCACTTATCGATGTGGTGGGTGTAGTCGGCCGGTGTCAGCACCTCGGACTCGTCGATGTAGTCCACGCCAAGGCTCTGCAGGATCTGCGCTTCGACGAAGTGCCCGATGCGGACCTTGGCCATCACCGGGATGGTGACCGCGGAGATGATGCCTTCGATCATGTCGGGGTCGCTCATCCGCGAAACCCCGCCCTGCGCGCGGATGTCGGCGGGCACCCGCTCCAGTGCCATCACCGCCACGGCGCCGGCGCCCTCGGCGATGCGGGCCTGCTCGGGGGTGACGACGTCCATGATGACGCCGCCCTTGAGCATCTCCGCCATGCCGCGCTTGACCCGGGCCGTTCCGGTCTGCCCGCTGGCGGCCGAGCCGTTCTGGGCTGCACTGTCCACTGCTGAATCTCCTCGCTGACCTGTGGTGCCAGTCCAGTGTAGTGGCCCACCGCCAGCGGTTTTTCGCTCGTCAGTGCAGCGGCGTGAACACCGGCGTCACCGGCGGCGGATCGGCGGCCAGCGCCGGCAACACGAACACCCGCAGGTAGCGTCGAACCTGCTCGGCGTCGTCGACCGGAATCAGCCGCAGCAACAGCCCCAAGGCAATCGAGAGGACGAACCGGGCCGCGTCGGCGGGCCGCAGACCGGCCCGCAGGTAGCCGGCGCCGAGGTCGCGAAACGCCGTCTCGAAATGCCCGGCCAAGACCTCGCTCAGGGTGGTGGATCGCGCGATCAGATCCGCGACGTTGCCGTCGTCGGCGCGCTCGGAAAGCACATCCAGCAGCGGGTCCTGCGCGACTTCGGTGGCCACCATCACCAGGGACTCCACTACCAGGACGTTGGGGTCGACGGTGCCCTGCAAGCGGCCGGCGATCTGCGCCATCTTGCGTAGCGCGACCCGCAAGACCAGCGCGTCCAGCAGTTTGTCACGGGTGACGAAGTGGCGGTAGAGCACCGCGCGGGTATATCCGGCTTCGCGCGCGATGACCTGCATCGTCGACGCC
>DASTNJ010000065.1:0-21745 GCA_035721065.1 Mycobacterium sp.
AGGTCGACCTTGGCGATCTGCGCCTGCTCCAGGCCGATGTCCGGCGGCTCGAAGTAGGCGCAGCTGTAGGTCCGGGTCGGGTCCTGGAACAGCGCGAAGAAGTCATCCGAGACGTCATAGTGCGCCTGGATGTTTTCGAAGTGCGGCCGCATCCGTGGCGTTCCGGTCGGCGTTTCGGTCATGGCGAACCTATTTTCTCTACTTCGTTAAGGTGAATTGGATGACGTCTACCTGGCGTTGACGGAACATCTTCGCACACCCGGTCAGATACTTCATGTAGCGCTCGTATACCTCCCGGGATTGGATGGCGATGGCCTCGTCTCGGTGGGCCTCCAGTGCGGCAGCCCAGCAGTCCAGGGTCTTCGCGTAGTGCGGCTGTAGCGACTGCTCACGGGTCACGGTGAAGCCGGCGGCGGTGGCGTGTTCACCGACCATCTGCCTCGTCGGCAGGCGGCCGCCGGGGAAGATCTCGGTCATGATGAACTTCGCGAATCGGGCCATGTCCATCGTCAGCGGGATGCCCAGCCGCTCGACGTCTGCGCTACTCGGGGCGCAGATTGTGTGCAGCAACATGACGCCGTCGTCAGGCAGGATGCGGTGAGCCATCGTGAAGAAGGCCGGGTAGCGCTCGAAGCCGAAGTGCTCGAACGCGCCGATGGACACGATCCGGTCGACCGGCTCGGCAAACCGCTCCCAGCCGTCCAACAGCACCCGGGTGCTGCGCGGGGCGCCCAGCGCGTCGAAAGCCGCCTGCACACTGGCGGCCTGGTTCCTGCTCAGCGTCAGGCCCACCACGTTCACGTCGTAGAGCTGGATCGCCCGGCGCATGGTGGCGCCCCAACCACAGCCGATGTCGAGCAGTGTCATGCCGGGCTGTAGCCCCAATTTGCCCAGTGACAGATCGATCTTGGCCAGCTGAGCCTGTTCCAGCGTCATGTCGTCCCGCTCGAAGTAGGCACAGCTGTACGTTTCGGTCCGGTCCAAAAAGAGCCGGAAGAACTCGTCGGACAGGTCGTAGTGGGCCTGCACGTCGTCAAAGTGCGGCGTCAGATGTCTGGTTGTCACAGTGTGCCTCTCTGTTGCCCGGGTCGCTTCGTCCCGAATCGGCGGGGCAGGGCATGCGCCAGCCCGGCGCCCGCTAGTCATTCGGAGCCGCGGGCGGCGTGGATGGGGACGGATTGTGATCGAGGCGACAGTGCGAGGATCGGCGCGTTTCAGGAGGTCAATTCCGGCTGGGCCGCCCACAGATGCCGGATGTCCTCCAGTTGCCTGCCTTTGGTCTCGGGAGCGAACCGGTCAACGAAGACATAGCTGACCGTCGCGAGCATCCCGAGGATGGCGAATATTCCCGCACCGCCGATTGACGTGAGCAGGCTGAGGAAAACGGCGACGACGATCGCGTTCGCCACCAGGTTCGAGGTGTGCATCGCGGTTGATCCGATTGACCGCAGCCGCGACGGCAAGCATTCGCCGGCGTACACACACGCCAGCGGGCCGAAGCCGACGTTGAAACCCAGCGTGAAGAGCAGCACGCCGAAGGCTCCCACCAAAGCAGCCGGGTCACCGGAGCCGTGGCCGACGGCAAAGGACCCGATCAGCAGCAGGCTGGCGAAGACCATGATGCCGATCCCGGACAGCAACACCGGACGCCGCCCCACCCGGTCGATGAGCACCAACGAGAACAAGACCGCGGCCAACGCACAGGACTGCGCCAGCGCGGACAGCACCAAGAGGGCGAAGTGACCGCTGAAACCCAGCGCCTCGAAAACGCGCGGGCTGTACGAGACGATCGCGTTGATGCCGGTGATCTGAACGAGAAACCCGAACACGATCGCGAAGACGATTGCCCGTCGATACGGGCTGCGCGCTATCTCACGAAGTGCGCCAACGTTGTTCGTCTCCTCTTCAAGTGCGCGGCTGATCGCGACGAGATCGGTTTCGACGTCTGCGGCCACCTCCACCTGTTGCAGGGCACGCCGCGCGTCGTCGATGCGGCCTTTCAGCATGTACCACCGTGCGGTGTCCCCGATTTGCCACAGCTGCGGCAGTATCAGCACTGCGGGTACGGCGGCCAACCCCAGCACACACCGCCAGCCCAGTGACTCGCCCAGCAGGTAGGCGCCCAGATAGCCGGCGACCATGCCGATGACATTCGTCACCTGATACGCGACCAGCAGAAACCCGCGCACCCGAGCGGGCGCTGACTCGGCCAGGTAAACAGGGACAACCACGTAGGAAACGCCGATCGCCAGACCCGCCAATAGCCGTGCGGCGACAAGGATTGTCGGCGACGCCGAGGTCGCACCCAGCACCGCGAACGACATGTAGGCAACGACAACCAGAACCAGAGATCTTTTTCGCCCGATCAGATTGGCGAGCACAGCGGCACCGACCGCGCCCACAATGTCACCGACGGCCAGGGCCGTCGTCACCAGTTCCTGGTCGCCGGTGGTCAGGTTGAACTCGTCGGTGATGAACACCAGCGCGCCACCGAAGCCGGCGACGTCGTAGCCGGAGATGAAGCCGATCGCCACTGCGATCAGGCTCCCGGCAAGGCCGCGGCGCGGCCGGGACAGATCTCGAAATGTATTCACGTGCAACGCCCTTAGCGGTCGACCACCCGAAATCACCGTTGTATCTGCGCCAGCCGGGCGACGGTGGGAGCCACACCCCGCCTGATCACTTGGTCGGTGAAGTCGTCGGCCGGGCAGCGGCCCTGTTCGACGTTGAGGACCAGCCGCCGCATCGCCGCGCGGAGCTGTTCCGGCGCGCGCATCGCGGCGACGGTGACGCACGTGCTGGCGGCCTTGTGCAGCCGCCGATCGTCCAACCCGATGCGCGCCGCGGTGTCCCAGGCGTCCGCTACCGGCTCGACGGCCTCGGCGGCGATATCGGCGGCGACCGGGTCGTCGAGCAGGGTCGCCAACGTGAACACCAACGCCGGCCAGATCGCGTCGGGGACGGCGTCCAGGTAGCGGATCTCCAACCAGCCACGCGGCCGCGCCGGCGGGAACAGCGTGGTCAGGTGGTAATCCAGGTCGGCCGTAGTGGGGTAGCGGCCCCCCAGCAGCACCCGTCTTTCGGCCCAGTCCGCAAACGGCACGCGCCGGGTTACCGGGATAGTGCCGTCGGCGGTGCACACCAGCATCACCGGTGCTTTCAGCGCAAAGCGCGCCCATTCGGTCGCCGGGTCGGTGCCGCCGAGCTTCGGAATCGGGCCACAGCGCGCCGCGTCGAGCCGGTTCCACACCCGCTGCCGGGTGGACAGCCAGCCGGTGAATCGCCCGTTCAGCAACGGGGAGTTCGCGGCGATCGCGATCATCGTCGGGCCCAGCGTCTGAGCCAGCCGCATCCGGGCCGCCCATCCGGCCGCCGGTCCGGCGTCCAGGTTGACCTGGATCGACGCGGTGGACGTCATCATCGCCGCGCCGACCGTGCGGCTGCCGGTGGCGGCGAAGAATCGTTCCATCGCGCGGTAGCGGGCGCCCGGATTGATCCGCCTGGCCGGCCGCAGCGGATCCGTCCCCAGCAGCACCAGTCCCAGGCCGGCCGCGGTGAACACGGATCGGAGCAGCGCTTGGTCCTCGGCCATGGCTGCGATCGCCGCCGCCGCACCATGCACCGGGGGGCCGGAAAGTTCCACCGCGCCACCGGGTTCAACGCTGACCGCGCTGCCACCGGGCATTGCTGGAAGTGACCCGATCACGCGGGTGATCTCGCACCAGCCCGGCCTGCGGCGCGGTTCGGCCGCGTCGTAGCAATGTGCCTCCGCCTCCAGGCCGACTCGTCCGAGGGGGGCATCGGACAAGCAGGCTTCGACGATGTGCTGTGCGGCTCCGGAACAGGTCAATTTGCCGCCGGCGGATTGCGGCCCCGCGAGTCGCAAAGTCATCGCGGTGGTAGCGTCCGGCGTGATGTACAACGGTTCCTCCGGGACCAGGGGTGCAGCGGGTCGATTTGCTCCTCGGTTAGCTATTCGGAGCCACATCGTCGGCGGTTGGTGTGTGGGGCGAAACCCATCCGCGGCGTCGATGGCTCCGAATGATCAGGGACGGAGCCGAATCTCCACGACACGTACCGGAGGCGGGTGAGGCTGAATGACACAGCGGTACGACGTGGCGGTCGCCGGAGGAGGGCCGGCCGGCTCGGCGGCGGCCTGGCGGGCCGCGCGGGCCGGGGCCCGGGTGGTCGTGCTCGACAAGGCCGAATTCCCGCGGGACAAGCCGTGCGGCGACGGTTTGACCCCGCGCGCCGTCAGCTACCTACAGAAAATGGGCCTGGCGGCCGAGATCGACACATTCCACCGGATCGACCGTGCCGTGATCTTCAGCCCGAGCAGATGGGAGCTGTCCTTCCCGCGCCGCCCCGGCATGCCCGACCACGGTCACTGCATCTCCCGTCGCGAGCTGGACACGCTGCTGCTGAAGAACGCCGAAGCCGCCGGTGCCGAGGTGCGTCAGTCCGCCGAGGTCGCCGGCCCGATCGTCGATGACGACGGCCGCGTCACCGGCGTGACGCTCAAAGACGGCGAACAGGTGCCGGCCGACGCGGTGATCGCCGCGGACGGCACCTACTCGCCGGTCAAACGCGGACTCATGCTGAATCCGCCGCACAAGAGCTACGCGGCGATCGCGATCCGCGCCGAGATGCAGGCGAACCGCCCGGATGCCGACAGTCTCGACATCTACCTGAAGCTGCGGTTCCGTGGCGACCAGCTGCCCGGCTACGGCTGGGTGTTCCCGCTCGGCGGGGGGCGCGTCAACGTCGGACTGGGGTATGTCAACAGCTACCGGAACTGGCAGCAGATCAACGCCACCGCGTTCCTGGGCGAGTTCCTGGCCACCCTGCCCCGCGAGTGGGAGCTGCCGTCGATCGACGAGCTGAAAGGATCCAAGGCACTGCAGGCGTGGCGGCTCCCGATGGGTTTCAACGCGTGGCCACCGTGGCGGCCCGGCGTGCTGTTCGCCGGTGACGCGCTGGGTGCGGCCAGGCCGGTGTCCGGCGCCGGCATTTCGAAGGCGCTGCAGTCCGGGCTGGCCGCCGGCGAGTGCGCTGTGTCGGCACTGCTCAACGGCGGACCCGACGACTTCACCAACTACGAGCAGATCGTGCAGGCGACCTGGGGTAAGGAGTATCGCCGCGGCCGGTTCTTCCACAAGCTGGTCGGTGTCCCGGCGGTCACCAGCGCCGGGCTCAAGATGCTGGACACCATGAGCCATCCCGGATTTCGTGCTCGTCTTCTCTTTTGGGAAGACACGCTGTCGGGCAGATAGCGAAAAACGTTCTGGTGACGCATAACCGGTGTGTGGACCGCTGGATCCGCCGGCCGATTACCGTCCGCTTCTCCGGGGGATTGGCGCAGTGACGATGTCGGCTACCTGGCCAAGGTGAACTGGTTGACGTCGATGTAGCCGATCCGGAATCCGTTGGCGCAGCCGGTCAGGTACTTCATGTACCGGTCGTAGACCTCCTCGGACTGGATCTCGATCGCTTTGTCCCTGTTGGCTTCCAGTGCGGTCGCCCAGCGATCGAGCGTCTTGGCATAGTGCGGTTGCAGCGACTGCCTGCGGGTCAGCGTCAAACCCGCGTGCCACGAGCGGTCCTCAACCATCTCGATCGACGGCAGTCGGCCGCCCGGGAAGATCTCGGTGATGATGAATTTCAGAAAGCGGGCCAACTCGAAGCTCAACGGCATGCCGCGCTCCACCATCTGCTTACCGGTCAACCCGGTGATTGTGTGCAGCAGCATCACGCCGTCCACCGGCAGCGCGTCGTGGGCCGTTTCGAAGAAAGCGTCGTAGCGATCATGGCCGAAGTGCTCGAATGCGCCGATGGACACGATCCGGTCGACGGGCTCGTGGAACTCCTCCCACCCGGCCAGGAGCACCTTCCGGGCGCGTGGGCTGTCCATCCGGTCGAACAGCTTCTGCACATGAGCGGCCTGGTTCCTGCTCAGCGTCAGCCCGACCACGTTGACGTCGTACTTTTCTACGGCGCGTTTCAACGTGGCGCCCCAGCCGCAGCCGATGTCGAGCAGCGTCATGCCCGGACGCAGGTCCAGCTTGCCCAGTGCCAGGTCGATCTTGGCGAGCTGAGCCTGTTGCAGCGTCATGTCGTCGCGTTCAAAGTAGGCGCAACTGTAGGTCCGGCTCGGGTCCAGGAACAGCGCGAAGAACTCGTCGGACAGGTCATAGTGTGCCTGCACATCCGCGAAATGCGGTTCCAGCCGATCGCCCACGAAAAAGCACCCCCCAGTGCTATCGGACTCGGCCCCCCCGAGTGCCTTCAAGAGACGTTACGCGCACCCCACTCATCCGGCCATCCGCATGGCGGCCGAGTTGCGGCTACTTCGTCAGAGTGAACTGGTTGACGTCGAGGTAGCCGAGCCGGAAGCTTTCCGCGCAGCCGGTCAGGTACTTCATGTACCGGTCGTAGACCTCCTGGGACTGGATGGCGATCGCCTCGTCCTTGTGCGCTTCCAGTGCGACGGCCCAGTGGTCGAGGGTCCGGGCGTAGTGCTGCTGCAGCGACTGGACGCGGCTCACGGTGAAGTCGGCCTTGGTCGCGTGCTCTTCGACCAGTTCGACGGACGGCAGCCGGCCGCCGGGGAAGATCTCGGTCAGGATGAACTTGGTGAACCGGGCGCGTTCCATGGTCAGCGGCAGGCCACGTTCGAGGTACTGCTTGCCGTTCAGGGCGGTGATGGTGTGCAGCAGCATCGCCCCGTCGGCGGGCAGGATGTCATGGGCCAGCTTGAAGAAGCCGTCGTAGCGGTCGAAGCCGAAGTGCTCGAAGGCGCCGATCGACACGATCCGGTCCACCGGTTCGTGGAAAGCCTCCCAGCCCTCCAGCAGCACCCGGCGGCTGCGCGAACTGTCCATCCGGTCGAACATGTCCTGCACGCGGGTGGCCTGGTTTTTGCTCAGCGTCAGCCCGACCACGTTGACGTCGTACTTCTCGACGGCCCGCTTCATCGTGGCGCCCCAACCGCAGCCGATGTCGAGCAGCGTCATGCCGGGCTGCAGGCCGAGCTTGCCCAGCGACAGGTCGATCTTGGCCAGCTGTGCCTGCTCGAGGGTCATGTCCTCACGCTCGAAGTAGGCGCAGCTGTAGGTCCGGGTGGGGTCCAGGAACAGCTCGAAGAACTCGTCGGACAGGTCGTAATGGGCCTGGACGTTGCCGAAATGTGGTTGCAGGTTGGTCGACATGGTGCGCCCCTTTGGCGTAATGGCCCGAGAAATGCCGTTCGGTATGAAAATCGTAGGCTTAGCCTGTCCGCCGGTTCGTCATCGACAGGCGGACTGCGCAGAGTTTAAAGCTCGACTATTTCCGCAGCGTAAACTGGTGGACGCTGGTGTAGCCGTCGCGGAACAGCTTAACGCAACCGTTGAGGTACTTGTCATAGCGGTCGTAGACCTCCTGGGACTGTGCGGCGATGGCCCGCTCCCTGTTGGCGGCCAGCGCCGTCGCCCAGTCCTGGAGGGTGCGCACGTAGTTGGGCCCGATCTCCTGCACCCGGGCGATGCCGAACCCGGCGCGGGTGGCCTGCTCCTCGACCATCGGCTCCGACGGCAGCCGGCCGCCCGGGAAGATCTCCCTCATCACGAACAGCACGAAGCGGGCGAAGTCCATGGTCAGCGGTAGACCCTTGTCCTTGGCCTGCGCCTGGGTGATCGCGGTGATGGTGTGCAGCAGCATCACCCCGTCCGGCGGCAGCACCCGGTAGGCGGTGTCGAAGAAGGCCGGGTAGCGGTCGTGACCGAAGTGCTCGAAGGCGCCGATCGAGACGATGCGGTCCACCGGCTCGTCGAACTCCTCCCAGCCCTGCAGCCGCACGTCGACGTTGCGGGTGGTCCGGACCTTCGCCAGCTTGGCCAACCTCTCGGCGGCGTACTCGCGCTGTCGTTCGCTGAGCGTCAGCCCGATGACGTTGACGTCGTAGTTCTCGATCGCCCGCTGCATGCCGCCACCCCAGCCGCAGCCGATGTCCAGCAGCGTCATGCCCGGCCGCAGGCCGAGCTTGCCCAGCGCGAGGTCGAACTTGGCGTTCTGCGCCTCGTCGCGGGTGGTGTCGGCGTTCTCGTAGTAGCCGCAGGTGTAGCCCATGGTCGGGCCCAGGAACAGCTCGAAGAACTCGTTGGAGATGTCGTAGATCGACTGCAGTTCCGCGTATTTCGGGTCCAGACGGGTCATCACCGTCCGACCCTACCCGCGTGCGGGTCGCGGCGCGCGACGCTATTTCTGCAGCGTGTACTGGTGGACGCTGTTGTAGCCCCTGCGGAACAGGTCCACGCAGCCGTTGAGGTACTTGTCGTAGCGGTCGTAGACCTCCTGCGACTGCGCGGCGATGGCCTTGTCCTTGTTGGCGGCCAGCGCCGCCGCCCAGTCCTGCAGGGTGCGCACGTAGTTCGGTCCGATCTCGTCGTCCCGCGTGCAGGAGAACCCGGCCTTGGCGGCGAACTCGCGCGGCATCATCGCCGACGGCAGCTGCCCGCCGGGAAAGATCTCCCGCATGATGAACAGGACGAACTTCGCCAGGTCCATGGTCAGCGGGATGCCCCGCTGCTGCGCGTCGTCCGAACCGCTGATCGCGGTGATGGTGTGCAGCAGCATCCGCCCGCCGTCGGGCAGCGCGTCGTAGGTGATCTTGAAGAAATCCGGGTAGCGGTCGCGGCCGAAATGCTCGAACGCGCCGATCGACACGATGCGGTCGACGTGATCGGTGAACTCCTCCCAGCCCTGCAGCCGCACCTCGACGCTGCGGTTGGTCTCCACCTTGGCCAGCTTGTCGATCGCGTACTCGCGCTGTCGTTCGCTGAGCGTGAGTCCGATCACGTTGACGTCGAATTTCTCGATCGCGCGCTGCATGCAGCCGCCCCAGCCGCAGCCGATGTCGAGCAGCGTCATCCCCGGCTTGAGGTCCAGCTTGCCCAGCGCGAGGTCGAACTTGGCGTTCTGCGCTTCGTCCCGGGTGGTCTCCGGGTGTGGGTAGTAACCGCAGGTGTAGCCCATCGTCGGGCCCAGGAACAACTCGAAGAATTCATTGGAGATGTCGTAGATCGATTGCAGTTCCGCGTACTTGGGGTCCAGTTTGGACATTGTCGATTCGCTCGCGATCGTCATTGGTCGGAAGGCCTGGGGTGGACCTGTGCGGGGTTGGGAAATGCCCCGACAGCTTACCGGCAACACCCGGCAAGCGCCGCATGCGCACCGGCCGCGGCCCGGTCCTAGCTGCCGGCGGCGAAGTTGGCGGTCAGCTCTCCGATCACCGGATCCCACAGCTCCTCGGGCAGATCGTGGCCCATCCCCTCGTAGCGCACCAGCCGTGCGCCGGGGATCGCGTCCGCCACCGCCTTTCCTCCCGTGGGGCGCATCAGCTTGTCGGCCAGGCCGTGGATGACCACCGTCGGCGCGGTGATCTGCCGGTCGTAACCGACCAGGCTGCCGGTGGCCATGATGGCCCCGAATTGCCGGGCCACTCCCCACGGGTAGTAGCTGCGCTGGTAGGCCTCGATCGCGTTGGCCCGCAGCTGGCCTTCCGGCACCGGGTATTTCGGGCTGCCGATGACCCGGCTGGCCCGCATGTTGTTGTCGACGATCACGTCCTGCGGCGAGTCCGGCGGCGGCCCGGTGAGCACCGCCAGCAGTGCCCGCGGCGCCGGCGGCGGCAGGAAGGCCCGGTTGTTGCTGGAGAAGATCACCGCCAGCGAGCGGGTCCGGTCGCCGAACCGCGCCGCGAACACCTGGGCGATCATCCCGCCCATCGAGGCGCCGACGATGTGCGCCCGGTCGATGCCCAGGTGGTCGAGCAGCGCCGCCGCGTCGTCGGCCATGTCCTCCAGCGAGTACACCCCGTGGCCGCGCCGACCGAGCCAGAAGCCCGCCATCCGGGCGACCAGCGCGCCGCGCGAGTGCCGGCGGCCGAACTTGCTGGACAGCCCGACATCGCGGTTGTCGTAGCGGATCACCCGGTAGCCCTGCGCCACCAGCTTCTCGCAGAAGCCGGTCCGCCACAGCAGCAGCTGCGCGCCCAGCCCCATGATCAGCAGGACCGCCGGGTCATCCGGGTTGCCGAGGTCCTCGTAGTAGATGTCCACATGGCCGGAGCGCGCGGTACCGGTGCGGGCATCCACTGCTAGGCCTCCAACTCGTCGCTCTTGTCGTTCTTGTGTTCCCGGCTGACGTCGACCATGAAGTTGGCGAAGTACCCGGTGAGCTCCGGGTCGGACATCATCTGCCATTTCGGTGCCAGCAGCTTCATGTACCGCTCGACGTAGAGGAACTGCTTGCCGATCAGCACCAGCTCGCGGGGCAGCTTGACGTCGTAGGCGTCGGCCAGCGCCGAGAGCTGCTTGCCGATGTCGGCGTAGGACATCTCGCCGAGCGACTTCATCGTCAGCGGGGTGGTGAACGCCTCCAGGTCCTTGGCGGCCTGGCCCTCCGGTTTGACGTTGCCGACCGCGCCCATCAGCACCACGAGCTTGCCGGCCGCCGCATGATCCTTCTTGACCAGCAGCGCGTACACCAGCTCGCGCAACAGCCAGCGGGTGCGTGGGTCGATGCGGCCCATGATCCCGAAGTCAAGAAAAACGACACGTCCATCCCCGTCGACCAGCAGGTTTCCGGCGTGCAGGTCGCCGTGGAACAGGCCGTGCCGCAGCCCGCCCTCGAAGGTGGCGAACAGCAGAGCCTTGACCAGCGCGACGCCGTCGAAACCGGCCTTGCGGATGGCTTTGGCGTCGTCGATGCGGATGCCGGACACCCGCTCCATGGTCAGCACCCGCTCGGTGGTGTGGTCCCAGTGCACGTCGGGCACCTTGATGTTGGCGCCCAGCGGTGAGGCGTGCAGGTGGGCGACCCAGGTCTGCATGGACTGCGCCTCGATGCGGAAGTCGAGTTCCTCGGCCAGGTTGTCGGCGAAGTCGGCGACCACGTCGCGGGCGCTCAGCCGCCGGCCCAGCTTGGCCAGCTCCACGACCTGGGCGAAACGTTTGAGGATCTGCAGGTCGGCGGCGACCCGGCGGCGGATGCCCGGCCGCTGGATCTTGACCACCACCTCCTCGCCGCTGTGCAGGGTGGCGAAGTGAACCTGTGCGATGGACGCCGACGCGATCGGTTCGGCGTCGAAGTCGGCGAACAGCTCCGCGGGGTCCTTGCCGAGCTCCTCGACCAGCAGCTTGTGCACCTCGGCGGGGTCGGCGGGCGGTACCGCGTCGAGCAGGCTGCGGAACTCCCGGGACAGCTGCTCGCCGAATGCGCCGGGGCTGGACGCGATGATCTGGCCGAATTTGACGTAGGTGGGGCCCAGGCTGGCGAACGTCTGGGGCAGCTCCTTGATCACCTTCTGCTGCACCGGGCCGGGACTCAGCAGCTGGCTGAACACGCGGGCGGCGGTGCGGGCGATCTGCCAGCCCGTCGCACCGACCCTGGCCGCCTCGATCGGCAGCGGCACCCGGTCAAGCTTGGCCACCGGGCGGGGAACGGTCGAACTCATTGCTGCAGTCTGCCAAATCGCCCTCGCGCTTTTGCCGTGAGCGTGCGCAGTTGTTCGCGCGGATCGGCGTGTCGGGTGGGGGCACCACCCGCTTGCGGGGGGACAGACACACACGGTGGCGCTGGGCGGTGGCGCGTCAGGCCTGGGCGATGGCGCGTCAGGCTTGCAGGCGGTCGGCCGCGAAGGTGGCGCCCTGGTCGACCATCTGGTGATAGTTGACCGGGTCGTGTATCGACAGGTCCAGGCCCTGCGAGCAGATCACGTCGCCCTCGACGCACAACTCGACCGTCTTGGCCGTGTACAGCGGGCCGATGACGATCGGCGGCTGGCCGAGGAAGTTCATCGCCCGGTCGTTGGGCATGGCGAACAAGACCACGGCGCTGACGTGGTCGGCGACCTCGGGCGGCATCGGTTTGGGCACGGCGGCCGGATCCAGCCCGTCCGGCAGCGCGTCCGGTGCGGTGTTGGCGGTGGTGAACGCCGTCACCGCCGCGCCCTGCGACCAGCCGCCGAGCACCAGTCTGGTCTCGGGGCAGGCCGCCACCGCGGACTGGATGTGCGCACTGGCGTCCCGGACACCGTCGATCGCGGTGGGCCAATCGTCGCTCGCCGGATAGTTGACCGGGTACACCGCCAATGATTTCTCCCCCAGCCTGGCGTGCAGCGCATCGACGAACTGCTGACCGACCGGGCCGAGGCCGGGCTCCTCACCGGTGCCCCGCGCGTAGATCAGCTCGACGTTCGGGCAGCCGGGTTCGGCGGCCGACGGGTTTGCTTTCGCATCGGAAACGGTGGACAGCGTCCAGGCCAGCAACAAAGCGGCGGCGACCGGTGACGCTCCCCAGCCCACACGCACACGCCAATCCTGCCACACCGGCGCGCGCGACCGCATCGGGCGGACTGTCGCCGTCAGGTCGACCGACGCCAATCTGACCGGCTGCCAGCCACACTCACGACCAATCCAGGTCGGAGGCGAGCATGACCGGCACGGCGCGGGTGACGCCCGCCGGGTCGATGATGGTCAGCGATACCGTTTCGCCCGGCGTTTCGGCCAGGATCGCGGCGACCAGAGCGTCGGTGCCGGTGATCACCCGGTCGTCCATTCGGGTGATGACGGTGTTCGGGAGTAGTCCGGCTGCTGCGGCGGGACCTCCGCTGCGTGCTTCGATGATCCGTGCTCCGCGGGTGCCGTCATCGGCGGCCAACCGCACACCCAGGAAGGCGTGCGAGGCCCGGCCGGTGGCGATCAACTCGTCGGCGACGCGCTTGGCTTGATCGACCGGGATGGCGAAGCCGAGCCCGGTCGACCCGCCCGCCACCGTGTTCGGATTGCCGCCGGCCGTCGCGATCGCCGAGTTCACCCCGACGAGACGGCCGTTGCTGTCGATCAGCGCACCACCGGAACCGCCGGGGTTGATCGCGGCATCGGTCTGGATGGTGTCGAGCACGGACTGGTGGCCGGTCGCGTCGGGTGCGGTGCGGATGGGCCGGTGCAGCGCACTGACGATTCCGGCGGTGACCGTGCCGTCGAGACCCAGTGGGGATCCGATCGCGACCACTTCCTCGCCGACGTGCAGGTCGGCGACCGATCCGAGGGATATCGGAGTGAGTCCGGAAATATCGTGCACACGAACGACTGCCAGATCGGTCACCGGATCCGAACCGGCAATGCTGAAGGGTGCGACGCGGCCGTCGGCCAGGGTGGCCTCGGCCTTCACCGGCGCACCCGCACCGGGACCGACGCCCGTGGATACGACGTGGTTGTTGGTGAGGATCAGCCCGTCGGCGGTCAAGACGATGCCCGAGCCTTCGGCCGACAGTTCGTCGGTGGTCGTGGTCAATGTGACGATGCTGGGCAGTGCCGTGGCGACAGCATGCTCCAGCGGTGTTCCGGCCCAACCGATCGACGCCACCGTCCGGCTGTGGTCGGCGCGGTAATCGACGGCGGTGACGGTGGACAGCGCGATGGCTGCGCCGATGGTTCCGGACGCCGTCGCTATCGCCACCGCGGCGGTGAGCGTCTTCCATTCGAAAGCACCCGGCCACCGGGTGTCGGCGGCGACGGTGGCGTGTTCGGCGAGGCTAGGCTGCGCGGTCTGCGCGACCCGGTGCCGGCCGTGCGGATGCGCGGGAACATTGTGGGCGGGAACGTACGTCATGGTGCACTCGTGGCCGGCCTAGTGGCTGCTTTCCGCGGAGGGAATCCCTCGATCCGACGCGGACGACCACGTCCGCGCCAGTTTGTCGGCCGCCGCGTCGATCTCCTCGGACAGGCGCAGCAACGCGTTTTCCTCCGTGCCGTCGGGGACGTAGGCCAGTGTGCGTGCGGCGACGGCGTACCTCCGCAATTCTCGGCTCGCCCAGTCGGCGACGGCACCGGAAGCGATCTCGACGGCATGCGCGCGGGTGGGTTCGTCGACGTCCAGCAGATGTCCCCAGTTCGCATGCGCGACAGCGGTCGCCGCCGCGTCGACGTCGTCGGGGAGGTGATTTTCGGCGATCGCGACCAGCGCATCGGCCAGTCGAATCGGATTGATGCCGTGCCGGTCCGCCGTCTGCATCAGTTCGACGAACGCCCGGTCGACCCGGCAGCGCCGCAGGACGGCCAACACCCCCTCCGCGGTGTCGAGGATGCGTGCGCCCGCGCGGCGTGCGTCGCGCGGCCGCCGCGGGTACTCACCCGAAGGGCTTGGGTCGGGGTCTTCGTTGTCGGCGGTGGTCATGTCACTCTCGGTATAATTAATTATCGTTGATTTTAGAACCTCAACCGCATGCGGGACTCGTTTATTTCCCGACGGACGAAGTGACGGACGCGTTCGGCTGACGGCCGAGGCGGCGGTCGTAGAGTGCGGGGATGAGGCTCTGTGCCGCCGAGTCGACGGACCTGTTCACCGGCCCCGCGGACGCGCCGCGCCAGGTGGTCCGGGTCGGGTACGCGGAAGCGGCCGAGCCGACCGTCGTACGAGTGGACGGTGACGGGCTGGCCGGGGAGGCCCGCACGGCCGCCGCCGACGGCACCCTCGAAGTGGCGGTGGCCGTGCAGCGCCCGGTCACCGGCGAGCAGCGGGCAGCGCGGGTGAGCGTCGCTGGGCCGGCCGCGCTGGACTTCACCTTCACCGTGGCCGAGCCCGGCTGGACGATGTTCATGATCCCGCACTTCCACTACGACCCGGTGTGGTGGAACACCCAGGCCAACTACACCAGCGCGTGGACCGAGGATCCGCCCGGCGCCTGCCGGCAGTCCAACGGCGTCGACCTGGTGCGGGCCCATCTGGACTGGGCCCGCCGCCACCCCGAGTACAAGTTCGTCCTGGCCGAGGTTGACTACCTCAAGCCGTACTGGGACACCCATCCGCAGCACCGCGCCGAGCTGCGCGAGCTGATCGCGGCGGGCCGACTCGAGGTGATGGGCGGCAGCTACAACGAGCCGTCCACCAACCTCACCGACGCCGAGACGACGATCCGGAATCTGGTGCACGGCATCGGGTTTCAGCGCGACATCATGGGCTTGGAAAAATTTGCACCTGCTACGGCCTGGCAGCTCGACGTGTTCGGCCACGACCCGCAGTACCCCGGGATGGTGGCCGACGCCGGGCTGACCTCCGGCGCGTGGGCCCGCGGGCCCTTCCACCAGTGGGGCCCGATGGCAGACGGCGGCGATCCGCGCCGGATGCAGTTCCGCAGCGAGTTCGAGTGGATCGCCCCGTCCGGCGGCGGGCTGCTCACCCACTACATGCCCGCGCACTACGCGGCCGGTTGGTGGATGGACGCCTCGGCGTCGCTGGCCGACGCCGAAGCCGACGTCTACCGGCTGTTCGGCGAGCTGAAGAAGGTCGCCGCCACCCGCAACGTGCTGCTGCCGGTCGGCACCGACTTCACCCCGCCCAACCGCTGGGTCGTCGACATCCACCGGGACTGGGCGGCCCGCTACACCTGGCCGAAGTTCGTCTGCGCGCTGCCGCGGGAGTTCTTCGCCGCGGTGCGCGCCGAACTCGCCGAACGCGGGGAGTCGGCGTCGCCGCAGACCCGCGACATGAACCCGATCTACACCGGCTGCCACGTGTCCTACATGGACACCAAGCTGGCCAACCGGGCCACCGAGCGGGCGATCCTGGGCGCGGAACGCTTCGCGGTGTTCGCCGCGCTGCTGACCGGCTCGGACTACCCGGAGGCGGCGCTGGCCAAGGCGTGGGCGCAGTTGTCCTACAACGCCCACCACGACGCCATCACCGGCTCGGAAGCCGACCAGGTCTACCTGGACCTGCTGACCGGCTGGCGCGACGCCTGGCAGCTGGGCCGCGGCGCCCGGGACGGCGCGCTGGCGGCGCTGTCCCGCCTGGTGGGCGGCACCGGTGACGGAGAGCCGGTGGTGGTGTGGAATCCGGTGGCGCACAACCGAACCGATATCGTGACCCGGCGCCTGCCGGAACCGGTTGCCGACGTGCGGGTGCTGGACGCCGACGGCACCGAGGTGCCCGCCCACCTCGAGCACGGCGGGCGGTCGGTCAGCTGGCTGGCGGCCGACGTGCCGTCGCTGGGCTGGCGCAGCTATCGGCTGGCCCCCGGGGGCAGCGGCGCCGGGTGGACCCCGATCCCGGGCACCCGGATCGGCAACGAACACCACCGGCTGACCGTCGACCCGGCCCGCGGCGGCGGGGTGTCGTCCTGGCGCTGTGGGCCTTTCGGGCAAGGCCGCGAGCTGATCGTCGCGGGCGGCCTCGGCAATCAGCTCGCCGTCTACGACGAGTACCCCAAGCACCCGCGCTCGGGAGAGGGGCCGTGGCATCTGGTGCCCAGCGGCAACCTGTTCACGTCGGCGGTCGCCACCGACGTCACCGTGCAGGCCTACCGCGGCCCGCTCGGCGAGCGGCTGGTGGTGCGCGGGCGGATCCGCAACGTGCTCGCCTACACCCAGACGCTGACGCTCTGGCACGGCGTGGACCGGGTCGACTGCCGCACCGTCATCGACGAGTTCACCGGCGCCGACCACCTGCTGCGGCTGCGCTGGCCGTGTCCGGTGCCCGGCGCCCTGCCGGTCGCCGAGGTGGCCGACGCCGTCATCGGGCGCGGCTTCGGCCTGCTGCACGAGCCCAGCGGCCGCTCGGTGGACACTGCGCAGTTCCCGTGGACCCTGGACACGCCCGCCCACCGCTGGTTCGGGCTGTCGGCAACTGCCCGGGTCACGGCCGGCGCCGGCACCCGGGCAGTGTCGGTGGCCGAAGTCATCTCGCCGGACGGCGGCACCGGCCCGGGTGCGCCGGCCACCCGGGAGCTGATGGTCGCGCTGGTCCGTGCCGGGGTCACCGCCACCTGTTCGGCAGCCGGCGGGCCCCGCTACGGCGACCTCGACGTCGACTCCAACCTGCCGGACACGCGGATCGCGCTGGGCGGTCCGGAGGTCAACGCGTTCACCCGCGCGGTGTTGGCGGCCGCCGATCCGGCCTACGCCGAGGAGTTGGATCGTCAGCTCGCCCGGCACGGCCGGGCCCGGGTGTGGGTGCCGGCGGCGACGCCGCTGGCCGAGGTCTGGGTGCCGGGTGCCGATCTGACCGGCGTGCGCGCGCTGCCGGTGCTGGTGATCGCCGCCCGCGACGATGCCGGGCTCGTTGACGCGGTCGCGCGGGTGGTCGACGAGCTCGCCGACGCCGAGATCACCGTGCAGCAGGACGCCGCTGCCGGGATGGAGCCGTTCGAGGCGCGGACCGTCGCGCTGGTCAACCGCGGCGTGCCCAGCTTCGCCGTCGACAAGCACGGCACGCTGCATACCTCGCTGCTGCGGTCCTGCACCGGCTGGCCGTCGGCTGCCTGGACCGACCAGCCGCGCCGCAGCACACCCGACGGCCGCAGCTTCCAGCTGCAGCACTGGACGCACACGTTCGACTACGCGCTGGTGGCCGGTGACGGCGACTGGCGGACGGCCCGGATCCCGGCTCGCAGCGCGGAGTTCGCCGACCCGCTGCTGGCGGTCGCCGGCGACGGGTCGGCGGGCGGACTGCCGGCGACCGGCTCGCTGCTGCGGGTCGACGGGTCGGGTTCGGTCTCCCTGCAAACGCTCAAGGCGGCCGGCAACCCGCTGGCCCGCGGCAGCGCGCAACCGGTCGACCCGGCCACGGCCACCCTGCGGCTGGTCGAAGCCGGCGGGGGCGACGCCCGCGTCACCCTGCACAGCGACGTGGGCCGGGTGACCGTGCTGGGGCGGGCCGACCTGCTGGAGCGGCCGTACGAGCATCCGCAGCCGGATCGGCTGCGCGGCTACGAGATCGCCACCGTGCTGGCAAGGCTGGACATGAAACAGGTGGGCACCGGCATCGGCACCGGCGAGACCGGAATCGCGCCCGACTCCGAGGCCGCGCAGCCGCTGTACGCCCGCTACTGGCTGCACAACCGCGGGCCGGCCCCCCTGGGCGGTCTGCCAGCCGCCCCGGCACTGCATCCGCATCGGGTTGCCGCGGAACCGGACGCCCGGCTGGCGCTTCGGCTGACCGTGGCCAGCGACAGCATCGATGCCACGCTGACCGGTGCGCTGACCCTGGAATGCCCCGACGACTGGTCGGTGGAGCCGGGCAAACTGCCGGTGCGGCTGGCGGCGGGGGAGTACCTGGGTGCCGACCTGACGGTGACCGTGCCGTCCGGCGCCGCACCGGGGCTGTACCCGATCCGGGCCCGGCTCGACGTCACCGGCGACGAGGTTCCACCGTCCTGGCACCAGCCGGTGGAGGACGTCGCCGTCGTCACGATCGGTCCCGGGGACGCCGAGGGCCGGTTGCTCTATCTGGTGGACGGCCCGGCCGGCATCGACGTTCTGGCCGGCCGGTCCGCGCGCTTGACCGTCACGGTCGGCACCGACGCGCACACCGACCTGGCCGTGGAGGCGCACCTGATCAGTCCGTGGGGCACCTGGGAGTGGGCCGGCCCGGCCGCGCGCGGGGCGGTTGTGCCGGCCGGCGGCACGGTGGCACTGAGCTTCGACGTCAACCCGCCGGTGTGGGTGGAGCCCGGCAGCTGGTGGGCGCTGATCCGGGTCAGCTGCGCCGGCGCACTCGTCTACTCGCCGGCGGTGCGGATGGCGGTGCTGGCCCCCGGCAATGGGCATCGCGGCCCTCGAGTCCGGCCCGACACTCCCGGTCGCGACTGATGGCCTACACCCTCGCCCTGGACATCGGCGGCACCAAGATCGCCGTCGGCCTGGTCGATCCGGACGGCGACCTCGCGCACTCCGCGACCCGGCCCACCCGGGGCGATCAACCCGCCGAGCGGGTGTGGGCGGTGACCGCCGAACTGATCGCCGACGCGCTGCACGTCGCCGACCGTTCCGGACAGCCCGTCGACGCGGTGGGCGTCGGCTGCGCGGGCCCGGTCGATCTGGTCGCCGGCACCGTCAGCCCGGTCAACATCGGCGACTGGCGCGGCTTCCCGCTGCGCGACCGGGTGGCCGCCGCGGTGCCGGGTGTCCCGGTGCGGCTGGGCTGCGACGGGGTCTGCATGGCGCTCGGCGAGCACTGGCGCGGCGCGGGTCGCGGCACCCGATCGCTGCTGGGCATGGTCGTCTCCACCGGGGTGGGCGGCGGGCTGGTCCTCGACGGCGAGCCGTACCACGGCCGCACCGGCAACGCCGGGCACGTCGGCCACGTCGTCGTGGATTATTCGACCAACCACGATCACGGCCCGCCGTGCCGCTGCGGCGGGCGGGGCTGCGTCGAGGCGATCTCCTCCGGGCCGTCGATGGTGCGCTGGGCGCTGGCCAACGGCTGGGCCCCGCCGCCCGGCGAAGCCGACGCCAAGGCGCTGGCCGCGGCGGCCGCCGCCGGCGATCCGGTGGCCGCCGAGGCCTTCAATCGTGGTGCGACCGCACTGGCCGCGATGATCGCCTCGGTGGCGGCGGTCTGCGACCTGGACCTGGTGGTGATCGGCGGCGGCGTCGCCAAATCCGGTGGCCTGCTCTTCGATCCGCTGCGGGCCGCGCTGACCGGCTACGCCCGGCTGAGTTTCCTGGACGGGTTGCGGGTGGTGCCCGCCGAGCTGGGCGGGGAGGCCGGTCTGGTGGGTGCGGCCGCGCTTGCCCGGCTCGACTCGGTCCGATAGGGAGCGCTCACCGGCGACGAAGAGCTCAATCCAGACCCAGCACGGCCAGCAGTGCGTTGTCGACGGCAGCCATTTCGGCGCGCGCGAGCCGGCCGGCGTACTCGCCGAGGCGAGCCTGCGGGTCGATCACAGTGAGCTGCTCGACCATCACGCGGGTTTTGGTGCCGTTGATCTCGATCTCCGGCCGAAATGACGCGGCCCGGCGACCGGTCGAGGTGGGTGCGATAACCCAGGTGGACAATGGTAGGTCGTCGGACTGAACCACGACGGCGTAGCGGCCGCCAGCTTGCTCGTGTCCGCGCACGTTTCTGGGGGCTTTGAGCCGGTAGAGATCACCACGCACGAATGGACTCCATCTCGGCGGCGAGCTCGTGTGCGGCGGCGACATCGTCGGGGTCATTACGCAGCTGTTCGGCCTCGGCCCGCAACCGGGTCCGCCGATACGCCCGGCTGGCTTCCAGAATTGCGTTTCGGGCCACCTCGGAGCGGGACTGACCGTCACTGGTCAGCACCGCCAAGGCTCGCTCCACTTCGGAGTCAGTGCGAATTGTAAGCATCGACATATTACGTATTGTAATACGAACACCCGGTGGGCGACTGCTGTCTGGCCTATCGTGTGCGCTGTGAAAGGCGTCGTCGAAGTCCTCGCGGTGCTGGTTGTCGGGACGATGGTGGGCTCGGAGTTCGCGGTCGCGGCATTCCTGCATCCGATCGTCGGACGGCTGCCCGGCGATGCGTTCCACGCAGCCCGCGCGGAGAGCAGCCGGCTGCTGGGGAAGGTCATGCCGTTCTGGTACGCGGTCGCGTTGGTGCTGCTGGTGCTGGCCGCGGTCCTTACCCGTCATCCGTTGATCGTCGTTGCCGCCGGCGTGATGGCCACGGTGCTGCTGTTGACGGTGACGGCCCTGGTGCCGATCAACAACCGGATCGCCGCGTGGTCGGATCACCCGCCGGCCGAGGACAGCGCCGGCCGCGATCTGGCGGCCCGCTGGGATCGGCTGCATTGGTTGCGAGTGGCGCTGTTGGCGGTGCTCTTCGGGGTGTTGGTCCTAGCCTGCCGCTGAAGCCCGTTTTGGCTGATCGGCGCGACCACGCTATTGTGGTGCCCGATCCACCGAAGACCGTCGGTCACCGAGCAATCGGTTGAAGGTCCCGGAACAGCCGGGCGGCCCACGCAGGAGGACGAGGCACCCGCCGGCGCGCCGGCGGACTCTGTACGCCCCGGCCGCTTCCTGCGCCGGGGCGTTCGTCGTTGCTAGACGTTGCTAGACGTCTCCGGGGCCGGTTGCCGACGGTGCCGAGCACAGCGACGTTGCAGGAGGTACGGCATGGCGCGGGCTGACAAAGCCACCGCTGTCGCGGACATCACTGAGCAGTTCAGGGCCTCGACCGCAACCGTGATCACCGAGTACCGCGGCCTGACGGTCGCCCAGCTGGCGGCGCTGCGACGCTCGCTCGGCGGGTCGGCCACCTACGCGGTCGCCAAGAACACGCTGGTCAAGCGGGCCGCATCGGAGGCCGGCATCGTCGGGCTGGACGAGCTGTTCGCGGGGCCGACGGCGATCGCGTTCATCAGCGGCGAGCCGGTCGACGCGGCCAAGGCGATCAAGACCTTCGCCAAGGACCACAAGGCGCTGGTCATCAAGGGCGGCTACATGGACGGTCACCCGCTGACTGTCGCGGAGGTCGAGCGCATCGCCGATCTCGAGTCTCGCGAGGTGCTGCTGGCCAAACTGGCCGGCGCCATGAAGGCCAACCTCTCCAAAGCTGCCGGCCTGTTCAACGCGCCGGCCTCGCAGGTGGCTCGGCTCGCCGCCGCGCTGCAGGAGAAGAGAGCGGCCGAAGCTCCGGCCGAAGCTGCCGCAGCTCCCGCCGAAACCCCCGAAGCCCCGGCGGAAACCGCCGAATAACCAACCGACCCGCACATCCCGGAAATTAGGAAGGACATCACCATGGCCAAGCTCTCTGCCGATGAACTGCTCGACGCATTCAAGGAACTGACTCTCCTGGAGCTCTCGGACTTCGTGAAGAAGTTCGAGGAGACCTTTGAGGTCACCGCGGCTGCCCCGGTTGCGGTCGCTGCCGCCGCTCCTGGCGGGGCCGCTCCTGCCGCTGAGGCGGGCGAGGAGCAGTCCGAGTTCGACGTCATCCTGGAGGCCGCCGGCGAGA
>DASTNJ010000066.1:0-12310 GCA_035721065.1 Mycobacterium sp.
TTCGCCGGCCAGGAAGCAGCGATTCTCGCGCACCGACAGCGCGGCTGCCGCCGCCACCTCACCGACCGCCGCGGCGTCGTCCGGCTCGGCCCCGGCGCGGAGCACGGCCAGCGTGATCGCCCGGTACATCGCCCCGGTGTCGAGGTAGCGTGCCCCCACCGCATCGGCCAATCCCCGTGACACCGAGGACTTTCCGGTCCCCGCCGGACCATCGATGGCGATAATCACTCTCAGCGCCTGATGGTTCGCTCCACTCCCATCACTCGCTGCGCTCGTTCTGCTCGCGTCACTCACAGGCCCACCGCCTGGTGCAGTTCGCCGATCTCCTTGCGGCCCAGCACCCGGATGCTGCCCGGCCGCTGCTCCCCCAGCGACACGCTGCCGATGTCGGTGCGCACCAGCTCCTGGACCGGAAACCCGACCTCGGCCAAGAGCCGGCGCACAATCCGCTTGCGCCCCTCGTGCAGGGTCACCCGCAGCAGCGTCTTGCCCGGAATGGCGTCGACTACCGCGAAATCGTCGACCCGGGCCGGGCCGTCGTCGAGTTCGACGCCGGCGCGCAGCCGTTTTCCGAGTCCGCGCGGCACCGTCCCGAGCACCGTCGCCAGGTATGTCTTCGGCACGCCGAAGGACGGGTGCATCAGTCGGTGGGCCAGCTCGCCGTCGTTGGTCAGCAGCATCAGCCCCTCGGTGTCGGCGTCGAGGCGTCCGACGTGAAAAAGCTTGGCGTTACCCCTGACCCGATGTTCGACCAGATCACCGATGCACGGCCGGCCGCGTTCGTCGGACATGGTCGAATACATCCCGCGCGGCTTGTTCAGCGCCAGATACACCAGCGTGTCGTCGATCGTGGCCCGGACCCCGTCGACCCGGATGACCACCGCGTCGGGGTCGACCCGGGTGCCCAGCTCGGTGACGATGCGCCCGTCCACCTCCACCCGGCCATCGATGATCATCTTCTCGGCCACCCGCCGCGAGGCTATCCCGGCCTGCGACAGCACTTTCTGCAGCCGCACCCCGTCCGGCTCGGCAAGTCCGGTCATCAGTCACGGTCCACGTCGAAGGTCAGCGGCTGATCAGCCGCCGGCGCACCACCGAGCTTCATGAAACGCGGTTCGCTGTCCAATGATTCGCTCAGATCGTCGATCACGTCGACATCGGGGAGCAGCGGGGCGATGTCGGGCAGGTCGGCCAGCGACGACAATCCGAGTCGCTCCAAAAACAGCTCGGTGGTGGCGAAGGTCAGCGCCCCGGTGTCCGGGTCGGCACCGGCCTCGGTGATCAGCCCGCGGGCCAGCAGGGTGCGCATCACCGCGTCCACGTTCACCCCGCGCACCGCGCTGACCCGGGCACGGGTCACCGGCTGCCGGTAGGCGACCACCGCCAGCGTCTCCAGCGCCGCCCGAGTCAGCTTCGAGCGCGCACCGTCCAGCAGCAGCCGTTCCACATAGGGGGCGAACCGCGCGCGGGTGTAGAGCCGCCAGCCGCCGCCGGCCTCCCGTAGGTCGATGCCGCTGTCGCGTTCGGTGAGCTCGTCGGCCAGGCCGCGCAGCCGTGCCGTGATCCGGTACACCGGCTGCTCGGTGACCGCCGCCAGCGCTTCGGCGGCCACCGGGGTGTCCACCACCAGCAGCAGCGCTTCGAGCACCGACCCGAGTTCGGCGTCGTCGAGTTCGGGTGCGACGGCGACGTCGATACCCAGGTCTGCACCGGTGATCTCGGGTTCGGAAATGTATTCGGTCATCGTTGATCTAGCCCTGCTGCTGCTCGGGTGATGCTGTTTTCTCCAGGTCGGCCGGACTATCAGCGGTTGGACGTTCTCCGGTCCACGAAACCTGGAGCACACCGAGCGGTTCTGGCTGCTCGAATGCTACCGCCCGGGCCCGGTACAGTTCGAGCAGCGCCAGGAAGCGCCCGACGATCTCCAGGGGTGCGCGGCAGTCGGCGACCAGCTCGGCGAACGACGCCCACTGGCCGGCTCCCCTGCCCTCCAGCAGCGAAAGCAGCCGCTTGGCCTGCTCGGGAACCGACACCATCTCCTCGTGCAGGTGCTCGACGTCCACCGTCGGCATCGGGCGCGGCGTGAACGCGGCCGCCGCGATCTGGGCGAACCGCTCGGCGTCGACACCGAGCATCACCTCCGGCAGCAGGTTGGCGAAACCGTCCTCCAACGACACCGCCCGCGGATAGCTGCGCAGCGCCGCGGCTTCCAGTTCGGCGAACATCTGCGCGACGTGTTTGAACGCCCGGTACTGCAGCAGCCGCGCGAACAGCAGGTCACGCACCTCCAGCAGCGCCAGGTCCTCTTCGTCGTCGACCCGGCCGGCCGGCAGCAGCCGGGCCGCTTTGAGGTCGAGCAGTGTGGCGGCGATCACCAGAAACGCCGTTGTCGCATCCAGCCCCAGCTGCGGCCCGATCTCCTTCGTGTAGGCGATGAAGTCGTCGGTGACCTGGTGCAACGCCACCTCGGTGACATCCAGCCGGTGCGCGAAGATCAGCTGCAACAACAGGTCGAAGGGGCCCTCGAAGTTGGTCAGCCGGACCCGGAAGCCCGTCTCGGCGATGGTGTCGGCGCCGGTGTCAGTCGTGGTCACGCTTCGAATCGCTCGATGACCTCGCGCGCCAGCGCGCGATAGGACTCGGCGCCGCCGGATTTGGGTGCCCACATGGTGATGGGCTCACCGGCGACGCTGGTCTCCGGGAACCGCACCGTGCGGTTGATCACGGTGTCGAACACCAGGTCGCCGAACCGCTCCAGCACCCGGGTCATCACCTCGCGGGAGTTCACCGTGCGCGGGTCATAGCGGGTGATCACGATGCCGCCGATGCTCAGCTTCGGGTTGAGCCGGTCGCGCACCTTGTCGACGGTGTCGGTGAGCAGCGCCAGTCCGCGCAGCGAGAAGTACTCGCACTCGGTCGGGATGATCACACCGTCCGCGCAGGCCAGCCCGTTGACGGTGAGCAGGCCCAGCGACGGCTGGCAGTCGATCAGCACGTAGTCGTAGCGGTCCAGCACCGGGTACAGGGCGCGGGCCAGCGACTGCTCCCGGCCCACCTCGTTCACCAGCTGAATCTCGGCGGCGGACAGGTCGATGTTGGACGGCACCAGGTCCAGGTCGGGAACCTTGGTTCCCATCAGCACCGAGTCGATCGGCACCCGCGGCTCGACCAGCAGGTTGTGCACGGTGTGTTCGAGCTCGTAGTGGGGCACCCCGAGTCCCGCCGACAGCGCGCCCTGCGGATCCAGATCCACCAGCAGCACCCGGCGGCCGTACTCGGCCAGCCCGGCCCCGAGATTGATCGTCGAGGTGGTCTTGCCGACGCCGCCCTTCTGGTTGCACATCGCGAGGACCTGGGCGGGCCCGTGCGAGGCCCGCGGCGCCGGCTCCGGGATCACCCGTCGCGGCCTGCCGGTCAACCCGACCGCGGCGTCGTCAGTCACCGGCGCCACTCCTCAACGTCGCTGCGTGCCCCGCAAGCGGGAGGTGTCCCCACTGCGTCGTCGCTGGCGCAAGTCATGGGCGGTGAGTCTATCCGGTAGTCGGGCCTAGAGTGGCGAGCATGAGCCTCAAACAACGTGTTCCGTTCCTGCGCTGGTCGGTGCTGCGGATGGCGACCGGTGTCCGCCACATCACCGAAACCGGGCAGATCGGCGACGGGCGGGAGGCGGCGGCCGTCGAATACGTCCTGGCGAACGCCCGCGCCGGCGACATCGCCGACGTGCTGGCCGCTATCGACCGGTTCGCCTACGAGAAGTCGCTGCTGATCAACATCGGTGACGAGAAGGGTGTGCTGCTGGACGCGGCGGTGCGGCGGGCCGATCCGGCGCTGGCGCTGGAACTGGGCACCTACTGCGGCTACAGCGCGCTGCGGATCGCGCGGGCGGCGCCGGCCGCGCAGGTGTACTCCGTCGAACTGGCCGAGGCCAACGCCGCCAACGCGCGGCGAATCTGGGCGCATGCCGGTGTCGCCGACCGCGTCACCTGCGTGGTGGGCACTGTCGGGGACGGCGGGCGCACTCTGGACACGCTTGCCACCCGGCACGGATTCACCGCCGGCAAGCTGGACTTGCTGTTCATCGACCACGACAAGGACGCCTACCTGCCGGATCTGCAGGCCATCCTCGATCGGGGCTGGCTGCATCCGGGCGCGATCGTGGTCGCCGACAACGTCAGAGTGCCCGGCGCGCCGAAATACCGGCAGTACATGCGTGCCGAGCAGGGCAAGCTGTGGAACACCACCGAGCACCGGACGCACGTGGAATATCAGACACTCGTCGGCGACCTGGTGCTGGAGTCGGAGTATCTGGGCTGAGACCGCGGCCGGAAGGGCACTCAGAACAGCACGTTGCCGCTCGGCTGCAGCGCGAACCCGTGCCGGGGCCGGTTCCCCACCGCGTCGGTGATGCAGGCGGTGAGGACATCCCGCACGGCGCAGGTGATCTGGACCGATTTCCGGCTGATCTTGCTGCCGGCCGGCAGCAGCGGGTAGTCGGCCGCGGTGAACGGCTTGTTTCCCCCCTGCCCGTCCGGGTGTTCATCGAACCTCGCGACATCGGTGTTCCCGAAAACGGCTTCCTCGCCGCTGGACATGTGCACCCAGTTGTCGGACGTTCCGGGCAGCGCGCCCCAGCATTCTCCGCGCGCCGCCTCGGTGGCGGAGGTGAGCCACTGCATCCGGCACCGGTAGCCGGCCGGTGTCGAGAACTGGTAGCCGCCGCTGAAGTTCTGCATGTCGAACATCCGCGAGTACGGCGCGCTGTTGACCTCGGTGAAGTTGTTCATCTCCCAAAACGTCTCGTCGGCGAACGCCGGAACCGGAACTGCCAGTGCGGTGAGGAGCACCGCGCCGGCAGCCGCCACGATGCGGCCGAAACCAGATCTTCTCCCTCGAGACATGACGGCGAGCCTAATCCGAACCGCCGTTTCTCGCCGCTCGACGGCTGTGACGCAGCCGTCGGCGCGCCCTCGGCTAGTGCGCCCGCGGGTGGGCGCCGGCCCACACCTCGCGCAGCGCATGCACCGTGACCAGGGTGTAGATCTGCGTCGTCGTCACCGAGGCGTGGCCCAGCAGTTCCTGCACCACCCGGACGTCGGCACCGCCGTCGAGCAGGTGGGTGGCGAACGAGTGCCGCAGGGTGTGCGGTGACACGTGCGCGGTGATCCCCGCATGATCGGCGGCGTCCTGCAGCACCTGCCAGGCGCTCTGCCGGGACAACCGCCCGCCGCGGGCGTTGAGGAACAGCGCCGGCGTTCCCCGGCCGCGCCGCGCCAACTCCGGGCGCCCGCGCACCAGATAGGCGTCCAGCGCCGCGACCGCAGGCCGCCCCACCGGGACCAGCCGCTGTTTGCCGCCCTTGCCGCGCAGCAGCACCGACCGGTCGGTGGCGTCGATGTCGTCGACGTCCAGGCCGACCGCCTCGGAGATCCGCGATCCGGTGGAGTACAGCAGTTCCAGCAGCGCCCGATTGCGCAGCGTCAGCGGGCCGTCGGACGGGCTGTCGCCGCCGGCGCCCGACAGCAGGGCCAGCACTTCGTCGACGGTCAGGCTCTTCGGCAGTCGCCGCCCCGGGGTCGGCGGCTTGACGGCGCGCGCCACATCCTGCTCGGCGAGCCCCTCGGCGGCGGCGAACCGGTGCAGGCCCCGCACCGCGATCAGGGCGCGGGCCGCCGACACCGCCGACAGCGCCGGCAGCCCGCTGGCCGGATTCCCGCAGCGCAAAGCCACCAGGAATTCACTGACGTCGTCCTCGCTGGCGCGCGCCAGGTCGTCGACGCCGCGCGCGGTCAGATGTTCGGCGTAGCGGCGCAGGTCGCGCCGGTAGGAGGTCAGCGTGTTGGCGGCCACCCCGCGCTCGATCATCAGATGGTCCAGATAGCCGCGTAGCTGCGTCGCCAACCCCGGCGCGGGCGACTCGGGCTGTTCGGCCGACCCCGGCGACGCCGGCGATCCGGCCGAGTTGATCAGCGCGGTCACCGGCGGGCCTGCCTTGCGGCGAAGGCGGTCGGCCGGTCGATCCATTCCGCATCCGGCGCCCGCAATGGGCCGCCATCGCGGACCACGGCGTGGGCCGCCAGGATTCCGGCCACCCCGATGGCGTTGACGATCTGTCCACTGAACACCAGGCCGACGGCCTCGGCGATCGGGTACCAGCGCAGGCTCAGGTCCGCCTCTTCGTCGTGTGCGGCGGGGCGTGTCACCTCGGTCAGACCGGTCGCCAGGAAGACCCGCACCGATTCGTCGCTGAAACCCGGCGTGGAATCCAGGTCGACCAGCACCTGCCAGTTGCTCGCCGCCAGCCCGGCCTCCTCCCGCAGTTCCCGGGCAGCGGTGAGTTGCGGCGCCTCGCCGGCCAAATCGAGGAGTCCGGCGGGCAGCTCCCACAGCCGCCGGCCCAGCGGGTGACGGTACTGGTAGACCAGCGGGATTCTTCCGTCCGGACTCACCGAGTCCATCGCCACCACCGCCACCGCACCGTAGTGTTCGACCACGTCGCGCGCGGCGACGTTGCCGCCGGGCATGCGCACCTCGTCGGAGCGCAGCGCAAAGATCTTCCCCTGGTGCAGGATTCGCGACGACACCGTCTCGAAGACGTGGTCAGCCACGGGTTGCGTGTTCCGGGAGGTCTTCACGGCGCGGTTCGGCCAGCAGCTGCGAGTTGCCGTCGTGCGCCTCGGCTCCGTCCGGGTGGTCGTGTTCGGGAATCTCGACCGGAAGACGCTCGGCCGCCTTGTAGTCCATCGCCGCACCGATGAACGCGGCGAACAGCGGATGCGGGCGGGTGGGCCGGCTCTTGAGCTCCGGGTGCGCCTGGGTGCCAACCAGGAACGGATGGATCTCCGGCGGGTATTCGACGAACTCCACCAGGTGCCCGTCCGGCGAGGTGCCGCAGAACCTCAGACCGCTCTCGGCGATCCGGTCGCGGTAGGCGTTGTTGACCTCGTAGCGGTGCCGGTGCCGCTCGGAGACCTCGGTTGCCTGGTAGGCCACGGCAACGATCGAATCCGGTTGCAGCACCGCGGGATAAGCTCCGAGCCGCATCGTGCCGCCCAGATCGGCGGTGCCGGCGACCGCCGCCTCCTGGTCGGCCATGGTGGCGATCACCGGGTCCGGCGTCGCCGGGTCGAACTCGGCCGAATTGGCGTGCTCGATGCCGACCGAGCGGGCCGCGTCGATCACGATGCACTGCAGGCCCAGACACAGGCCCAGCACCGGCAATCCGCGCGTCCGCGCATAGGCGACCGCCCCGATCTTGCCCTCGATGCCCCGGATGCCGAACCCACCGGGGATCAGCACACCGTCGACGTCACCCAACGCCGACGCCGCGCCGCTCTTGGTCTCACAGCTGTCGGACGGCACCCAACTCATCTCGACCTTGGCGCGGTGTTTGAACCCGCCGGCACGCAACGCCTCGGTGACCGACAGGTAGGCGTCGGACAGATCGACGTACTTGCCCACCAGGGCGATTCGCACCGTCTCGTGCGGGTCGTGGACCCGTCGCAAAAGGTCGTCCCACTCGGTCCAGTCGACGTCGCGGAACGGCAGGTTCAGCCGGCGCACCACGTACGCGTCGAGTTCTTCGCGGTGCAGCACCTTCGGGATGTCGTAGATCGACGGCGCGTCCGGGGTGGAGATCACCCCGTCGATGTCGACGTCGCACATCAGCGCGATCTTGTTCTTCAGCGCTTCGGGGACCTCGCGGTCGCACCGCAGGATCAACGCGTCCGGAGCAATACCGATGCTGCGCAGCGCCGCCACCGAGTGCTGGGTCGGTTTGGTCTTGAGTTCTCCCGAGGGCGCCAGGTACGGCACCAGCGACACGTGCAGGAAGAACACGTTGTCCCGGCCGACGTCGTGGCGGACCTGCCGGGCGGCTTCCAGGAACGGCTGCGACTCGATGTCGCCGACCGTGCCGCCGATCTCGGTGATGACAACGTCCGGCCGTCCGCCGTCGGCCGCCGGATCGGCCATGTCCAGGATGCGCCGTTTGATCTCGTCGGTGATGTGCGGGATGACCTGCACGGTGTCGCCGAGGTACTCGCCGCGTCGCTCTTTGGCGATCACCGTCGAATACACTTGCCCGGTAGTCACATTCGCCGATCCGGACAGATCCCGGTCCAGGAACCGCTCGTAGTGGCCGACGTCGAGGTCGGTCTCCGCGCCGTCCTCGGTGACGAACACCTCGCCGTGCTGGAACGGGTTCATGGTTCCGGGATCGACGTTCAGATACGGGTCGAGTTTCTGCATCGTCACCTGCAGACCGCGTGCCGTCAGCAGCTGTCCGAGGCTGCTGGCGGTCAGCCCCTTGCCCAGTGACGAGGCGACACCGCCGGTGACGAAGAGGTGCTTGGTAGCGGTTTGCGGGTGCTTTCGCAATGGTGGCAACAGCAACCTCCGTGACGGCCGGACAAGACGGGAGCAGGATGATGGCCTGCCGACCCACGGAATCTCACCCTAACACCGAGACTCCGCCGCGGCCGGTAGCGCCGCCCCCGGCGCGTGCGGGTCGTTTCTCAGACGACGGTGAGTGAGCCGGCGCCGTGGCCGACCCCGTACTGGCCCGGGTGGCCGCCGCCGATCAGCTCGCTGACGGCCATCACCACGGTGATCCGGCCGGACGCGGCGTCCACGTTATCGACGGTGCTGATCGCCGCTGTGATCCCGGCGTCAGCGCGGGCCACCGCAACCGCGGCGACACCCGTGGCACAGCCGTCCCGGCCGGCCAGCACGACGCCCGAGCCGCGCGGAGCCAGCGCCGCCGCGAAACGCGCCACGGTCCCCCCGGCGTTCCCGGCGTCGTCGGGCAGTGCACCGCCGGTGATCACCAGCGCGGCATCCGCCGGGCCCACGTGCCGGTCCCGGTAGGTCAAGAATCCGGTGTCGCGCAACGAGGCAAGCACCGTTTCCCGCTGGACGTCGTCGACGGCCGGGATGTCGGGATTGCGGTTGATCAGCAGCGCGATCCCGAGCAGGTCGCCGGCCTGGGAACCCTGGTCGACCAGCTTGGTGTTCAACTGGGCACCGGCCGGCACGATGGACGAGTTCACCACCGAGTTCAGCTTCTCCTCGTCGTTGCCGTCGACGAACTGACTCGTGAGCGACACCGTTGCGGTGACCCTTCCGCCGGCCTCGCCGACCAGCTGGGTCATCCTCGCGACATCGTCGTCGTGGGCATCCGGGGTCCGGAAGATCACCACCGATTTCTGCAGCAGCGCGTCGTGCACGACCCGCGGGCCCATCTGCGCGACGAAACTGTCGGCGGCACCGAGCTTCTCGTTGAGCGCGTTCTCCTGGCCGTGCAACGCGTCGATCTGGTGCGCCAGGCCCTGCTTCTCGTCCTGCAGGCCGGCCACCAGAGCCCGCGAGAACACACCGGAGCCCAGCACAACGCCGGCGATCAGCGCCACGAACATCGCGACCAGCGAAACCACATAGTGACGCAGGGTTATCATCGCCGACCCACCTTCCGACCGCTCCCGGGCCGCTCTAGGTCACCCGACCGTGCACCCACCCGGCGAGTTGGTGCCAGTACTGGACGGCCAGATGCAGCGCTGCGGTGTCGGTGCGCGTCACCCACAGCGCGACGACGACGGTCGCCAGCATCGTCAGCACCAGCAGCGCGATGGCGCCGGCGGAGATGTGGTTGCGGTACAGCGTGGCGACCGCACGGGCGTCGACCAGCTTCTCGCCGACCTTGAGCCGGGTCAGGAACGTCGACGGATTGCTCTGCTGGCGGGTGCGATCGAAGAAGGTCTCGATGCTGGCGGTGTGACCGGTGGTGACCAGCAGGGCGGCGCCGTGGTGGTCGGCCAGCAGCAGCGCCAGGTCCATTGCCGACCCGGCGGCGGGGAAGGTCATCGCACCGACGCCGAGGTCTTGGATGCGTTCCAGCCCCGGCGCATGGCCGTCCGCGTCGGCGGGCAGCACCACCTGGGCACCCGACCGCAGCACATCGGTGCTGAGCTGGTCGGGGTTACCGACGACCAGCTGCGGCCGGTAGCCCGCGTCGCGCAGGATGTCCGCGCCGGTCCCGACACCGATCAGCACCGGCTGGTACTCCTTGATGAACGGCTTGAGGCATTTGAGGTCGTCGGCGGAGTGCGGCTCATCGCCGACCAGCACCACATGGCGGCGACGCAGGTCGACGTCGACCTCCGGGATGCCGATTCCGTCGATCAGCAGCGGGCTCTCGCTGCGGATGAACTCGATGGTGTTGCCGGCGAAGGCTTCCAGGTGCGACACCAGGCCGGTCTTGGCCTGTTGCATCAGGTCGGCGATCTCCAGGTCGGAACGCTCGGTGCCCAGCGCAAGCCGCCGGTCCCCGGTGTAGACGGCGCCGTCATGCAGCCGGACCTTGGCGCCGTCCCTGATCTTCTTGAAGATGGCCGGGCCGGCTTCGTCGATCAGGGTGATGCCGTTGGCCACCAGCACCTCCGGCCCCAGGTTGGGGTAGCGGCCGGAGATCGAGGCCGACGCGTTGACCACGCCGGCGATGTTCGCTTCCACCAGCGCGTCGGCGGTGATCCGGTCGAGGTCGAGGACGTCGAGAACGACGATGTCACCTGGGCACACCCGTCGCAGCAACCGGTCGATATCACGGTCGACCCTCGCGGTGCCGACGACGCCCGGCCGGGAGGAGTTACGGGTTAACAGCGCAGACAACATCATGGAGGCGATTCTGTCGGGGAAAACCGGCCGAGCCGGGGAGGCGCGCCGTAACAACAGCCTCACTAATACCAAACTGCATCACCCGTCACAGCGCTGCAGCGATGTCGGTGGCGGCGACGCAGGCCTGAAATGAACGCGCCGAATACTGACGACGCCAGAGCGATCTGCGTAGCGATGTACGAACATCCGCCGTACACTGATCCCCATCAGTAAAGGGGCTTCATTATGGCGATCAAGACGCAGCGCATTGAGGTTCGCGCAGAAGAAGCGACTCTCAACCGCATCCGGCAAGCAGCCGATGTCGTGCATGAGCAGACATCGGAGTTCGTGCGCAAAGCCGCGCTGCAACGCGCCGAGGACATCCTGCGCCAAGAGTTGATCACGGTGATGGAGCCCGATCAGTTCGACAAACTGATGTCCTCCCTGGATGTCGCCGACACCGCGCCGCGCCTGGCGGCAGCCGCGCGCAAGCCCGCGGTGTTCAACCGGCGTTGACCGTGTTCGAGTCCGCGCGACTCAACGATGACCACACACTTGAGGGATTCGACTGCGGCAAGGAACCACTGAACACCTGGTTGGTTGAACAGGCCCGTCGCGCCGACAGCAACGGTGTAGCGCACGTGTATGTCTGGGCCCGTCTCGGGGAAGCCAGAGTTTGCGCCTATTTCGCCATCTGCCCCACCGAAGTCGTGCGCAAGAATGACGGCGTGTCCGGACCCATGGCTGGGGGTTATTCTCGCGTACCCGGATACCTGATCGCCCGCCTGGCAATCGACACATCGCTGCATGGCCAGGGTTACGGCCGGCAACTCCTTCTGGACGCACTGAGCAAAATCGTCGCCGCATCGCGGATCGGCGGGGGTCGCCTCATCGTCGTGGACGCGATCGACGACGATGCGCAGTCGTTTTACGAGCACTACCACTTCGTTCCCGTCCGGAACCGCGAGCACCGCCTAGTGATGAAGGTGTCGACGGCGGCGAAGGCACTCGGGGACGGGTAGGCCGAACACGCGGTACCGGATGTCTACGACGTGAATGGGATCGCGGCAGATCGACGCACCAATACACGGTGACACTGCAGCACCCGAGTGGCGTCACGGGGGTGGTGCGGTTCGGGTGGAACGGGTCGGCGGTGGCGATCGCGGGTAATCCGTCGCGGTGACCGGTGGGTGCGGGCCCGAGCGCGCAGGGCGACCGGGCCGGTAATTATTTACGCTCGCGTCAATTTTCAATTATTTACGCTCGCGTCAATTTTAGATTTGAGTTCTTTTACGGGGGTAATCGGCCGCATCAGCGGGTAGGTGAAGTCGATCGCTCCCGCACCGATGATCAACTCCCCCGCCGCGCCGACCAGTGTCGATCGAGGTCGACCGGCCGTCGTTGCGGTGCCGGCGGCGAACTTCGCCGAAAGATTTCTGATTTTGCTATTGCGCAGATGTTTCTCAGGGATTACTTTCTGCGCAGCCAACAGCTCTGCACAGAATTCTCGCGGTTCGCCAATCGCCGCAAACGTCACCTTCGAGGGCAGCGACATGACCACACGCCACAACCCCAGGGGCAACCAGCGGCACGCGAAAAGTGCTGCGCGCCGACAGCGGGCGATCGGTGTCACCGGGGCGATCAGCGCCTTCCTGGCGTTGGG
>DASTNJ010000067.1:0-10956 GCA_035721065.1 Mycobacterium sp.
TGAACCGACGATGGCCCTGGTCAGACCTGCTGATCAACGGACAGCAAAACCTCACCGCGCTCACCTGAATCCACCACCCCGACCCCAACGACCAAGGACCAGGAAAATCGGCGGCACAGCGCCGAGGACCACCCACGCCCAACTCACCGCACCGCACACAACCACCCCGACCGTCAACAGTCGAGCCCTTCACGAAAGATCGAGGTTAGCCGTCGAGCCGGCGAAACACGCTGCGGTGAAACACGATCGGAGCGATCGCCGGATCGATCGTGACATCGGTGACCCGCAGCACCACGATGGTGTGATCGCCGGCGGGAATCAGTTGCTCGACCGCGCTCGCCAGCCACACGCTGGTGTCTTTGACGAACACCGCGCCGTGGTCGCCGGAGACCGTCTCCAGCCCGGCGAACCGGTCGCCGGTCTTGGCGGCCAGGGTGCGCGCGGCACTGTCGTGCGTCTCACCGAGCACACTGATGCCCAGCAGCGGTGCGCTCTCGAGTTTCGGCCAGGTCGTCGAGGTGTTCTGCACACAGAACGACACCAGCGGAGGGTCCAGTGAAACCGGGACGAACGTGCTCGCCGCCAGCCCGACCCGGACTCCGTCGACCTCGGCCGCCACGGCGACCACCCCGGACGGGATATGTCCGAAGGCCTCGCGAAGTGAGGACGCTGTCAACTTGCCTATGGAACTCACCGGGATACATCCGCCTCGACGGGGGTTACTGCGCCATCGGCGACCCTACCGCGCGATCGCCCCGACGGCGGCGAAAGCGCCGGGGCGGCCGAACCGGCTGAGGCCGGGATGAAATCTAGCTCACACTCGCTTGCGCGAGGGTGGGGGGGCAGTATATTTATAAACACGTTACTGGTGGGTAACTTATCCGTAGGTACCCAACCGCAAGTAGCGTTCTCATCGAGGAGGGACTACGTGAGCCACTACAAGAGCAACGTCCGTGACCAGGTATTCAACCTGTTCGAGGTCTTCGGCGTCGACCGAGTGTTCGGTGAAGGCGCCTTCAGCGACCTGGACACCGACACCGCCGTGGAGATGCTCAACGAGATGAGCCGGCTGTGCGAGGGCCCGGTCGCCGAGTCGTTCGTGGAAGGCGACCGCGTCCCGCCGGTCTTCGACCCGGAAACCCACAGCGTCACGATGCCGGAGTCGTTCAAGAACTCGGTGCGCGCGGTCATCGAGGGCGGCTGGGAGAAGGTCGGCGTCGACGAGGAACTCGACGGCACACCGGTGCCCAAGGCGCTGCTGTGGACCCTGCACGAGCACCTGCTGGGCGCCAATCCGGCGGTGTGGATGTACGCCGGCGGCGCCGGATTCGCCAACATCTTCTACCACATCGCCACCGACGAGCAGAAGAAGTGGGCCGGGTTCGCCGCCAGCCGGAACTGGGGCGCGACCATGGTGCTGACCGAGCCGGACGCCGGCTCCGACGTGGGCGCCGGCCGGACCAAGGCCATCCAACAGGACGACGGGTCGTGGCACATCGACGGCGTCAAGCGGTTCATCACCTCGGCAGACTCCGACGACCTGTTCGAGAACATCTTCCACCTGGTGCTGGCCCGCCCCGAAGGCGCCAAGCCGGGCACCAAGGGCCTGTCGCTGTTCTTCGTGCCGAAGCTCCTGTTCGACTTCGAAACCGGCGAGCCCGGTGAGCGCAACGGCGTGTTCGTCACCAACGTCGAGCACAAGATGGGCCTGAAGGCCTCGACCACCTGTGAGCTGACCTTCGGCCAGCACGGCGTGCCGGCCAAGGGCTGGCTGGTCGGCGAGGTGCACAACGGTATTGCGCAGATGTTCGACGTCATCGAGCAGGCCCGGATGATGGTCGGCACCAAGGCGATCGCGACGCTGTCCACCGGCTACCTGAACGCGCTGGACTATGCCAAGAACCGGGTGCAGGGCGCCGACCTGACGCAGATGATGGACAAGACCGCCCCGCGGGTGACCATCACCCACCACCCGGATGTGCGCCGGTCGCTGATGACGCAGAAGTCCTACGCCGAGGGGCTGCGCGCCCTGTACATCTACACCGCTACCTACCAGGACGCCGCCGTCGCCAAGGCGGTGCACGGTGTCGACGAGGACCTGGCGGTCAAGGTCAACGACCTGATGCTGCCGATCGTGAAGGGGTGCGGTTCCGAGCAGGCCTACGCCAAGCTCACCGAGAGCCTGCAGACCCTGGGCGGGTCCGGCTTCCTGCAGGACTACCCGCTCGAGCAGTACATCCGCGACGCCAAGATCGACTCGCTCTACGAGGGCACCACCGCCATCCAGGCGATGGACTTCTTCTTCCGCAAGATCATCCGCGACAAGGGTATGGCGCTGGCGCATGTGGCCGGGCAGATCGAGGAGTTCCTCAAGAACGAGGGCGGCAACGGCCGGCTGAAGCCCGAGCGGGCGCTGCTGGCCACCGCCCTGGCCGATGTGCAGGGCATGGCGGCCTCGCTGACCGGGTACCTGATGGCCGCCCAGGAGGAAGTAACCAGCATCTACAAGGTGGGTCTCGCCTCGGTGCGCTTCCTGATGAGCGTCGGCGACCTGATCATCGGGTGGTTGCTGCTGCGCCAGGCGGTGGTGGCCATCGAGAAACTGGACGCCGGCGCCGACGACGCGGAGCGGTCCTTCTACGAGGGCAAGGTTGCGGCGGCCTCGTTCTTCGCGAAGAACTTCCTGCCGCTGCTGACCAGCGTTCGCCAGGTGGTCGAGAACATGGACAACGACCTCATGGAACTCGACGAAGCGGCGTTCTGACCCGCACCCGCAGACCCGCGCAGGCCTCCGAGATCCTTCTCGGGGGCCTGTTGCGTTGACGGGCCTATCGGGTTGACGACGCAGTCCGAGCATCCGCCGCCGGATCCCCTCTGCCCGGCGGTGGATGCTCGGGAGCGATTCGGTAAGCGATCGGTTTGCGGCCAGACGGCGGCACCGAACCGTTCAGGTCATGGATTACCCGTCGCGAACCGATCCCAAACCCGCGAGTTCCGCGTTCGCAGCCGAGTGCCGGCGGCCACCCTGTCTGCGTTTGCAGCGGCTGCCGAGTCCCCGCGATTCGTGTGATCGAGCTCTCACGGACAGGTCGCGTGTGGCCGGAATCAATTGTCATTTTCTCCGGTTGATTGAAGCGTTACCTTTTCGACCCGAAGAAGCGTCGAGCTTGCCGGCCGGTAGCGAATCAATTTTCGTTCTACTTTTTCTCGGGAGTTCTGCATGAGTGCTGTCGCGTCCGTAGAGATCACGGAATCGGGTCCCAGCCTGGCCGCCCGGCTGGTTTCCGAGGCCACCCGGGCAACGCTGCACCCGGCGCTGGACATCGGCAGCCATGCCCTGCGACTCCCGCTGCCGTTCGGCTTCGTCGAGCGTGCGGCCCGGGCCCTGCCCGCCCCGCATGGATTGTCCCGAGTCGAGGTGGCCCTGCCCCATGCCTGTGCCGAGCTGATCCGCGCCCGCGGCGTGGCGCCGTACACCGGTCGGGTGGTGCTGTACTGCCACGGCGGCGCCTTCCTGTGCGGCGGCGTCAGCACCCACCTGCGGATGATCGACAAGCTGTCGGGGTTCGCCGACAGCCCGGTCCTGGCGGTCAACTACCGGATGCTGCCCAAACACACCATCGCGATGGCACTCGAGGACTGCCGCGATGCGTATCGCTGGCTACGGGCTCGCGGCTACCGGGAAGACCAGATCGTCATCGCCGGCGACTCCGCCGGCGGGTACCTCGCCCTCGCCCTTGCGCAGGCACTGCACCGGGACGGTGAGCGGCCCGCGGCGCTGGCACTGCTGTCACCGCTGCTGCAGCTCGCATCCGAACGACCGCGCACCAACGGCCCGATGCTGCCCCACCACGCGTTCGCGGCACTGACCGCACTGATCAACGCACACGACGGAACACTGTACGAACCGCTGGACCATGTCACTTCCGGTCTTCCACCGACCCTCATCCATGTCTCCGGTTCGGAGGAGTTGGCACACGACGCGCGCCTGGCCGCCCGCAAACTCACCGCGGCCGGGGTCCAGACAGAACTTCGCGTCTTTCCGGGCCAGATTCACGTGTTCCAGTTGGCCGCCCCGGTTGTGCCGGAGGCCACCCGCTCATTGCGCCAGATCGGCGACTATATCCGTGCCGCGGTGGCTGCCGACCGGCAGTCGGCACCGGCCGCGTAAACGGCCCGCTCATTCGTGACCAGAATAAATTCAACCAGCGGAGCAGCAATGCAATTTCTACGATTGAATCAGATCAACAAGCACGGCGTTTCGGATCACCGCGGCGAAGTGCTGATCATCCCGTCGCAAATAGAATCGGTTCGATCGTTCATCCATACCGACCATATTCTGTCCCACCACGAGGTGGGATCGATCATCACCACGAAGACCGGCGACCGGCATCACGTCTCGCAGCACACCGATGAGATCGCCGACATGCTGCAGGTGCTGGCCACCGACGAGGTCGACCGGTACGCAGACCACCCGGGCCGCGTCGCCTTTCTGTCCGCCCGGAAGTCGGGGAATGATGGCGGACGTGCACGCTGACCCCGATGCGGCGGGCGGTGCGCTCGGCCGGGCTGAACTCGAACGTAAGCTGCAGATCAGGCGCGGCCAAAGTGTCGCGGTGCTCAAACCTCCGGTCGAATCCAAGCTGCGCCTGATGGCAGCCGGCCGAGCCGACCCGGATCGAGCCGACGTGGTCATCGGCTTCGCACTGCGATCAGTGGATCTGGCCCGGCTCAAGCCGGCCTACACCGCGGCCAGGGCGGGCCGCCTGGCCTGGATCGGCTACCCCAAGCCCGGGACGCCCGGCGCCGACCTTCGTCGTGAGTGGCTGCTGCGGGCCCTGCGCCAGTACGGCATCGCCGCCGTTCAAGACGTGTCGATCGACGGGGCTTGGTCGGCCCTGCAACTGGGCCCGATCGCTGACGCCGGCCGGCACGAGATGACGGCGGCAGGCGGAGACGGCCGGTGAGCGAGCCGGCCACGACAACCGGTCGACACCCGCCCGAACGGATCGAGGCGGTGCCGTACGACTCGGCATTCGTGGTGGTCAAGCGTGGCCCGGGCGCGGGGTCGCGATTCTCCCTCGATCGGTCCGTCACCTCCGCGGGCCGGCACCCCAGAAGCGACATCTTCCTCGACGACATCACCGCCAGCCGGCGGCACGTGGAGTTTCGCAGGCAGGAAGGCGGATTCCGGATCGTCGACGTCGGCAGCCTCAACGGCACCTACGTCAACAGCAAGCGGGTGCAGTCGACCGCGCTGGTCAACGGCGACGAGATCCAGATCGGCAACTTCCGGCTGGTGTTCCTGAGCTTTCCCACCGCCCGCTGACGCTCAGCCGCCCGCTGGCGCTCAGGCCTCCAGGATCGCCGCGACCCCTTGCCCACCGGCGGCGCAGATGGAGATCAGCGCACGCACCGGCTTGTTCTTCGCGGCGCCCTTGCGGCCCGCCTTGGCTTCGGCGATCTGCTTGGCCGCCTGTGCCACGATCCGCCCGCCGGTGGCCGCGAACGGGTGGCCGGCGGCCAGCGACGAGCCGTTGACATTGAGCTTGGACCGGTCGATGGCCCCCAGCGCCTTGTCCAGGCCCAGGCGCTCCTTGCAGTAGTCCTCGGATTCCCACGCCGCCAGGTGGCACAGCACGGTCGACGCGAACGCCTCGTGAATCTCGTAGAAGTCAAAGTCCTGCAGGCTCAAGCCGTTTCGCGCCAGCAGCCGCGGCACCGCGTACGTCGGCGCCATCAGCAGACCCTCGGTGCCGTTGACGTAGTCGACCGCCGCGGTCTCGGCGTCGGTGAAGTAGGCCAGCGGGGTCAGCTTGTGCTGCTGCGCCCACTCCTCGCTGGCCAGCAGCGCGACGGACGCGCCGTCGGTGAGCGGGGTCGAGTTGCCCGCGGTCATGGTCGCGTCGCCGGCTTTCGCGCCGAACACCGGCTTCAGGGTGGCCAGCTTCTCGACCGTCGACCCGGGCCGCAGATTGTCGTCCCGGTACAGCCCGAGGAACGGCGTGACCAGGTCGTCGAAGAAGCCGCGGTCGTAGGCGGCGGCCATGTTGCGGTGGCTGGCGGCGGCCAGTTCGTCCTGGTCGACGCGCTTGATCCCGAACTTCTTGGTGGTGATCGCCTGATGGTCACCCATCGACAGGCCGGTGCGCGCCTCCTTGTTGGCCGGGATCTCCACCCCCAGCGCGGCGGGCAGCTTGCCGGCCAGCTTCAGCCGCTGCAGGTTGGACTTGGAGCGGCGCAGCGCCAGCAGCGTGCGGCGCAGTTCGTTGCCGACCTCCAGTGGCGCGTCGGAGGTGGTGTCCACCCCGCCCGCCGCGGCCACCTCGTAGCGGCCGGCGGCGATCCCGTCCGCGGCGCAGATCGCCGCCTGCAAGCCGGTGCCGCAGGCCTGCTGCAGGTCAAACGCCGGGGTGTGCGGCGACAGTGCCGAGCCCAGCACACATTCCCGCATCAGGTTGAAGTCACGGCTGTGCTTGAGCACCGCCCCGCCGATGACCGCGCCGAGCTGCTCAGAGGCCAGGTCGAACCGCTCCACCAGGCCACCCAGTGCCGCGGTGAACATGTCCTGGTTGGACGCATCCGCATAGGCGCCGTCGGATCGGGCGAACGGAATCCGGTTGCCGCCGAGCACCGCGACGCGGCGGCGCGACCGGGTCGCCGAGGATTCAGCAGTTTTTGCAGCGGTTGCAGGGGCCACGATCTCTCCGTGATGTTGTGTCGGGGTCTCGGCGGCCTGCCGAGGTGGGTGGGGCCATACTACCCAGACTTCTTACTCTAGAGTAAGTTCGTTGTCGAATGCGGTCGCCGGCCCTCGGCGCACCAGAACACGGAAGGCAGCTCAGTGGCCCCCAAGCTCCCCTCGGATCTGTTGAACCAGATCGTCAATTCCGCCCCCGGATCGTTCCTGGCTAAGCAGCTCGGCGTCCCCCAGGCCGAGACGCTGCGCCGATACCGCGCGGGCGACCCGCCGCTGGCCGGGCCGCTGCTGATCGGCGGATCCGGCCGGGTCGCCGAGCCGCTGCGCGCCGCGCTGGACGACGACTACGACCTGGTCGGTGACAACCTCGGCGGCCGCTGGGCGGATTCGTTCGGCGGGCTGGTCTTCGATGCCACCGGTATCACCGGGCCGGCCGGGCTGAAGGGCCTGCACGACTTCTTCACCCCGGTGCTGCGCAACGTCGGCGCCTGCGGCCGGATCGTCGTCGTCGGCACCACCCCGGAGCAGGCGGGCAGCGCCGACGAGCGGATCGCCCAGCGCGCACTGGAAGGCTTCACCCGCTCACTGGGCAAAGAGCTGCGACGTGGAGCCACCGTGCAGCTGGTCTACCTGTCCCCGGACGCGCACGCCGGCGCCACCGGCCTGGAATCGACGATGCGGTTCATCCTGTCGGCCCGCTCCGCCTACGTGGACGGCCAGGTGTTCCGGGTCGGGGCGGCCGACGCCACCCCACCCGCGGACTGGGACAAGCCGCTGGACGGGAAGGTGGCGGTGATCACCGGTGCCGCCCGCGGTATCGGCGCCACCATCGCCGAGGTGTTCGCCCGCGACGGCGCCGGAGTGGTGGCGGTCGACGTGCCCCAGGCCGCCGACGCACTTTCCGAGACGGCCTCCCGGGTCGGCGGGACCGCGCTGACGCTGGACGTGACCGCCGACGACGCGGTGGACAAAATCATCGACCACCTGCGCGAGCATCACGGCGGCCGGGCCGATGCCCTGGTGAACAATGCCGGCATCACCCGCGACAAATTGCTGGCCAACATGGACGACGCTCGCTGGGACAGCGTGCTGGCGGTGAACCTGCTTGCGCCGCAGCGTCTTACCGAGGGTTTGGTGGCGGCCGGCGCGATCGGCGACGGCGGCCGGATCGTCGGGCTGTCGTCGATGGCCGGGATCGCCGGCAACCGTGGCCAGACGAACTACGCGGCGACCAAGGCCGGCATGATCGGCCTGACCGACGCGCTGGCCCCGGTGCTGGCGAAGAAGGGCATCACCATCAACGCGGTCGCACCGGGGTTCATCGAGACCGCGATGACCGCGGCGATCCCGCTGGCCACCCGGGAGGTGGGACGGCGGCTCAACTCGCTGTTCCAGGGCGGCCTGCCGGTCGACGTCGCCGAGTTGATCGCCTACTTCGCCAGCCCCGCCTCGAACGCGGTGACCGGCAACACCGTCCGGGTCTGCGGCCAGGCGATGCTGGGTGCTTAGGGAGGAAGTCATGACGCAACCGAGTGGCATGCGGAACATGCTGCGCGCGGCGGCCGGCGCGCTGCCGTTCATCCCGCGCGCCGGCACCGTGCCGGACCGCACGATCAAGGTCGACGAACTGGTTATCGACCCGGCCAATGTCGCCGCCTACGCGGCGGTCACCGGGCTGCGCTACCGCGACACCGTGCCGCTGACCTACCCGTTCGCCTTGACATTCCCGACGGTGATGGCGCTGGTCACCGGATTCGATTTCCCTTTCGCCGCAATGGGTTCGGTGCACACCGAGAACCGGATCACCCAATACCGGCCGATCGCCGTGACCGACACGGTCGGGGTGGCGGCCCACGCGGAGAACTTGCGCGAGCACCGCAAGGGGCTGCTGGTCGACATCCTGACCGATGTCAACGTCGGCAACGACCTCGCGTGGCGCCAAGTGACGACCTTCCTGCACCAGCAGCGCACCAGCCTGTCCGGTGAGCCCAAGCCGCCGCCGGCCAAGCAGCCCAAGCTGGGGCCGCCCAGCGCGGTGCTGAAGATCACCCCGGGGCAGATCCGCCGCTACGCCTCGATCGGCGGCGACCACAACCCGATCCACACCAGCGGACTCGGCGCCAAGCTGTTCGGCTTCCCGACGGCGATCGCGCACGGGATGTTCTCCGCGGCGGCGGTGCTGGCCAACATCGAGGGCGCGCTGCCCGACGCCGTCGACTACTCGGTGAAATTCGGCAAGCCGCTGTTGCTGCCGGGCAGCCCCGGGCTGTACGTGGAGCAGGTGGCCGGCGGCTGGGACCTGGCCTTGCGCAACATCGCCAAGGGCTACCCGTATCTGACCGGGACGGTGCGGGAGCTCTAGTCCGGCAGGCTGTTTCGGCGCAGGCGTTCGGCCAGCACCCGGAGCCCGTGCGGGCTGACCG
Source organism: Mycobacterium sp. (assembly GCA_035721065.1). Taxonomy (GTDB): domain Bacteria; phylum Actinomycetota; class Actinomycetes; order Mycobacteriales; family Mycobacteriaceae; genus Mycobacterium. The sequence goes on from DASTNJ010000067.1 coordinate 9,124, forward strand.
ACGCGACCAGGAAAACCGCAAGCAGCCAGAGCGGTGGGCGGGCCAGTTCCCAGACGAAGACCGCCGCCCAGACCGGTGCCCGCTGGGTCACGGCGAGCACCCCGGCGGCACCGGCCAGCGACACGGCCGGAACGTGGGCGTGCCAGCCCAATACGAGATTGATCGCCAAAACCAGCAGTGACCCGGCGGCGGCGCCGGTGGCCAGCGAGGGCGTCATCATTCCGCCGGTCCCGCCGGCGCGCAGGAACACCGCGGTGAGAACCGGTTTCAGCACCAGGATCGCCGCCGCCGCCCACAGCGTCATCGCACTGTTCAGGCTGACCGTCAGGATGCTGCGGCCGTTGCCGGGCAGGTCCGGAAACCAGTGCGAGCAGACTCCCATCAGCAGGCCCGCCGCACCGATGGCCGGGACAAGCAGCCAGGTCCGGACCGGTTCGGCCGGGCGGGCCGCGGCCATCAGGCGATTGAAGCCGAGCCCCACCGCCAGGGTGACCGGCGCCAGCACCAGCGCATGCGCCGTCAGCAGGTAGGAGACCTGCACGCTCGGCCAGTCCAGGATCGGCCGATCCCGGGTGGCGATCGAGCCGCCCGCAACCGCCAGGCTCGAGGTGATCAGCGCCGCACCAAGCGCACGCGGTCGATGGTCCTTCAGCATCCGGGTGGCGAACAGGGCCCCGGCCAGTGGCACCGCGTACACCGCACCCAGGCCGGCGCCGGCCGCGCAGGCCAGCAGGATCCGGCGATCGCCGGCCGGCAACCGGTTCAACCAGCGGGTCGCCGAATCACTCAGCGCCGCGGCGAATTGACGCGGGGCGCTCTCCCGGCCCAGCGATGCGCCGGAGCCCACCAGCAGCACCTGCAGCACGGCGTCGATACCGAACGGCAGCAACGGAATACGGTCTCGGCCGGCGATCACCTCGACCACCGGGCGGACCTCCGTGCGCTTGCGCAGCAGCCACCAGCCCAATCCGGCCAGCGCGCCACCGACCATCGGGCCGACCGCGCGCCGGATAGGGCTGCTGTCGGTGACCCCGGCGAGCAGCGATCCGAACGTGTAGTGGTAGGTCAGGTGTTCGACCAGACGAAGCACCAGCGTCGTCGACAACCCGGCGACCCCGGCCAGCAGCCCGACGATGACGACCCCGCAGACGAAATCGCGGTGCCGCAGGGTCACCGCCCAGAGCCGGTAGCGACTTTTCCACCGGCGTCGGTGACCCCGGACGGGGTGCCTTTCAGACCGCGCCAGAACAGGTTGATCAGCAGCTCGCCCGCCTCGTCGACGTCGGCGTCCCCGGTGCTGATCCGGGTGGCGACCGCCTCGCCCGCACCGACCAGTGCCACCGCCATCATGTCGAAGTCGGTGTCCGGCCCGGGATTTCGGGTGCCGGCCTGCAGCAGCCGGCCCACCAGTTCGATGATCCGGTTCCGGCCCTCACGGACCGTGTGGGCGAACGCCGGCGAACTGGTGGCCTGGGTGTACATCACGATCCACGACGCCCGGTTGGCGTCGATGTAGCGCAGGAACGCCAAGATCGTGTTCCGCAGCAGATCCCGCGGAGCCTGCTGGAAGTCGACCCCGGAACGCACCTGTTCGACGAAGCGCCTCAGTTCGCGGTCCAGGCAGGCGCCGAACAACTCCTCTTTGGAGCCGTAGTAGAGGTAGAGCATCGGCTTGGAGATGCTGGCCGCCCGCGCGATCGAGTCCATCGACGTTTCGTGGTAACCGTTGATCGAGAACATCTGCACCGCCGCGTCGAGCATCTGCTGCTCACGGACGGCACGCGGTATCCGCTTGCTGCCACCTGCCACGAACGACAATATTACTCGCGGGTA
>DASTNJ010000068.1:0-59341 GCA_035721065.1 Mycobacterium sp.
GCTGCGCCGCGCCTCGACGTCCTCGCCCATCAGGATGGAGAACAACTCGTCGGCCGCGGCGGCGTCGTCGAGCGTGACCTGGCGCAGCACCCGCACCGACGGGTCCATCGTGGTCTCCCACAACTCCTTGGCGTCCATCTCACCAAGACCCTTGTAGCGCTGGATGCCGTCGTCCTTGTTGATCTTCTTGCCGGCTTTGAGCCCGGCTTCCATCAGGCCGTCGCGCTCGCGGTCCGAGTAGGCGAACTCGGGTTCGGTGCGCTGCCACTTGAGCTTGTACAGCGGTGGCTGCGCCAGGAACACGTGGCCGTGTTCGATCAGCGGCCGCATGAACCGGAACAGCAGGGTCAGCAGCAGTGTGGAGATGTGCTGGCCGTCCACGTCGGCGTCGGCCATCAGCACGATCTTGTGGTAGCGCAGCTTGCTGATGTCGAACTCGTCGTGAATGCCGGTGCCCAGGGCCGTGATGATCGCCTGCACCTCGGTGTTCTTCAGCACCCGGTCGATCCGTGACTTTTCGACGTTGATGATCTTGCCGCGCAGCGGAAGGATCGCCTGGAACATCGAGTCGCGGCCGCTCTTCGCGGAACCGCCGGCCGAGTCGCCCTCCACCACATACAGCTCCGAGCGGCTCGGGTCGGTGGAGCGGCAGTCCGCCAGCTTGCCCGGCAGGCCGCCGAGGTCGGTCGCGCTCTTGCGGCGCACCAACTCGCGTGCCTTGCGCGCGGCGATCCGCGCGTTCGCCGACGACACCGCTTTGTTGACGATCGACTTCGCCTCCGCCGGATTGGCTTCGAACCAGTGGCTGAGCTGCTCGTTGCAGACCTTCTGCACGAACGACTTGACCTCGGTGTTGCCCAGCTTGGTCTTGGTCTGCCCCTCGAACTGCGGCTCGCGGACCTTCACCGAGATCACCGCGGCCAGGCCCTCGCGGATGTCGTCGCCGGTGAGGTTGGCGTCTTTGTCCTTGAGCAACTTCTTGTCGCGCGCGTACTTGTTGACCACGCTGGTCAGCGCGGACCGGAAGCCCTCCTCGTGGGTGCCGCCCTCGACCGTGTTGATGGTGTTGGCGAAGGTGTGCACCGACTCGGCGTAGCTGCCGTTCCACTGCAGCGCGATCTCGGCCTCGTGGCCTTCGCCCTTGCCGCCGAAGTCGATGATGCTGGCGTGGATCGGGCTCTTGGAGCTGTTGATGTGCTTGACGTAGTCGACCAGCCCGCCGGGGTAGTGGAACACCCGGTGCTTGACCTTCTTCGGCGCCGCCGACTCGGCGGCCTTTGCCTCGGCGGACTTCGGTGCTTCGGCGACGTCGCTGACCACTTCGTCGACGACGTCCTTCTCGGTCACCCGCTCGTCGGTCAGGGTGATGGTCAGACCCTTGTTCAGGAAGGCCATCTCCTGCAGGCGGCGCGACACGGTCTCGAAGTTGTACTCGGTGGTCTCGAAGATCTCCGGGTCGGCCCAGAACCGGACCGTCGTGCCGGTCTTCTTGGTCGCGGCGCCCTTTTGCAGGGTGCCCGGCACCGAATGGTCGTAGGTCTGGGACCACTCGTGGCCGTCGGTGGAGATCTCCACCTCCAGGCGGGTGGACAGCGCGTTGACCACCGACACCCCGACCCCGTGCAACCCGCCGGAGACCGCGTACGCCCCGTTCTCCCCGCCGAACTTGCCCCCGGCGTGCAGCTGCGTCATCACCACGTCGACCGCGGGGACACCCGACTCGTGCATGCCCACCGGGATGCCGCGCCCGTTGTCGCGGACCTGTACGCCGCTGTCGGCCAGCAACGCGACGTCGACGGCGGTGGCGTAGCCGGCCATCGCCTCGTCCACCGCGTTGTCGACCACCTCCCAGATCAGGTGGTGCAGACCGCGTTCACCGGTTGAGCCGATGTACATGCCGGGACGTTTGCGGACCGCCTCCAGGCCTTCCAGGATGGTGATCGCCTGCGCGTCGTATGTTGACGGCGCGTTCTTCTTCTGGGCAGCCACGGTCGGCGGGTTCTCCTCGGGGTCGTGTGCACGCGGTGGAGTCACCGCGGCGAGTCTTCAACCAATCTTCGGCAGTCTATCGTGACCGACCGACGGCACGCATTTTCATAGGGCGTTTCCACCTGTCTAATTGCGCCGTAGCGCCGATATCGCGGTGGCGGATGGGTCGCGCCGCTGGCCAGCGCCATTCGGCTCGTTTTAGCCGCGCTGGGGCGAGTTCACCGCGGGCTCAGCCGTAGGTGTCACGCGGTCCCCGGCCGGCGATGTGCAGCGGTCCCTTGCGCCACGACGGCCGCGTCGGGCCGGTGATCTTCAACGAGGTGACCACCCCGTCGCCGACCGCCGCGGCGATCTTCGCGATCAGTTGCGCCTGCACCATCCGCAGCTGGGTGGCCCAGGCCGTCGACTCGGCGGAGATGCTGAGCACCCCGTCGCGCAGCGCGGTGGGTGTGGCGTGGTCGGCGATGTCCCGCCCGACCACCGAGACCCACCGCCCGAAGACGGTTCCTTCGGAGACCCGCGGTGACCAGCCCCGGGTGCGGGCCAGATCCCGAGTCGCCGCTCCCAGCGGCTGCGGGTCACGCCGGTCCGGACCCGGGCTCGACCAGTTGCGCCGCCCACCGCCACGACGGCGTAGCGGAGCCTGGCGGCCCCGGCCCACATCCTTGCCCTGGGCTCGCGCCACGTCCCGGGCTTCTTCCAGGACCCGCCGGACCAGATCCATCCCGGCTTGCCTCGACACCGGGCCCGGCCCGTGTTCGTCGTCTGTCATCCCAGCACCTCCGATATCCGCCCGTCGTCTCGGTCCTGCACCGTGATCGCGATCCGGCGCGCCTGCCAAGCGTCCGGGATGTCGTCGGCGACCGCCGCGGTGACCAGCACCTGCTCGGCCGCGCCGGCCACTTCCGCGAGGGCGTCGCGGCGCGCCGCATCCAGTTCGGCGAACACGTCGTCGAGCAGCAACACCGGCTCGGCGCCTTCGCTGCGCAACAACTGATAGGCGGCCAATCGCAACGCCAGGGCCATCGACCAGGACTCGCCGTGGCTGGCGAAGCCCTTCACCGGGCGGTCGCCGAGTCGCAGTTCCAGTTCGTCGCGGTGCGGGCCGACCAGACACACGCCGCGCTCGATCTCGGCGGATCGCCGCGCGGCCAACCCGGCCAGCAGCCCGGCCTCCAGGGCGGCCGGGTCGGTGCCGTCGGCGAGCACCGCGTCCAGGCTGGGCCGGTAGCCGATGCCGGCCGGGCGGGTTCCCGGCGCCAGCCGCTGGTAGGCCTTCTCGACTTCGGGCGCCAGCTGGTCGACCAGGTCGATGCGGGCGGCCATCAGTTCGGCGCCGTGGGCGGCCAACTGCCGGTCCCACACCTCCAGGGTGTCCAGCGCCGAGCCGCTGCCCCGGTGCAGGGCTCCGGCCGCGCTCTTGAGCAGGGCGGTGCGCTGACGCAGCACCTTGTCGTAATCCGCCCGCACCGCAGCGATCCGCGGTCTGCGCAGACTCGCCAGCTCATCGAGGTAGCGGCGCCGGTCGCCGGGATCTCCGCGCACCAGCGCCAGGTCCTCGGGCGCGAACAGCACCGCCCGCAACACCCCGACAACGTCGCGGGGTCTGCGGACCGGTGCTCGGTTCAACCTGACCTTGTTGGCCCGTCCGGCGGCGATCTCCACATCGACGGCCAGCTCCCGGCCGTCGTTGACGACGATCGTCGAGATCACCGCCCGCTCCGCCCCGGTCCGGATCAGCGGCGCGTCCGCGGCCACCCGATGCGAGCCGAGCGTGGACGAATACCACAGTGCCTCAACCAGGTTCGTCTTTCCGTAACCATTCGGCCCGACCATGACCGTTGCTCCCGGTTCGAGGTCGAGATCAACGTGTGCCCACGAGCGGAAGTCGCGCAACCCCAAGTGCCGGACATACACCGCGAGAAGCCACCCCTCAGGTCGCCGCCGAACAACTCAGCCCGGCAGGCGGACCGGCATCAGCAGATATACGTACTCCGACGGCACCGCCGGGAACGGGCCCGGACCCACCGGCACCGGGTCGTCGTCGCGCGCCGGCCGCAGCACGGCCGGCCGTTTCGGATCGGTGAACCCGAGCGAAACCCGTTCGCTGTGCAATGAACTCAACCCGTCGGTCAGGTACACCGGGTTGAATGCAATAGTCAACGGTTCGCCGGCGAAATCAACCGGCAGATCCTCCTCGGCGCGCCCGACATCCTCGGCTCCGGCCGACAGTCGCATCGCACCCTCACTGAGCTCGATGCGCACTTGCGCGCCGCGGTCGGCGACCAGCGCCACCCGCTTGATCGCTTCGGTCAGCTCGGCCACCCCGACGGTGGCCACCGCAGTGTGTTCGCTGGGCAGCAATTGCCGGAACTTCGGAAATTCGGCGTCGAGCAGTCTGGTGGTGCTGCGCTTGCCGGAACTGGTGATGCCCAGCAAGCCTTCCCGCCCCACCGCCGCGCCCGCTCCCAACGCGAGATGGACGTCCGCTCCGTCCGCGGTCGCTTTGGCGGCCTCGGCCAGCGTCTTGGCCGGCGCCAGCACCGCCGCATCGGTATCCGGGCTCGCTGACCAGGTCAGCTCGCGAACGGCCAGCCGGAAACGGTCGGTTGCCGCCAAAACCACTGTTTCACCGGATATTTCAATCCGAATACCGGTGAGCATCGGCAACGTGTCGTCCCGGCCGGCGGCCACCGCCACCTGCCCGATCGCCTCGGCGAACAGATCCGCCGGCATCACCCCGGTCTCCTCGGGCAGCGACGGCAGCGTGGGGTAGTCCTCCACCGCCAGCGTCGGCAGCGAGAACCTGGCATTGCCGCACGTCAGTGCCGCCCGAGTTGCTTCCACGCTGACTTCCACCGGTTTCGGGGGAAGCGCCCGGGTTATGTCGGAAAGCAGGCGACCTGATACCAAAACACTTCCGGGCGAAGCGATCTCGGCTGCCAGCCGCACTTCCGCGGAGACTTCGTAATCGAAGCCGGACACCGTCAAACCGGTGTCGGAGCCGGTCAGCAGCACGCCGGCCAGCACCGGCACGGTCGGTCGGTTCGGCAGGTTTTTGGCGACCCAGGCGACTGCATCTGCGAAGTCATCGCGGTCCAGGCGAAATTTCAAGTCACTGAGACCAGCGTGCATGCTCGCGGGGTCCATAGTGTCCTTTCACCTCGACATCGAGTCTCTCCCGGCGACTAGGTGACGGACACCCGGGGCCGTGCCTTACCGCGACAAACATAGCTGCGGTCGGAAACCAACCGTAAAGCTTCCGAGTCCATCTGGAAAGCCAAACTTCGACACCGACGGGTCGCTGCTGCGAGCCGAATCGGGTCGGAACCGGTGCGATGTGCACAACGCGAAGCACGGCTATCCCAAGACCCGCTCTTCTAAGGAGAAACCGGAGAGATATCCCGGCAGTAGTAGTAGGGCCTGTGCAAGTTGCGGACAAGACGGTATCGCCGCTGCTGAGGGTGGTGATCCGGCTGGGGATCGGGAGTGTGTGCTGATTGTGATCCGATGCCGGCGGCTGAGGATGAACCAGGTGGTGTGCATCGACCGGGCGGCCGCGGCGGCGAATTGGACAGGTAGTGCACAACCGTGTGCACACAACCGGCGGGTAACCGGTGTTGCAGACGAGACGGAAGTTTTTTTGGCGTTCGGGGGCGAACGAGCGGTGTCAGCGCTTGGCTCGCTGCCGGATGCGGGTGGTGAGTTCTTTGACTTGATCGAAGACCTCATGGCGTTCGGCCATCTCGGCCCGGATCTTGCGTTCGGCGTACATCACCGTGGTGTGGTCGCGGCCGAACGCCTGGCCGATCTTGGGCAGGGAGAGATCGGTGAGTTCACGGCAGAGGTACATGGCGATCTGGCGGGACTGAGCCAGCGGACGGGTCTTTCCGGGCCCGCGCAACTCCTCGACCGTGGTGTCGAAATACTCGGCGATGACCGCCATGATGATCGCCGCGCTGATCTGCATGGTGCCGGCGTCGGCGATGAGGTCGCGCAGCACGATCTCGGCCAGTGACTTGTCGATCGGGGTTTTGTTCAGCGAGGCGAACGCGGTGACCCGGATCAGGGCGCCTTCGAGTTCGCGGATGTTGCGTTCGATGCTGCTGGCGATGAGTTCGAGGACGTCGCCAGGCACGTCGAGCCGCTCCACCTGTGCTTTTTTCCGGAGGATCGCGATGCGGGTCTCCAGGTCGGGCGGCTGAACATCGGTGATCAGGCCCCATTCGAAGCGGGTTCGCAGGCGTTCTTCCAGGGTGGCGAGCTGTTTGGGCGGGCGGTCGGACGAGATGACGATCTGCTTGTTGGCGTTGTGCAGCGTATTGAAGGTGTGGAAGAACTCCTCCTGGATGCCTTCCTTGCCCTCGATGAACTGGATGTCGTCGACCAGCAGCACGTCGATGTCGCGGTAGCTGCGTTTGAAGGCCACCCTGCGGTCGTCGCGCAGCGAGTTGATGAAGTCGTTGGTGAACTCTTCGGTGGAGACGTACTTGACCCGCATCCCCGGGAAGAGGCGTTGGGTGTAGTTGCCGGCCGCGTGCAGCAGGTGGGTTTTACCCAGCCCGGATTCGCCCCAGATGAACAGCGGGTTGTAGGCGCGAGCGGGCGCTTCGGCGATCGCCAGGGCGGCGGCGTGGGCGAACCGGTTGGAGGCGCCGATCACGAAGGTGTCGAACGTGTACCGCCGGTTCAGGCTGGAGCCGTCGGCGGTGGCGGACTCGTCGTTGGGTCGCTCGGCGAAATAGGACTGCCAGTCCGCCTGGGTGTCGGGGACGAAACGGTCGTCGGGATCCTCGTCGGGCTGGGTTGCGGTGCCGACGGCGGTGTCTTGGCCGTCCGCAGCGGCCGCGCCTTCGTCAGCCGGCGGGGCGATCCGCACGCCGAGTTCGACCGGCTGGCCGGTGCGTCGGCTGATGGCGTCGGTGATCCGCACCCGCAGGTGGCGCTCGAGTTCGTTCTGGACGAAGCTGCTGGGCACGGACAGCAGCGCGAAGCCCTCGACGATGGTGATCGGCTGGACGAGTTTCAGCCACGCCTTCTGCTGCGGGGTCAGCGACGGCGACGCCGCGGCGTCATCGGCGGCCGCGTTGGGTTCGCCGTTCAGTTCGGAGACGACCGCTTCCCACAGTGCCGGAAAATCTGAACCGGGGTTATCGGTCAACGACAGATCTCCCTGGTGCGGTGGTTTGGATGTCGAACCGCACGATAGTGCTGCTGTGATGAACTATCCACACCGTTGTCCACATCTGTGGAGAACGGACGCCGCCTCGTCGTGATCGGTTCGTGGTCGGGGACCGTTCCGGCACGAAACGGCATTGCCAGAAGCTAGCAGGTTTCCGGGCGGCTGACTACCGGTTTCGGGAACGGGATTGCTGACCTCGGCATTGTTCCACGGTGGCGGTGACGGATGTGACGACTGTGAGTCGTCTGGCGCGGTCGGTCGGCAGTGCGGGCGAGGTTTGACCCAGCGCAGCGACATCAGTACCCTCGAACAGTCGCCCGAAAGCCGGCGATACGGCTGCGACCGGCACCCCACCGGAGACCGCGCCGGTTACCAGTAACACGCAGAGTTTCATGCCCCGGCACCATGTGCGCGGCGGACGCGATGCTAGACGCAGCAAGGAGAGTGTGCCGTGGCCAAGGGCAAGCGGACCTTCCAGCCGAACAACCGTCGCCGGGCCCGGGTGCACGGCTTCCGGTTGCGGATGCGCACCCGCGCCGGACGGGCCATCGTCTCCGGCCGGCGCCGCAAGGGCCGGCGCGAACTGACTGCTTGAGTACGGGTTGCCCGGCGGTGCTTCCATCGCGGTACCGGATGCGGCGCTCCGCCGACTTCGGTGCGACGGTCAGATACGGGCGGCGAGCGGCGCAGGCCGACATCGTCATCCATGCCCGACAGCCCGACGAAAACGACGATCACGGCACTGAGCCGATGGTCGGCCTGATCGTGGCCAAGTCGGTGGGTTCCGCGGTAGAACGGCACCGCGTCGCACGACGATTGCGCCACGTCGCCTTCGCCATGCTCGGCGAGCTGAAACCTGCTGAGCAGGTGGTGATTCGGGCGCTGCCGAACAGCGCGGAGACGAAGTCGGAAAGCCTGGAGCGACAGCTGCGGGACGGCATGCGCGGCATCCACCGAGCCGAAGACCGGGTGCGGTGATGTGGGAGCGATGGCGGGCGGCGCCCGCCCGGGCCGGCATCTTCCTGATCGAGCTGTACCGGCAGCTGATCTCGCCGCTGACGCTGCCCAGTTGCCGGTTCATGCCCAGCTGCAGCCAGTATGCGGCCGAGGCGCTGCGGGAGCACGGGCTGATCCGCGGCTGCTGGCTGGCCGGGGTGCGGCTAGCAAAGTGCGGACCGTGGCATCGCGGGGGCTGGGACCCGGTTCCCGAGCGCGGCACCGGCTGGCTGCGCGGTAGTCAACGGGGAACCGTGGCGAAGCTAGTGGAAAGCGAGCGTTGTGTTTGATCCGTTGAGCCTCGACTACGTCTACTATCCGGTCTCCGGAATTATGTTGTTGTGGTACAAGGCATTTGCGTTCGCGCTCGGGCCGTCGAACTTCTTCGCCTGGGCGTTGTCGGTGATGTTCCTGGTCTTCACGCTGCGTGCGATCCTGTACAAACCGTTCGTCAAACAGATCCGCACCACCCGCAAGATGCAGGAACTGCAGCCGCAGATCAAGGCGCTACAGAAGCAATACAGCAAAGATCGACAGCGGATGGCGCTGGAGATGCAGAAACTGCAGCGGGAGCACGATTTCAACCCGCTGCTCGGCTGCCTGCCGATGCTGGCGCAGGTGCCGGTGTTCCTGGGCCTCTACCACGTGCTGCGCTCCTTCAACCGGACCAGCAGTGGTATCGGGCAACTGGGTCTGTCGCCGGAGCAGAACCGGCAGCTGGGCAACTACTTCTTCCCGGCGAGCGACGTGGGGCATTTCCTGGACGCCAACCTGTTCGGCGCACCGCTTGGCGCCACCATGATTCAGCGCACCGGGCTGGAGGCCTTCACCGAGTTCAGCCGGCCCGCGGTGGTCGCGGTGGGCCTCCCGGTGATGATCCTGGCCGGCATCGCGACCTACTTCAACAGCCGGGCGTCGGTGGCCCGGCAGAGCCCGGAGGCGGCGGCCAACCCGCAGACGGCGATCATGAACAAGCTGGCGCTGTACGTGTTCCCGCTCGGGGTGGTGTTCGGTGGGCCGTTCCTGCCGCTGGCAATCATCTTCTACTGGTTCTCCAACAACATCTGGACCTTCGGGCAGCAGCACTACGTGTTCAGTCTGATCGCCAAGGAGGACGAGGCCAAGAAGGAGGAGGTGCTGCGGCGGCGGGCGGCCAACGCGCCGACACCGGGCGCCAAACCGAAACGGGCCGCCAAGAGACCACCGCCATCCGCGGACGGCGCGGCGCCAGCCGAAGGCGCGGCCGCAGCGACGGACGGCACGGACGGGGTTGCGGCCGAGCCCGGATCGCGTGCCGGTGCGGGCCGGCCGAATCCGGCGGCGCGCAACCGGGGCGCCCGGCCGGGCGCGAAGCCCAAGAAACGGAAACGGTGACCGGCCGCCGCGGGCGCGCTGGAAACCGGTGAAAGAGGAGATGGACATGACGGACATGACTGAGGCGACGGACGTCGAGACGGTGCGAAACGAGGACACCGCACCCCCGGAGGCGGCGGAAGCCGGTGGAGCGAGTGCGCTGGAGGAGCAGTTGGTCGCGGAGGGCGAGATCGCCGGCGACTACCTGGAGGAGTTGCTGGACCTGCTGGACTTCGACGGCGACATCGATCTGGATGTGGAGGGCCGTCGCGCGGTGGTGAGCATCGATGGCGGCGAGGATCTGACGAAGCTGGTGGGCCGCAACGGCGAGGTGCTCGATGCGCTCCAGGAGCTGACCCGGCTGGCCGTGCACCAGAAGACCGGCGATCGCAGTCGGCTGATGCTCGATGTCGCGGGCTGGCGTCGGCGCCGGCGTGAGGAACTGACCGCGCTCGGCGACAAGGTGGCCCGGCGGGTGCTGGAGAGCGGCGAGGACGAGGAACTGGCTCCGATGACGCCGTTCGAACGCAAGATCGTCCACGACGCGGTCGCCGCAGTGCCGGGGGTGCACAGCGAGAGCGAGGGTGCGGAGCCGGCCCGGCGCGTCGTCGTCCGACCGGACCGATCGGAACAGACCCCATAGAGCTCCCCGGAGCCACCAGCCGGGGCGCATCGGAATTACAGCTCTGTAGTTCCGGCGCGGGGCACTCCGGGATCGGGCGCGCCGGGACTTCGCGCCCGGTGAATCCGAGCCAGGGGAGCCTGCGCGGCCCCGGGAGCCGGCGCGCCCAGTTGTCGCGCGCGTCGGCTCCGCAGGCTCGGCGTCCCGGGAGCCGGGAGGAATGTTTCACGTGAAACACGTCGCGGAGGCGTCCTCGGCCGGCGAACCACCCGCCGCGGCCGCCGAGGTGTTCGGGGAACGGTTGCCGCTCGCCTGCCGGTACGCCGAGAAGCTGGCCGGCGCGGCGGTCGAACGCGGGTTGCTCGGACCGCGCGAGGTTCCGCGCATCTGGGATCGGCATCTGATCAACTCCGCGGTGGTGGGGGAGCTGCTGGGCCACGGGGACAAGATCGCGGACGTGGGCAGCGGCGCGGGGCTACCGGGGTTGGCGCTGGCAATCGCACGACCGGATCTGCGGGTGGTGTTGATCGAGCCGCTGCTGCGTCGAAGCGAGTTCCTCCGCGAGACCGTCGCGGATTTGGGCTTGACGGCAGAGGTGGTACGCGGGCGGGCCGAGGAGGCGGCGGTTCGGAGCGCGGTGTCGGACATGGACGCCGTGGTGTCTCGGGCCGTGGCGAGCCTCGACAAATTGACGCGATGGAGCCTGCCGCTGCTTCGACCCGGCGGCTGCATGCTGGCGATCAAGGGGGAGAGGGCACCGGCGGAAGTCGGTGAGCACCGGCGTGTGATGATCGCACTTGGAGCCGACGATGTCAGGGTGGTGAGATGTGGCGTGAACTATTTGAGTCCGCCCGCAACCGTGGTGGTGGCGCTGCGCGGAACGCCCAGCCGAACACCCCACCGCCCGCGAACCGGCTCGGCGCGGCGCTCGACGAGGAGGTCAACATGACGGGTTCCCACCGGTCGCCGCGCGCCGACGCTACGCGATCCGCGGCCGGCGCAGCGGAGCCGCCGGTCGCGTCTCGGGCGGATGTTTCACGTGAAACGGCGCCGGAGACCGACACCCCGATCGGCGCCGCCGCCGAGCGCGCCATGCAGGTTCTGCACACCTCCTACGGCCAACTGCCGAAGCCGGGACATCGCCGAGTCTTCACGGTCGCGAACCAGAAGGGTGGTGTCGGCAAGACCACCACCGCGGTGAATCTCGCCGCGGCCCTGGCGCTGCAGGGAATCAAAACGCTCGTCATCGATCTCGACCCGCAGGGAAATGCGAGCACCGCCCTGGGGATCGCCGACCGGCAATCCGGCACCCCGTCGTCGTACGAGGTGTTGATCGGGGAGATTCCGCTGCGCACCGCACTACGGCAGAGCCCGCACAGCGAGCGGCTGTTCTGCGTGCCCGCCACGATCGACCTGGCCGGCGCGGAGATAGAACTGGTGAGCATGGTGGCTCGGGAGAACAGGCTGCGCAAGGCGCTCGCCGAACTGGACGACTTCGACTTCGACTTCGTCTTCATCGACTGCCCGCCGTCGCTCGGGCTGCTGACCATCAACGCGCTCGTGGCCGCACCGGAGGTGATGATTCCGATCCAGTGCGAGTACTACGCGCTGGAGGGCGTGTCGCAGCTGATGCGCAATATCGACATGGTGAAAGCTCATCTCAACCCTCGCCTCGAGGTGACCACGGTGCTGTTGACGATGTATGACGGGCGGACCAAGTTGGCCGATCAGGTAGCCGATGAGGTGCGCCGGTACTTCGGCGACAAGGTGCTCCGCACGGTGATTCCACGCAGCGTCAAGGTGTCCGAAGCACCGGGTTACAGCATGACCATCATCGATTACGACCCGGGCTCGCGCGGCGCGATGAGCTATCTGGACGCCAGCCGGGAACTCGTCGAGCGGGAGGGGAGCAGCGCATCATGACCGGACCATCGCGCCGAAAAGGCGGCCTGGGCCGCGGACTCGCGGCGCTGATCCCCACCGGCCCCGCGGACACGCCCGCGGCCGCCGCCGCGCTCGGGCCGAGGATGGGTGACGCCGCCGCCGATGTCGTGCTGGGCGGCGGCCGGCCGCCCGCGGGCGTCGACACCATCGGCGCGGTCTACCGGGAGATCAACCCGGCGTTGATCGAGCCGAACCCTCGGCAGCCCCGCCAGGTCTTCGACGACGAGGCCCTGGACGAGCTGGTGCATTCCATCCGGGAGTTCGGCCTGATGCAGCCGATCGTGGTGCGTGCGCTGCCCGGTGGGGCCGCCGATAGCGGGCCGCGTTATCAGCTGGTGATGGGGGAGCGGCGGTGGCGCGCGGGACAGCGGGCGGGCCTGGACTCCATCCCGGCGATCGTCCGGGAGACAGAGGATGACCACCTGCTCCGCGATGCCCTGCTGGAGAACATCCACCGGGTGCAGCTGAACCCGTTGGAAGAGGCGGCCGCCTATCAGCAACTGCTCGAGGAGTTCGAGGTCACCCACGACGAACTGGCGGCGCGAATCGGGCGGTCGCGGCCGCTCATCTCGAACATGATCCGGTTGCTGCGGTTGCCGGTCGCGGTGCAGCGCCGGGTCGCGGCGGGGGTGCTCTCGGCGGGGCATGCCCGGGCCCTGCTGTCGTTGGAGGCCGGCCCGGAGGCTCAGGAGGAGCTCGCCGCGCGCATCGTCGCCGAGGGGCTGTCGGTGCGGGCGACCGAGGAGGCGGTGACGCTGGCCAACCGCAGCGGCGATGGCGCACCGGGTTCGCCCACCCCGCCGAAGCGCAAGCCGATCCAGATGCCGGGCCTGCAAGACGTCGCCGAGCGGCTGTCGGCGGTCTTCGATACCCGGGTGACCGTCAGCGTCGGCAAGCGTAAAGGCAAGATCGTGGTGGAATTCGGGTCCGTCGACGACCTCCAGCGGATCGTCAGCCTGATGAACGCGCCGCACCCCTGACCAGCGTTGCCGGCGTGAGAGCAATGGCACGCGCTCGTTACGTCACTGTGACATCACTGGCCGCCCAACTCAGCCCGGATGGCCGTCGAAATCGGAAACACGTTGCTCCGCAACGATTTTCGGAAATTCGGCAGCCGGGATCGGGCGACCGGGCCGGTGCTGGCGGTGCGGCGCCGCACTCTCCTATTCTGGAAGTGTCGTTTCGCACCGTGACACTGCGCTGAAGTCGAACCGGGAGTTCCGTGTCCGTTCAGATCACCCCGCTGCGGCTCGAGGGTTTCGAGCAGCTCCCCAAGTACGCACGCCGGTGCGTGTTCTGGGAGGTTGATCCGGCAACGCTCGGCGGCAGCGATCATCTCGCCGACCCGGAGTTCGAGAAGGAAGCCTGGCTGTCGATGGTGATGCTGGAGTGGGGATCATGCGGCCAGATCGCGGCCGAGGTGACCCCCGGCCGGGCCGAGGGGGAGCGGCCGTGCCTGGGCTATGTGCTTTACGCGCCACCGCGGGCGGTACCGAGGGCCGGCCACTTTCCCACCGCACCGGTGTCAGCCGATGCGGTGCTGCTGACCTCGATGGGTGTGGAACCGGGCCCGCTGGCGGACGGGTTGCCGCACGAGTTGGTCGGCAAGGTGGTGGAGGAGCTGGCGCGGCGCGGTGTCCGGGCGCTCGAGGCGTTCGGCCGCACCCCCGCGGTCGGCGAGCTGCTGGACTCGCCGGGCGCGCACCCGGAACTCGAGGAGGTGCTGCATGCCCTGGGGGACTGTTCGGTCGAGCACTGCATCATCGATGCGGAGTTCCTGCAGAGCGCCGGCTTCAGCGTGGTGGCACCGCACCGGCACTTCCCGCGGCTGCGGCTGGAACTGAACAAGGGCCTGGCCTGGAAAGCCGACGTGGAAGCCGCGTTGGAACGGCTGCTGGAAAGCGAAGAGCTGGCGCAGCCGGTCGGGGCGGGGGCAGGACCGGCGCTTTCCGCGGGCCGGCCGCGAACCTGATCGCCGGCCGCTCGGGCAGCGGTTAGCCGCCGGCCTGACTGGCCCGCTCGGCGGCCAGCTCGTGGGCCAACAGCTCGGCGAAGGTGAACGTCCCGGTGGGCCGATCGTTCTTGCCCAGCAGGTAGAGGCGCTTGACAGCGGCAAGGATGCCTTCGGCGATCGCGTCGCGGGTCACCGGGGAGGCGAGCATCGCGCGGTCGCGAGGATTGGTGATGTACCCGACGTCCACCTGTACGGTCGGCATCCGGGTCAGCCGCAGTACGTCCCACGTCCGGCCGTGAATGCGGCAATCGCGTAACCCGGTGCGCGCCACCACTTCCCGCTGAATGAAGTCCGCCAGATTCCGGCCGATGGTCGACACCGAGCCGTGCGAGTTGCCGAAGTAGAACGAGGCCACCCCGTTGGCCGCCGGGCTGTCCTGGGCGGCGCACCGCAGGCTGATCATCAGGTTGGCGCCGACGGCGTTGGCGGTGGCGGCGCGTTCGGCGTCGGACGGCGCACGACCGACCGGGCGGGACAGGAACGTTTCCATGCCGATCGCGGTCATCCGGCCGTCGAGGCGACTGGCCAAGTCCCACAACATGTCTGTTTCACTGATCGGCCCGGCTTCGCTCTGGGTGATCAGCCCGTGGTCGGCGCCGCCGCGACCGGGGTCGATGACGATCCGCTTACCGGACAGCTGCGGCCCGGACTGGCGGACCAGTTCCTCCTCGCGAATGGCGTGCGGGGAGCCGCCGGTCACCCGGGAGGCCAGAAAGTTCAACGAGCGCAACGTTTCCGGGCCGCAGATGCCGTCCGCGTACATGCCGTACTCACGCTGGTAGGACATCAACGCATTGTGCGTCTGGATGCCGAAGTAGCCGTCGACCAGGCCCGTGTAGAACCCGAGGTCCTGCAATCGGGCCTGCAGGGTAGCGACGTCGTCGCCGTACATCGGAGCGCCGAACTGGTGGTTGAGCACGCGCTCGCCGAGCCGGTAGGACGCCTCCCGCAACGCCCGATACGTTGCCTCACCGACGACTCCGTCGACGAGCAGGCCACGCTGCTGCTGGAAGGCGCGCACGGCCTGGTCGAGTTCGGTGTCGAACACGTCGGGCATCACGTGCTTGCCGGTGACCAGGTCGGTGTCGGGGTTCTTCAGCAGCCCCAGCTTGGCGAGTGCGGTACGGACCTCTACCACGGCACTGTTGCGCTCACCGCGCCGCAGCCCACCGTGGGGTGCGCCCGCCGGCCCGTCGGGTGCGGCGCGATGCCGATTCGACATGGCTGGGCCCTTCGGTCACGATCTGTTGGCGGGAACAACGGCTGACCACCGCCAGCGGTTGGGGTGAATTGTCTCAGATGCGTGGCGATTTTCCGAAACCGCCGGGCGGATGCCGACGGGGCTACTGCTCTGGCGGCGACCCGCTCCGCCGCGCTGGCGATCGCCGCTACTCGGCGGGCAGAAAGTCGGCCAGATCACGCAGCAGGGCCGCCTTCCCCTTGGCGCCGACGATGCGTTTGACCGGCTTACCCGCCTTGAACAGGATCATCGTCGGGATCGAGACCACGTCGAAATCGCGCGCCGTCTCCGGGTTCGCGTCGACGTCGAGCTTGGCGACGGTGAGTTGGTCGGCGCGCTCGGCCGCCAGCTCCTCCAGCACGGGGGCGACCATCCGGCACGGGCCGCACCAGGTCGCCCAGAAATCAACCAGCACGGGTTTGCTGCTGGCCAGCACGTCGGTGGCGAACGAGGCGTCGGAGACGGTCTGAGTGTTTCCGTTGTCTGTCATGGTCAGGCTCCAATCGATAGGGTCGGGCCGGGTCTCAGGCGGCTGTCGTCGCCTCGTCTGCTGCGTGCGCCAGCCAGCGCTCGGCGTCGATCGCGGCGGCGCAGCCGGATCCGGCCGCGGTGACCGCCTGCCGGTAGGTGCGGTCAACCAGGTCTCCGGCGGCGAACACCCCGTCCAGCGAGGTGTGGGTGGTGGGCTGCTGCACCAGCACGTAGCCGTCGGCGTCGACGTCCACGCCGGCGTCGCGCACCAGCTCCGACCGGGGATCGTGGCCGATCGCCACGAAGACCCCGGTCACCGGCAGCGTCGTCTCCTCACCGGTGCCGGTGTCGCGCAGCCGCAGCCCGGTGACGCCGGTGTCGCCCTCCACGGAGACCACGACTTTGTTGGTGGCGAACCGGATCTTGTCGCTGGTCCGCGCCCGGTTCAGCATGATCTTGGAGGCCCGGAATTCTTCCCGCCGGTGCACGATGGTCACGCTGCGGGCGAAACGGGTCAGGAAGGTGGCTTCCTCCATGGCCGAGTCACCGCCGCCGATGACGGCGATGTCCTGGTCGCGGAAGAAGAAGCCGTCGCAGGTGGCGCAGGAGCTGACTCCGCGGCCGAGCAGTTCCTGCTCACCGGGGACGTGCAGGTAGCGTGCCGCCGCCCCCATGGCCAGGATGACGGCCCTGCTCTGGTGGGTTTCCCCGTCGGCGGTGACCACCGATTTGACCGGACCGTCCAGGGACACCGACTCCACGTCCTCCATCCGCAGGTCAGCCCCGAATCGCAGTGCCTGCTCACGCATCTCGTCCATCAGGTCGGGCCCGTTGATGCCGTTGCGGAAGCCCGGGTAGTTCTCCACCTCGGTGGTGGTCATCAACGCACCGCCGAAGGACGTTCCCTCGAACACCAGCGGCGCCAGTTGCGCGCGCCCCGCGTAGAGGGCCGCGGTGTATCCGGCGGGACCGGAGCCGATGACGATCACATCGTGGACGGTCGGTGTGGCGGGCATCACGAGCCTTTCCGCAGGGGGCCTGCTGACGGGTCTGTCAACGTCAGCCTAAGCGGGACTGTTCCGCGGACGGCTACTGGCGGGGCACGACCGTGTCGCCCAGCAGCCCGGTCTGCGCCGAACTGCAGCTCGGGGCCACCGCCAGCGCAACCACGGTATCGGGTTGCTCGCCGGGGAGCACCAGCAGCACGCCGGGGTGGCCGCCCAGTTCGACCAGCCGTGCCCCCAGGATCCGGGTGGACGCCGGATAGCCCAGGCCGGTCAGACACGAGGCGCGCCGTTGCGGATCGGCCAGCGGCCCGAAGTCGGGGCCGCGGTCCAGCAGCGCGAGGATCTCGGCGGCCGACAGCGGCAAGGCGGTGCTGACCGTGATGGGTTTCAGGGTCGGCCCGCCGGACCGACCGTGCTGCGGGGCGTTGAGCAGAGCGACGGTGCCCAGCCCGAGCGCGGCGAGCGCGGCCAGCATTCCGGCGCCGGCGGCCAGCCGGCCGGGCCGGATCGCGGGGTGGCTCGAGTGTGCGGGGCCGCGCGAAGCCGGTGCGCCTGCGCGGGCGCCGCTCGCGTCGTCGTGCGTGTCATGCTCGCCGGCAGCCATCCGGTTCAGTATCACACTCGCTGCACAGTGTGACCGTCATGCACAGTCGAGCCGGCCGAGCAGCACGGCCAGCCGCGCCCGCCCGCGGGCGCACCGGCTCTTGACCGTGCCCTCGGCGACCCCCAGCGCGCGGGCGGTGTCGGCGACCGG
The DNA here is from genome assembly GCA_035721065.1 of Mycobacterium sp. GTDB lineage: Bacteria > Actinomycetota > Actinomycetes > Mycobacteriales > Mycobacteriaceae > Mycobacterium. The sequence goes on from DASTNJ010000068.1 coordinate 17,573, forward strand.
ATGGCCGAGCATGTCCACGGCGACCACCGCCGCGCGCTGCTCGACCGGCAACCGCATCAGTGCACGCCGGACGACCAGTGCGTCGGCAACGCGGGTGCTGTGATCGCTGACCGCTGGCAGCCGGTCCTCGAGCGTGGCGACCGGAACCGGGTAGGCGATCGCGTTGCGGCGCAATCGATCCAGGCAGGCGTTGACCACGATCCGATGCAGCCAACTGCTCACCGCGGCGTCGTGCCGGAACGAGCTCGCGTTGCGGTGCGCGGACAGCATCGCATCCTGCAGCGCGTCCGCGGCGTCCTCGGGGCAGCGAATGGTCCGATGGGCCAGCCGCCACAGCCGCCGGTGGTGCCGGCGGAACAACTCCTCGAATGCGTGGCGGTCGCCGGTGACGTGGGCGGCCAGCAGTTCGGCGTCACTGCGCGCCGGGTGTTCGGCTTCCTCGCTGTGCATGGCCGGACATTAACCAGCGCGGCGGGTGCCGGCACTTCACCCACTTCACCTTCAGTGGGCAGGCTATTCGGCGGCCCGCACGGTGATTTCGGAGATCTGAGTCCGGCTCTCGCCGTTGGTGGTGCCCAGCGTGGAGATCCACACCAGCAGGTTCGACGTCGGCGACGAGGCGTCGACATCGATCCGGTTCGAACCCGGCTGCAGCGTTTTCGGCTGGGTCAACGCGGTGGTGTCGTCCAGCTTGGCCGGGCTCGCGGTGGGCGACGAGCGGATCTCGACGCGGGTGCCGGTGCTGGGCACGGACAGCGTCACCGTGCCGACCACGGTGGGGGAGGGCAGCTGCAGCATCAGCCCCACACCGCTCTTGAAGTTCGGGAACGGCGCAGCATCCTTGTAGGTGTCGGTGGCCCAGAAGGTGCTCGGGTTCCCGTCGATCGCCAATCCGGCGTCCTGCGGCGCGTCGGCGTCGCCGCCGGGGGAGAAGACCGTCGCCCGAACCGGTTTGACCACGGAACCCGGCTCGGCGGCACTGTCCGCAGACGATGTCGACGAGGGGGTGTTCAAGCCGAGTTCGTCGCGCCCCAGGCCGTTGACGTCGCCGAAGATTCCCTTGAGGATCGAGGCCAGCACCGCGATGGCGACCAGAATGACGGCGGCGCCGATCCCCGCCCCGATCAGGACGTTGCGCCGACGGCGCTCCAGTGTGGCGGGATCCTGCTGCCGCCCGGCGGCCGGCTGGGCGCTGTCCTCGACGACCGGCGCCAGCACCTCGGTCGCTTCGGCCACCGACGTCGCCTGCTGTAGGAGATTAGAAAGCGTTGAAGCGCTGCGGATTCCGCCGCCTCCGTCGATGGAGTGCATCACGGTGGCGGCGATCTGCGAGGGAATCTCCGGGTTGGTCGCGGCCGGGTTGACCGGGTTGCCGGTGGAATCCCGTTCGGCCGGCGGCAGGCCGGCCGCGGCGCCGGACCGCGGTAGCGGCCAGCGGTTGACCAACAGCGCGTAGAGGGTTGCCCCGATGCCGCGGATGTCGTCCTGCGGGTCGGCGTCCGGCATGGTTGCCGGAAAGGCCAGGGTGACGGCGCCGTCGACGCTGACCCGCACCCGCCGGGGATCGTCGATCGAGAGCGCGACGCCGGCCTGGTGGGCGGCGTCGGCAGCGGTGACCAGCGACTGGGTGGCACGGGCGGCGCCGACCGGTGACGGCGAGGTGCCGGCGACCTCCTGCAGCGAGGCTCCGCGCACCCATTCCGACACCACCAGCCCGCCGGCGGTGACGCGGACGGCGTCGAGCACATGGGCGACGCCGGGCAGGGTGATCCGGCCGAGCCGCGCGGTCCGGGACAGGATCTCGTCGACCTGCCCGTCCGGCAGGGTTCCGTCCGGGTCGACGAAGGTCAGCGCCACCTGCCGGTCGAGCGCGGTGTCCAGCGCCTGCCAGAACCGCAGGGCACCCGCGGCGCCGTGCGACACCAGCAGGCGGTAGCGGCCGTTGGAGATAGCGGCACCGGGCACGAGTTGCGCGCTGGCGGCCGCGGAGTCCGCGGGCAGTACCACGGTGTCGTGCGTCCCCGTCGGCTCGGGCTCGTCGTCGGCGGGCACGTCCGGCCGGAAGTCGTCGGCGTCGGACGGGTGCGACGGCCCCGCCTGCTGCGGCGCGGCCTGCGATGACGGACCGTCCGGAAGGGTGTCGGGCACCTGCTCAGGGTACGGGACAGCGGAATGCGCGGGGCGCGGGTTGGGCGCGAGGGCGGGCCGGGGGGCAACCGGTGGTCGGGCGCCGAATCGGCGGCGAACCGCGGCCAGCGCGGCCTCTGCCTCGGGGACCCGGGCGGCCACCAGCACCGCGGCGACGATCGGCGCCATGACCAGCGTGAGGATCAGCAACCGCACCATTGATCCGATGCCGCCGTGCTGGGTCAGCGCCGCCAGACCCAGCACCCGGTCGACCACCTGTGCGACCAGGCCGGCCAGCAGCGACGCGGTCAAGGTCACCAGGACGGTGCGGATCACGTCGGAGCTGAGCAGCTTCCGGCGGGCGAGTGGCGCCCCCGGCCCGCGGGCGGGCAGCAGGGAGCGCCGCAGCAGGAAGTGGCCGACGAGCGCACCCGCGGCGAACCCGGCGCCGTTGGCCAGGCCCAGGTACGCGGCGACCAGGTCGGGGGTGCCGGTCAGGTGCGGCGCGAGAACCGAACCGGCGATCTTGACGCCGGTGATGACGACGATGATGACGATCGGCGTCCAGGGCTGTTCCCGGGCGTAGAAGACCCGGAGTTGGAGCAGTACCAGCGCGTACGGGATCAGTGTGAAGGCGGAGAACCCGACCGCGGCGCCCAGGTAGCCGGCATCGACGTCGCCGAAGTTGCCGTAGGCGAACAGGGCGCTGCCGATCGCCGGCCCGCCCACCGTCATCAGCGACGCGACGGGGATCAGCGTGATCATCATCAGCCGGGTGGCCAGCGACAGATCACCGAGCACCGCGGGGATGTCATCGGCGGCCGCGTTGCGGCTCAGCCGTGGCATCACCACCGTCAGCACCGTGACGCCGATGATGCCGAACGGCAGCTGCAGCAGCAGCCACGTGTAGTAGTAGATGGCCGGCCCGGAGGCCGCGGCGGTGCTGGCGATCTGGTTGGTGACCACCAGTCCCACCTGGCTGATCAGCACGTAGAGCACCATGGCGGCGGCCATCGCGCCGAACCGCTTCAGCCGGTCGTCGATGCCCCACAGCGGGCGCAGGCTGATGCGTTCGCGGGCGATCGCCACCAGCAGCACGGCTGTCTGCGCGACCACCCCGAGCGTGGTGCCGATACCCAGCACCAGCAGCTTGGCGTTGCCCATCCGCACCGGATCGACCGACAGCTCGCCCGGCACCAGCAGGTAGATCACCAGGGTGGCGATCGCCACCACGTTGTTGACCACCGGCGCCCATGCCGGCGCCCCGAAGATGTTGCGGTTGTTCAGGATCGCCATGAACACCGACGAGAGCCCGTAGCAGATCACCTGGGGCAGCAGCAGATAGGCGAACGCCGTGGTCAGCGGTTCGTTGACCTGGGGGTCGCCGCCCAGCATCAGCCGGACCAGCAGCGGGGCGGCGGCCACCGACAGCAGCGTGGTCACCGCCAGCAGCGCGGTGGCCAGCGTGACCAGGCGCCGAACGAACGCGACCCCGCCGTCGGCGTCGTCCCGTTCGGCGCGGGCCAGCACCGGCACGAAGATCGCGGTGAACGTCGCCTCCAGCACCAGCGCGGCGATCTGGTTCGGCAACTGGTTGGCCACCGAGAAGGCGCTGGACAGCGCCGCCCCCAGGATCGCCGCCAGCAGCACGATGCGGACGAACCCGGTGATCCGGCTGACCAGCGTCGCCGCCGCCATCGCCCAGGATCGGGACACCACAGCGGCGTCGGTGAGTTCGGGACGCCGAGTCATCGAAGCCGCCCCGACTCGACCCGGTGCCAGGAGTCCGGGAAGTCCGTGGCGGCCGAAGATGCACCGTCGGCAACCGGTTCGCCGGGGCGGTCCAGGTCGGCCCGGTCGGGCTGGCCGCGGAAGCGGTGCCACAGCCGGCGCGCGGTGAGCGCGGCCAGCACGGTCCCGGCCGTCACGGTGATCAAGAACAGCACCATGCCGTAGGCGTTGGCGTGCACCGACAGCCGCGCCGACTCGCCCAGCGGCAGCCCGCCGGGGGTGGTCAGCGCGACGTCGACGGCGACCCGCTGGTTGAAATGCACTTCCACCGGCACGCGCAGCGGCAGGTAGCCGGGCGGCAGATCGATCTCGCCGACATCGGCGACGGTCATCCCGGCGGGTGCGTCGACCTGCAACCGCACCCGGATGGGCACCGCGAGGTCGTTGCGCAGCGCGAGCGGCAGCGGGCTGTGCTCGGTGGCCAGGGTGTAGCTGTCGGCGGGGTGCACGATCGTCACCGCGCCGAACAGGTCGTCGATGGTTCGGGCAGTGCTGGCCAGCCGGGTGGCGGCCAATTCGTTGCGCAGGTCGGGTGGCTGCGACTGGGAGAGCGCCCGCAGCATGTCCTCACGCAGCGGTGCGGTGTACTGGTCGCCGGTCAAGCCGGTGCGGGTGTCGGTGGTCAGTGCCGAGGTCAGGCCCCACAGCCGCCCGGCCTGGTCGGCGATGGTGTCGACGACGCCGATGTCGAAGCGTCCCGGGACCGGCCCGTCGGCCGGAGGCTGGGGCGGCTCCGCGGCTGTCGCGCGAGCCGCCGCGACCGCCGCCGGCAGCGGCTGCGGCACCGCCGAGCCGGCCCGGAAGCCGGCGGTCAACGCGGTCAGGACCGCTTGCGCGTCGTCGGCACGCGGACTCCAGAAGGTCGGCGGCAGCACGACCTCGGTGCGGGGCGCGCCCGTGCTGTCGGCAGGTGCCAGTCCGCGCCAGAGCAGCGCCCCCAGGGCGTCCTGGCGGCGGGCCGCAGCCGACTCGTGCTGCAGCGGGATGGCCAGCGACGGGTCCAGGTATGTCGGGGTCGCCGGGTCGGTGCCCACCGCGGCCAGCGCTGCGCCCACCGCCGGGTCGAACGGCGCGACCGCCACCCGCCGCGACACCCGCAGCGGTCCGACGTCCGCGGTGGCCGGCGGGTCGCCCGGCGCCCTCTCGGCGGAGCAGTCGCCGGGGACGATCGCCACGGTGTCGCCCAGCCCGTCGAGCAGGCTCACCGCGTCGGCGGTCAGCGGGCCGTCGCCGAGGGGGGTGACATCCCGGAGCGAGTTGACATCCAGGATCCGGTCGATGATGTCGGCGGGGCGCTGCGCGGCGATCGCGGCCAGCCCCGGGTCGCCGACCCGGTGCAGCGCCCCCAGGTCCGCCTGCGCATAGGGGATCGGGGCGATGCACATCCGGTGGGCGAGCCCGCGCAGCCGGCCCAGCCACGCCGCCGCCGCGCCCTGGCCGGTGCCGGGCCGGACCGTGCTGTCGTCCGGAGAGGCCGCGACGACGTAGCCGCCGACCATCGCGTTGACGGTGACCAGCAGGTCGGGGTCGGCGGCCAGGCACACCGACCGGATGAGCGCTTGGTCGGGATCGGCCTCCGGGCTGGTGGCGGACTCGACCGCGGACAGCAGCGAGTCCAGCCGGCCGCCCGGAGCCAGCGACGTCGCCAGGTCGTCGTCGGTGAGCCGGACCGGCACGGTGCCGCCGGGTATCCCGGGAGCCAGCCGTGGCCGGTCGGCCAGCGGCCACAGCACGGTGAGCCGCACCGGCTGAGCGCCGGTGGCGCCGGGCGGCGGCTCGCTCCCCGGCCGGGGCCGTTCCGGTGTTCCCGGCAGACCGGTGACCGGCAGCAGGAAACGGGCATCGTCGAGCCGCGCCGGTTCGCCGTAATCCGGGGTGCCGTTGACGTTGACCAGCACCGGGTAAACCCCGGGCCGATCGATGTCCAGCGCCGGACCGTTCGGTGAGCGCAGCGGGGCGGACAGGCTGAAGTGCGTGTCCTGGCCGCGCTGCAGCTCGGCGGCGACGGTGACGAACGTGTCGACCGGCTGGTACTGGTCGACGGTTCCGGCGAGGCTGGTGCGCAGGCCCGCGGAGGTTGCGACGGCGGCCGCGTGCTCGAGCCGCACCATGATGTCGTGGACCGGCCGGTCGCCGACGTTGGTCACCGTCCCGGTGACGGTGACCACCGGGTCGCTGCGCGCGGTCAGCACGTCCGGTGTCACCGAGTCGATCCGCACCGCCACGAACGGTGCCGTGTCCGGCTCGGCGACCGCGGGCCAGCAGAGTGCGGCCACCGGACCCGTCAGCATGCCGACCGTCACGGCTAGCCACGTTCCGGCGGCCCGCCGGAGCCGTGGACCGATCACGGGATGCGCCCGGGGCCGTTCTTCCGGTCCGGGGTGTGCTGGTCGGAACGGCGATTGCGGGTGCGGGAATGGGTCTGGGCCCGCCGCCACGGCGCGGTCACCGGCAACGGCGGCAGTGCGGCCGGGCCGTCGGTCTGCAGCTTGTCGATCAGTTCGTCGGCGACCAGGGCGAGCCGGCGTTCGTCGGCGTAGGCCAGCCGGGACGGGAGCTCACGGACCGGCACCCACGCCACCTCCGCGACCTCCATGTCTTCGTCGGACAGCTCGCCGCCGGAGAAGCGCAGCAGGTAGTGGTGCACGGTCTTGTGCACGCGGCGGCCCTCGGTGACGAACCAGTAGTCGATGCTGCCCAGCGCCGCCAGCACCTTGCCGCGGACCCCGGTCTCCTCGGCGACCTCGCGGATCGCCGTCTGCTCGGCGGTCTCGCCGATCTCGATGTGGCCCTTCGGCAGCGACCACAGCATCCGGCCACGCTGATCGAGCCGGCCGATGAGGGCCGCCACCTGGTCGTCGCGGGGTCCGTCGATGCCGTCGATCACCAGGCCGCCGGCCGATGTTTCGTGCACGGTTCGCAGCCGACCGGGCACCCGCCGCGGCCGTTCGAACCGGCGCGGCTTCACCGTGCCGGGCGTCGCGGCGGGGCTCGGCACGGATTCGGTGCTGTCGCCGGCAGCGGCGACATCGGTGTGCTTCGCGCCCGGGCTCGGCGAACGCCGGCCGCGGCGCCGCCTACGGCGCCGTCCCGGGTTGGCAGCCTCGCCCTCGGACATCCATGTGATAGTAGTTGGCCCATGTGGGCCCACCTGCGCGCACTCGCCGGTGGCCCGGGCCGCGCTGCGCGCCCGACTCCGCCGCCCGGTGCCACACCAGCGTGGCGCTCGGAACCGAGGGTCACGCCAGCGTGGCGGTCACCCCGCCGCTAGGCCGATGGCGGCGGGCCCGCTGCGCCCGGCTTCGCTGCGCTGGCGACCGCGGCTAGGCTCATCGAACGTGCCCGAACCCACCCAGGCCGCCGACCTGATGACCGCCGCGGCGGTCGCGCTGAACAGGCACGCCACGCTGCTGGGCGAGCTGGGCGGGCTGTTCGACGCGGCGGGCTACCAGCTTTACCTGGTGGGCGGGTCGGTGCGCGACGCATTGCTGGGCCGGTTGAGCCCGGATCTGGATTTCACCACCGACGCCCGCCCCGACCAGGTGCAGCGGATTCTGCGGGGCCGGGCTGACGCATTGTGGGACACCGGGATCGAGTTCGGCACCGTCGGCGCCGCAGTGGCCGGCCAGCGAGTGGAGATCACCACGTTCCGCGCCGACAGCTACGACCAGGTGTCGCGCAACCCGCAGGTGCGCTTCGGGGATCGGCTCGAAGACGATCTTGTGCGCCGCGACTTCACCGTCAACGCGATGGCGGTCCGGGTCTCCGCGGCCGGCCCGGCCGAATTCCTCGACCCGCTGGACGGCTTGACGGCGTTGCGGGCCGGTGTGCTGGACACCCCGGCGGCGCCGTCGGTGTCATTCGGAGACGACCCGCTGCGGATGTTGCGCGCCGCGCGGTTCGTCTCCCAGCTCGGATTCACCGTCGCCCCGCGGGTGCGGGCGGCCATCGACGAGATGGCGCCGGAGCTGGGGCGCATCACGGCCGAACGGGTGGCCGCGGAATTGGACAAGTTGCTGGTGGGGACCGATCCGGCCGCGGGCATCGAGCTGGTGGTGGCCAGCGGGATGGGCGAGGTGGTGCTGCCGGAGATCGGCGCGATGCGGATGGCCATCGACGAGCATCACCAGCACAAGGACGTCTACCAGCATTCGCTGACGGTGCTGCGGCAGGCCATCGAGCTAGAGGAGGACGGGCCCGATCTGGTGCTGCGCTGGGCGGCGCTGCTGCACGACATCGGCAAACCGGACACCCGGCGCTACGAGGCCGACGGCGGAGTGAGCTTCCATCACCACGAGGTGGTGGGCGCGAAGATGGTCCGCAAGCGGATGCGGGCGCTGAAGTACTCCAAGCAGATGGTCGACGACGTCTCGCAGCTGGTGTACCTGCACCTGCGGTTCCACGGCTACGACGACGGGAAGTGGACCGACTCGGCGGTGCGCCGCTATGTCACCGACGCCGGCCCGTTGCTGGCCCGGTTGCACAAGCTGGTGCGGGCGGACTGCACCACCCGGAACAAACGGCGGGCGGCACGCCTGCGGGCCAACTATGACCGGCTGGAGGAGCGGATAGAGGTACTGGCCGCCGCCGAAGACCTGCAGCGGGTAAGGCCCGACCTGGACGGCAACGAGATCATGGAGCTGCTCGGCGTCCCGGCGGGACCGCAGGTCGGCGAGGCGTGGCGCTACCTCAAGGAGTTACGGCTTGAGCGCGGGCCGCTGTCGCGCGAGGACGCGACGGCTGAGCTGCTGGCGTGGTGGGGGAGCCGCGGGAACCGGTAGCGCGGCTTCGGCGTCTCATCGGGTATGGACTACTGCCTGGGCGACGGTGCCGGGACGGCAACCATGTGGACCGGTGAACCCGATCTGGATCTCGACGGGGACGGCCGGCCGGACGCGATCGGGGTGGATTTCGACGGCGACGGGCTGCGCGACGACGCGCTGGCCGACCTCGACGGCGACGGGATCGCCGACCATCTGGTGCTGGACTACGCCGGTGCCGATGCGTCGGCGATGCGCTTCACCGATGACGGGTCGGGCAGCTGGGCGATGCTGGCGGACCAGGGCGGGTCGGGCGGCGGCGGGCCGCTGCGCTGGGTGGGGCTCGACGGCGCCGAGCACACCGGCGGCCCGCTGGTGGACTTCGACGGTGATGGGCGGGCCGGTGACCTGTTGCTGGACACCAACGGTGACGGGCTGGCCGACCGGGTGCTGCTGGGAGGCGGCGATGCCCCGGGCCGCTATGACACCGCCTACGTCGACACCGACGGCGACGGGCGGTGGGACGTCAAGCTCACCGATGCCGACGGTGACGGCGCCGCCGACGGGGCGGCGATGCTGCGCTGATGCCAGCTCCGGGCGCCGAGTGTGAATCCGACGACGGGACACGCCGGAGTTGCGTCGACAGATCCACACTCGGCCGGGGGGCGCGCCTTGCGCGCTCAGCGCCCCTCGCGCTGCCGGTGCGGCGAGGGCTCTCTTCCCGCGCCTTGCGCGCTCAGCGCCCCTCGCCGGGAGGCCCGGCGAAGGCTTGGGCGATGGTCAGCCAGCGCCGCGCATCCGGACCCTCGGCAACTACGTCGAGGCTGGCGAGCGGCCGGCGCTGGGTGACCAGGAAGCAGAAGTGCTCGGCGGAGCCGGTGACCCGCTGCGTCGCATCCGGCGGGCCCCACGACCAGATGCTGCCGTCCGGCGCGCGCAGTTCGACCAGGAACGGCTCGGTCGGCGGCGGCAGGTCGTTGACGGCGAACGCGTAGTCACGGGTCCGTACGCCAAGGTGGGCGATGGAGCGCAGCCGCATCGTGGCGGGCCGGCTCACCCCGAGGGCGTCGGCGACATCCAGGCCGTGCGCCCAGGTCTCCATCAGCCGGGCGGTGGCCATCGACGCCGCGCTCATCGGCGGGCCGAACCACGGCAGCTTCTGACCGTCCGGAACCTCGAGCAGCGCCGAGTGCAGTCGGGAGCGGGTGTTGCGCCAGTCGGTCAGCAGTTCGGTGGGCGGGGCGGCCGCCAACTCGGCGGCGCCGTCGTCCACGAACGCTGCCGGGTCGGCGAGCGCGGCGGCCAGCAGGTCGGCGAACCCGGCCGGGTCGGTGACGGCGGTCAGCGAGGTGCGGTCGGTCCAGAGCAGGTGGCCGATCTGGTGGGCGATGCTCCAGCCAGGTGCCGGCGTCGGGTCGGACCACCGGTCGGCGGCCAGCGGAGCGACCAGCGCGTCCAGGTCGTCACTTTCGGCGCGCAGGTCGGCGACCATCGGTTCGGCGGCATTCATGTGTCTGCAGCCTAATGGGTGTGCAGCGGGGCGCGGCGGCGGCCGATGATGCTGTGCGCCAGCAGTCCCGCCAGGTAAATCACCGTCCCGACAACGATCAGGGCCGGCGAGCGGCCGTCGGCCGGCAGCAGCGCCGCCGACAGCGTGACCGCGGCGATGAAGGCCATCCAGAACAGGGCGTCCTGGACCGCGAACACGTGCCCGCGCAGCGCGTCGTCGACGTCGATCTGCATGGCGATGTCGGCGCACAGCTTGACCATCTGGCCCGCCACACCGAGAAGGAATCCGTCGGCCACCAAGATCGGCAACGACAGGCCCACTCCGGCGAGTTGGATGACCGCCGCGAACGCCAGCGCACCGTTGGCGGTGGCGTAGCGGCCCCAGCGCCGCACCGCCGGCGGCATCAACACATTGGCCAGGAACGACCCGGTGCCGGCCGCGCCGATGAACAGCGCGGCGGTGGCCAGCCCCCCGACCGCCTGCGTGTCGGCGTGCCGCACCAGCAGCAGCACCAGCAGCGTGTTGATACCGAAAACCATTCGGTGCGCGACCATCCCAGACAGGGTGGCGGCCACGGTGGGCCTGGCCCGCACGGTGCGCACCCCGTACAGCCAACCGGTGGTCACCGTGTAGAACACCGAACCGTGGATGGCGCGTTTGGTGTCATCCGGGCCGAGCACATGGGCGGCGAACCGCAGCGACAGCACCAGCGCAACGGCCACCGGGATGGTGACCGCCACGATGATGAGCGCGGCACCGCGATCGCCGGCGCCTGCCAGCCAGCGCGGCACCAGCATGAAGTTCGCGCCCAGGAAGGTCGCGACCGCACCCACGGCGACGGCCAGCGAGTTCATCGTGACGACCTGCCGGCGCGGCACCACGTGCGGCAGCGCCGCGGACAGCCCGGACGCGATGAATCGGCTCAACCCGTTGGCGACCAGGGCGGCGCACAGCACCGCCCACTCGCCGGCCCGGACCGCCAGCAGCGCGCCGATCACCACCACCAGCACCAGCCGGGCCACGTTGACGACAATCAGCACCGCCCGCCGGTCCCAGCGGTCCAGCAGCGCGCCGGCGAACGGGCCCAGCAGCGAGTACGGCAACAGCAGCACGGCGAAAGCACCGGCGACGTCCCACGGCCCGGCGGCTCGCTCCGGGTTGAACAGCAGCGCCCCGGCCAGCCCGGCCTGAAACAGGCCGTCGCCGAATTGACTCGCCACCCGCAGTTCGAGCAGCCGCCAGAAGTCCGGCAGGCTGCGCGCCGACCGCCACAGGGCTGCGGGGGCGCGGGTGTCGACCACAAAACCTACTTCCGGGCGCGGGCGCACGGCACGCGCCGGCCCCCGACCAGATTACAAATATCGGATGCACCGCGCTGTCCGCCACGAGGGCCCGGCTCGGATGCCATGATGGTTTGGTGGCGCAATCCGAAGACCCCGAGGACCACCTGGCTCCGGCGGCGAGCCGGGTGCGTGCGGGCACGCTGCTGCTGGCCAACACCGATCTTCTGGAGCCCACTTTCCGCCGCACCGTGATCTACGTCGTCGAGCACAACGAAGGCGGCACGCTCGGCGTGGTGCTCAACCGGCCCAGCGAGACCGCTGTCTACAACGTGTTGCCGCAGTGGTCCGAGCTGGCCAGCAAACCCAAGGCGATGTTCGTCGGCGGACCGGTCAAACGCGACGCGGCGCTGTGCCTGGCGGTGTTGAAGGTCGGTGCCGACCCTGACGGCACGCCGGGACTGCGCCACGTCGCGGGCCGCACCGCGATGGTGGACCTCGACTCGGACCCGGAGACGGTGGCGCCGTTCGTCGACGGCCTGCGGATCTTCGCCGGCTACGCGGGCTGGACGATCGGTCAGTTGGAGGGCGAGATCGAACGCGACGACTGGATCGTGCTGTCGGCTTTGCCGGCGGATGTGCTGGCGGCGCCGCGGGCGGACCTCTGGGGGCAGGTGTTGCGGCGACAGCCGCTGCGGCTGGCGATGCTGGCCACCCACCCGATCGACATCAGCAGGAACTGACCCCGGACTGCGAGCACGCGCAGCCGCAGCCACAACCGGAGCCCGTTTCCCGCCGGGCCCGTTGCCGCGCCGCGTACCGCGCGCCCTGCCACGAGCCGGCCGCCACGGTGCCCAGTGCGCCGGCCACGCAGATCACCAGCACGGTCACCGCGCCGTGCGCCGGCCCGGCCAACGCCACGACGGCGCCGGCGCCCAGCATGCCCGCGGCGGCCACCTGCGTGGGCGCCATCATCCGCTGCACCACGTGGGCCGGATCGGCGCTGCGCGTCCGGGTCAGCGCCCGCAGCGCGAACGCAGCCGACAGGACGGCGGCGCTCGCGCACAGCACCCCGGCGATCAGCATGCCCTCACCCTACGAGAGCGGTCAGCGGCGGCACACCGGCAGGCCGGCGCAGCCCGGCGCGGCGGGCGCCGGCGGTGCGGGCGGTGCGACGGCTACCGGCGCGTACGGCGTGACCGCTCCGGGCGCGGTCACCCGGAAGCCGTTGATGATCGCATCGGTGGCCGGCGCGTTGCTCACGGACTGGCCGGCGCCGGTGGTCACCGCCAGCGACACCAGGTAGCGGTCGGCCCCGGAGGAGGCGATGACGTGGCGCCGCGACGTGTTGAGTGTCATCTCGTTCTGCCGGTAGGTGCCCTCGATCAGCGATGACGGGAACCCGCCGAAATCGGCCAGCGACGCGCGGGTGCTCTGCCACGCCGGCAACTGCCGGCTGTCCACGTAGCCGTGGGTGATGGCCTCCTGGGGGTTGAAGTCGCCGATCAGCCGATAGACCACCACCTGCGCGTTCGGCGTGTACAGGGCACCGCTTCGCCGGTCGGCGGTCACCAGGAAGGCGTCCGGGACGTTCGGGTCGGGCACCCGCGTCCAGCCCGGCGGCATCGGCAGGGTGATCCCCAGTGCCGCGAAACCCGGCGCCTGCTGGGGTTCCAGCCGCACGCCGTGCTGGTCGAAATAGTCCCGCAGCGTCCCGGAACTGGCCGGCACCGGTGCCGACGTCGCCGGCAGCCCGGGCGCGCCGCGGGCCGGGCCGAACACCATGCCCGGCCCCGAAGCAGCCTCGGGCACCGCGGCCGAACCTGCCGCACCGTAGCCGGGAGCAACCGGTGCGTAACCGGGGACGGGCGGGCCGTAGCCCGGCGTGGGCGGCACCGGCGCCACCGGTTCGGCCGCCGCCACAGCACCGGAGGCACCCACCCAGGCCGCCATGCCGACGGCCGCGCAGCCAACCGCCAGCTGCCAGCTTCGTGGGATCGCGGTCACCCGCCGACTGTAACCAGCGGCCGGCGCGGATCACCAGCGCCGGAACCGATCTGGAACCAACCCCTCATCGCAGCGCGATCGAACCGAGACGAAACCGTGGCACCCGGCTCGGCCGAAACGGGCCTTATTACCCTGTTGAGGTGACCGATTCCCCGACTGTGCAGCGAAGCGGCGATGCCGCTGACAGCGCAGCCACCGACCCCGACTCGCCCGCGCACCGTTACACCGCGCAGCTGGCCGGTCGCATCGAACGCGCCTGGCAGGACCGTTGGGCGAGTGCGGGGACATTCAACGTCGCCAACCCGGTCGGATCGCTGGCCCCGCCGGACGGGTCGCCGGTGCCGGAACGCAAATTGTTCGTGCAGGACATGTTTCCCTATCCATCCGGCGACGGGCTGCACGTCGGCCACCCGCTCGGCTACATCGCCACCGACGTGTACGCCCGGTACTTCCGGATGATCGGCCACAATGTGCTGCACGCGTTGGGGTTCGACGCGTTCGGCCTGCCGGCCGAGCAGTATGCGGTGCAAACCGGCACCCATCCGCGTACCCGGACCGAGGCCAACATCGCCAATTTCCGGCGGCAGCTCGCGCGCCTGGGTTTCGGTCACGACAGCCGGCGGAGCTTCTCCACCACCGACATCGACTTCTACAAGTGGACCCAGTGGATCTTCCTGCAGATCTACAACGCGTGGTTCGATCCGTCGGCCGGCAAGGCACGGCCGATCGCCGAGCTGACCGCCGAATTCGAGGCGGGCACCCGCCAAACCGGCGACGGCCGGCCGTGGGCCGAGTTGTCGGCCGGTGAGCGGGCCGACGTGATCGACGGCCATCGGCTGGTCTACCGGTCCGACTCGCTGGTGAACTGGTGCCCCGGGCTGGGCACGGTGCTGGCCAACGAGGAGGTCACCGCGGACGGCCGCAGCGATCGCGGCAACTTCCCGGTGTTCCGGAAGCGGTTGCGGCAGTGGATGATGCGGATCACCGCGTACTCCGACCGCTTGCTCGACGACCTCGAGGTGCTGGACTGGCCGGAGAAGGTCAAGACCATGCAGCGCAACTGGATCGGCCGTTCCACCGGGGCGTCGGTGCTGTTCGCAGCCGGTACTCCTGCGGGAGATGCGGTCGACGTCGAAGTCTTCACCACCCGGCCGGACACGCTGTTCGGCGCCAGCTACCTGGTGCTCGCACCCGAGCACGACCTGGTGGACGGCCTGGTGGCGGCCGACTGGCCGGCCGGAACCGACCCGCGGTGGACCTTCGGCGCCACCACGCCCCGGAAGGCCGTCGCCGCCTACCGCAGCGCGATCGCCGCGAAATCGGACCTGGAACGTCAGGAGAACAAGACCAAGACCGGGGTGTTTCTGGGCAGCTACGCCACCAACCCGGCGACCGGCGAACCGGTCCCGGTCTTCATCGCCGACTACGTGCTGGCGGGATACGGCACCGGAGCGATCATGGCGGTGCCGGGCCACGACCAGCGTGACTGGGAATTCGCCAGCGAATTCGGCCTGCCGATCGTGGAAGTCATTGCCGGGGGCGATGTCTCGGAATCCGCTTACACCGGCGACGGCACCTGCGTGAATTCCGGGTACCTGGACGGCATGACGGTGACCGACGCCAAGCAGGCCATCACCGAACGCCTGCAGGCCGACGGCCGCGGCTGGGCACGAGTCGAATACAAGCTGCGGGACTGGCTGTTCGCCCGGCAGCGGTACTGGGGCGAGCCGTTCCCGATCGTCTACGCCGACGACGGCCGCCCGCTGCCGCTCAGCGAGTCGGCGCTCCCGGTCGAACTGCCGGAGGTGGACGACTATTCGCCGGTGCTGTTCGACCCGGATGCTGCCGGCAGCGAGCCGTCGCCGCCGCTGGCCAAGGCGACCGACTGGGTGCATGTCGAATTGGACCTGGGCGACGGGCTGAAGCCCTACACCCGCGACACCAACGTCATGCCGCAGTGGGCGGGCAGCTCCTGGTACGAGTTGCGCTACACCGACCCGCACAATCCGGAGCGGTTCTGCGCACCCGAGAACGAGGCGTACTGGATGGGTCCGCGACCGGCGGAACACGGCCCCGACGACCCGGGCGGGGTGGATCTGTACGTGGGCGGCGTCGAGCACGCCGTGCTGCATCTGCTGTATTCGCGGTTCTGGCACAAGGTTCTGTACGACCTGGGTCATGTCAGCTCCCGCGAGCCGTATCGCCGGCTGGTGAACCAGGGCTACATCCAGGCGTTCGCCTACACCGACGCGAGGGGCTCCTACCTGCCGGCCGACCGGGTCACCGAACGCGACGGAAAGTTCAGCTACGCCGCCGACGACGGCGCGGAAGTCGAGGCCACCCGGGAATTCGGCAAAATGGGTAAGAGCCTGAAGAATTCGGTCTCGCCCGACGAGATCTGCGAGGACTACGGCGCCGACACGTTGCGGGTCTACGAGATGTCGATGGGCCCGCTGGAGGCTTCGCGGCCGTGGGCCACCAAGGACGTGGTCGGCGCGCAACGTTTCCTGCAGCGGGTCTGGCGGTTGATCGTCGACGAGGACAGCGGCGCCAGCCGGGTGGTCGACCGCGAACTCGACGTCGACACGCTGCGGATTCTGCACCGCACCATCGCCGGTGTGGCGGAAGACTTTGCCGCGCTTCGCAACAACACCGCCGTCGCCAAGCTGATCGAGTACACGAACCACCTGACCAAGGCGCACCGCGATGCGGTGCCGCGATCGGCGGCCGAGCCGCTGGCGCTGATGCTGGCCCCACTGGCGCCGCACGTGGCCGAGGAGCTCTGGCACCGGCTCGGCCACGACACGTCGCTGGCGCACGGCCCGTTCCCGGTGGCCGATCCCGGTTATCTGGTCAGCGACACGGTCGACTACCCGGTGCAGGTCAACGGCAAGAAACGCGGCCTGATCACGGTGGCCGCCGACGCGCCCGCGGACACGATCCAGGCCGCCGCACTCGCCGACGAGAAAGTGCAGGCGTTCCTGGCCGGCGCGGCCCCGAAGAAGGTGATCGTCGTGCCGGACCGACTGGTCAACCTCGTGGTCTGACCAGTGTCGAGGGAAGAGCACGGCGAGAACGCGGCTGGCGCCACGGACATCGAGGCGATGGCGGCAGCCGGCCTGCTGCACGGGCTGGAGGGCGACGCCCGAGCGGAGCGGATCGAGCTGATCGGCTGGCTGCTCGAGCAGGGTTTCACCAGGGAGCAGATCCGCAGCGAGCCCGCGCCGATGCTGCTGCCGGCACATCGGGCGCTCGGCAATGACGGTGTCTACGTGTCCGAACGAGACATCAGCGAATCCCACCACATCGGTATGGATCTGCTGCAGGACATCGAGCGGTCGCTGGGGCTTCCCCGAACCGAAGATCCGGATGCCGCAGCCCGCTTACGTGCCGATGCGGAGGCTGCCGCCGGTCTCGGTGAACTCATCGAGGCCGGGCTCGACCCCGGGCAGGTGGTTCTGCTGGTGCGCCGGCTCTCGGACGGAATCTCACGGGCGGTTCCGGCTTTTCGCTACAGCACCATGTCCGCGATCATGCTGCCGGGGCTGACCGAGCTGGAGGTCGCGCAAGCTCACGAAGAGATCGTGCGACGGGTAATCCCCTTGCTGGGTCCGATGATCCGCGACATCCTGTTCGTCCAGCTGCGCCGGGCACTCGAGGGTGAGGCCGTCACGGCCAGTGAGCGCGCGACCGGCACCGCGCTGCCCGGGGCACGGCAGCTGTCGGTGGGCTTCGCCGACATGGTCGGTTTCACCCGGTTGGGCGAAGTGGTGTCGCCGGAAGAACTGGTGAGATTGGTTGAGCGACTTGCGGATCTGGCGGCCGAAGCCGTCCGCCCGCCGGTCCGGCTGGTCAAGACGATCGGCGATGCGGTGATGCTGGTGTCCTCGGATCCGGTGAAGCTGCTGGACGTGGCGCTCGAACTGGTGGAAGCGGCCGGCCGCGACGAGGAACTCCCGCGACTGCGCATCGGTGTCGCGTCCGGGTGGGCGGTCAGCCGGGCACGCGACTGGTTCGGCAGCCCGGTCAACGTCGCCAGTCGGGTGACCGATGCCGCCGACCCGGGGATGGTGCTGGTGGAGGGGAACACGCGCGACGCCGTCGGCGCCGCTCCGGGATTCGTCTGGTCGTTCGTCGGAGCCCGGCCGCTCAAGGGTGTCGAAGGGAACACCATGCTGCACCGGGTGCTTCGCGCGGGAGCATGACGGGCGACAACGGCCGCCCGGCGCGTTATCGCGGGCGGATGACGACCTCGTGCACGTGCGCGTCGGGCGGGGTCCGCACCACACCGGCGACCACCTCGGCGACGGCATCCGGGCGCAGGTAGCGGCCGGCGTCGTACGTTCCGCCTTCGAAGGCGACCAGGTCGCGCTGCATCGCGGTGTCGGTGCGGCCGGGATAGACGGTGCTGACCCGCAGGCCGGGTTCGTCGGCGCGCAGCGAGTCGGCGAACGCGCGAAGCGCGAACTTGCTGGCCGAATACGACGCCATACCCGGCGAAACGCGCTGTCCAGCACCGGAATTGATGAAGATCACCTGACCGCGGGCCGAGCGCAACGCCGGCAGCAGCGCCAGGGTCAGGGCGACCGCACCGCAGACGTTGACCTCGAAGCTGGCCCGCCACTGCTCGACCGTCGTCTCGGCGACCGGCCCGGGGAACAGCACCCCGGCGTTGTGCACCAGCACGTCGAGTTCGTCGATCACCTCGACGGCGCCGGCGATCGTCTCGTCGTCGGCCAGATCCAGGCCGAACGTGGTGGCGCCGAGTCGTTCGGCGACGTCGTCGAGACGCGCCGAGGGACGCCCGGCCAGCAGCAGGGTGTGGGTGGCAGCCAGCGCGGTGGCGATGGCTGAGCCGATCCCTCCGCTGGCGCCGGTGATCAAAGCGGTCGGCATCCCGGGACCTCCGTGGAAAGCCGCGCGGCCGCGGTCAGGCCTGCGCGTCGGTGGGTGACTCGGCCAGCGGACCGTCGGCCAGATCGCAGGCGGCCAGCCGCTCCAGCGGCCCCAGCGCCTGGGCGAGGATGTCCAGTTCGTCCGGGCTGAGTCGGCTCAGCATCGCCGCGAGCGCGGCGTGCCGGTTGGCCAGCGACTCCCGATGGGTCGCCAGGCCCTGCGGGGTGATGTCGACCAGCACCGCCCGCTGATCCGACGGATCGCGGGAGCGCTGCACCAGCCCGAGCTTCTCCAGCCGCCGGATCGCCACCGTGGTGGTGGGGGTGCGGACCCGCTCGTGCGCGGCCAGTTCGGTCATCCGGATGGGGCCGCGGTCCAGCAGGGTGACCAGAATCGACAACTGCGCCATGGTCAGCTCGCGGGTGGTGCCGCCGGTGATGTCGCCGCGGCGCAGGATCGTGATCAGCCTGCCCAGTGCGCGGTGCAGGCCTTCAGCCAGCGCCGGCACCTCCGGCGCGCCGGCTTTCCTGTCCGCCATGATCAGCCAGTCTAACCTGTTGGCACCCCGTGAACCGGCAAGCTCGGACGGCACCCGAGCGATCACAGCACCTGGGAGAGGAACCGCTGCAGTCGCTCGGTCTGCGCGGCCTCGAAGATCTGTTCCGGCGGACCCGACTCCACCACCTGGCCGTGGTCCATGAAGACGACCGTGTCCGAGGTCGACCGGGCGAACGCCATCTCGTGGGTGACCATGACCATCGTCATCCCGTCCGCGCCGAGCTCGGCGATCAGCGACAGGACGCCCTTGACCAGTTCGGGGTCCAGCGCCGAGGTGGCCTCGTCGAACAGCATCACCTCGGGCTCCATCGCCAGCGCGCGGGCGATCGCGACCCGCTGCTGCTGGCCGCCGGAGAGGGTGCCCGGGCGCACCCCCGCCTTGTTTTTCAGCCCGACCCGGTCCAGTTGGGCCAAAGCCAGCTCCCGGGCTTCGTCGGCGGAGAGCCGGCGCAGCCGCCGTGGTGCCAGCGTCACGTTGTCCAGCACACTGCGGTGCGGGAACAGGTTGAAATGCTGGAACACCATGCCGATGCGCTGACGCACCACGTCGGGGTCGTCGTGCAGCACCGACCGGCCGTCCAGCAGCACGTCGCCGCGGTCGGGTTCGTAGAGCCGGTTCAGCGTCCGCAGCATGGTCGACTTGCCGGAACCGGACGGCCCGATCACCGCGACGGTGCTGCCGGCGGGAACCTCCAGGTCGACCCCGCGCAGCACCCTGTTGCGGCCGAACGCCAGGTGAATGTCCTTGCCCGCCAGCGAAACCGGCTGCCGCCGACCGTCCGCTGGGGTCACGTCATCTCCTGGCCGGCGGTGGCGGTGATCAGGTCGTCCTCCAGCTCGCCGGGCCGGCCGCGGCGCAGCCGGTCGTCGATGAAGTTCACCAGGTGGGTCAGCGGGATGGTCAGCGCCAGGTAGAGCAGGCCCGCAGCCACCAGCGGGGACAGGCTCCCGGTCTGGGCGTTGAAGTCGCGGCCGACCTGGAACAGCTCCCGCTGGCCGGCGATCAGCCCGAGGAAGTACAGCAGCGCGGACGCCTTGAGCAGCGCGATGAACTGGTTGACCAGCGCGGGCAGCACCCGCCGGACGCCCTGCGGGATGACCACCAGGCGCATCGCCGAGGGGTAGCCGAAGCCGAGCGCACGGGCGGCCTCCAGTTGCCCGGATTCGACGCTTTGAATGCCGGAGCGCAGGATTTCGCCGACATAGGCGGCGGCGGTCAGGCCCAGCGCCACGATGCCCAGCGGGTAGGGGTTGTTGCCGGTCAGCCCGCCCACCAGCGGCCCGAGGGCCAGCCCGATGAACAAGATGATCAGCACCTCGGGCAGGCCGCGGAAGATGTCGGTGTACACCCGCGCCGGCCAGCGCAGCCAGCGAGACCGGGACAGCCCGGCGACGGCCAGCGCCATGCCCGCGATCGTGCCGAGGGCGCCGCCGAGGATGGTCAGGATCAGCGTGTTGGGCAACCCGACGGTGACCAGCACCGGCAGCGCCTCGGCGTACAGCTGCCAGTCGAAGAAGGAATCCCGGAGTTGGGCCAGTGTCGACTTCGGTGCGGGCGCCGCGGTCTGGGCGTCGTGCTGGTGCTCGGCGATCATCGCGAACGGCGGCAGATGCGGGGTGGCCGCCTCTTTGGACCCGGGCTTCCAGCCGGGCGGCAGCGGTCGCGGCACCCAGTCGGTGTACAGCTGCGACCAGGTGCCGTCGGCGATCACCGCGTCCAAGCCCGCGTTGAGCGCGGCCAGCAGCGGCCGGTTCCCCTTGGCGACGGCGTACGCCTCGAAGTTGCCGGGCGAGAATGTGTAGCCGACGATCCGGGCCGGGTCGCCGGGATGAATCGTGTTGAGTGCCTGCAGCGCCGGCGCGACCCAGGCGTCGACCTGGTGGCTTTTGAGGCTGGCGTACAGGGTGTTGTGGTCGGGGAACCGGACCGGCTGCAGTTCCAGCGCGTCGACGACGTAGGCGTCCTCCACGGTGCCCTGGACCACCCCGATGCGCTGCCCGGCGGCCAGGCCGTCGAACCCGTCGACCGGTGAGCCGGCCGGCACCACCAGGGCCATGTAGCCGAAGTTGTAGCCGTTGGTGAAGGCCACGGTCCGCCGGCGGGCGTCGGTCGCGGTGATCGACGCCGAGCCCACGTCGAACCGCCCCGACGCGACCTGGGCGAGCATGCCGAAGAAGTCGGTGCCGACGAAGCTGACCCGCAGGCCCAGCTTGTGCGCGATGGCGCGCAGCAGTTCGTTGTCGAATCCGGTGTAGTGCCCGGCGCTGTTGAGGCAGGTGGCCGGCGGGCTCTGCGACTGGGTGCCGACGGTCAGCACGCCGGGGGTGCCCAGCCCGAGCTTGCCGATCTCCACCGAGCTCAGCGGCTCGACGCCGGCCGTGGTGTATTTGTCCTCGCGCGGGCGTTTGGCGTTGGCCAGCTTGGGCGGCAGCGCCAGGGCGCCGGCCTCGCCGACCGGCCGGCACTGATCGGGTACCGCCGTCGCGGGCGGCGCCCAACTCAGGCTGCCGCCGATGAGGAGCACGGCCAGCACGGCCGCCACCCGCCTCATCGGCGTTGACCCTGCGCGCACCATGAAGAAGTGCGAGTAGCTTGCCTGGTCAACGCAGAGTCAACGCGTCAGCCGAGGATGAATTCCTCGAGCTGGGCGCGCGCGACGTCGTCGGCCAGTTGCTCCGGCGGGCTCTTCATCAGGTAGGCCGACGCGGGCACGATCGGACCGCCGATGCCGCGGTCCTTGGCGATCTTGGCCGCCCGCACCGCGTCGATGATGATGCCGGCCGAGTTCGGCGAGTCCCACACCTCGAGCTTGTACTCCAGGTTCAGCGGCGCGTCGCCGAACGCCCGGCCCTCCAGCCGCACGTAGGCCCACTTGCGGTCGTCCAGCCAGGCCACGTGATCCGACGGGCCGATGTGCACGTTCTTGTCCTCGACCTTGCCGGCCAGCGAACCGGTCAGGTTGGACGTGACCGCCTGCGTCTTGGAGACCTTCTTCGACTCCAGCCGCTCGCGCTCCAGCATGTTCTTGAAGTCCATGTTGCCGCCGACGTTGAGCTGGTAGGTGCGGTCCAGCGTGACACCGCGGTCCTCGAACAGCTTGGCCATCACCCGGTGGGTGATCGTCGCGCCGACCTGGCTCTTGATGTCGTCGCCGACGATCGGCACGCCGGCGTCGGCGAACTTCTTCGCCCACACCGGGTCGGAGGCGATGAACACCGGCAGCGCGTTGACGAACGCCACGCCGGCGTCGATGGCGCACTGGGCGTAGAACTTGTCGGCCTCGTCGGAGCCCACCGGCAGGTAGGACACCAGGACGTCCACCCGCGCGTCACGCAGGGCGGCGACCACGTCGACGGCCTCGGCGTCGGAGATCTCGATGGTGTCGGCGTAGTACTTGCCGATGCCGTCCAGGGTCGGGCCGCGCTGCACGATCACATCAGTGGGCGGCACGTCGGCGATCTTGATGGTGTTGTTCTCCGACGCGAAGATCGCCTCGGAGAGATCGAAACCCACCTTCTTGGCGTCCACGTCGAACGCGGCGACGAACTTGACGTCGCGCACGTGGTACTGGCCGAACCGCACGTGCATCAGGCCGGGCACGGCCGAGTTCTCGTCGGCATCCTGGTAGTACTGGACGCCCTGCACCAGCGAGGACGCGCAGTTACCGACGCCGACAATGGCGACCCGTACCTCCGTCGACGCCACGGCGCCGTTTTGCTCACTCATCGGGACGTTCTCTCCTTCTTCTACCTACTACCGATTTGCTGTTGTCTCATCTGCTGTTGTGTGGCGGGCGGTTCGGCTAGGTGCCGGACCGGTCCGCATTGGTCGATTCGGCCCGGCGCTGCGCGACGCGTTCCGCGGCGATCAGCTCGTTGAGCCATTTGACTTCCCGTTCGCTGGACTCCAGGCCGAGCTGGTGCAGTTGCCGGGTGTACCGGTCGAACGAACTTCCGGCCCGGGCCACCGCGTCGCGCAGGCCTTCCCGGCGCTCCTCCACCTGACGGCGCCGGCCCTCCAGAATCCGCATCCGGGCCTCGGCCGGGGTGCGGTTGAAGAAGGCCAGGTGCACACCGAAGCCGTCGTCGGTGTAGTTCTGCGGACCGGTGTCGGCAACCAACTCGGTGAACCGCCGCCGGCCGGAGGCGGTCAGCTGATACACCCGCCGGGCCCGCCGGACCGGCGTCCCGGTGGGGCCGGTGTTCTCGGCGATCAGTCCCGCGCCCTG
Organism: Mycobacterium sp.; assembly: GCA_035721065.1. Lineage (GTDB taxonomy): Bacteria > Actinomycetota > Actinomycetes > Mycobacteriales > Mycobacteriaceae > Mycobacterium. The sequence continues at coordinate 40,731 of DASTNJ010000068.1, forward strand.
CATCCGGCGCAGCGCCGGGTACAGCGAACCGTAGGAGAACGCACGAAACGCGCCGAGCAGACCGGTCAGCCGTTTGCGCAATTCATAACCGTGCATGGGCGACTCGAGCAGGAGGCCAAGGATGGCAAGCTCAAGCACCCGGGCCACCTCCTTATGTCGGTCGTTACCCCGCTACGACGCTTCGCGGCATAGTATCGCGTCGATATAAACGGCACAAACTTCTGCTCCGTGCGGAGCTCGCCACCCGACCGGCGGCGCGGTGCGCGGCATCATCGGGCCGCGGACCGTCCCCGTCTGCACCTCTCCGGCGCGGAGCCGACGTATTCTGGTCACCGTGCGACTGCAGCGACAGGTGGTGGATTACGCGCTCCGGCGCCGTGCCCTGCTGGCCGAGGTCTACTCCGGGCGCACCGGGGTGTCGGAAGTCTGCGACGCCAACCCGTATCTGCTGCGCGCCGCGAAGTTCCACGGCAAGGTCAGCTCGACCATGTGCCCGATCTGCCGCAAGGAACAGCTCACGCTGGTGTCCTGGGTGTTCGGCGACCATCTGGGTGCGGTGTCGGGGTCGGCCCGCACCGCCGAGGAACTGGTGCTGCTGGCCGTTCGCTTCCCGGAGTTCTCCGTGCACGTGGTCGAGGTCTGCCGGACCTGCAGCTGGAATCATTTGGTGAAGTCGTACGTGCTCGGCTCGGCGCGTCCGCCCGGGGGATCCGGTACCAGGCGGACGGCGCGCGGCGCCCGCACGGCCGGTGAATAGCCAGGACGACACCGGCCGGCCGGACTCCGAGGGGTCGGAGGAGTCGAAGCCCGAAGGTGCACCGAGGAAGCAGCCCGCGGCACCGCGCAGTGCCCGGCCGCGCAAAACGACGCCGGCCCGGCCACGCAAATCGGCGCCCGCGCGACCGCCCAGAGCGGCGCCCGCACAGACGGCGAAGAACGAGGCTGACGCCGGCGGGGCGGACCCGACAGCCCCGCGGGAGCCGGAACCGGAGAGCGCGTCGGAGGTCACGACGACGATCAGCGACGACGACGCCGTGACCGAGGGGATCGACCTGCGGGATCCGATCGAGGACGTCAAAGCCGCGCTGGACGGCATCGGCAAGGCGGGTTCCGAACGACAACCGCGGAAACCGGCCGTCGAGGACACCCCGCCGGTGCGGGTGCGCAAGCCGGGTACCGGCGGACCCGGTGGCGGCGGGCGCCCCGGCGAGGCGGCGCTCGACGATGGCGGCGTCGTGCGTGCGCTGCGCGAGGATCTGCACCGACTGAACTGGACGTGGGTCCGGCGCGGGATCTACGCCGCCGCCGTGGTGCTGCTGGCCCTGCCGATCATCACCTTCGCGATGGCCTACTCGATGGTCGAGATCCCGCAGCCGGGCGACATCGTCACCAACCAGGTGTCCACCGTGCTGTTCAGCGACGGCACGGAACTCGGCAGGATCATTCCGCCGGAAGGCAACCGGGTCGACGTGAAACTCGAGCAGGTGCCGGTGCATGTGCGCGACGCCGTGCTGGCTGCCGAGGACCGCGACTTCTACACCAACCCCGGCTTCTCGTTCTCCGGCTTCGTTCGGGCGGCGAAGAACAACCTCTTCGGCGGCGACCTGCAGGGCGGGTCGACCATCACCCAGCAGTACGTCAAGAACGCGCTGGTCGGCGCGCAGCGAACCGGCATGGGCGGATTGCTGCGCAAGGCGAAGGAACTGGTGATCGCCGCCAAGATGTCCAAGTCGTGGTCCAAAGACGACGTGCTGCAGGCCTACCTGAACATCATCTACTTCGGTCGCAGCGCCTACGGGATCAGCGCGGCCTCGAAGGCCTACTTCGACAAGCCGGTCGAGCAGCTCACCGTGGCGGAGGGGGCGCTGCTGGCGGCGGTGATCCAGCGGCCGTCCTCGCTGGATCCGGACGTCAACCGCGAAGGCGCGGAGCGCCGGTGGAACTGGGTGCTCGACGGCATGGTGGAGACCGGTGCGCTGTCGCGCAGCGAACGAGACCAGCAGTTCTTCCCGGAGACCGCGCCGCCGGACAAGGCCCGCGACGAGAACCAGACCACCGGCCCCGACGGGTTGATTCAGCGCCAGGTGACCCGGGAACTGCTCGACATGTTCGACATCGACGAGCAGACCTTGAACACGCAGGGGCTGCAGATCACCACCACCATCGACCAGGACGACCAGCAGGCCGCCGAAAACGCGGTGGCGACCTACCTCAAGGGGCAGATACCGAACATGCGGGCCGCGGTGGTGGCCATCGATCCGCGCAGCGGTGCGGTGCGGGCCTACTACGGCGGATCCGACGGCGCCGGCTTCGACTTCGCTCAGGCGGGGTTGCAGACCGGGTCGTCGTTCAAGGTGTTCGGGCTGATCGCGGCGCTGGAACAGAACATCGGCCTGGGCTACGAGCTCGACAGTTCGCCGCTGACCGTCGAGCACGGCAAGATCAAGATCACCAACTCCAGTGGTGACAGCTGCGGCGTCTGCAACATCGCCGAGGCGCTCAAGCGCTCCCTCAACACCGTCTACTACCGGCTGATGCTCAAGTTGCGCAACGGCGCGCAGGACGTCGCCGACGCGGCCCACCAGGCCGGTGTCGCCGAGAGCTTCCCCGGGGTGCCGCACACGCTGTCCCAGGACGGGGGTCCGCCCGAAGGCGGGGTGGTGCTGGGGCAGTACCAGACCCGGGTGATCGACATGGCGTCGGCCTACGCGACGCTGGCAGACTCGGGCATCTACCACCCGCCGCACTTCGTGCAGAAGGTCGTCGACAACACCGGCCGGGTGCTGTTCGACGCCGCCAGCGCCGGCGACACCGGTGAGCAGCGCATCCCCAAGGCGGTCGCCGACAACGTCACCGCCGCGATGGCGCCGATCCCCGCCTGGTCCGGCCATCCGCTGGCCGGGGGACGTCCGGCGGCGTCCAAGACCGGTACCACGCAGTTGGGCGACACCGGCGCCAACCGGGACGCCTGGATGGTCGGCTTCACGCCGTCGCTGTCGACGGCGGTGTGGGTGGGCACCACCGGTGGCGACGAGCCGCTGAAGAACCAGTGGGGCGGGCCGGTCTACGGCGCGGGCATCCCGGCCGACATCTGGAAGTCGACCATGGACGCCGCCCTGCAGGGCAGCAAGATCGAGAGCTTCCCCACCCCGACCGAGGTCGGCGGGTTCGCGGGGGTACCCGCCCCGCCGCCGCCACCGCCGCAGCCGCAGTCGGACCTGCCGCCGCTGCCGTCGCTGCCGCCGCCCGGACCGCCGTGGGCTCCGGAGGGGTGGAATCCGTGGGCGCCGCCGCCACCACCGTGGGCGCCGCAGCCGCCGCCGCCACCTCCGCTGCCGGCACCGGAGCCACCGCCCCCGCCGCCTCCGCCGGCGCCGGAGGCACCGCCGCCGCCGCCGTGACCGGCGCCGGGACCCGCCGCGTCACGGTTTCGCCGCGGCCACTCGCGGCTGACCTGCGCAGCGCCGATGGCCGCGACTTGCCCAGCCGCACCGATCGGCTCGGCCGGGCGCTGTCGGACACGATCGGCGGCCCGGTGGGCCGGCACGCGCTGATCGGGCGCGCTCGGTTCCTCACCCCGGTGCGGGTGATGTTCGTGATCGGCGTGATCTTCCTGGCACTGGGCTGGGCGACCAAGGCGCCTTGCCTGCAGACCGTGGGCACCGGCACCGCGGACCAGCGGGTGGCCAACTGGGACAGCGAACGCGCCTACTACCAGCTGTGCTACTCGGACACCGTGCCGCTCTACGGCGCGGAGCTGTTGAGCCGGGGCAGGTTCCCGTACAAGTCCAGCTGGATCGAGACCGACCACGCCGGCCGGCCGCAGGTGCGCTACGACGGCCTGCTCGCGGTGCGGTACATGGAGTATCCGGTGCTGACCGGGGTCTACCAGTACCTGGCGATGGCGTTGGCCAAGACGTATACCGAGGTGGGCAGGCTGACCGGATTCTCGGCGCTGAACGGAGTCGCCGAGGTGGTGGTGTTCTTCGACGTCGCGGCGCTCGGGCTGGCGCTGGCGTGGCTGGCGACGGTGTGGGCGACCGCCGGCCTGGCCGGCCGGCGCATCTGGGATGCGGCGCTGGTGGCGGCGTCGCCGCTGGTGATCTTCCAGATCTTCACCAACTTCGACGCGCTGGCCACCGGCTTGGCCGTCGGCGGGCTGCTGGCGTGGGCCCGGCGCAAGCCGGTGCTGGCCGGGGTGCTGATCGGCCTAGGCGCGGCGGCCAAGCTCTACCCGGTGTTGTTCCTGGGGCCGCTGCTGGTGCTGGGATTGCGCACCGGTCGGCTGCGCGAGGTGGGCCGCACCGCGGCGGCGACGGCAGCGGCCTGGCTGTTGGTGAACCTCCCGGTGTTGCTGGCCTTCCCGCGCGGCTGGTCGGAGTTCTTCCGGCTGAACAGCCGCCGCGGCGACGACATGGACTCGCTGTTCAATGTGGTGCGGTCGTTCACCGGTTGGCGCGGGCTCGACCCGCACCAGGGCTTCTGGGAACCGCCGCTGGTGCTGAACATCGTGGTGGGGGTGTCGTTCGCGCTGTGCTGTGCCGGGATCGGCTATGTCGCGCTGACCGCGCCGACCCGGCCGCGGCTGGCCCAGCTCGCCTTCCTGGTGGTGGCGGCCTTCCTGTTGACCAACAAGGTGTGGAGCCCGCAGTTCTCGCTGTGGCTGGCGCCGCTGGCGGTGCTGGCGTTGCCGCACCGGCGACTGCTGCTGGCCTGGATGACGATCGACGCCCTGGTGTGGGTGCCGCGGATGTACTACCTCTACAGCGTGCGCAGCCGAGGCCTGCCGGAGCAGTGGTTCACCACGACGGTGCTGCTGCGCGACATCGCGGTGGTGGTTCTGTGTGTGCTGGTGCTGCGGCAGATCTACCGGCCCGCCCAGGATCTGGTGCGCTGGCGCGGCCGCCAGGACGACCCGGCCGGCGGGGTGTTCGACCGGGCCGCCGACGCGCCGCCGGCCTGGTTGCCCAAGCAATTGAGGCGACGGACAGCGCACCTGCCGCAGCCGCGGCAGGCCGCCGATTTCGCGTCGCAGCCCAGCCTCCGGTAGCCTGATCCGCGTTGCCGACGCAGGCGACCTCCTGCCACGAAACACGTTCGTGGCCGTACACGACCATAGGAGGTGATGAGGTTCCGATGCGTCCCTACGAAATCATGGTCATTCTCGACCCCACTCTCGACGAGCGCACCGTTGCACCGTCGCTGGAGACCTTCCTCAACGTCGTCCGCAAGGACGGCGGCACCGTGGAGAAGGTGGACATCTGGGGCAAGCGCCGGCTGGCCTACGAGATCGCCAAGCACGCCGAGGGCATCTACGCGGTGATCGACGTCAAGGCGGCGCCGGCCACGGTGTCCGAACTGGACCGTCAACTCGGCCTCAACGAATCGGTGTTGCGCACCAAGGTGATGCGCACCGACAAGTCGTAGCGTTCAGCGGTGGCTGGCCGCATCGGCGGCCGCTGCGTAGGCTCGCCCGCAAACATGCAACCATCGCAACCACTTCCAGGAGGGTCCTGTGGCTGGTGACACCACGATCACCGTCGTCGGCAACCTGACCGCCGACCCCGAACTGCGGTTCACCGCGTCCGGAGCGGCCGTGGCCAACTTCACGGTCGCGTCCACGCCGCGCATCTACGACCGCCAGAGCGGGGAGTGGAAGGACGGCGAGGCGCTGTTCCTGCGGTGCAGCATCTGGCGCGAGTACGCCGAGAACCTGGCCGAGAGCCTGACCCGCGGGTCGCGGGTGATCCTCACCGGGCGGCTCAAGCAGCGCTCGTATGAGACTCGCGAGGGCGAGAAGCGCACCGTGGTCGAGGTCGAGGTGGACGAGATCGGCCCGTCGCTGCGGTACGCGACCGCCAAGATCAACAAGACCAGCCGCGGCGGTGGCGGCGGTGGCTTCGGTGGCGGCGCCCCGTCCGCGCCGGCAGCGCCGTCCGGGTCCGCCGACGGACCGGCCGACGACCCGTGGGGCAGTGCGCCCGCGTCGGGCTCGTTCGGCGGTGGCGGCGACGAACCGCCCTTCTGACACACAGCGAACGACAACACGGAAGCGATTACTACAGATGGCCAAATCCAACAAGCGGCGCCCGGCGCCCGAGAAGCCGATCAAGGCGCGCAAGTGCGCGTTCTGCTCCGCCAAGAGCCAGACGATCGACTACAAGGACACCACGCTGCTGCGCACCTACATCAGCGAGCGGGGCAAGATCCGCGCCCGCCGCGTCACCGGCAACTGCGTGCAGCACCAGCGCGACATCGCGCTGGCGGTGAAGAACGCCCGCGAGGTGGCACTGCTGCCGTTCACCTCATCGGCGCGCTGATCCCGCATGAGGACTGACGAAGACTGACGAAGAAGGTACCCAACGATGAAGCTGATTCTGACCACCGACGTCGAGCATCTCGGCGCGGCCGGAGACACGGTCGAGGTCAAGGACGGATACGGGCGCAACTACCTGCTGCCGCGGGACTTGGCGATCGTGGCCTCGCGCGGCGCGCAGAAGCAGGCCGACGACATCCGCCGCGCCCGCGAATCCAAAACCGTGCGCGACCTGGAGCACGCGGCCGAGATCAAGGCGGCGATCGAGGCGCTGGGCCCGGTTTCGCTGCCGGTGAAGGCGGCCGGGGACTCCGGCAAGCTGTTCGGTTCGGTCACCGCCGGGGACGTGGTCGCCGCGATCAAGAAGGCGGGCGGGCCGAACCTGGACAAGCGGATCATCCGGCTGCCCAAAACGCACATCAAGACGGTCGGCAGCCACCCGGTGTCGGTGCACCTGCACACGGGCGTCGACGTCCAGGTCACCCTCGAGGTCGCTGCGGCGAACTGAAGTCAACAGCGTCCGCAAACCCCCGGGGCACCGAGCAGCACGCCCCGGGGGGTTTGCTGTCGGGGACGCGCGCCCGGGCGCTGCGCAACACGCCCGAAATGACAACCTGACCCGACACGCCGGAGCATGGTGAATTCACAGCGGACGACGCGAGTTTAACCACCCTGGCCTGCGGTGACGCGCCGTCGCGGGCGGCCGGTGCACAACTGCTCCCCACCCCGCCAACACGGTTGTGAGTGGGTGTGCACATGTCATCCACCGATTCATCAACAGGCACATTTTGCGCCGCCGCTGACAACATTTACGGTCTACCCGTCGCGGGGCAGTCGGGGTGGGCGTCGGCACCGGATGCGACCGGAGTGTCGGTGCGCCGACGTAGCTTTGACCGAATGTACGTTCGAGTGAAGGAGGTCGGAGCGGATGGCGGTCGTCGACGATCTGGGCCACGCCGGCCCCGATGCTCCGCCGCCGGATGAGGGCATCGGTCGTCAGCCCCCGCAGGATCAGGCGGCCGAACAGTCGGTGCTGGGCGGCATGCTGCTGAGCAAGGACGCGATCGCCGACGTCCTGGAGCGACTGCGGCCCGGGGACTTCTACCGCCCGGTGCACCAGAACGTCTACGACGCGATCCTGGACCTCTACGGGCGCGGTGAACCGGCCGACGCGGTGACCGTCGCCGCCGAACTGGACCGCCGCGGGCTGCTGCGCCGGGTGGGCGGCGCGCCCTATCTGCACACGCTGATCTCCACCGTGCCGACGGCGGCCAACGCCGGGTACTACGCGGGCATCGTCGCGGAGAAGGCGCTGCTGCGCCGCCTGGTGGAGGCCGGCACCCGGGTGGTGCAGTACGGCTACGCCGGCGCCGAGGGCGCCGATGTCGCGGAGGTCGTCGACCGGGCGCAGGCCGAGATCTACGACGTGACCGACCGGCGGATGTCGGAGGACTTCGTCCCGCTGGAGGATCTGCTGCAGCCGACGATGGACGAGATCGACGCCATCGCCTCCGGCGGCGGGCTGGCACGTGGCGTGCCGACCGGTTTCAACGACCTCGACGACGTGACCAACGGTCTGCACCCCGGGCAGATGATCATCGTCGCGGCGCGGCCCGGGATGGGGAAGGCGCTCGCGCTGGACACCCCGCTGCCGACGCCGAGGGGGTGGACCACCATGGGTGACGTCGCCGTCGGGGACGAGTTGCTGGGTGCCGACGGGCGGCCGACGCGGGTGGTGGCCGCTACCGGGGTGATGCTGGGCCGGCCCTGCTACGAAGTCGAATTCTCCGACGGCACCGTGATCGTCGCGGACGCACAGCACCAGTGGCTGACGGGCCACGGTGTCCGCACCACGACACAGTTGCGCTGCGGGCTCGACGGCATTCCGGCCGCGGGCTCGATGAACCGGTTGGAACGCGGCGGTACCGCCGTGCTGGCACCGGCGCTGGCGGTCGACGCGGTGCGACGGGTGCAAAGCGTCGCGGTGCGCTGTGTGCAAGTGGACAACCCCGCGCATCTGTATCTGGCCGGCAGCGGGATGATCCCCACTCACAACTCCACCCTCGGACTCGACTTCATGCGGGCCTGCTCGATCAAGAGCCGGCAGGCCAGCGTGATCTTCTCGCTGGAGATGAGCAAGTCCGAGATCGTCATGCGGCTGCTGTCCGCCGAGGCCAAGATCAAACTCGCCGACATGCGATCGGGCCGGATGAGCGACGACGACTGGACCCGGCTGGCGCGGCGGATGAGCGAGATCAGTGAGGCCCCGCTCTACATCGACGATTCACCCAACCTGACCATGATGGAGATCCGCGCCAAGGCACGGCGACTGCGGCAGAAGGCCGACCTGCGCCTGGTGGTGGTGGATTACCTACAGCTGATGACCTCGGGAAAAAAATTCGAGTCAAGGCAGGTCGAAGTGTCGGAGTTCTCGCGCAATCTCAAGTTGTTGGCCAAAGAACTGGAGCTGCCGGTGGTGGCGATCAGCCAGCTCAACCGCGGGCCCGAGCAACGCACCGATAAACGGCCGATGCTTTCCGACCTGCGCGAGTCGGGATGTCTGACCGCTTCGACGCGCATCCTGCGCGCCGATACCGGGGCCGAGGTGACACTGGGCGAGCTGATCCGCACCGGTGAGCGGCCGCTGGTGTGGTCGCTGGACGAGCAGATGCGGATGGTCGCCCAGCGGATGACCAACGTCTTCCCCAGTGGGCACCGCGAGGTATTCAAGCTGCGCCTGGCGTCCGGCCGTGAGGTGGAGGCCACCGCCAACCATCCGTTCATGACCCTGGACGGCTGGGTCGCGTTGGGGCAGCTCAAGATCGGTGACCGAATCGCAGCGCCGCGGTGGGTACCCGATCCGGTGCACACCCGGCGGATGGACGACGCCGAGGTGGTTCTGCTGGCGCACATGATCGGCGACGGTTCGTGCCTGAAGAACCAGCCGATCCGGTACGCGAGCATCGACGAGGAGAACCTCGCCGCGGTGACGAGTTCCGCCGCGCACTTCGGCGTGACCGCGGTGCGCCACGACTACCCGACCGCCCGGGCGACCACGCTGCGGCTGCCGGCGCCGTACCACCTGACGCACGGTCGGCGCAATCCGATTGCGGCGTGGTTGGACGAGCTCGGCGTGTTCGGCCTGCGCAGCCATGAAAAGTTCGTGCCGCAGCGGGTTTTCGCGCTGGCAGGCGATCAGGTGGCGCTGTTCCTGCGGCACCTGTGGGCCACCGACGGGTCGGTGCGCTGGGACGCCAGGTCCGGCCAGGCGCGCATCTACTGCGCGTCGACCAGCCGGCGCCTGATCGACGACGTTGCCGCATTGCTGCTGCGGGTGGGTGTCTTCGCCCGAATCAAGCGGATCCGCAACGCCGGTTACCGCGACTCGTGGCACCTGTACGTCTACGGGTCGGAGAACCAGGCCCGGTTCCTCCGGCATGTCGGGGCGCAGGGGGCGCAGGCGAGTGCGGCCGGTGAGGTGCTCAGCCACCTGGAGACCCTGACCCGCCGGCCGAACCTGGACACGGTGCCCAAAGAGGTCTGGATGAAGGTGCGAGAGTTGTTGGCCGACAAGCACATGACGCACCGGCAGTTCGCGGCGAGCATGGGCATCCAGTTCTGCGGGTCGACCATGTGGAAGCACGCGCCGAGTCGGTCGCGGCTGCAGCGGACGGCCACCCTGCTCGAAGATCGGAGCATCCACGCGCTGGCCACCAGCGACGTGTTCTGGGACTCGATCGTGGAGATCACCAGCATCGGCGAGCACGACGTCTACGACGGAACGGTCAGCGGCACGCACAACTTCGTCGCCAACGGGGTTAACGTGCACAACTCGCTCGAGCAGGATGCGGACATGGTGGTGCTGCTGCACCGCCCCGACGCCTTCGAGCGCGACGACCCGCGTGGCGGCGAGGCGGACCTGATCCTGGCCAAGCACCGCAACGGCCCCACCAAGACCGTCACGGTGGCCCACCAGCTGCACCTGTCGCGGTTCACCAATATGGCGCGCTGAGCGGAGTCGAGCGGCGCCGCATCAGCCCGGATTGATCACCGACACCTCCCCGCTGCCCTTGTCGGCGACGTAGAAGTCGCCGTTGGCGGGGTCGAACGCCAACCCTTGCGGATCGGAGCCGACGGTGATGGTGTCGGTAACGGTGTTGGTGTTCGGGTCGAGCACCACCACCAGGCCGCTGCCCGCATCGGTGATGTAGAACTCGCCGTCGGTGGGGTCGAAGGCTATCGCGGCCGGATGGACGGCGACGTCGGCAAGGGCGGTGCCGGTGTTTGTGCTTGGGTCAATCACCTCCGCGCCGTGGTTGTACTCCTGCACGACGTAGACGTCTCCGTTGGTGGGATCGATCGCCACCGCCGACGCACTGGGGCCGGCGTAGGCAGTGTCGATGACGGTGTTGGTGTCCGGGTTGATCACCGATACCCCGCCACCGGCCTCGTTGGCGACGTAGACGTCGCCGTTGACGGGGTCGAACGCCACCCCTTGCGGATCGGAGCCGACGGGGATGGTGTCGATGACGGTGTTGGTGTGCGGGTCGATCACCGTCACCGTGTTGATGTCGGTGTTGGTGACGTAGAGGTCTCCGTTGGTGGGGTCGACCGCCACCGCGAACGGATCGTGGCCGACGGGGATGTTGGCGACGACGGTGTTGGTGTGCGGGTCGATCACCGACACCTCACCGTGCACCAACAGCGTCTCGTTGTTGTTGTCGAGCACGTAGACGTCGCCGTTGGCGGGGTCGAACGCCGCCGCGTCCGGGTTCACGCCGACGGTGACGCCGTCGATGACGGTGTTGGTGTGCGGGTCGATCACCGACACGGTGCCCGCGTCGGAGTCGGTGACGTAGACGTCGCCGTTGGTGGGATCGACCGCCACCCCTTGGGGCTGCGTGACGCTGATCGTGTCGGGGAGCGTGCCGGTGACCGTCGGCGGTGGGGGCAACGTGCCGCCGACACCATCGGCGCCCGGGGAACCGGCGACGCCGAAGGGCCCGCCGGCACCGCCAAAGCCGCCGGCACCGGCGAGCCCGGTGGGTCCATCGGGCGTCCCGGCACCGCCCTCACCGCCGTCGCCGCCCGCACCGCCGTCACCGCCGTTGCTGAAGAGGCCGGTCGCAGCCCCTCCGGTACCCCCCGCGCCGCCGGCTCCGCCGGGGCCGCCGGCGACACCGGTCGCCCCGGTCCCGCCCGCGCCGCCCGCGCCGCCATTGCCGAAGTAGGTCCCGCCGTTGCCGCCGGCCCCGCCGTCGCCGCCGTCGGCGCCGGGGGTGGTGGCATTCGCACCGGCGCCGCCGGCGCCGCCGTTGCCGAACAAGCCGGCGTCACCGCCGGTGCCGCCGTCACCGGCCGCATCGGTGGCACCCATGCCGCCGTTGCCGAACCACACCCCGCCGCCTTGACCATCAGCCGCCGCCAGCGAGCCACCCGCAGTGCCGTTCGCGCCGTCACAAATCAGCCCGCAGGCGCCGCTGCCGGAAGCCGCGAGGGGTTCGGCCTGCGCATACATCGAATTGAGCACGCCGTCGATCTGTTGACCCAGCGTGCTGTTGATCCAGTCCTGCTCCAGCACCGCCGCGACCGCGTTGCCCGCACCGGCAGAGTCGGCGCCGGAAAGCGCGCCAGCACCGCCCAGGGCCGCGGCGGCCGCACCGGCCGGATCCGTACTGGACGCCCCGGCCAACGCGGAATCCAGACTCGCCAGCCAGCCGCTCGTGTCCGCGCCCAGCGTGGGGTCAGAGCTCGAAAGCGGCGACAACGAGTCAAGAATCGAATCGAGGATCGGGTCGAGCTCGTCAGCACGTGCGCTCGGCGCGTTGACCAGCGGCGACAACCCGAACGTCAACAACGCGCCGGTCACCCCACCAAAACCGACGATCCGCTCACGGCGGCGCGCGCTGGCTTTTCGGGATCGCGGATTAAGGTTCCTGATGCGCCGATGAGCCGCCGTGTCGACCTCCCCTGGCCGCTGAGAGCGGCCGCCTGCTGGCTCCAACGTAAACCGCCGGTTTCGGGTTGCCAAGATTTCGGCCCACAGTCCCGTGCAGATGCCGGCGTTGCTGCCACCCAGCCATTGCCGCTTCCACGCCGAGGCCTGCCCGTCAAGGTGAGTTGAGCCCAGTGGTTCATAGCAAACCGACCTGACGCCGACCCCGCCAACAGTTATCTGCCGTTTGAGGGCCACCACGCCCCGGCAGGGTCGGGCGGCAGTCGTGTCAGGCTGGTTGTCGAGACGACAGTCGTTGCACGACCCACTGGTTCACCGACACGCCCCGCTCGGCCGCTTCGATGGTGAGCCGACGATGTAGGTCCGGCGTGGTGCGGATGAATACCTTGCCGTTGTAGCGCCGCTCACTTAATGGCTCGGGGACGGCCTCGTCGCCGGCGGTCATCTCCTCAACCACTTCACCGACTAGCGTCTCGATACCGGCGACCGCCTCGTGCGCCGACGGAGCCAGCCAGGACAGTGACGGGAACTCTGCGCACAAGCCGACATACTCGTTATCGTCAGCCGACCACTCCGCCCGATAGGTGTAGTGCCCCATCATCGTTCCCCTTCCTCGATCGCATTGAGCTTGTCCAGTGCGGCGATGACCTGCCGCACCTGGTACGCCTTGGCCTTCCGGTGGTCGTTCTGGATGTTCACCCGGGGGGCGTACGCCACGTTTGCCACCGACTCCCGCATCTTGGCTTCAATCTTCTCGACGCGAGGAACACCATGATGTTAGCGCATACGCTAACATCAACCACCGCCACAGGTCACTCCTGATCCGCAAATGTGTGGCGGATTCAAGGTTTGGTTGGCAGGGCCTTGTTCCGCTCGCGATAACGTCTACAGATGCTGTGGACCACGTTCTGCGGTATCGCGAGGGCGACGCTGGCGGCGGCGCTGATCGCCGCACCCGCAACGGTCGTGACCGCCGCACCGGCCTATGCGGACTGCGGGGACCCCGGGCAGCCCGCCTGCGCCGGCCCCGTACCCACCCCCGATGAGGTGGCCGGACTGCTGAACCAGTTGACCGATCCCGCCACCCCCGACCCGGTGAGGTCCGGCCTGGTCGCAGGCGGGCTTTCCCCCGACGAACTGTCCGTGCTCGACGATCACGCGAACCGGTACGGAGCGTATGGGTCTTTACCCCTCGGCTTCGTCGTCACCGATATCCAACCCGCACCGAACAACTACGCCGGAGCCACTGTCTCTACGCCGAAGCCCTGGCCCGGCACAGCGCCTCAGCCACTGGTGCTGGTCGAGCAGGGCGGGCACTGGCTGCTCGACCACGACACGACGATGACATTGCTGGGCAGGGTCTGGTCCAGCTGGCACAGGCGCGGCAATCCGTTCCTATGCTGAGTGCCGCCCAACCGGGCGACGTCGCGGCGCCCGCCGGCGGCGACCGGTCGCCGGGCTGGTGTCTTGCGGCCCGGGTCGTTTTCCGGTTCTGCGTGGTCTACTTCGGGTTGTTCTGCCTGCTGTTCCCGCAGATCATGTTCGTGTTCACCGGGATCGTGGCTTGGGTGCTGCCCCCGGATGCGGTGGTGTGGCAGATGACCGCGCTGGGACCGGTCACCGAATGGGTGGGCCGGCACGTGTTCGGGGTCGACGCGGCCCTGCACCCCGATTCCCGCAGCGGCGACCAGACCGCCATGTGGGTGCTGATGTTCATCGTGGTGGTGATCGCGCTGACCGCGACCGTGATCTGGAGCGTGGCCGACCGCCGCCGCCGCGCCTACCCTCGCCTGCACGCCTGGTTTTTGCTGTTCGTCCGGATATGTTTGGGCGGGCAGATGCTCTTCTACGGGGCGATCAAAGTCATCCCCGTGCAGATGCCCGCGCCGCCGCTGACCTCGTTGCTGCGCCCCTACGGCTCGCTGAGCCCAACCTGGGTGCTGTGGCTGCAGGTCGGCGGCTCCTACCCGTATGAGATCGCACTCGGTGTGGTCGAACTTGTCGCCGGGGTGTTGCTGTTTTGGCCGCGCACCGCGACCTTGGGGGCGCTTTTGGCCGTGGCCGCCATGGCAGACGTGTTTGTGCTGAACATGACGTTCGACGTGTCGGTGAAGATCCTGTCGTTTCAGCTGCTCGGGCTGGCCGTGGTGCTGCTGGCTCCGCAAGCCAAGCGACTGGCTAACATGCTGATCCTGGAAACGGCGTCACCGCCGGCCACGCAGCCGGCACTGTTGACCAACCCGCGCGCCACCAAGATCACCACCGCGTTCCAGGTCGCATTGGGCGCCTGGGTATTAGTCGGGTCGCTGTCGGTCGCGTGGCTGGATTGGCGCGACTACGGCGGCGGTGCGCCCAAGCCTGAGCTCTACGGCATCTGGGCGGTGACCGAGTTCAGCCTCGACGGCACGGTCTTGCCGCCGCTGACCACCCAGCAAGATCGGTGGCAACGGGTCGTCATCGAGGACCCCGATAAGCTGACCTACCAGCGGATGGACGGCGAACTCGTCACGGTGCCGGCGGTCATCGGTGCCCACCGGATCAGCGTTTTCGACGCGCCGGGCTTGGCGGTCCTGGCCGTCGAGCGACCCGGCCCCGACCGGCTGGCACTTTCCGGGCACCTCAACCGTCGGCCGGTGACCATGACGCTGAAACGCTTTGATCTCGACCGCTTCCCGTTGCGCAGCCACCGCTTCCACTGGGTGCAGCAATACCCGGACAACCCCCTGGAACGGTAGGAGACTGTGTTCGCCGGGCGACGTTGTCATGAGGGGCCGCGCCATCGCGCCAGACTGTGTTGCTGCTCGTCGTTGATCTGCTCGGCCGCGGTCTGGGGCCCCTGTTGGCGTCACCCGAGTTTTACGGATGGTTGGGTCTGGCGCTGGCGGGGACGGTGTTCGGGCAGTCGTCGTTTCGGGCCGGTGCGTTGACCGCGTCCTTACCGACGATGATGCTGGTGGAGCTGGCGCAGGCTGCGGTGCTAAGTGTGGCGCTGCTCGGCGAGACGCTGCGGCCCGGCAGGGCGACCGGTCATCACTTTGAGAGGATGTTCCGTAGCATTGGCGTCATGACGACTAGGGCGAAGATCTCGGCGACGCTCACACCCGAGCGCTTACGAGAAGCCCAGCAGATAACCGGCACGGCGAATATCTCACAGCTTCTGGACGAAGCGCTCGCCGCCCTCATCGAACGTGAGCTTGAGAAGCGATGGCTTGAGGCCAACCCCGACGACGAACTTCCGGGTGAGGTTGAAGTCGACCTCAGTTCGGTGCCGTGGCAGGAGTGAGCGGCCCGGTCATCAGCCGTGGCGACGTGTGGTGGGCCGATGTGCCGGGCGACAAGGTTCGTCCCATCCTCGTGCTGACTCGGCAGCGCTTCACGTCGAGGCTGGCTTCCTTGCTGGTTGCGCCCGTGACAACAACCGTCAGGGGCATCCCCACCGAGGTCGCACTCGACGCCGACGACGGATTGCCGCGACGCTGCGCCGCGAACTTCGATAATTTGTTCACTCTCCACCGTTCGCGGTTCATGAATCGCATCAGCCGGCTCGATGACGAGCGGCTTGGCGAAGTGTGCCGGGCCTACCGGTTCGCGGCAGGTTGCTGATCGTCAAGCAAGCCGACAGCTCCAAGTTCGGCGACGAAGAACCGCGCCCACTCCGCGCGCCGCGCGATGCGATGCTCCGCACGCAGGTTGATCCCGATGATCATGCCCTGACCAGACAACGTGCATTCAGCACCGGCACTGATGTAATCAGCGCAGGACGTCGGGTCCGAGGTAGCGGACGACGGGAGTCGCATCGTCGAGATCCCACAGGATTAGGTAGTCGTCCACGGAGATGGCCCATAATCGGCCGGGGCGGATGAGCCGTCGGCGCACCCTGGCGGCGGCGGGGTCGGCCTCAATGAGGTCGAGCTGCTCGTTGAGTTTGGCAGCCAGCGCCGGGTCGGTGTGGTTGAGCGCGACGAGTTGGTCGTAGGGCTCGGGGTCCATCTCCAACACGTCGCCAAAATACCCGTTTACCCCACCAACCCAAAGTTGGTTATTATGTGGACATGTCCGACCCTGTCATCATCGACGTCGATAACCGGCGGCGAATCAGCCTTGGCAAACTCGCCCGGCATGACCGCTACCTGGCCACCGAACAGCCTGACGGCACCATCGTGTTCGAGCCTGCGGCGGTCCTCACCAAGGCCGAGGAAGCCTATCTGCGCAACGCGGCACTGCAACGGCAGATCGACGACAACCGGGCGCACCCCGAACGCCGCCGCAAACGGCCACCGAGGCAGCCGTCGGCATAGCCGGCGGTCGTTGCGAAGGACCCGTACCGGCACGTCTAGCCCAGCCGCATCGCGGATGGCCGGAGAAATGACACGAGCTTGCGACAGAAACCTCGATGACTAGCCCTGACGACGGTGGTAGTGCCCCGCACAGCACCGCGGCCGAAGCGAAACCCGTTGCCTCGAGTGGCGGCGGCGCTTCCAGCCCAATTGTTCTCGACGTGGAGGGTTCCGGTGTCCAACCGCCGGTTGCCACTCGGGTGCGGCGGGCGTTCTGGCTACTAGAGCGAGTCGCGCCCGCAGTCGGATCGCGGTGGGCGACCGAATTATGGTGTACCCCACCGGTCATCGAGTCCAGCCTGCGCATGCCGCCCGGCGTCCCGCCCGGCCAGCCGCTGGAAGCGCACTGGAACGGGCACCGGATCGTGGGCGAGTCCTGGGGCGAGGGGCCGCCGGTCTATCTGGTGCACGGCTGGGGCGGGCGCCGCCCACACCTCGGCATGTTCATCAAACCGCTCGTCGAATCCGGGCACCGTGTCATCGCCTTCGACCTGCCCAGCCATAACGAGTCCGAGCCGGGCGCGCTCGCACCCGGTCGCACCACCGCCATTGAGTGCGCCGAAGCGGTTGCCGCCATGATCCGGACACACGGGCCGGCCCGCGCGGTCGTCGCCCACTCGCTGGGGGCTAACGCGACCGCGTTCGCGGCGTCATGGGGCGCGACGGTTGGGCGGTTGGTGTTCCTCGCACCGATGGGGGAGTTCCCGATCTACCTGGATCTTTTCGCCGCGCGCCACAACTTTGGCCGACGGATACGTGCTGGCCTGCATCGGCGTCTTGAACGCCGGATCGGCATGCCGCTGGAGGACACCAACATGGTCCGGATTGCCGAGCGCACCGACTATCCGCCGCTGTTGGTCATCCACGACCCCGACGATCCCGAAACTCCCTATGCGACGAGCGAAAAGGTCGTCGCCGCATGGCCGGGCGCCCGCTTGATGACGACGGCGGGACTCGGCCGGCTGGCGCATTTCCGAATCCTGCGGCACCGCCCCGCGATTCGCGCAGGCGTCGAATTCATCGGGCCCGCGCCGGTGTGAAAGAGCACTTGGTCATAAGGCTGCGATCTAGATGCTGTACTGCCGCAACCGCTGCAACCGTCGCATCCCAGCGGCGGGCACCTTCCCCGAACATGGCCGAAGAGCCCCTTCCAGCAGTGCGCGAACATTCTCGGTGTCGAGGTGCGTGCCGATCGCGACCAGGTGGCTGGCCCCCGTCCCCGCCGGAGCGGTAGTCACATGGACAGACGTCCCGACCACATTAAAGATGTAGTGACGCTTGCCGATTGCGACGGTTCCCTTCACCCGGTAGACGCCCTGCGGCGGCTGCTCGAGCAGGTCGATGAGCGGTCCCGGGTCAACGGCTCCGTCGCCGACCACGGTGACCGACGCCGCATGCACGTGGTCATCGTGCTCATCGTGAGTGCCGGCGGGCCCGTCGAGGAGCAGCTCCCGAAACGACATCTGCCCGGCCTCGCAGCCCTCGTTGACGTCGTAGAGCAGCCGGGGATCCACGCGTCCGGCCACCGCGCCCACCACGTGAACGTCGGGATTCAGTTGGCGGACACGGGCTTCGACCCGACGAAGGGTCCCGGCGCGGGCATCCTCGGCGATTCGATCCAACTTGTTGACCACGACCAGGGAGGCCACGCCGTACCGCGGAGGTGGGGCGGATCCCGTGTCGACGGTGTCGAAGTGCTCCGCTGCGTCGATGACGTCCACAACACCACCGTGGCGGATCCGCTCCACCCCGCTGAACCGAATCACTCGCGATACCGCCGCCGGCTCGGCCACCCCGCTCGCCTCGATGATGATCGCGTCGAGCGCGAGCTTCGGGTCGGTCAGCTTTTCCAGCGCCTCGTCCAGCCCGCCGTCATCCGGCAGATGGCAGATGCAGCCGCCGGCGATGGACACCGGCTCGTCGACTTGGCCGGTGACCAGGCCGGCATCCACATTCAGTTCGCCGAAATCGTTGATAACGACCCCGATTCGCGCTCCCGGTG
>DASTNJ010000069.1:0-35418 GCA_035721065.1 Mycobacterium sp.
TGGGCGTGGGTGGTCCTCGGCGCTGTGCCGCCGATTTTCCTGGTCCTTGGTCGTTGGGGTCGGGGTGGTGGATTCAGGTGAGCGCGGTGAGGTTTTGCTGTCCGTTGATCAGCAGGTCTGACCAGGGCCATCGTCGGTTCAGGCGCAGGATGTGGCGGCGGCCGGTGGTGATGATCCGGCCGGCCACGCTCAGCAGCCGCAGCCGTAATCGTTTGGGCTCCCAGCTTCGGGCGGGATGATCGGGCCAGGCCAGCAGTTGGGTCCAGGTCAGCAGCTCGTAGGCCAGAGCGGCCAGCTCGAGCCAGATCTCGTTCTTGCCGAAGGCTTGTAGCGGTAGGTTGGTCAGTCCGGTGTCTTTGAGGGTGCGGATGCGGTCCTCAGCGCGGGCACGCAGTCGGTGGCGTACTTCGAGGTCGGCAATCCGCCCGCCGGTGGTGTTGGTAGCGAACATGGTGATGCGCCAGCCGTGCTGATCGGTGATGCGAAGCTGGGCGCCGGGATGCGGGCGTTCCCGGCGGGCGATCACCCTCATCCCGGGTGGCCACCCGTGGAAGGTTGCGGGTAGCCAGCGGGTCAGTTCGGCGACCTGAGCGCCGTCGCGGGGGCGCCCGTCAGCCTCGCGTGCCCGGCGCCAGGCTTGGCGCGGAACTACGGCCAAGGCGTCGAGGACAGGTTGGCGGCCGTAGACACCGACCGAGTAGGACAGGCCCAGGTTGTGGACGTGCCAGAGGAACTCCTTGACTCCAGAGCCGGTGTCGCCCCGTACCAGCACTCGCGAGCGCACCGCTTCGGGCAGTTGGGTCAATGCGGCGTCGAGCACCGCGATCTGGTCGGCGGCGTCGCTGGCATTGGCTCGTCCGGGACGCAGCATCGCAGCAAGCGGTTCACCGGTGCCGCCGGCTCCGTGATCGACGAACGCCATCATCGGGTGAAATCCGAATCCACGCTTGAAGGTCGGGGTTGCGTTCTCTTTCTCTGAGTGTGCGCCGATCAAGGTGGCATCCAGGTCGACGATCAGCTCCCCAGCGGTAGGAACCGGCGAGGACAGCTGCCACACCGCGGCCCGAGCGGCCGCCCGAGCGCGACGGATCGCCGCGATCGACAGGGTCGGCTCACTGCCCAAAGTGTCGATGAGTCGGCTGATCGTGGGATCAGAGGCCACCGCGCCGAACAACTCCGGCTGGGCGCGCAACAGCGCCGCATCAGCCAGGCAGTCACCGCCGAGTGCGATCGCAATGGCCAGATCCAACACCGTCTTGCCCGGATCATGGGTCGAGCGCCACGCCCGCCAGGGCCCCAACTGACGCGACAGACCCGTCCTCAAGCCGCTGACCTGCGCAGTCTGCAACAGCAACGACGCACCAGTCGAGGAAATCAGCGACTCGCGACCTGCCTCGACCCGAAACCCACCACAACGACTACGCTTCACCTACGGAGTGCCTTCCCGCTTGCGAACATGGACCCTAGATAAGTCACATTTTCTCAAGCGGGACAGGCACTTCCGTGCATTACACGCCCGTCACCCCCCCACCTTCACGAAAGATCGAGGCTAACGGCCGGGTGCTCGCCGGCCCGCGGCAGGTGCGGCGACCGGGGCGGATGTGGTGCGATGGGCTGATGACCGTACCCGCCGACCTGCCCGGTCAACTGCGTTCGGTGGCCGAAATGCTTGCCACCGAGGCTGCCGAATTCGTGCGACGCCGGCGCCCCGAGGTGTTCGGCGCCGACCGCCGGGTGGAGGCTGAGGTCCAGACCAAAAGCAGCCCCACCGATCCGGTGACCGTGGTCGACACCGAGACCGAGGCGATGCTGCGGGGTCGGCTGGCGCAGCTGCGTCCGGGTGATGCGGTGCTCGGTGAGGAGGGTGGCGGGTCCGGAGACGTCTCCGGTCGTGATCCCGACGCGGTTACCTGGGTTCTCGACCCCATCGACGGCACCGTGAACTTCATGTATGCGATTCCCGCCTACGCGGTGTCGGTGGCGGCGGTCGTCGGCGGGGTGTCCAAGGCCGGGGCGGTGGCCGACGTCGTCGGCGGCCGCGTTTACTCGGCGGCTTCCGGTCTGGGTGCGCATGTGACCGGCGGTGAGGGGCTGACGCCGCTGCATTGCAGCGATGTCGACGACCTGTCACTCGCGCTGCTCGGCACCGGGTTCGGGTACGCGGCGCGGCGCCGCGCGGCGCAGGCCACACTGCTGGGCCGACTACTGCCGGTCGTGCGCGACGTGCGCCGCATCGGTTCGGCGGCACTGGATCTGTGCATGGTAGGAGCCGGTCGCCTCGACGCCTACTACGAGCACGGACTCAAGCGGTGGGACTATGCGGCGGGTGCGTTGATCGCGGCCGAGTCGGGAGCGCGGGTGCTGCTGCCGGACCCGGATCAACCGGTTGACGGCGGTGGCCTGATCGTCGCCGCGGCGCCCGGCATCGCCGACGAACTCATCGCCGCCCTTGCGGAATTCGGTGGACTCGCACCAATCGCGCTGTAGCCTCGCGCTGTAGCCGCCAATCGAGCAGCCAATCGCGCTATAACGGCGCATCGGCGTGAGTTGGGTCACAATTCTCCGCCAACATGACCTATTACGGCTTGACCTCAGTTTGATCACGGCGGTATAACGGAACACGGTGAGTGTGTTTCCTGGGCGGACCCTCCGGGTCGGCAGCCGCAGCGTCATCAATGTGGTAAACCACATGCGCACATCACTATTCGTACTTCGCCCGCACGGCACCGCACCCCGTCGGATACCGCGGAACGCATCGTGCTTACCCGGTCAAATCAGCCGAGCATCGAGGAGTGGATAACCGCAGACCATCGATCAGGCGTGACGCAAGACGACCGAAATAGACCCGAAACATGAAGAAGACAACGTAAAGAGTGCAGGTCGACAAATGACGATTTCATACGCAACCCAGACCCTGAATCGAATACCCGCGGTCACCTTGAACGACCGGACGGCGATGCCCGTCCTCGGACTGGGTGTCGCCAAACTGTCCGACGAGCAGACCGAGGCTGCGATCCTGGCCGCGCTGGAGAGCGGTTGTCGCCTGATCGACACGGCCGCCGCCTACGGCAACGAAGCGGTGGTGGGCCGGGCCATCGCGGCCTCCGGGGTGGACCGCTCGGAGCTGTTCGTCAGCACCAAGCTCGGCACGTCCCGCCAGGGTTACGCCAGCACGCTGGACGCCTGCCGGGAGAGTATTGACCGGCTCGGGCTGGACTACCTGGACATGTACCTGATGCACTGGCCGGCCCCGAAGGTCGGCAAGTACCTCGACAGCTGGCAGGCCATGATCCACGCTCGCGAAGAGGGCCTGGTCCGTTCGATCGGCGTCTGCAACTTCACCGAGGAACTGCTCACCGAACTCACCGACGAGACCTCAGTGACCCCGTCGGTCAACCAGGTCGAACTGCACCCGCTGTTCAGCCAGGACAACCTGCGGCGATTCCACGCCGAGCACGGCATCGTCACCGAGGCGCACAGCCCGCTCGGCTTCGGCGAGCGGCACATCATCGTGCGGGTGATCGACAATCCGACGGTGAAGGCGATCGGGGCCAAGCACGACCGTTCGCCGGCGCAGGTTCTGATTCGGTGGAGCCTGCAGCTGGGCAACGTGGTCACCCCGCGCTCGTCGAAGCCGCACCGGATCGCCGAGAACTTCGACGTCTTCGACTTCGAGCTCAGCGATGACGACATGGCGGTCCTGGACGGGCTGCACAACGGAACCCGGATTCACCATCACCCGATGACGTTCGTCGGAACCTAATGGGGACGGGCCTCCCGATCGGCGAACTCCTTCCACATCTCCGGGTAGGGCCCGCCCAGCGGGGCGGCGGAGGTCAGAATCTCGTCGATGGCCGCCAGATCGGTGTCGGAGAGGTCGATTTCCGTTGCCCCGGCACTGTCCTGCAGATAGCCGACATGCTGAGCGCCGACCAAAGCCACGTGTACCCCTGGCTGCGCGAGCACCCAGGCGATCGCCAGCTGGCTGAGTGTGGCGCCCAGGTCCGCGGCGAACGCCCGGAGTTGGTCGACGACGGCCAGGTTGCGGGCGAATCCGTCGCCGCTGAAGAGTCCGCTCCGCTGCCGCCAGTCGGTCGCGGCGAACTCGCTGGCGGCAGAGACGGTTCCGGTGAGCAGGCCATGCGCCAGCGCGCCGTAGCCGAGCACCCCGATGTCGTGCTCGCGGCAGTACGGCAGCACAGTGTCGGCGATGCCGCGGCGCAGCATGCTGAACGGCGGCTGCAGCGTCTCCACCGGCAGCGTGGCGGATAGCTCCCGCAACTGGTCGGCGTCGTAGTTG
Source organism: Mycobacterium sp. (assembly GCA_035721065.1). Taxonomy (GTDB): domain Bacteria; phylum Actinomycetota; class Actinomycetes; order Mycobacteriales; family Mycobacteriaceae; genus Mycobacterium. Next base: position 4,301 of record DASTNJ010000069.1, read on the forward strand.
GACACCCCGGCGTGGCCGATCTTGCCGGCGGCGATCAGTTCGGCCAGTGCCCCACCGACTTCGGCGGCAGGCACCTTCGGATCCGGCCAGTGGACCTGGTAGAGGTCGATGTGGTCGACGCCCAGTGCGGTCAGGCTCGCGTCCACGTCCTCGCGCAGCAACTCGGGCCGGGCGTCGCGCACCGGTCCGTCGCCGGTCTCACGCAGCCCGCCCTTGGTGGCGAGCACCAATTCGTCCCGTGCCCGGGTCAGGTCGGTGCGCAGCGCGGTGCCGAGAATCCGCTCCGCCGTGCCGAACCCGTATTCGTGTGCGGTGTCGAAGAAGTTCACGCCCAGATCGCGGGCGCGCCGGATGATCGCGATCGCGCGCTCTTCGTCGACGTCACCCCAAGCCCCGCTGAACTCCCACGTGCCCAGTGCCAGGCGAGAGACCCCGAGCCCGCTTCGGCCCAGAACCGTGGTCTGCATCGCGGCAGCGCCTCAGTCGGCTTTGCGGCGGAACAGCTTCTTGCCCACCCACACCACCGGGTCGTAGCGGTGGCCGGCCACTCGCTCCTTCATCGGGATGATGGCGTTGTCGGTGATCTTGATGCCCTCCGGGCAGACTTCGGTGCAGCACTTGGTGATGTTGCACAACCCGAGGCCCGCCTCCTCCTGCGCCATGTCCCGCCGGTCCGCGGTGTCGAGCGGATGCATCTCCAGCTCGGCGAGCCGGATGAAGAAGCGCGGGCCGGCGAAGCTCTTCTTGTTCTCCTCGTGGTCGCGGATCACATGGCAGACGTTCTGGCACAGGAAGCACTCGATGCACTTGCGGAACTCCTGGGAGCGTTCCACGTCCTGCTGCGCCATCCGGTACTCGCCGGGCTTCAGGCCCTCCGGCGGTTTGAAGGACGGGACCTGACGCGCTTTCTCGTAGTTGAACGAGACGTCGGTGACCAGGTCGCGGATCACCGGGAAGGTTCGTATCGGCGTCACGGTGACGGTCTGGCCGGGTTCGAACATCGACATCCGGGTCATGCACATCAGCCTCGGGTAGCCATTGATCTCGGCCGAGCACGACCCGCACTTGCCGGCCTTGCAGTTCCAGCGCACCGCCAGGTCGGGTGTCTGCGTCTGCTGCAGCCGGTGGATCACGTCGAGCACCACCTCGCCCTCGTTGACCTCGACGGTGAAGTTCTGCAGCTCGCCGCCGTCGGCGTCGCCGCGCCAGACCCGCAGTTGTGCGTCGTAACTCATGTGGTCAGCCTCTCCGTCCCGGGTGATCGGCCAGCTCTTCGTCGGTGTAGTACTTCTCCAGCTCGGCGATTTCGAACAGGTCCAGCAGGTCTTCGCGCATCCCGGGCTGGTCTTCGCGGGTGATCTGGATATCGGGGATGACGCTGTCACCCGAGGTGCGGCAGACCAGCAGCGTCTTGCGCCAGTTCGAGTCCATGCCGGGGTGGTCGTCGCGGGTGTGCCCGCCGCGGCTCTCGGTGCGCTGCAGTGCCGCCTTGGCCACGCATTCGCTGACCAGCAGCATGTTGCGCAAGTCGATGGCCAGGTTCCAGCCCGGGTTGTATTCCCGCTGGCCTTCGACGGTCAGGTTGGCGAACCGCGCTTTGAGCTCTTCCAGTTTGGTCAGCGCCTGCTCGAGTTCGCCGGCGTTGCGGATGATCCCGACCAGGTCGTTCATCGAGTGCTGCAACTCCGCGTGCAGGGTGTAGGGGTTCTCCGGCTGACCGCCGCCGGAACCGCCGGACCTGTTCAGCGGTGCCAGAGCAAGCTCCGCCGCACCGTCCAGCGTCGCGGGGGAGATCGCCGGCCGGTCGCCGAGTTTGCGGACGTACTCGGCGGCACCCAGCCCGGCCCGCCGGCCGAACACCAGCAGGTCCGACAGCGAGTTGCCGCCGAGCCGGTTGGACCCGTGCATCCCGCCGGAGCACTCACCGGCGGCGAACAGCCCGGGGACCACGGATTCGCCGGTGTCCGGGTCGACCTCGATGCCGCCCATGACGTAGTGGCAGGTCGGCCCGACCTCCATCGCGTCCTTGGTGATGTCGACCTCGGCCAGCTGCATGAACTGGTGGTACATCGACGGCAGGCGCCGCTTGATCTCCGCCGGTGTCAGCCGCGAGGCGATGTCCAGGTACACCCCGCCGTGCGGCGAACCCCGGCCGGCTTTGACCTCGGAGTTGATCGCCCGGGCCACCTCGTCGCGAGGCAGCAGGTCCGGGGTGCGCCGCGCCGAGTCGTTGTCTTTGAGCCACTGGTCAGCCTCTTGCTCGGTCTCGGCGTACTGGCCTTTGAACACCGGCGGGATGTAGTTGAACATGAACCGGGTGGCCTCGGAGTTCTTGAGCACCCCGCCGTCGCCGCGAACGCCCTCGGTGACCAGGATTCCTTTGACGCTCGGCGGCCACACCATGCCGGTCGGGTGGAACTGGACGAACTCCATGTTGATCAGCGTCGCCCCGGCGCGCAGTGCCAGCGCGTGGCCGTCGCCGGTGTACTCCCACGAGTTCGACGTCACCTTGAACGATTTTCCGATGCCGCCGGTGGCTAGCACCACCGCCGGCGCCTCGAACACGACGAACCGGCCGCTCTCCCGCCAGTAGCCGAACGCGCCGGCGATCCGGTCGCCGTCTTTAAGTAACTCGGTGATCGTGCACTCGTGGAAGACCTTGATCTTCGCGTCGTAGTCGCCGAACTCGGCGTGGTCGTCCTGCTGCAGGGAGACGACCTTCTGCTGCATGGTGCGGATCAGCTCCAGCCCGGTGCGGTCGCCGACGTGGGCCAGCCGCGGGTAGGTGTGGCCGCCGAAGTTGCGCTGGTTGATCTTTCCGTCTTTGGTGCGGTCGAACAACGCGCCGTAGGTCTCCAGCTCCCAGACCCGCTCCGGCGCCTCCTTGGCGTGCAGTTCGGCCATCCGCCAGTTGTTCAGGAACTTCCCGCCCCGCATCGTGTCGCGGAAGTGCACCTGCCAGTTGTCTTTGGCGTTGACGTTGCCCATCGAGGCAGCGCAGCCGCCCTCGGCCATCACGGTGTGCGCCTTACCGAACAGCGACTTGCAGACCACCGCAACGCTCAGGCCCTGCTGGCGGGCCTCGATGACCGCGCGCAGCCCTGCGCCGCCGGCACCGATCACGACTACGTCGTAGGAGTGCCGTTCGACTTCAACCATGGATTCTCGATTACCCTTCGTCGTGCGTGAAAGTGCCGGCCGGCCATCGGATCAACCGATGAACCGCAGGTCCGGAATGGTTCCGCTGGCGACAAGCGCGACATAGCAGTCGGTCAGTGCCAGCGTGCCCAGGGTGACCCAGGCGAACTGCATGTGCCATCCGTTGAACCAGCTGATCTTCGACCAGAGCCAGTAGCGGACCGGATGCTTGGAGAAATGGGTGAGCCGGCCGCCGAACACGTGCCGGCACGAATGACAGCCGCCGGTGTAGGCCCACAGCAGCGCCACGTTGGCGAGCAGCACGATATTGCCGAGGCCGAAGCCGAACCCGTGCGGACCGGTGTCGGAGTGGAACGCCACGATGGCGTCGTAGGTGTTCAGCGTCGCCAGCAGGAAGGCGATGTAGAAGAAGTACCGGTGGCCGTTCTGGAAGATCAGCGGGAAGCGGGTCTCACCGGTGTAGTGGGCGCGCGGCTCCGGAACCGCGCAGCCGGCCGGCGACAGCCAGTAGGCCCGGTAGTAGGCCTTGCGGTAGTAGTAGCAGGTCAGCCGGAAGCACAGCAGGAACGGCAGCACCACCGCCCCCAGCGGAATCCAGCGCGGGAACTCCGGCAACCACTGGCCCAGGTGGCTGGCCTCCGGGATGCAGGACTTGCTGATGCACGGCGAGTAGAAGGGCGTCAGGTAGTGGTATTTCGGAACCCAGTAGGCACTGCCCCAGAACGCCCGGACCGTCGCGTAGATGATGAACGCGTCCAACCCGATGTTGACCCGCAGCGGCGAGAGCCACCAGCGTTCCGGCCGCAGCACGCCGTCTTTGATCTGCGCCCGGGTGGGCGAAAACACGCCGGTTGCGGCTCGGTCCGCGGCGGGTGCGCTCATCTGGAAGTGGTCCCCTTCGGCTGGCTTCGCTGGGCTTAGTCGGGGGTGCTCACGCGACAGCACCCCGGGTGTGGCTGGGGTCTGTCAGAACCTGCTCTGACCGCCGACGCCCTCGTCGTCGACGTCGCGCCAGAACTCGGCGTCGTACTCGGTGTCCGGAATCGCGATCTTCTCCTGCTCCTGCTGGGCGGCCCAGCGCTGCAGGTCCAGCTCACCGGCGTCGGATTCGAGCAGCTGCACGTCACTGAGGATGCGTTCCGTGTCCAGGACGATGCGGCGCATGCCGGGCACGTCGCCGACGCGTGCCTTCAGCGACGTCACGCAACGCCGCAGGCTACCGATCAACTCGTGCAGTTCGGCGAGTTCGCTGGCACTCGACACCGGATCTCCTCACCCCGAGGTGTTACGGATCACAGTACGTCACCGGTAATGGGCCACAACCGCGAACCCCGCGTGAGACAAATCACGTCCGGAGCCGGGCCGGGCGCACAGCGGCGAATGCCCCGACCCGCAGTGTGGGGCCGGGGCATTCGCCGGTTGAGCGTGCGGTTTACTTGCTGATCGCGATGCGCTGCGGCTCGGTTCCGGCATAAACGCCGGCCACCCGAACGGTCAGCACGCCGGCGTCGTAGGACGCCGAGACGGCGTCGCCGGCGACGTGTGCCGGCACCGCGAACGTTCGGCTGAACGAGCCGTAGCGAACCTCGCGGAGGGTGCGGCCGTTCTCATCGCTGGCATGCTCGTCGCGGCGCTCGCCGCGGATCGTCAGATGTCCGCCCTGCAGTTCAATCGTGACGTCTTTGTCGACGTCGACACCGGGAAGTTCCAGCCGGACCACTGCGTCGTCGCCGTCCTTGGTGATTTCGGCCGCGGGGCTGAATCCGCCGGCCGTCGGCACCAGCCAGTCACTCACCGTGGTGGGGCTGAAAAAGTCACGTAGCCAGCGGTCCGTGCTGAACGGCCGCGACCACAAAACGGGACTGCTCATCGATCTCTCCTCACATCGCTTTGATCCGGCCGCGTGCCGGCCGGTTACCTGTTTAAACTTGAGTCGACCACGCTAAAGTCCCGTGGCTCGTTCGCTGTGAGCGAAAACACCTCGGAGCCGCTTTCCAGCAAACTTTACGGATTTCCGGGCCGAACTGTGCGGACGCCGTCACATGCTTGTCACGCAAGGCGACATCGTCGTAATACGGCGTTTTTATCCTCGGGGACATGACGTTGAACGGTGATGCCGGCCCGGCCCGCGACCTTGTGGTCGTCGGGCACGGCATGGTGGGCCACCGACTGGTGGAGGCGCTGCGCAGTCGGCCGGGCGGCCGTAACTGGCAGGTCACCGTGCTGGCCGAGGAGTCCGACCCCGCCTATGACCGGGTCGGGCTGACCGCCTACACCGACGGCTGGGACCGCTCCCGACTGGCGCTGCCCGGTAACGACTACGCGCAGGACGACCACGTCCGCCTGCTGCTGAGCAGTCGGGTCACCGAGATCGACCGCACCACCAAATCGGTCACCACAGCAAACGGCGAGAGCTACCCGTACGACACCCTGGTGCTGGCCACCGGTTCGTATGCGTTCGTCCCCCCGGTGCCGGGGCACGACCTTCCCGGCTGCCACGTCTACCGCACCCTGGACGACCTGGACGGCATCCGCTCCGACATCGAGTGCATGTTGGAAGCCGGGCGCACCCGCAGCGGCGTGGTGATCGGCGGCGGGCTGCTGGGCCTGGAGGCCGCCAACGCGCTGCGCAATGCCGGCCTGACGCCGCACATCGTCGAGATGGCGCCCCGGCTGATGCCCCAGCAACTCGACGAGGCCGGCGGCGTTCTGCTCGGCCGGATGATCTCCGACCTCGGGATCGCCGTGCACGTCGGCATCGGCACCGAGGCCATCGAACGGGTCACCCACGAGCACAGCGCCGCGACATTGCAGGTGCGACTCTCCGACGGCACAGCCATCGAGGCCGGCCTGGTGGTGTTCGCCGCCGGTGTTCGGCCACGTGACGAACTGGCCAGGGCGGCGGGACTGGCGATCGCCGAGCGCGGCGGCGTGCTCACCGACCTGGCCTGTGTGACCAGTGACCCCGACGTGTATGCGATCGGCGAGGTGGCCGCCATCGAAGGCTGCTGCTACGGGCTGGTCGGGCCCGGCTACGCCAGTGCCGAGGTGGTGGCCGACCGGCTGCTGGAGGGAACCGCCGAGTTCGGCGAGGCGGACATGTCCACCAAGCTCAAGCTGCTCGGCGTCGATGTCGCCAGCTTCGGCGACGCGATGGGTGTCACGCCCGACTCGCTGTCGGTCGTCGTCAACGACCCGGTGAAACGGACCTACGCCAAGCTGGTGCTGTCCGACGACGCCAAGACGCTGCTGGGCGGCATCCTGATCGGCGATGCGTCGGCGTACGGGGTGCTGCGGCCGCTGGTCGGTGCGGAGCTGCCCGGTGACCCGCTGGCGTTGATCGCTCCGCCGGACACCAGCGGCGCCGGCAAAATCCAGCTCGGGATCACCGCACTGCCCGGGTCGGCGCAGGTCTGCTCCTGCAACAACGTGACCAAGGCGCAGCTGACCGACGCGATCGCGGACGGCTGCCATGACGTGCAGGCGCTCAAGGACCGCACGAAGGCCGGGACCTCCTGCGGTTCGTGTGTGCCGCTGCTCAAGGAACTGCTGATCGCCGAGGGCGTCGAGCAGTCCGAGGCGCTGTGCGAGCACTTCGAGCAGTCGCGCGCCGAGTTGTTCGAGATCGTCCAGGTGTCCGGGATTCGCACCTTCTCCGGTCTGCTGGAGCGGTTCGGCAGTGGGCACGGCTGCGACATCTGCAAACCCACCGTCGCCTCGATCCTGGCATCGACGGGCTCCGAGCACATCCTCGACGGCGAGCAGGCGGCCCTGCAGGACTCCAACGACCACTTCCTGGCCAACATCCAGCGCAACGGCAGCTATTCGGTGGTGCCCCGGGTGCCGGGCGGTGAGATCAAGCCGGAGCACCTCATCCTGATCGGTGAGATCGCCCAGGAGTTCGGTCTGTACACCAAGATCACCGGCGGGCAGCGCATCGACATGTTCGGCGCCCGGGTCGACCAGCTGCCGGCGATCTGGCGCAAGCTCGTCGACGCCGGCATGGAATCCGGTCAGGCCTACGGCAAGTCGCTGCGCACCGTCAAGAGCTGCGTGGGCAGCGACTGGTGCCGGTACGGCCAGCAGGACTCGGTGAAGATGGCGATCGACCTGGAGCTGCGCTACCGGGGCCTGCGCGCGCCGCACAAGATCAAGATGGGCGTCTCCGGCTGCGCGCGGGAGTGCGCCGAGGCGCGCGGCAAGGACGTCGGGGTGATCGCCACCGAGGTCGGCTGGAACCTCTACGTCGGCGGCAACGGCGGCATGACGCCCAAGCACGCCCAGCTGCTCGCCAGTGACATCGACACCGAGACGGTGTTCCGCTACGTCGACCGGTTCCTGATGTTCTACATCCGCACCGCCGACCGGCTGCAGCGCACCGCGCCATGGCTCGAGTCGCTGGAAGGCGGGCTCGACCACGTCCGCGAGGTCGTCGTCGACGACTCGCTGGGTCTAGCCGCCGACTTCGAGGCGGCGATGCAGCGCCACGTCGACAACTACGCCGACGAATGGAAGGGCGTGCTCGACGACCCGGAGAAGCTGTCCCGCTTCGTGTCGTTCGTCAACGCCCCCGACGCCGAAGACCCCACGGTCGCGTTCACCGAGCGCGACGGGCGCAAGATACCGGTGCCCATCGGTATGCCGCGGTTTCCCGACAAGGAGGAATCATGAACACCCGCAACGACATCGCGATCTGGACCACCGCATGCCGATACGAGAGCCTGATCCCCGGTCTGGGTGTGGGGGTGCTCCTCGACGACGGCTCACAGGCCGCGCTGTTCCGCCTCGACGATGGATCGGTGCACTCGGTCTGCAACGTCGATCCGTTCTTCCGGGCGGCGGTGCTGTCCCGCGGCATCGTCGGCGACTGCCGCGGCCGGCTGGCGGTCGCGTCGCCGCTCAAAAAACAGCACTTCGCTCTCGATGACGGAATCTGCCTGGACGATCCTCGGTTCTCGGTGCGGGTGTTCGAGACGCGGGTCACCCCCCACGGCTACGTCCAGATCGGGAGGGTGCCGGCCCAGCAGGCTGCCGCCTAAAGGTCGGAACCGTTGTAGGGGCGCAGAATTTCGCCGATTTTTTGCGTTCGACAGGGGTCTGCGGCGGTAGTCTGGCCGGTAGTCCCCGGCGCGGTGCGCCCCTTACGACGGGTTCGGTAGATGCAAAAGTTCTCCCTGACAGCGTTGGCCCGTGACCAGCTCGACCGCGCCGGCTGCGAAGCCAGCGGGCGCAGCGCGACCACCATCTTCGGTGGTCATGAACGCGTCCTGCGGCAGACCGTCATCGCCCTGCGCGAAGGACATGCGCTCGACGAGCATGACAACTCCGCCGACGACGTGACCGTTCACGTGCTCAGTGGCCGGGTGCAGCTGACCGCCGGGGACGACTCGTGGATCGGCCGGGCCGGCGATCTGCTCGTCGCGCCGGCCACGGCGCACGCGGTCAGCGCCCTCGAGGACTCCACTCTCCTGCTCACGGTCGCCAAGAAGCCCTGAGCGCCATCGGCGTCGGCAACCGGTAGCAGTGCCCGGCCGAACCGGTCGGCGATCAGTCGCGCTGTCTGGGCGTGAGTCCCCAGCGGTTCGGTGACCAGATCGGCGCCGGCGCCGTGCAGCCGCTGCTGGAAGAGGCCGTCGGCCAGCAGGTAGGAGGCGATCACCACCCGGCGGGCACCACGGCTGCGCGCGGCGGCGACGGCGTCCGTGACACGCGGTTCGCCGACGGCGGCGAACGCCAATTCGACGGGTGACCCGATCAGTGCGGACAGCATCGTCACCGTCACGCGCAGGTCGGCTCGCGCCCCCGGATCGGAAGTCCCGGCCGCAGCGAGGATTACCGAATCGCCCGGTTGCCGCCCGGCCTGTGCCAGCCGTGCGGCGAGCAACTCCGCCATCTGCGGGCTCGGACCCAGTGCGGGGGTGACGATCACCTCCGGGTGTCCGCTGGCCAGGATGTGGTTCGGCAGGTCGGTCCGGACGTGGTATCCGCGGGACAGGAATGCCGGCAGCACCACCGCCGGGCCGCCGGTGCCGGCCAGCCGGGCGAGGACCTCGCGCGGCGTAGGACCCAGCACGTCCACGAAAGCCGCTTGCACCGTCCGGTTCAGCTGCGTGCCGACTCGTTCGGCGAGGTCGCCGATCATGGTGACGCCCTCTGGCTTTCGGGTGCCGTGCGCGACCAGGATCAGGTTCACCAGATTCACAATGCCTCCGGGTGTTCATCGATCGCCAGGCGATAGCCGCGTTTGACCACCGTGGCGACGATATTCTTGTTGCCTAGCGCGTTCCGGATCCGCAACACGGCGGCCTCCACCGCATGGTCGCCGGATCCGTTGCGTGGCAACACCCGCAGCAGATCGTGACGGGCGACAACGGCACCCGGGTGTTGTGCCAGCGCTCGCAGAATTGCCAGCCCGCCCGGAGACAGCGGCCTTACCACCCCGTCGACCAGCGCATGCCCGCCCCGGATTTCGATTCGGTGGCCGGCGGCGTGCACTGTGCAGGTGCGCAGCGGGAGCTCGTCGGCGATGTGGCGGGCCAATGCGCCCAACCGGGCCCGCTGCGGTGACGTGGTGGGGATGCCCAGCCGGGCCAGCGGTGCGGCGGCGGTCGGACCGACGCACATCGCACGCACGTCAGAACGCAAGGCGGCCACCAGATCATCGGTGACCCCCAGTTCGTCGGCGCGCAGCAACGTCGCCACCGCGGCCGGCGCCGAGGTGAAGGCGACGGCGTCGAACTGCCGGCGGGCGATCCTGGTGACCAGCCGATCGAACTCGTTGCTCGACGACGCGGCGCGCCACCGGTACACCCGGACGGGCACCACGTCGGCGCCGGCGACGCGGAGTTCGTCGAGCATCTCGGGTACCGGATCCCAGTTGTCGACGGTGCCGTGCAACTGGACCGCTACCCGCCGGCCGTCGATACCGGATTCAAGTAGGTGGCGCACCAGTTCCCGTGACGACTCGGACTGCGGCGACCACGCCTCCGGCAGGCCGGCGGCGCGCAGCGCGCCGGTCGCCTTCGGGCCGCGTGACACGATCCGGGCTTTGGACAGCGCGGCGATGAGCTCACCCGCCAGCCCCCACCCGTCCGCGGCGGCGATCCAGCGGCAGAATCCGATCGCGGTTGTCGCGATCAGGATGTCGGGGGGATGGGCGATCAGCGCCTCGGTCTGGCGGTGCAGATCATGGTCGTCTGGCAGGTTGGACAAGACGATGGCCGGGGCCGCGAAGACGGTGGCGCCCTGCCCGCGCAGCAGCGCCCACAGCTGGTCGGCGCGGCGCGCCGACGTCACCGCGACCCGGTAACCGGCGAGGGGCGCGCGGCCCGGCTGGCTCATCTGATCAGTTCACCCGGCGGCGATTTCCGCGGCGTTACCGAGGGGTTGCCGTCCGGTTGCCCGTGGTTGCGAGTTCGGTCACACGGTGACCGGGCTCGCCTCCCGCAGCACCGCTTCCGCCGCGGCGGGCATGGCCGGGGAGACCGGCCGCCGGCGCACGTACATGGCCCAGGTGAGCGCCATCGCGACGAAATAGGAGATCAGAAAGATCCAGAACGCCGGTGTGTCGGTGCCGCTGGTTGCGTAGGACTGCCGCAGCGTCAGGTTGATTCCCACGCCGCCGAGCGCGCCGACCGCGGTCGCGAAGCCGATCAGGGCTCCCGAGTGAGAGCTCGCCCAGGACCGGCGTTCGGCATCGCTGAGCGGCAGGCGCCGGCTGCGTTCGTCGAACACCGACGGGATCAGTTTCAGCACCGAACCGTTGCCCAGTCCGGCCAGGGTGAACAGCGCGATGAACCCGGCGATGTAACACGCCACGGTCACCGCCGAGGCCGGACCCGTGGTGTGGTCGTCGTGAGTGCTGGTGGCCACCAGCAGCCCGGCGGCCACGATCATGCCGCCGAACACGAACAAGGTGACCGGGCCACCGCCGCGCCGGTCGGCCAGCCGGCCTCCGTAGATCCGGGACAGCGCCCCGAGCAGCGGTCCCACGAACGCGATCTGCGCGGTGTGCAGTGAGGCCTGCGCGGGGCTCTGCCCGCTGTCTTCGAAGGTGACGTGCAGCACCTGGGCGAAGGCGAATGCGAAGCCGATGAACGAGCCGAACGCCGCACAGTAGAGCGCCGAGATCGCCCAGGTGTCGGGCACCGTCAGGATCGACCGGATGTGGCCGGCCTCGATGGTGTGGTCCAGGTTGTCCATCCGCAGCGCCGCCCCGACACCGACGATCGCGAGCAGCACCAGATACACCGCGCACACCCAGTACGGCTGGCGGTTGCCGGCGGTGGACAGCACCAGCAGCCCGACCAGCTGGATGACCGCCACGCCGGTGTTGCCGATCCCGCCGCACAGCCCGAGGGCGAATCCCTTGAGGCGCTGCGGGTAGAAGGCGTCGACGTTGGCCAGGGACGCCGAGTAGTTCCCACCGCCCAGGCCGGTCAGTGCCGCACATGCCAGATACATCCACAGCGGCCGGCCGGGGTCGGCCAGCAGCAGCAGTGTGCCGATGGTCGGGATCAGCAGGATCAGCGACGAGAACACCGCCCAGTTGCGGCCGCCGAACTTCGCGGTCGCCACCGTGTAGGGGATGCGCGCGCAGGCGCCGACCAGGGTCGCGGTCGCACCCAGCAGCAGTTTGTCGCCCGGGGTGAGCCCGTAGACCGACTGCGGCATGAACAGCACCATCACCGACCACAGCGACCAGATGGAGAACGCGACGTGCATTGTCGCCGTCGACCAGATGAGGTTGCGGCGCGCGAGGTCTTTGCCGCCGGCCTGCCAGGCGACGGAATCGTCGGGGTGCCAGTCGGTTATGCGGTGCGCGGGCGCCAGTGAAACCACTTGGAGCCTCCTCTTGTTCGGTGCCGGAGTCACGCTCGGCAGGTCGAATTCGAATGCCGGGCGAATCTACCCGGCTACGCTGGCAGGTCCCGGTGAACTAGCTGTAAAAACGGCGTAACGCAGCATCACGACCTGCGCACGTTCGGCCGGACGCGTGGCCGAAATCACAACGGGGCGGCTACCAGAGGTCGCCGTCGCGCCAGTCGCAAGCTAATCCGGACGCAACGTCCAGGATGTTGACAGGATTCGACTCGCCGGCAGGCGGTTCCACCGGCAGCACGAATACCGTCCCGTCGGCGTCGGCGGTGCGAACCGGCCCGTCCGGGCCCAGCGCCGAGGTCGGCCCACGCCAGGGGAGCCAGCCCCGCGAGGAGTAGAGGCGGCGGCTGATCTCCGCGGCACTCAGCGCGCCGATCTGGTAGCCGCCCCTGATCACCTGCTCGCAGGCGTCCAGCACCGCGGCGGCCAACCCCTGTTCTCGCCAGCCTTCGTGTACCGCAACGGCTTCCACATACCCGCAGCGCAGCGACCGGTCGCGGTACAGCAGCCGGCGCTGCACCACCGCCCCGTGTGCGATCAGTGCCCCGTGAGAGAAGATGAGCGCGTGCATGCCGCCGAGTGCGTGCTGCCAGTCGGTGTCGGTGAACCTGCCGCCGAACGCGTCCACCAGCATCTGATGGGCGCCGCGCCTGCTGTCCGCATCCAGGTCGGCGGTGTGGACCAGGCGGGCGGTGTGGACCTGGGCGTGCACATTCCCGGTCTACCAGGCCGCGCGCCCGGCCGGGCGCGAACGGGTGACCGGCGTGTGGTCAGCCGACGATTCTGGCGATCAGAACCGGCAACTGATCAGCCACCAGCGGGTAGCTCAGCGGGGAGGCGAACGCGATCGCTCCGGCCTGCTCTTTGGTGGTGAAAATGCTGCGCGGCACGACGCCGGCGATGCCCGGTTCGGCGAGCAGCGCACGGCGCTCGTCGTCGCTCTCGGTGGTCCAGATCAGCACGTCGAACCCGTTGAGCGCGTGCTTGATCTGGTCGGGTTCGATCGCGGCAGGCGCATCGCCGACGACCAGGCCCATCCGGGTGAGGAACTCGGTTCGCCACCCGCCGACGGTGGTCGCGTTGCCGCGATCGAGGCGCCCGTCCAGCAGCAGCGCTTTCTTGTCCTTGAAGGCGGGGTGCGCCGTTGCCACTGCGCTGAACTTCGTGTCGACGGCGTCGACCGCCGACCGCATCCGGTCGGCCTGATGCACCGCCCGGCCGATCACCTGTGCCTGCTCCCGCCACGGCTCGAAGAACGCATCCCCGCCGGACTGCGGCACGGTCGGCGCGATCGCCGACAGCTTCTGGTAGGTGTCGGCGTCCACCCCGGCGTTGGTGGCCACGATCAGATCCGGGTTCAGCCCGGCTATCTCCTTGACCGGGATGCCGTTGTCCAGGCTCAGCACGACGGGGCGCGCATCGCCGAGCTTGGGCTGGGCCCACGGCCACACCGCGAACGGCTGGTCGCCGAACCAGTCGGTGACCGCTACCGGCACGACGCCGACGGCGAGCAGATCATCCTGTCCGGTGTAGCCCGCACAGACCACTCGCGTCGGCGGCTCGGGAATGGTTGTCTCGCCGAAGATGTGGGCGATCGTCACCGGCTTACCCGCCGACGCTTCGCCCGCGTCCTTCGCGGAACAGGCCGCGGTGAGCAGCAGCCCGCCGCCGGTGACCGTGAGGAATCCGCGCCGGCTCCACTGCTCCCGCATCGGGAGGATACTAACCGCTGGACGAACCGTCCGGCCACAGGATGCTCAGATCGTCTGCGCCGGCCCGTACCCGCCGCCGCCGGGCGTCTCGATCACCAGCATGTCGCCGGGAATCACTTGCGCCGAGTCGCAGCCGGCGAGCGGCACGTCGGCCGCGCCGGCGCGGATCAGCCGGTTGCGCCCCACCGCGCCGGGCGAGCCGCCGGCCATGCCGTACGGAGCCACCTCGCGGTTGCCGGACAGCACGCTCACCGTCATCGGGGCGAGGAATTCGATCCGGCGGACGCCGCCGTCGCCGCCATGCCACGCCCCGCCGCCACCGCTGCCGCGCCGGATGGCAAACTCGCGCAACAGCACCGGGAAGCGCGATTCGAGCACCTCCGGGTCGGTGAGCCGGGAGTTCGTCATGTGCGTCTGCACGACCGGCGCCCCGTCGAAGCCGTCGCCGGCACCCGACCCCGACCCCAGCGTCTCGTAGTACTGGTACTGCCGGTTGCCGAAGGTCACGTTGTTCATCGTGCCGGCACCTTCGCCCTGCACACCCAGCGCGCCGAGCAGGGCGCCGGTGATCGCCTGGGATGTCTCGACGTTGCCGGCGACCACGGCCGCCGGGTAGACCGGAGCGAGCATCGACCCGGCTGGAACCTCGATACTCAGTGGCCGCAGACAGCCGTCGTTCAGCGGGATCTCGTCGGTCACCAGGGTCCGGAACACGTAGAGCACCGCGGCTGTCGCCACCGACGACGGCGCGTTGAAGTTCGTGCCCAGCTGAGGTGAGGTGCCGGTGAAGTCGATGGCCGCGCTGCGGCTGTCGGGGTCCACGGTGATGCGCACCGCGATGGTCGCCCCGGAATCCATCCGGTAGCGATAGTGGCCGTCGTGCAGCCGGGCGATGACCCGGCGCACCGCCTCTTCGGCGTTGTTCTGGACGTGGCGCATGTAGGCCACGACGACGTCAAGCCCGAAGTGTCCGATCATTTTCCGGACCTCGTCGACGCCCTTCTGATTGGCGGCGACCTGCGCACGCAGGTCGGCAAGATTGGTCTCCGGGCTGCGTGAACCGAACCGCCCGGCGGTCAGCAGCTGCCGGGTCTCGGCATCGCGGAACCGGCCTCCGTCGACAAGTAGCCAATTGTCGAACAGCACGCCTTCCTCGTCGATAGTCCTACTGTCCGCGGGCATGGAACCTGGTGCAGTACCGCCGATTTCAGCGTGGTGGCCCCGGGAGGCGACGAAGAACAGCACGCGGTCCTCCGATGCGTCGAAGACCGGTGTGATGACGGTGATATCCGGCAGGTGGGTGCCGCCGTGGTAGGGGTCGTTGACCGCGAATGCCTGGCCGGGTGTCATCGGTGTGTCGCCGGCGCGGCGGCGGCGGGCCACCTCCTTGACACACGAGCCCATCGAGCCGAGGTGAACCGGGATGTGCGGCGCGTTGGCCACCAGGTTGCCGTCGGCGTCGAACAGCGCACAGGAGAAGTCCAGCCGCTCACGGATGTTCACCGACTGGGCGGTGGCCTGCAACCGGGCGCCCATCTGTTCGGCGATCGACATGAACAGGTTGTTGAAGATTTCCAGCAGCACCGGGTCGGCTCGGGTGCGCGCGGCAGGCGTCTCGGCCGACGTGGTTCGCTCGACGAGCAGATGCCCGGCACCGGTCACCGTCGCCTGCCAGCCGGCGTCGACGACGGTCGTGGCGTCGGCTTCGGCGATGATCGCCGGACCGGTCACCGTGTCCGCCCGGGACAGTCCCTCCCGGCGGAACAATGGTGCGTCGCGCCACCGTCCCCCCGAATACAGCCGCACCGTCGCGGTGGCCGAGCCGGTGCCGGTGGCGTGCGGGGACGGCAGGTTGGGTTGATCGGTGAGCCCGACCGCCTCGACCGTGACCGCGCCGGCGATCAGCGGGCGGTCCATCAGGAACGAGTACATCCTGCGGTGGGTCGCCTCGAACGCCGCAGCCATCTCGGTGACCGCCCTGAGCTCGACCGGGATCGAGGTGTCGGTTCCGCTGTAGCGCAGCAATACCCGACGATTCACCCGGATCCGGCCGGCCGGGATGCGCTGCTCGGCGAGGTCGGCGCGAGCGGCCTGCTCGAGGCCGGCCGCGACGGTGGCCAGCCGCTCCGGTGCGGCCGGATCGAGCTCGATCTCGACGGACTGCTCCCGCATCACGGTGGTGTCGGCCAGCCCGATGCCCAGCGCGGAGAGCACACCGGCCATCGGTGGAACCAGCACCGTGCGGATGCCGAGTTCGTCGGCGACCGCGCAGGCGTGCTGACCGCCGGCTCCGCCGAACGTGGTCAGCGCGTAGCGGGTGACGTCGTGCCCCTTCGCCACGGAGATCTTCTTGACGGCGTTGGCCATATTGGCCACGGCGATCCGCAGGAATCCCTCCGCCACCTGCTCGGGGGAGCGCACATCACCGGTGTGCGAAGCTATTTCGCCGGCCAGAGCGGTGAAGTGCTGCCGCACGACGCGATCGTCCAGCGGCTGGTCGCCGCCCGGACCGAACACGGCCGGAAAGTGCCCCGGCTGGACGCGGCCGAGCATCACATTGGCGTCGGTGACGGTCAGTGGGCCGCCGCCGCGGTAGCAGGCCGGCCCCGGGCGCGCACCAGCCGAGTCGGGGCCCACCCGGTAGCGGCTGCCGTCGAAATGCAGGATCGACCCGCCACCGGCGGCCACGGTGTGGATGTCCAGCATCGGCGCCCGCAGCCGGACCCCGGCCACCTCGGTGGCGAACACCCGCTCGTATCCACCGGCCTCGGCGGAATAGTGCGACACGTCGGTGGAGGTGCCGCCCATGTCGAAGCCGATCACCCGGTCGAAGCCGGCCAGTGCCGACATCCGCACCATTCCGACGATGCCGCCGGCCGGTCCGGACAGGATGGCGTCCTTGCCCCGGAAGTGGTCGGCTGCCGTCAGTCCGCCGTTGGACTGCATGAACATCAGGCGCACGCCGTGCAGCTGGTCGGCCACCGAAGCGACATAGCGCCGCAACACCGGCGACAGGTAGGCGTCGACGACGGTGGTGTCGCCCCGCGAAACCAGCTTCATCAGCGGACTGACCTCGGACGACAACGAGATCTGGGGAAACCCGATCCGCTCGGCCAGCCCGCTGACCAGCAGTTCGTGCTCCGGGTAGAGGTAGCTGTGCATGCACACCACGGCGACCGACCGGATTCCGTCGGCATACGCCCGCCGTAGCTGATCGCCGAGCCGGCCGAGATCGGGTCCGCGCAGCACCGTGCCGTCGGCGGCGATCCGTTCATCGACCTCGACGACACGCTCGTAGAGCATCTCGGGCCGCACGATGTGCCGGTCGAAGATCCGCGGGCGGTCCTGGTAGCCGATCCGCAGCGCGTCGCCGAACCCGGCGGTGATCACCAGCAGGGTGCGTTCCCCGGTTCGTTCCAGCAGCGCGTTGGTGGCGACTGTGGTGCCCATTCGCACGGTGTCGACCAGCCGGGCCGGAACCGTGGCATCGGGGGCCAGGTCCAGCAGCGCCCGAATCCCGGCCACCGCGGCGTCGCGGTAGCGGGACGGGTTCTCCGACAGCAACTTGTGCGTGACCAGGGAGCCGTCCGGGCGCCGCGCGACGATGTCGGTGAACGTGCCGCCGCGGTCGACCCAGAACTGCCATCCCGCGCCGGGCAGGTCTGGCCGGCCGCTAGCGCCCATCGCTCATGGGGCGATGCCGTCGAGTTCGGCCAGTGCATCCTCCGGGAGGCTCAATCCGGCCGCGGCGACGTTGTCATGCAGATGGCCGACTGATGACGTGCCCGGGATCAGCAGCATGTTGGGTGAACGCTGCAGCAGCCAGGCCAGCGCGACCGCCAACGGCGTCGCGCCGAGCCGGCCGGCGACCGTGGCCAGCGTGTCGGACTGCAGCGGGGTGAAGCCGCCCAGCGGAAAGAACGGCACATAGGCGATGCCTTGGGCGGCAAGCGAATCGATCAGGCTGTCGTCGGTCCGGCGGGCGAGGTTGTAGTGGTTCTGCACGCAGACGACCGGCGCGATCGACTGCGCCTCGGCGACCTGGTCGGCGGTGACGTTGCTGACCCCGAGATGGCGGATCAGTCCCTCCTGCTGCAGCTGTGCGAGCACGGTGAACGGCTCGGCGAGAGAACCCGGCTGCGGACTGTCGAACCCGCCGACCCGCAGGTTGACCACGTCGAGGGTGTCCAGGCCGAGGTTGGCCAGATTGTCGGCGACGCCCCCGCGCAGCTGTTCGGCGGCCAGCGCGGGCGGCCAGCCGCCCTCGGCGTCGCGCATCGCCCCGACCTTGGTCACGATGTGCAGCCCGTCCGGGTAGGGGTGCAGCGCTTCGGCGATGAGCTGGTTGGTGATGTGCGGGCCGTAGAAGTCGCTGGTGTCGATGTGGGTGATGCCCAACTCGAGCACCTCGCGCAGCACGGCGATCGCGGCGTCGTGGTCTGCCGGTGGGCCGAAGACGCCGGGGCCGGCCAGTTGCATCGCCCCGTAACCCATCCGGCTGACCGTCAGGTCCGGGGCCAGCGTGAATGTTCCGCCAGGCCGCCGCGCTTCGCCCATCGGCTCAGCGTAGCCGGTGATTTACCCCGGATTACCTCGGCTTACCTCGCTCACGGGGTCTCGTCGGCGTTTCAGACCGCGCCGCGACCTCGGTCACTATTCTTGAGGGCATGCCGAACCTCATTGACCTGCCCGGGCAGGTGGCGGGCAAGCTGCAGCGGTATGCCGAACGCGGTTGGGCCGAGCTGCATTACCTGCGCAAGATATTGGAGTCCGGGGTGCTCAAGCTCGAGTCGCCGCAGGTGCTCACGGCGGCACTCGCCGACGCGGTGCGCTGGGGTGAGTTGGGCATGATCCCGGCACTGAACGCCCGGCGCACGCCGGACGGCATCGCGGTGATCGACGACGAGGGCACGTTCACCTTCGCCGAACTCGACGACGCCACCAACGCGGTGGCCAACGGCCTGCGCGAGATGGGGGTGCGCAGCGGTGACGGGGTGGCGATCCTGGCCCGCAACCACCGCTGGTTCCTGATCGCCAACTACGGCTGTGCCCGGGTCGGCGCCCGGCTGATCATGCTCAACAGCGAGTTCTCCGGCCCGCAGATCAAGGATGTCTCCGAGCGCGAGGGCGCCCTGGTCATCATCTACGACGATGAGTACACCCAGGCCGTCGCGCAGGCGACGCCGCGGTTGGGCAAACTGCGGGCCCTGCCGGTCAACCCCGATAGCGATGAACCGTCCGGCAGCACCGACGAGACGCTGGCCGACCTGATCGCCCGCAGCAGCAAGGCGCCGCCGCCCAAGGTCACCAAGCACGCGTCAATCATCATCTTGACGTCGGGCACCACCGGCACCCCGAAGGGGGCCAACCGGGCCACCCCGCCGACGCTCGCCCCGATCGGCGGCATCTTGTCGCACGTCCCGTTCAAGGCCCGTGAGGTCACCTCGGTCCCGTCGCCGATGTTCCACGCACTCGGCTATCTGCATGGCACGCTGGCGATGTTCTTCGGATCGACGCTGGTGCTGCGGCGCCGGTTCAAGCCCGCGACGGTTCTCGAAGACCTGGAGAGGTATCAGGTCACGGCGATCGTGGTGGTCCCGGTGATGCTGTCGCGCATCCTCGACCAGTTGGAGAAGACCGAACCCAAGCCGGACCTGTCCAAACTGCGGATCGTCTTCGTCTCCGGCTCGCAGCTCGGCGC
This sequence comes from Mycobacterium sp., assembly GCA_035721065.1. GTDB lineage: Bacteria > Actinomycetota > Actinomycetes > Mycobacteriales > Mycobacteriaceae > Mycobacterium. Next base: position 23,753 of record DASTNJ010000069.1, read on the forward strand.
CGAGCTGGCGACCCGGACGATGCAGGACATCGGGCCGGTGGTCTACAACATGTACGGGTCGACCGAGGTCGCGTTCGCCACCATCGCCCGGCCGGAAGACCTGCAGTTCAACCCGGCCACGGTGGGGCCGGTCGTCCCGGGTGTGCGGGTCAAGATTCTCGACGACAACGGCCACGAGTTGCCGCAGGGCCAGGTCGGCCGGATCTTCGTCGGCAACTTCTTCCCGTTCGAGGGCTACACGGGCGGCGGCGGCAAGCAGATCATCGACGGTCTGCTGTCCTCGGGCGACGTCGGCTACTTCGACGAACGCGGCCTGCTCTACGTCAGTGGGCGCGACGACGAGATGATCGTCTCCGGTGGTGAGAACGTCTTCCCCGCCGAGGTCGAAGACTTGATCAGCGGTCACCCCGACGTCATCGAGGCGACCGCGCTCGGGGTGGAGGACAAGGACTTCGGGGCGCGGCTGCAAGCCTTCGTCGTGAAGAAGCCCGGTTCCACCGTCACCGAAGACGACATCAAGACGTACGTGAAGGAGCACCTGGCCCGCTACAAGGTGCCTCGCGACGTGATCTTCCTCGACGAGTTGCCGCGCAACCCCACGGGCAAGATCCTCAAGCGCGAACTGCGCGAGTTGTAGGCCCACCCGCGAGTTGTAGGCCCACCCGCGAGCTGGCGGTCCCCCCGCGAGCTGGCGGTCCCCCCGCGAGCGTGCGTGTCGGTACAGCGACACGCCGAAGTTTGCGTGCAATTGCGCACGCTCGCGGCAGCGGGGGGATCAGTCGAATCCGGTTGCGCCGTCAAGCTGTTCGCGCAGAATGTCGAGCTGCCCGCTGTGCCGGGCGCTTTCCTCGATCATGTGCAGGTAGATCCAGCGCAGCGACACCAGGCCGAAATGACGGTGCGGCACCTGATGATCCAGCGGGTATTGCGCAGCGATCCGCCGGGACTCGTCGCATTGCTGCCGGTACGCGGCCACCAATTCGGCCAGCGATTCATCCGGCAGGAACCGGAATTCCAACTCCCGGTCATGCGGCCGGCGGTTGTCGTCGAGACGCCTGGTCAGCAACTGGTCGAACCAGCCGTACTCCACCCACCGTAGATGCTTGACCAGCCCGCCCGCGGTGGTGGCCGAGTCGACCAGTCGTCGGCGCGCGTCGGCATCGGACAGGCCGCTGATCTTGCGCACCACGATGTCCCGGTAGTCGTCCAGGAAGGCTTCCAGCATGGTCCGCTCATCGCTGGTGGCCGCCAGTCGGCGCGCGGGCGGCGGCGGGACGTCGGTCATGGCGGCGAGGTTAACGAGTCGTATTTTATCGCATCAATTGATGTTAATATTGATGCGTGCGTACGACGGTGACGGTGGACGACGAGCTCATGGCCGAGGCCGAGCGCCTTACCGGCATCCACGAGCGATCGGCCCTGGTGCGACGTGGAATCGAGGCGCTGATCGAACGTGAGGCGGCGCGCCGGCTGGCCCGCCTCGGCGGGAGTGAGCCGGGTGTCACCGCCCCCCCGCGCCGCAGGGCGGCGCGGTGATCCTGGTCGACACGTCCGTCTGGGTCGACCACCTGCGATCCACCGATCGCCACCTATCCGGGTTGCTTGACGGCAACCGGGTTTTATCCCACCCGTGGGTGGTTGGTGAGATCGTGCTCGGCGGGCCTCGGGTGGACTCGCCGGTGGCTCAGCTGATGCGCCGGTTACCGGGGTCCGCGGTGGCTACCGACGGGGAGATCTCGACGCTGCTCGAGCGGGAAGCCCTGGGGGGTAGCGGTATCGGATACGTTGACGCACAGCTACTGACCGCTACCCGCCTGACCCCGGACGCCCAGCTGTGGACACGCGACCGCCGGCTGGACCGGATCGCCGGATCGCTGGGCGTCGCCTACCGAGCGTGATTCGGCCGCTGATCCCGCGCACGGCGCTACGGATCGCGCGGCAGCCCCAGCAGCCGCTCGGCGATGATGTTCAGCTGTACCTCCGAGGTGCCGCCGTAGATCGTGGTGGCTCGGCTCATCAGCAGGTACTCCACCCACTTGCCCGGCAGCTGCTGCGGGTCGCCGATCGCGCCGTCGCCGCCGAAGGTGCCCACCGCGAACTCGGCGTAACCCTGGGTGGTGCGCATCGACAGCAACTTGGAGATCGCGGCCGCCGGCATCGGGTCGCGGCCGGCCAGTGTCAGCAGCGTCGAGCGCAGGTTCAGTAGCTTTGCGGCGTGCCCTTCGGCGATCAGCTGACCGGCCCGGTGCTGCTGGATCTGATCGAACTGACCGTCCGTCATGAACTCGACCAGCCCGTCGAGGCTGGCCAGGAACGGCATCTCGCTGCCGCCGATGGAGACCCGCTCGGCGGTCAGCGTGTTGCGGCTGACCTCCCAGCCCTGGTTCACCTCGCCGAGCACCAGCTCGTCCGGGACGAACACGTCGTCGATGAAGACCGTGTTGAACATCGCATTGCCGCTGAGCTCACGCAACGGGCTGACCTGCACGCCCTCGCTTTTCATGTCCACCAGGAAATAGCTGATCCCGTTGTGCTTCGGGGCGTTGGAGTCGGTGCGCGCCAGCAGCGCACCCCAGGACGAGAAGTGCGCGGCCGAGGTCCAGATCTTCTGGCCGGTGATCCGCCAGCCGCCGTCCACCCTGGTCGCCTTGGTGGTCAGACCGGCCAGGTCGGACCCGGCGCCCGGCTCGGAAAACAGCTGACACCAGATCATCTCGCCGCGGAACGTCGGCGGCAGAAACCGCTGCTTCTGCTCTTCGGTGCCGAATGCCACGATCGACGGAATGATCCAGGCCGCGATGCCCATCGGCTGGCGTCGGACCCTGCCCCTGGTGAACTCCTGCTCGATGATGATCTGCTCGACCGGGCCGGCCGCCCGTCCCCACGGCTCGGGCAGATAGGGCAGCACCCAGCCGCCCTCGGCGATCGCGACGTTGCGCTGCTCTCGCGGAATCGCCTTGAGTGCGGCCACTTCCGCGCTGATCTCGGCCCGTAGCTTCTCGGTGTCCGGGTCCAGGTCGATGTCGATTCGGCGCATCCCGGTGCCGGTCGCGGTGTCCACCACGCGTTGCGGATGCTCGGCGCGGCGGCCGAACGAGGCGGCCAGGATCAGCGCCCGCCGGTAGTACACGCCGGCGTCGTGCTCCCAGGTGAAGCCGATGCCGCCATGCACCTGGATGCAGTCCTGGGTGCAGCGCTGCGCCGCGGCCGGCGCCAGGGTCGCCGCCACCGCCGCGGCGAACTCGACAGCCGAACTCTGCGACGCCTGCGCCGACCAGCCGCCGGCAGCGGCGTCGTCGAGTGCACGGGCGGCGTCCCACACCGCCGCGGTGGCCCGCTCGGTGTCGGCGATCATCTCGGCGCACTTGTGCTTGATCGCCTGGAACTGGCCGATCGGCCGGCCGAACTGCTCGCGGATCTTGGCGTAGGCGGCCGCGGTGTCGGTCGCCCACCGGGCGACGCCGATGGCCTCCGCGCTGAGCAGGGTGCAGATCAGCGCGCGGGCGATCGAGGGATCCAGGCCGCCCAGCACCGCGTCGTCGCCGGCCTCGGCGGCATCGGCCCGGACATGGGCGATCGGCCGGAGCGGGTCCACACTGGCCACCGCCTCGATGTGCAGCCGGCCGGCGGGTAGCACCACCCAGCGCCGATCGCCGTCGATGGTCACCGGCAGCACCAGCACCGACGCTTGCGGTGCGGCCGCCACGGCGCGAGCCTCGCCGGTGACCAGCAGTCCGTCACCGGAGCGGATCGCGGTCATCGTCGAGTCCAGCGCATAGCTGGCGATGGCCGCGCCGCCGGCCAGCGCGGTGAGCACGCCGGCCTGCGGGTTGTTCGCGGCGATCAGTGCGCTCGCGATCGCCGACGGCACGAATGGCCCGGGCACCGCGCCATAGCCGAACTCGGCCAGCACCACCGCCAGCTCCAGGATGCCGAAACCCTGGCCGCCGACCGACTCGGCCAGGTGCACGCCCGGCAGCCCCTGGCCGGCCGCGGCCTGCCAGTAGGGCGGCGGGTTGGGCACCGGTTGCTCCATCGCCGCGTGCAGCACCTCCGGCGGCGCCACCTGCGCGACCAGGGAGCGCACCGAGTCGGCGAGTTGTTGATGTTCAGCGGTGATCGCTATCGGCATGGGTGTGCCTTCCGCGTGCGTCGGCCGGGTCAATAGAGCCCCAATCTACTAACCGGTAGGTTGGTTCACCACCTGGGCCAGGGCGTGCCGGTCGCGCAGCCGCCGGCAGTTGTCGATCGCCGCGGCAAGATAGCGGCGCATGGTGTCGGCGGTGTACCAGGTGACGTGCGGGGTCAGCACCACGTTGTCCAGGGCGAGCAGCGGGCTGCCCGGTGGAATCGGCTCGACGGCGAACACGTCCAGACCGGCGGCGGCCAGCCGGCCGTCGGACAGGGCGCCGACCAGCGCCGTCTCGTCGACGACCTGCCCGCGGGAGGTGTTGACCAGCACCGCGCCCGGCTTGACCAGGGTCAGCGCGTCGCGGTCGAGCAGCCCGTCGGTGTGCGGCGTCAACGGCACGTGCAGCGAGATGACATCCGCCTCGGCCAGCAACTCCGGCAGCTCCCGCCAGCCGGCCAGCCCGTCGGGCCGGGTGCTGGTGTGCAGCACCGTGGCGCCCGTCGCCGCGACGATCCGGGCGACCAGTTTGCCGACGCTGCCGTAGCCGATCAGCCCGACGGTGCAACCGCCGATGTCCCGGCAGTGCTCCCCCAGCGCCGGATCGGTGGGCCAGCCGCGGCCTGCCCGGGTCGCCCGATCCAACTGGGGCAGGCGGCGCAGTGCCGCCAGCATCAGCAGCACGGTGCCCTCGGCCACCGACGCGGCGTTGGCGCCGGGCATGTTGGCGACGGCGATGCCACGCTCGGTGGCCACATCGACGTCGATGGTGTTGATCCCGACGCCGAATTTCTGCACCAGCCGCAGCCGGGGTGCGGCCCGCAGGTCGTCTCCCGAAACCGGCCGCAGCACATGCCAGATCACTTCCGCATCGGGCAGCTCTGCATAGAAGGTGTCGTCGTCATCGGCGGCGCACCAGCGAATATCGAGCCAATCAGCTTCGGGCGCAACGGTATCGAGAACGGATTCGGTGGGTTCGAAGTGGGCGAGAACCCGTATCGGCGTCAAGGCCACCGTCGGCTGATCCACTCCGCGATGGTATCGGCCTGCTCGGCGCGCGCGCCTGGCGTGGTGAAGTAGTGGTCGGTGTCGACAACGCGAAGGCCCTTGTCGGTGCCGGCCAGCGCGTCGTGGATGCGTTGCGCGTCGGACGGAAACACCCCGGTGTCCGCCTCGGCGTTGATCACCAGTGCGGGGCAGTCGATCCGCTGCAGGTGCGGCTCGGCACGGGTCTGGGCGGTTCGCAGGCTCCACATGCCCAGCCAGTTGCGCAGCGTGCAGGCGGCGGCGATGCCGTATGCGGACCGGTTCGCCTTCACCGGGACGCCGGCGTAGCACATGTTCGGGGTGCGCTTGGTGGGTTCGATCGTCGGGTCGACCATCCGCGGGTCCGCCCAGGTCCGCATCACCGTGAACGGGCGGTCGGAGAATCCGGCAGCACGCACCCGCCGCAGCTCGGCTTCGGCCCAGTCGGTGATCGCGTGGTTGCGCGCAACCTGGGCGGCCCGGTAGCGGGCGACGAACTCGGGCGCGTACGGCGGCCCGTTGCGTTCGTCGAACAGATCGAGGTCGGGGTCGCCGGCCACCGGATCGGATTCGTCGACGACCGCGCCGTCCATCCACGCGGTCAGCACGTCGGGCCGGCCCGGGTGGGCCGCGCTGGCGACGTAACCGTCGGCTGCGGGCAGGTCGGTGAGCCCGGCGGCGGGGCGCATCCCGGGCAGCGGGGTGACGTTCGGGTCGACCGCCTGCGACTGGTAGGCGGCCATCAGTGATCCGCCGCCGGAGTTGCCCAGCAGCACCACGGTTTCCGCCCCGGCCGCCTCCCGCAGCCAGCGCACTCCGACGCCGATGTCGACCAGCGCGTGGTCGAGCAGGAAGTTGCTTTCGAAGCCCCGGAAGCGGGTGTTCCAGCCCAGGAAGCCGACCCCGCGTGCGGCCAGGTATTCGGCGAGATAGTGCTCGGAGAAGTCGATCTGGTAGTGGGTGGCGATCACCGCCACCTTCGGCTTGGTGCCCGCGGCACGGTGATACAGGCCCTGGCACGGGTGGCCGCCGGCACCGGCGCGCCCGGCGGTCGGCGAGGGCAGGCCGATGAACTCGCGGACCACCGGCCCCTCATCGGCCATCGACGTCACCCCTACCTCGACTCGGTCCGCGGCGAAGTCCGGTTCCCGGACGCGGGTTCGATGCTAGATTCGAAAGGCGAACCTTGACCAGGGAGTCGCCAGATGCTGAAGCCACACAACGTCAACTCCGAGTTCGACCTCGGCGGGATCAACCACGTCGCGCTGGTCTGCTCGGACATGGCGCGCACCGTCGACTTCTACACCAACATCCTGGGCATGCCGTTGATCAAGGCACTCGACCTGCCCGGCGGGATGGGGCAGCATTTCTTCTTCGACGCGGGCAACGGCGACTGTGTGGCGTTCTTCTGGTTCGCCGATGCGCCGGACCGAGTGCCCGGCCTGTCGTCCCCGGGCGCGATCCCGGGTATCGGCGAGATCACCAGCGCGGTCAGCACCATGAACCACCTGGCGTTCCACGTCCCGGCCGAGAAGTTCGACGCCTACCGCCAACGGCTCAAGGAGAAGGGGGTGCGGGTCGGTCCGGTGCTCAACCACGACGAGAGCGAGTTCCAGGTCAGCCCGACTATGCATCCCGGCGTGTACGTGCGATCTTTCTATTTCCAGGATCCGGACGGGATAACGCTGGAATTCGCCTGCTGGACCAAGGAATTCACCGAGAGCGATGTGCGGGCCGCGCCGCGGACCGCAGCTGACCGGCGGATTCCGACCGGTCGCTAACCGCCGCCATTCCCGCGGCCTGCCGGATCCGCGATCAACCACGGAGTCCCCCGGCGAGTGGTCTTGACAGCGCCGGGACCAGGGCGCAACATCAGGAAACGCACGTTCGCACAATTGCCCGGCAGGTGTAGTGATGACGACGATCGGCCAAGCGTCCGTCCGGCACATCGAACGCCCGGTGAGCGATCCACCGGACCCGCGTCGGCGCCGGGCCGCCAGATGGAGGATCCCGAGTATGCGCGAAAGCTGGATGGGCATATCGGGATTGGCCGGCTCGGCCAACGTCATCATGCAGTTGGCCAGGCCGGGGGTGGGCTACGGCGTCCTGGAGAGCCGGGTGGACAGCGGGCGTGCCGATCTTCATCCGTTCAAGCGGGCTCGTACGACGGGCGCTTATCTGGCGGTGATCGCCCTGGGCAGCGAAGCCGAGCAGAAGGCGTATCGGGAAGCGATCGACGGGGTGCACCGCCGGGTCAGGTCCACCGCGGACAGCCCGGTGAAGTACCACGCCCTGGACCCCGAACTGCAGCTGTGGGTGGCGGCCTGCCTGTACAAGGGTGCGGTCGACTTCTATCGGATGTTCTACGGCGAGATGGACGACAGCGAGGCCGATAGCTATTACCAGGAGGCCAAGCTGTTCGGCACCGCTTTGCAGATGCGCCCAGAGATGTGGCCGGCCGATCGGGCTGCCTTCGACACGTTCTGGCAGGAGCAGCTGGAGACCAAAATCCGCATCGACGAGCCGGTGCGCAGGTATCTGTACAACATCGCCGCGGTCCGGATGCGCGGGGTGATGCTGCCCGGCCCGCTGCACAAGGTGGTGGAGAATCCGATGCTGCTGATCACGGCCGGCTTCCTGCCGCAGCGGTTCCGCGACGAGATGCGGCTGCCCTGGGACGAGGGCAGACAGCAGCAGTTCGACGCGCTGATAGCGTTGTTGCGTATCGTCAACAATCTGACACCGAAGCCGTTGCGGCAGTTGCCTTCCAACGTGCTGCTGTGGGACTTGCGGCTGCGGATGAAGGCCGGCCTTCCGCTGGTCTGACGGTGTCGGAAGTCAGTCGCGGTATAACGCCGGATCACCCAGCCTGTTGAGCAGCGAGGTCAACTGACCGACAAGCTCGTCGGGGCCGAACCGCACGTCGCCGGCCAACCAGGCGCTGATGGTCTGCGCCACCCCACCCACGACGAAATGAGCGGCGGCCTTCACCCGGTCGTTCTCCGCCACATGCAATGTCGCGACGGCGTGCTGGCCGGACAGCATCGCCAGCAGGGCAGTGGATTCCACCCGCTTGCGCACCACCACCGCGTTGCTCAGGTGTGCGCTGAACAGCAGTCGCCCGATCCGGACGTCACCGGCGATGGCGCGCACCAGGTTGGCTATCCCCGCGCGGGTCTGGTCGTCGGGTCTCGCCGCCGCGACCGCGGCCTGGGTGGTGGTCGCGATCTCGGCGATCACCCAGTCGAAGACCTCGCTGACGAACTCGTCCTTGTCGGCGAAGCTCTCGTAGAAGTACCGCGCCGCCAGGCCGGCCCGCCGGCATGTGCCGCGCACGGTCAATTCGGCCAGTTGCTGCGGATCGGCCCCCAGCAGATCCAGGCCGGCGGTGAGCAACCGGTTGCGGCGCTCGGCTAACCGGTCCGCGGCGTCGACCCCGGCGTACGGGCGCACGCTGGACGTCTTCGTCGACGTCTTCGTTGCGGCCATGACGATCATCTTGACACCGGCGGGATCCGGCGGCAAAATGTGGAAACGTACGTTCGCACAATCAGGCGGGTGTTATGGCGATGACAATGGCCCGGGCGCAGATCGACCAGGTGGAGCGTCCGGTCGGCGCGCCGCCCGACCCACGCCGCCGTCGCGCACCCAGGCAGGGACAGGGCATGTCCATGGTCGACGGCCTGTTCGGCGTATCGCTGATGGCCGGCTCGGCCAACGTGATCATGCAGTTGGCGCGGCCGGGCGTGGGCTACGGCGTACTGGAAAGCCGAGTGGACAGCGGGCGGGCGGACATCCATCCGTTCAAACGGGCTCGCACCACGATCGGCTATCTGGCGGTCGTCGCGCTGGGCACCGATGACGAGATCGAGACATTCCGCAAGGCGGTCGACGGCGCGCACCGGCAGGTCCGGTCCACCAAGGACAGCCCGGTGAAGTACAACGCTTTCGATCCCGAACTGCAGCTGTGGGTGGCGGCGTGCCTGTACAAGGGCTCGGTGGATCTGGCCCGGATGTTCTACGGCGAGATCGACGACGACGAGGCCGAGCGCCAGTACCAGGAGGCGAAGATCTTCGGCACCGCGCTGCAGATGCGCCCGGAGATGTGGCCGGCCGACCGGGCCGCCTTCGACAAGTACTGGCAGGAGCAACTCGAGACCAACATCCATATCGACGAGCCGGTGCGCAAGTACCTGTACAACATCGCCGCGGTCCGGATGCGCGGCGTGACGCTGCCCGGGCCGCTGCACAAGCTGGTGGAGCGGCCGATGTTGTTCATCACCACCGGCTTTCTGCCGCAGCGGTTCCGCGACGAGATGCAGCTGGACTGGGGCGTCCGCAGGCAGCGGCTGTTCGATGCGCTGATCGGGGCGCTGCGGATCAGCAACAGGCTCACCCCGAAACCGCTGCGGCAGTTCCCGTTTAACTACCTGATGGCCGACATGCGGTGGCGGATGCGGACCGGCCGTCCGCTGGTGTGAGGCGACGGAGCGAGCTCATGAGCACCGATTTCAAGGTCGGCGACCACGTCCGATGGAACTCCGAAGCCGGCTACGTCAGCGGCCGGATCACCCGCGTGCACACCCGCGACGTGGACTACAAAGGGCACACCCACCACGCCAGCCCCGAGCACCCACAGTACGAGATCAAAAGCGACAAGACCGATCACATCGCGATGCACAAAGGCACTGCGCTGCACAAGATCGACGGCTGACCGAAGCGACGGTGCGGCCGGCGAGCACGCAGGTTTGCGTTGTCTATGAATCCCGCCGCGTAGGTTGCCGCCGGCGGACTGGCGAAAATACGCTCGTCGTGACATGACCGCACCCGTCTGGATGGCTTCCCCGCCGGAGGTGCATTCAGCGTTGTTGAGCAGCGGGCCGGGCCCCGGTGGGCTGCTCGCGACAGCGCAGGCATGGTCGTCGCTGAGCGCTGAATATTCCTCGGTGGCGGCGGAATTGAGTGATGTGCTGGCTGCGGTGCACGCCGATTCCTGGCAGGGCTCCGCTGCCGAGCGTTACGTCGGCGCCCACCCCGCGTACCTCGCCTGGCTGACGCGGGCCGGACACGACAGCGCCGTGATGGCCGCCCACCACGAGACCACCGCCGCCGCCTACACCAGTGCACTGGCGGCCATGCCGACGCTGGCCGAGCTGGCGGCGAATCACGCCACCCACGCGGCGCTGGTGGCGACGAACTTCTTTGGCATCAACACCATCCCGATCGCCGTGAACGAAGCGGACTACTCGCGGATGTGGATACAGGCGGCAGCCACGATGGGCACCTACCAAGCGGTCTCCGACACCACGCTGACCGCGACACCGCGCAGCACCCCGGCACCGCGGATCGTCGCGCACGACGGCGGCGACGGCGGCGACCCCGGCGATTCCGACGACGGTGGGGCGGTAGCGCAGGGTCCGGGCGAGTCCCTCGCGTCGCTGCTGGAAAGTCTGGATTTCATCGACGACGTGGTGGTGGCGGCGGTTGGCGCGGTCGTGGACGGTATCCGCCGAGCACTGGAGGCTGCCGCCGTGATACCTCCGCTCACCCCCGCGGCTCTCGACCCGGGTGCGGTGGCGGCCGGTGTCGCCGTGCCGGCCAGGATGCCCGCCTGGACGCCCGCGCTCGAAACCGGAACCTTTCCCGCCAACGGAATCGCGGCGAGCTCGCCGGCCCCGGGCGCGGTGGCGAGCCCGCCCGCACCCGGCACGGCACCCGCGGTCCCCGCCCCGGCTCTGGTAGTCGCGGCGCCCGTGGTGTGCCGCGCGGAACCCGGCGGCGGCAGCGGTGGGCCCGATCCGGGGGCCGGCCCGACGCTGACCGACGCGGACAAGGCACCGGCTTCCGCCGTTCGGGTGGCCACGTCTGCCAGATCAGCGGCGTCGAGCCCGGCCCGGCGGCGGAGGCGGACGGCAGCCAAAGATCCCGGTGCCAAGGCCACCATGGACAACGCTGCGCCGGGATCAGGCGACGAGTCGCCGCCCGGTGCGCAGGCCACGCCGGCGAAGCCTTCCGCGCGAAACGCGGGCCCCGTGGGCTTCGCCGGCGCCGGCCCCAGGGACTCCGGCTCGCGTGCAACAGGTTTGACGGCGCTGGCCGGTGGCGCCTTCGACGCGACGCCGGCGAAGCCGATGATGCCGGCCACCTGGGACACCGCCGCTGAGCAATCGGCTGACCGGTCGAGTGATGGCCGCCCCGGGGGATCATGGCCCGGCGTCGATACCGCAGGCACGGATCCGGGACGCGAATCTATTGTGCAAACAGTGTTCGAACAGGATAATCGGTCCTCAGATGCGGAGTAAAAATCCGTCCTGCGCCGTCGGTGCGGTGGGAACCGGACCGCTTCTGCGTGCGACTAGTGGGGTAATCGGATGGGAGTGTGAGTGATGAGTTTGTTGGATGCGCATATTCCGCAGTTGGTGGCGTCGGAGTCGGCTTTTGGGGCGAAGGCGGCGTTGATGCGGAGCACGGTGAGTCAGGCCGAGCAGGCGGCGTTGTCGGCGCAGGCGTT
>DASTNJ010000070.1:0-7201 GCA_035721065.1 Mycobacterium sp.
TGATCGCATCGTAGGACGCCATGCGTTCGGCTTCATCCACGGCTGCCGTAAGCGCGTCCGCGAGTTGGCGGGCCTGCCCCACGGTGAACTCGATGTCACCGACGACGACGGTTCGCACGATGCCGTCCGCGGACTGCACACCTTCGATCAGCACATGCACGTCGTCGGCGTCTTTGCGGGCGATGACCCACGACGACCCACGGAACGGGCGTACGGGCTGCCCGTCGCGCTCCTCCCACGGGTAGACACGCATGGCGTCTGCCGGCTCAGTGATGGTGGTTGACATGGTGACTCCATTCTCCTCGGAGCCACGCCGCATGTTGCCACCTAATTGCCAACGATTGAATAATCGCTGGTCAGATGGTCGGGCTGACAGGATTTGAACCTGCGACCACTTGACCCCCAGTCAAGTGCGCTACCAAACTGCGCCACAGCCCGGTGCCGCCAACAAGACTCGACGGCAGGGCGAAAGCCTACCGCACCAGACCGCTCGACGATCCGGCGCCGCCAGATGTCCAGCGCATGTCGGGGAGGCCAGCCGCCGACGAGCCAGCAGTTCAATCGCATCCGCTGGTCTTCGCAGCCTCCAGTAACTGAGCCATCAGTGACGCCGCGTTCGGCGCGCCCGCGCGGCGCAACGCCGCGACGGTCGACGCGTCCGTCGATCCGTACAGATTCGCGACGACGGCGGCGTGCACTGCCGTCATTCGGGACGGGCACTCGGCGATCAGCGTGCTCAACAGCGCATCGGATGTCATCACTTCGATCCCGAGTGGTTCCGTTACCGCCGCGGGAAAGTCCTTGGTGTTCGCGGTGCACAGCACCGTGGCCTCGGCCGCGACCGCGCCGACAAGAACGTGACGATCGTTTTCGTCGGGCAGTGCATGCTCGGTAAGTTGCTCGTAATGCTCTGCGGCGGGCTGTATCTCGGCGTACGGGAACGCATCACTCATCGCGCTCACCAGACGCGCCGCGGAATCTGGAGTGAAACCGGAAACATTGGCAACAAGACGTTCGGTCGCCTCGCGCAACACTTGCGCGCTCCATGCGATCGCGATGACTTCCTCGTCGGCCGCGTAAAGCAGATAGTCACACAGCACCCGCGAGTGCATGACATTCGCGTCGGCGAAGACAATCCGAACCAGGCCAGATGGTTCGAGATCGCCGCTCACTCCGTCAAGCCCAGCGCATCCTGCAACTGCGCGAGGTCGGCGAGCGCCGCCTTACGGCGCGGCCTCTCTGCGTCAAGGAAGGCCTGGATCGACGCGATCGCGATGCGATGGTGTGCGCCGACCTTGCGGAACTCCAGTACGCCCTGGTCGATCAGCTTGCGCACCTGCGGCCTGGACATGCCCAGCAGCACCGCGGCCTCGTTCGGAGTGACCTCGGCGCTGCCGCGGGTGACCAGAACCTGCTGTCCCCGCCCATACGCATCCACGACGCGCGCAACGAACTCCGCTGTCTGCCGCGACAGCGATACCTGCACCTCATCTCCGCCGGCATCGAGCGCGCGGCGCAGCGCCGCGGCGTCGCGCATCAACGGCCGGACCACCTTCAACCTCCATCTGCTCTAACTGCAGCATCTGGAGCAACTGTACGCTACCTGCCGAGCGTGTGGGAGCACGGCGATTGTCGAAGCCCGTACGCTCGCGGCGCGATACCTTGAGACACCCGCCCCGGCCGCCCGGAGCGGCCGACACCAGGAAACGGAGCCATGCAGATTCCCTTCGCCGACACCGTGCTCGGCCTGGTCGGCCTCCGGCCCGCCGCGCCGGACCGCGTCGACGATGCCGGCCCGATCATCGACGACACCGACAACGCCGACGAACTCGCCGACAACGTCGACCGGTCGGACACGTCGCTGCTGCTGCAGAAGATGGAGAACCGGCTGATCCGGCACCACCTGGACAACCCGGAGGTGCTGGGCGCCGACGACCTGCGCCGGCTGCGCTACCTGCTGAACTTCGCCCGGCTGGCCGACTTCGAACCCGGTGCGGCCGGGCCGGGCGGCTACCGCGGCCGCGGCGACGTGTCGGTCGGCGACGAGATCGCGCCCTGGCGCTCCCGGGTGGTCGACGCCCTCTACGGACCGCTGCGCGAGGAACGCGACCCGGTGACGGCGCTGACCGCCGCACGCGAGGTGCTCGCAACCCTGGCCGACGGCCAGGACGAGCAGCGCAGTCTGCTGGCCGACCGGCACGGCGGCGACTTCTCCCTGGCCGAACTGGACGCCGAGGTCGGCTACAAGAAGCTGGTCATGGTGCTCGGCGGCGGCGGCGGTTCGGGCTTCGTCTACATCGGCGGAATGCAGCGGCTGCTGGAGGCCGGGCAGGTGCCCGATTATCTGGTCGGGGCGTCGATCGGGTCGATTCTGGGGGCGGTCGTCAGCCGCACGCTGCCGATACCGATCGACGAGTACGTCGAGTGGGCGAAAACGGTGTCCTACCGCGCCATCCTGGCGCCCGAGGGCAGGCATCGCCGGCACGGGCTGACCGGCATGTTCTCGCTGCGTTTCGACGAGTTCGCCGAGGCCATGTTCAGTCGCGCCGACGGCCGGCAGATGCGGATGTCGGAGTTGGCCATCCCGTTCGACGCGGTGGTCGCCGGGGTGCGCAAGCAGTTCTTCGCCAACCTGCCGTCGCGGTTCCGTCAGCAGCGCCTGGCCGCGCTGCAACTGCGTGCACTCCCCTACCTGCCGATCGGCATCGGCCCGCAGGTCGCCGCCCGGATGTGGCAGGTGGCCGCGTTCATCGACCCCCGGGTCACCAAGCCGATCATCATCGGCGGCGACGATCCGGGCCGCAACCTCAACGTCGTCGACGCCGCGTCGTTCTCGGCGTCGATTCCCGGGGTGCTGCACCACGAAAGCGGCGACCCGCGGATGCTGCCGATGCTCGACGCCCTGCTCGACGACAACGACGTGGCAGCGCTGGTGGATGGCGGGGTGGCCAGCAACGTGCCGGTCGAGCTGGCCTGGAAGCGGGTCCGCGACGGCCGGCTGGGCACCCGCAATGCCTGCTATCTGGCGTTCGACTGCTTCCATCCGCAGTGGGATCCGCGGCATCTGTGGCTGGTGCCGATCACCCAGGCGGTGCAGTTGCAGATGGTGCGCAACGCGCCGTACGCCGACCATCTGGTGCGTTTCCAGGCGACGTTGTCGCCGGTGAACCTGGCGCCGTCGGCCGACGCCATCGATCGCGCCTGCGGATGGGGACAGGAAAGCGTCGAGGCGGCGATCCCGCTGATTTCGGCGCTGCTGCAGCCGATCTGGTGGGAGGGCGACGGCCCGGCCAGGCCCAACGCCGAGCCCGCGGCGCCGGCCATTTCGGTGGCGAACCCGATGAGCGCGGTGATGGCGGCGATCCAGCTGCCGCGCAACGGTTTCGAGCGGTGGCGCCACCGGGTGCTGACCAGCGCCGGAGACCGGCAGCGGCGGCTATACCGTCAGCAGGCGATACAGCCCGATCAAACCGACGACGACGATCACCACCCGTAACGCGTTCGGCGACAGCCGGCGTCCGTAGTGGCCGCCGAGGAAGCCACCCACCAGTGAGCCGGCCGCGATCAGCCCGGCCGCCGGCCAGCTGATCCGGTCGAACGCGACCAGGGTGTAGGCACCCGCCGCGACCATGTTCACCACCAGCACCAGCAGGTTTTTCGCCGCGTTCATCCGCTGCATCGATTCCGGCAGCAACACCCCCATCACGCCGACCAGCAGGATCCCTTGCGCGGCAGCGAAATAGCCGCCGTAGATGCCGACCACAAATGTGCCGAGCGCCAGCGCGGCCAGCCGGGCGCGGCTCAGGTGCTCCGCGGAGCGACCCGCGGCCACCGCCCGCCGTTGGGCCAGCGCCTGGATTCTCGGGCCGACCACCACCAGTGCGAGCGCGGCGATCAGCAACGCCGGAACGATGTGGTTGAACACCTTCTCCGGCAGGTGCAGCAGCAGCCAGGCGCCGAACATGGCCCCGATCAGCGACCCGGGGATCTGCCAGCGCAGCCGGTCCCATTGGCCGGTCAGCTCGCGCCGGTAGGCCCAGGTGCTGGAGACGCCGCCGGCCACCAGTCCGACGGAGTTGGAGATGGTCGCGGTCACCGGTGGGAATCCGAGTGTCACCAACGTGGGGAAGGTGATCAGGGTGCCCGATCCGACCAGTGCGTTGATCGCGCCCGCCCCGACCCCGGCCAGGGTGATCAACACCAGCTCCGTGACGGGCACGCTCAGCACCCTATCCGGTGACGGGGGTCGAACCGAGCGCCCTCACCCGCTGCCCAGCAGCGTCTCGCGGAACATCGTGCGGTAACGCCCGACGGCCTCCTCGCTCAGCGCCCGGCGGTCGCAGCGGAACACCAGCTGCAGCCCCTTGCCGACGCCGGCCACCCCGACGGCCAGCGGCAACACCGCCGACAGGCACGGTGGGCTGAACCAGACCTCGGTGACCGGGCCCGCATCGCCGAAGTCGGGGATCGTCATCCGCCCGACGTTGGACACCACGGTGGTTTCCACGAACTGGTTCTGCACCAGCGGAAGCAGTGACTGCAGGTTGCGTTTGAGCAGGTTGGGCAGCACGTTGCCGCGGTCCAGGATGTCGACGATCCAGCCGGCGGCGCCGTTGTCCTTGACCGGCCGGGTGTGATCACGCACCGTCGCGGTGGCCTCGGCGAGATCCTCGGAGACCGTTGCCGGGACCACGATGGCCAGGTAGCTGGCGTAGTTGGAGATCACCTCGGTCGACCACTCGGACGGGCGCATGTTGACCGGCATCATGATCGAGATCGAGTCGCCGACCGTCGTGTCGTGCTCACGGTTCCAACGCCGGATGGTCAGCGCATGGGCGGCCAGGACCAGGTCGTTGAGGGTGGCGCCGGCGGGCCGCAGCGCGGACACCTGCGCGGTCTCCTCGGAGGTCAGTGCCAGCGTCGCGAAACCGTAGCGATAGCCGGGCGCTCCGCCGCCGTCGCCGGCGACCCGGGTCACCCGTTTGCGGCCGAGGGCATCCGCGGCGATCTTCTTCGCCCGCGGCATCAACTCGGTGAGGTTGCGCGATCCGATCAGACCGCCCAGGTCGCGCGCCTGCTCAATCGGCGGGCCGCCCAGCTCGTCGGGTACGCCGGCGTAGGCGCGGGCGATCGACGTCATCAGCCGGACAGCACCCATGCCGTCGAAGGCCGCGTGGTGCAGGTTGAGCATGAACAGGTCGCCCTCGTCGTCCCGAACCAGCGTCGCGAGGAAGGCCGGGCTGTGGTACAGGTCCGGCTCGGTGGACTGCAGCCGCGTCCGGACGACGCCGGCGGGTTCGTCGGTCACCTCCAGCGCGAGGTGGTCGGGGGTGTCGGGCACCTCCCACTCCCGCCCCGTCGACGTCATCCGCATCCGGTCCAGCCGCGCGCGGGCCAGCGGGTGCTTGGCGACCGCCGTGCGCATCGCCGCCTGCAGACGTTCGACGTCGAGGCGACCCGTGACGCGCACCTCGAACTGCACCGACATCAGGCTGGTTTCGGCGAGGTTGATGAACGCCTCGTCGAGTGAGGTGACGCGCAGTGTTCCGGTCATGGGGTCATCGTCGCACCGGCAGACCGGGGATGTACCGCCTTCCGGCACACCACCGCCGGCGCGTC
This sequence comes from Mycobacterium sp., assembly GCA_035721065.1. GTDB lineage: Bacteria > Actinomycetota > Actinomycetes > Mycobacteriales > Mycobacteriaceae > Mycobacterium. Next base: position 5,620 of record DASTNJ010000070.1, read on the forward strand.
AGCGCCCTTTGGGTCCGCGCTTCTCCCGCACCCGCACGTTGATCCGGATCGGGCTGCCGTCGAACCCGAACGTCTCGCGCAGCCGCCGCTCCAGGAACCGACGGTAGCCGGCCTCCAGAAAGCCCGTGCTGAACAGCACGAACGTTGGCGGCCGCGCGGCGGCCTGGGTGGCGAACAGGATTCGCGGCGCCCGGCCACCCCGCGCCGGCGGCGGCGTCGCGGCCACCACCTCCTTGATCCAGGCGTTCAGCGGCCCGGTCGATATCCGGGTGTCCCAGGACGCCAGCGCGCTCTCCAGCGCCGGGACCAGCTTCTGTACGGCGCGGCCGGTTTTGGCGGAGATGTTCACCCGCTGCGCCCAGCTCACCCGGGCCAGGTCGCGATCGATCTCCCGGTCGAGCAGGTAACGGCGGTCCTCGTCGACCAGATCCCACTTGTTGAAGGCCAGTACCAGGGCGCGTCCGGCCTCGATGACCATGGACAGCACCCGCTGATCCTGCTCGGTCAACGGCACCGAGGCGTCGACGAGCACCACGACGACCTCGGCCGCGTCGATGGCGCCGTGGGTGCGCACCGAGGCGTAGAACTCGTGCCCGCTGGCCTGCCCCACCTTGCGGCGCAGTCCGGCGGTGTCGACGAATCGCCAGATTTTGCCGTCCATTTCGATCAGCGAGTCCACCGGGTCGACCGTGGTGCCGGCCACGTCGTGCACCACCGAACGCTCGTCGCCGGCGAGACGATTCAGCAGTGAGCTCTTGCCGACGTTGGGTTTTCCGACCAGCGCCACCCGCCTCGGACCAGCGCCGCCCGCCACGGCCTCAGATGCCTCGGGCAGGGCGGCCACCACCTCGTCGAGCAGGTCGGCGACCCCGCGGCCGTGCAGCGCGCTCACCGCGTACGGCTGCCCCAAGCCCAGCGACCACAGCGCCGCCGCGTCGGACTCGCCCTTCTCACCGTCAACCTTGTTGGCGGCCAGGAATACCGGCTTGCCCGATCGGCGCAGGATCCGGGCGGCGGCCTCATCGCCTGTGGTGGCGCCCACCACCGAATCCACCACCAGGATCACCGCATCGGCGGTGCGCATCGCCACCGAAGCCTGCTCGGCCACCAGCTGCTGCAGTCCCTTGGCGTCGGGTTCCCAGCCGCCGGTGTCCTGCACGACGAACCGCCGCCCGGTCCACAGCGCGTCGTAGGACACCCGGTCGCGGGTCACCCCGGGCAGGTCCTGCACCACCGCCTCGCGCCGGCCCAGGATCCGGTTGACCAGGGTCGACTTGCCGACGTTGGGCCGGCCCACCACTGCGACGACCGGTGGCGGCCCCTGGTCCTCGGCGAGCTCACCGGATTCGGTATCTTCGCCTATCTCCCAGTCGCTTTCGTCGGACCAGGTGCCGTCACTCATCGCCGCGCCCCGACCCGCGAGGCCAGCTGCCGCAGTTCGGCGATCACCTGGTCCTCGGTCAGCTCGCTGGTGTCCACGACCACCGCGTCGTCGGCCTGATGCAGCGGCGACATGGCCCGCGTCGAGTCCAGCCGGTCGCGGCGCTGCACATCGGCCAGCACCGCTTGGTAGTCGTCGGGA
>DASTNJ010000071.1:0-20719 GCA_035721065.1 Mycobacterium sp.
GCGCCGCCCCGCGCCTCCACCACGCGATCGACCATCATCCGGTTGACGATCTGGGTCTGCGGGATGGTCGAGGCGATCAGCTCCTCGGTCTCGACGATCTTCTCCACCGACAGGAAGCGGCGCTGCGCCGACATCAGGAACAGGTCGTCGAAGTACGGGTCGATCCCGGTGTAGGCGGCGTTGCCGCGGGCGTCACCGAGGTTCATGTGCACGAACGCGGCGTCCAGGTTGAGCGCCGGCATCGCGACCAGCGTCTCGCGAGAGGAGGAGTCGCCGTCAACCGGGTACGGCGAGGTGACGGTCTTCAGCTCGTCGCCCCAGAAGTCGCGCACCGAGCTGCCCAGCCCGGCGCGGATCGGCAGGAACGGCAGCCGTTGCGCGGCGGCCTGCAGTCCGCAGCGCAGCATGCCCTCGTCCATCTCGCGGGACTCGATCGCACCCGAGGTGCGGGCACGGGCGAACCACGGGTCGTAGAACGGCGGTGAGTCCAGCGAGACGAACCCGTAGTACACCCGGCGCACCTTGTCGGCCGAGCAGAGCAGGCCGAGATCGGGGCCGCCGTAGGTGACCACGGTCAGGTCCTTGACGCCGCTGCGCAGCATCGCGCGGACGAACGCCATCGGCTTGCGCCGAGACCCCCAGCCGCCGATACCGATCGTCATCCCGTCCCGCAGCTCGGCGACGGCCGCGTCCAGGGTGGTCAGTTTGTCTGCGCTCATTTGGCGGCACTCTCCCCCGCAAGCGGGAGGTACCCCCACCGCGTCGCTGCGCTCTGCCTCGTCGTGCCGCTCACGCCTTCTTCCCCTTATCGGTGCCGACGAACGCATCCCGGTGCTCGTCGGCGACCCCGGCGAGGTTGAGCTCGAAGGTGAAGCCCTGCTCCATCCGGTAGCTGGAATTCACCTTCTGCACATCGATCAGGTTCAGCGCCTCCTTGGCGGCCCGGATCACCCGGGTGTCCTTGCTGGCGATGTCGCGAGCCACCCGCAGGGCGGCCTCGTCGAGTTCAGCGCGCGGCACCACCTCGTGCACCGACCCGTAGCCGTGCAGGGTGGCGGCGTCCACGGTGGCGGCGGTGTAGAACAGCCGCCGCATCATGTGCTGCGGCACCAGCCGGGACAGGTGGGTGGCCGCGCCCAGGGCGCCGCGCTCCACCTCGGGCAGGCCGAACTTGGCGTCGTCGGAGGCGACGATCACGTCGGCGTTGCCGACCAGCCCGATCCCGCCGCCCACGCAGAAGCCGTTGACCGCGGCCACCACCGGCACCGCGCACTCGTAGACGGCCTTGAACGCGGCGAAGCAACCGCGGTTGGCGTCGATAAGGGCGGTATAGCCCTGCCCGGCAGCTTGAGTGGCCTGCATCTCCTTGATGTCGACGCCGGCGTTGAAGCCGCGGCCCTCGGCCCGCAGGATCACCACGTGGGTGCTCAGGTCGGCGCCGGCGGCGGTGATGACGTCGCCGAGCTCGAACCAGGCCCGCGAGGGCAGGGCGTTGACCGGGGGGTAGTCGACGGTGACCGAGACGATGCCCGGCTCGACGGTTCTGGAGGTGATCGGCATAGCTGCTTCCTGGAGACGGGTTACCTGAGCAAGCACTTGCTTGGTACGCTAGCACAGTGTCTGACTTTGGGGTCCCCGCGGTCTCGCTCGGATTGACCGGCCGCGTGGTGCTGGTGACCGGCGGCGTCCGCGGCGTCGGCGCCGGGATCAGCGCGGTCTTCGCCGATCAGGGCGCGACGGTGGTGACCTGCGCGCGGCGCCGAGCGGACGGATCGCCGTATGAGTTCCACCCCTGCGACGTGCGCGACGACGACTCCGTCAAGGGCATGGTCGACGCGATCGTGGCCAAGCACGGACGGCTGGACGCGGTGGTCAACAACGCCGGCGGTTCGCCGTTCGCGCTGGCCGCCGACGCGTCGGCCAACTTCAGCCGCAAGATCGTCGAACTGAACCTGCTAGGACCGCTGCTGGTCTCCCAGCACGCCAACGCGGTGATGCAGGCCCAGCCCGACGGCGGCGCGATCGTCAACATCTCCAGCGTCAGCGCGCACCGGCCCAGCCCCGGCACCTCCGCGTACGGAGCCGCCAAAGCGGGGGTCGACAACCTCACGACCTCCCTCGCGGTGGAGTGGGCGCCCAAGGTGCGGGTGAACTCGATCGTGGTCGGCATGGTCGAAACCGAACAGTCCGAGTTGTTCTACGGCGACGCCGAGTCGGTTGCTGCGGTCGCCTCGACCGTGCCGCTGGGCCGGCTGGCCAAACCGGGTGACATCGGTTGGGCGGCAGCATTTCTGGCTTCCAGCCTGGCGTCCTATATCAGCGGCGCCAGCCTGTTAGTGCACGGCGGCGGCGAGGCGCCGGCATACCTGAACGCATCCAGCGCGAACAAATAGAAGGAGACACGTGGACATGGGACTTCTGGACGGCCGGGTGGTCATCGTCACCGGATCGGGTGGCGGCATCGGGCGGGCGCACGCGCTGGCGTTCGCCGCCGAGGGCGCGCGGGTGGTGGTCAACGACATCGGCGTCGGCCTGGACGGCTCTGCCGCCGGCGGTGGTAGCGCCGCCCAGTCCGTCGTCGACGAGATCGTCGCTGCCGGTGGGGAAGCCGTCGCCAACGGCTCCAACGTGGCCGACTGGGACGCCGCCGCCGCGCTGATCCAGACCGCGGTGGACACCTTCGGTGGCCTGGACGTGCTGGTCAACAACGCCGGCATCGTCCGCGACCGGATGTTCGCCAACACCAGCGAAGAGGAGTTCGACGCCGTCATCGCGGTGCACCTCAAGGGGCACTTCGCCACCATGCGGCACGCCGCCGCGTACTGGCGGGCGAAGTCGAAGGCCGGTGAGACGGTTGACGCCCGGATCATCAACACCAGCTCCGGCGCCGGCCTGCAGGGCAGCGTCGGGCAGGCCAACTACAGCGCCGCCAAGGCCGGTATCGCGGCGATGACGCTGGTGGGCTCCGCCGAGATGGGCCGCTACGGGGTGACCGTCAACGCCATCGCCCCGGCGGCGCGCACCCGGATGACCGAGACCGTCTTCGCCGACATGATGTCCACTCAGGGCGACGCGTTCGACGCGATGGCCCCGGAGAACGTCTCCCCGCTGGTGGTGTGGCTGGGCAGCGTCGAGTCGAAAGACGTCACCGGCAAGGTGTTCGAGGTCGAGGGCGGCAAGATCCGCGTCGCCGAGGGCTGGGCGCACGGCCCGCAGGTCGACAAGGGCGCGCGCTGGGATCCGGCCGAACTGGGGCCGGTGGTTGCCGACCTGCTGGCCAAGGCCCGCCCGTCGGTGCCGGTCTACGGGGCCTGAACCCGGCCGGCTGGTCCGCTGAGCGGCGCGGTCAGGCCGGTCCCGGCGCAGGCATCGGTTTGTTCAGGGGTGGAAAACGGGTCAGATGGCCCAAAAGACGGTCATCCGAATTCTTGACGTCTAGAAAAACGTGAATTTTATATATAAATATTAAAAATCGAAGCTGCTTGTCGTTGATCGACGTCGCCTGCCGGACAACACACTGGGGCATCGGCATCGCATTAGCCTGCTGTACCAGCACGATTTCAGCGAAGTAGTGCGAGGTGCTCTCCATGCGCATCGCCTATTGACCCATGAGAACACTTATGTTTTATTTAGCTTTATGCCTCATGTCTCATGTCTCATGCCGCATGTTTCGAGCACGCGCGGTTCGGCGGCGCTCCACCTAGGAAAGCGTGAACGATGAACCGCAATCGGTCGTGTCGCAAGAATCGACGGGCGAGTCGTTCCGCCGGGTGGGTCAGGAGACACCGCCAGGTGGCGGGGGCGGGTAGCGCGGTCACGGCGTTTCTGGCGTTCGGGATGAGTCCGCTGGCCACTGCGCCACCGGCCCGTGCCGATGAGATGGACTGGCTTGTCGACCTAATCGACCCCGGGCTGGCGGGACTGGCGGCCAATGCCCTCGCAGACCCCTCCCAGGCCAGCGCCGACGCGGTTGCCGGCGCGTTCCAGACCGATTTCTGGCTGCCGGTGCATGGGCTGCTGCAGGACTGGATCAACGGTCCCGGTGTGATGCTCGACCCTGTCATCAACTCCCTGTTCTCTGCCATGACCAGCCACATCAACGCGGAGTCCGGGCAGGACCTTTGCGGGGTGATCTGCAATGGCGCCGACGGAATCGCGAACGGGACTCTGGCTGAGGCCACTGGGCAAGGTGGCGGGTGGTGGTTCGGCGACGGCGGCAACGGCGCCACCGATGCCGCCGGTGTCGGCGGCAATGGTGGATTTGCCGGCGGCTGGGGCAACGGCGGCGACGGCGGCGCCGGCGCCCTTGGCGGCCACGGCGGCAACGGTGGCAACGGCGGTGAGGCATTCGGTGACGGTGGAACCGGCGGTGTCGGAGGTACCGGAACGTTCGCCGATGGCGGTAACGGGATCGGTGGCAACGGCGGCAACGGGGGTGACTCCGGAGAGGCCTCCGACATCTTCGGTGCGCTGGCGTCGGGCAACGGTGGCGATGGTGGTGCCGGTGGCGCCGGCGCGGTCGGCGGCGATGGCGCCGTCGGCTCGGCATCCTCCGTGCCGGGCGGAGACGGTGGAGACGGCGGCAGCGGCACAGTCGGTGGGACCGGTGGTAACGGCGGCAACGGCGGCAGCAGTGGACTGGGCATCGGCGTCGGCGGCAACGGTGGCGCTGGCGGCACCGGCGGTGCGGGTGGCAACGGTGGTACTGGCGCGAACGGAGCGGACGGTTCGTTCGCCAACGGCGGCGACGGCGCGGGTGGCTCCGGCGGGGACGGCGGCGCCGGTGCGGCCGGCGGTGGCGGCGGCGATGGCGGTCAAGCCGGTCAAGGCAGTGGCACCGGGTCGGCCGGCACCGTCGGTGCGGGCGGGGAAGGCGGCCGCGGCGGCGCGGCCGGCACCCCCGGAAACGGTGGTACCGGTGCGGCCGGCGACGCCACCAACCCCAACGGTGGCGACGGTGGCAACGGCGGCAGCCCGGGCGCTGCCGGGTCGGGCGGTACCGGCGGCATCGGCTCCGGTGCCGGCACCCCCGGGGCTTCCGGTCCCTCAGCGATAGGCCCCGCCGGCAACGGCGGCAACGGCGGTCCCGGCTATGACCCGGCCGCACCCAACTCGGGCGCTGCGCCGGGCACAGGCGGCGGCAACGGCGGTGCCGGCGGCAACGGTGGCAGCCTGGGCAACGGCGGCGATGGCGGCAATGGCGGCGACGGCGTCGCGGGTGGTGGTACCGGCAGCGCCGGCGCCGACGGTGCCGACGCCACTACGCCAGGCGGTGCCGGCGGCAACGGGACCGTCGGTGGCGCCGGGCAGTCCGGTGGATCCGGGGGTAACGGAGGGGCCGGCGGACTGGGCGGCTCGATCAGCGGCAACGGCGGCAACGGCGGTGCCGGGGGCACCGGCGCGGCCGGCGGCACCGGTGGTCAGGGCGGCAACGGCGGCAACGGTGGCAACGGCCAGCAGTACATCCCCGATGTGCAGCGGGGCGGTCCCGGCGGCAACGGCGGTAACGGTGCGGACGGAGGTGCCGGCGGCCTCGGGGGCATCGGTGGGACCGGCGGTGCCGCCGGCGGCGTGGCTGCCGGCGGGTCGGGCCACAGCGGCACCGCAGGCGTCAGCGGTGGCACCGGCTCCGAGGGTGAGGGCGGGATGCCCGGCAACGGCGGCAACGGCGGTAATGCCACCCGGGGCGGCGCCTACGCCGGCGGCAATGGCGGCAACGGCGGGAACCCCGGCGCCGGTGCGGCCGGCGGCACGCCGACCGGTCCGGTCGGTAATGGCGGGACCGGCGGGACTGGCGGGCTCGGTCTCTCCGGTCTCAACGCCGGAGCCGGCGGGACCGGCGGGCTCGGCGGCAATGGCGGGTCGCTCGGCGACGGTGGCAACGGCGGGGCCGGCGGCAACGGCGCCAACGGCGCCAGCGGCTACCACGCTTTTGTCTCCGGCAACCCCGGCGGCAACGGCTTGCCCGGCGGGGTTGGCGGGGCCGGCGGCAACGGCGGTCTGGGCGGTTCGATCTCCGGTCACGGCGGCACCGGCGGTGCCGGTGGCAACGGCGGCTACGCCGGTGCGGGTGGGGGCGGCGCCAACGGTGCTGCCGCCTACTACAAAGGCAGTGTCAACGGTGCTTCCGGCGGCGACGGCGCTCTCGGCGGCAACGGCGGGGCCGGCGGCAACGGCGGTGGTGTGGCCGCAGGCGGATCGGGCAGCGGCGGGGCCGGCGGCAACGGGGGCACCGCCGGCACCGGTGGGGCCGGCGGCTACGGCGGCAATGGCTATGACGCCTACACCGCCTTGCACGCGGTCGCTGGCGCGGCTGGCGGCAATGGCGGCAACGGCGGCAATGGCGGCGACGGTGGCACCGGCGGGGCTGGCGGCAACGGGGGCACCGGTCCGGGCGGCACCGGCGCCAACGGCGACGGCGGCACGGGGGGCGCCGGTGGCAATGACGGCGCCCCTGGTGACGGCGGCGGCGGCGGTAATGGCACGTTCTTCGGCACGAATGTCAACGGTGGTGCGGGTGGCAACGGCGGCAATCCCGGCGCCAACGCGGGCAGCGGCGGTGCCGGGGGAGCGGCCGGTACCACCGTCGGCGGCGGCGGAACGGCTGGCGCCGGCGGCGGCAGCGGGAGCCCGGTAACCGGCCCGGCCGGCAACGGCGGCAACGGGGGCAACGCCGGCGGCTACCACAACTACGGCGGCAACGGCGGCAAGGGCGGCAACGGCGGCATCATCGGCAACGGGGGCAACGGCGGCAACGGGACGGGGGGTTACAACCACACCGGTTACGGCGGCAACGGTGGCGCGGGTGGAAGCACATCTGGCAACGGCGGAAACGGAGGCGCCGGCGCACAAGGTTTCTATAACAGCATCGATCAGGGTGGCACCCTCGGCACCGGCGGCAGTGGCAGCAATGGCGGCGACGGTGGACCGGCTCCGCACGGCGTCGGAGGCAACGGCGGGCCGGGCGGCGACGGTGGCCGCGGCGCTTCCACCACGAATGCGGCCGCCCCGAGCCCAACCTACGGGTATAGCGGCACTGCGGGTGGCAACGGCGGTAACGGTGGCAGTGGTGGCGCCGGCGGCATCACCAACGGCGATGGCGGTGCCGGCGGGAAGGGCGGTCCCGGCGGATACAGCAATCACACCGTGACCAGCGGATCGGTGACCACCGGCACCGGCGGGGCCGGAGGGACGGGCGGAACCGGCGGCAACGCCGGCGCGGGGACCGGGCAGGCCGGCATCGCCGGCACCGGAGGTGCGGGCGGGATCGGCGGCAATACCGCGGCTACCAGCGGTTCCACCACGGTTTCGGGAACCGGATCCCAGGGCGACCCAGGAGCCCCTCCCTCCGGCATTGACGGAGGCGGTGGTGGCACTGGAGGAGCCGGCGCGAAACCGGTAACCGCGTCGAGCTGACGCGATGGCCCCGGAGAACGTCTCCCCGCCGGTGGTGTAGCTGGGCGGCGTCGAGTCGAGAGACGCCACCGGGCCCTGACCCGCTGAGAAAAACTATGGTCTTTTAAGCAGAACCGGAGTAAAAAATATGTCAATACATGGACAGGTGAAGAATCTCTGAATAATCGCCGGCTCAGGGAGGTCGCCATGATCGGCTCCGGGTCAGGCTCGCCGGGTTCCGGGCTGCTAAGCGCCGCCACCGCCGGTGTCGTGGCAATGACCGCGATCACCAGTTCGTCTCTCGGGTGCCGGGACGTCGTGCCGGAAATCCAGGTGCACGCCGTGCGGCTCACCTCCGGCGACACCGTCGGGTTCGTCATGGGCGGCAGCGGCATACCGCTACCCAACTTCAACATCCCGGGCTACGTCGATGCGGCGAACAGCCTCTACATCCAACCGACTTTCCCCGACACCGAATACCCCACGCCCTTGGACAACGGCCTGTTCACCCCCGAGTATCCGGTGCTCAGCATGCCGTTCTCGCTCAACTACCCCGACGCCACCACCGGTCCGCTCGCCGGCTTTCCAGACCTGAGCACCTCGATGGGCCAGGGCATGCTCATTCTGGAGAACGCGATCAAGAGCATGCCGGCCGGCGACACCGCAACCGTGTTCGGCTGGTCGCAGAGCTCGACGATCTCCAGCCTGGTGATGCAGCAGCTCGACCCGTCCGGCGCGGCGAGTGACCTGCCGGTGCAGTTCGTACTGATCGGCGACCCCAGCGCCCCCAACGGCGGGATTCTGGAGCGTTTCGACGGTTTGACGATGCCGAGTCTGGGTCTCTCCGCCGACGGTGCCACGCCCGTCGGCTCCTTCCCGACCGACATCTTCACCCTGGAATACGACGGCTGGGCCGACTTCCCGAAGTACCCGATCAATTTCCTGTCCGACCTGAACGCCTTCCTGGGCATGATGGACATCCACGGGCTGTATCTGAGTTCTCCGGCAGCCGGCGGCCCCAGTCCCGCGGAGATCGCCACCGCGATGGCGAACCCATTGCCGGGATCGGCGGTGCTCGACGCCGCGAACGGCCTCACCAATTACTACATGATCCCGGAGACCCCACCGCTGGTCTCGCTGCTGGGCAGCATCCCGATCATCGGACAAGCGCTGGAGAGCCTGCTCGGGCCGGACTTGACGCTGCTGATCAATCTGGGCTACGGCGACGGCAGCCTGGGCTACTCGCTACCGGCGAACGTGCCCACCGGAATCGGGCTGTTCCCCGCCGTCAGCCTCACCACCGTCTTGAACGAGCTGGTCGCCGGGGCGGAGAAGGGCGTCACCGCGATGATGGGCGACCTGTCGCACCTGTCGGTGTCGCCGCTGCTGCCATCGGCGTCGTCGCCGCTGTCGAGCCTGACGGATCTTTTCACGGGATTGGCGGCCACAGCCGCGGATCCCTCGGCGGCGCTACCCGGCATCACCGACATCAGCGACGCGCTCGCCGGCATCGGCGCCATTCCGGGCACCCTGCTGATGCAGACGGTGGACGTCCTCGATGCGGTGGTGGTCAGCATGCCGGCCTACGACATCAGTCTGTTCACCGACAACCTCGCCGACCCGCTGAATGCCATCGGCCTGCCCATCGCGGCGGACGTCGCCCTGCTCACAATGGCGGCCGGCTTCGAATTCGAGCTGGTGGACGGGGCGGTCACCGCGGCCGTCAACGAGATAGCCGGCCTGTTCTAGCGCGTCTCGGATGTGTGGCTACGGCTCGCAGACCACGACCGGGATCACCCGGTCGGTCCAGGACTGGTAATCGGCGTAGTCGAGAGCCCACGGACTCAAAGGCTGCGCCGGGATACCGCCCCCGGCGGGACGGTTCTCTCACCACGACTCTGTAATTGCGAATATTAGCAATTAGCCGAGTGGTCTTGTACGCTGCTGTTTTGGTCGTCAGACCAGCCTGCATCCAGGGTCGCCTCGAGTCGCGGGGAGTTGTGCGGTGTCAATCAGTTCACCTAGGCCACGGTCATAGCAATGTTCGGGTGGGTAGGCAAAGCGCTGCGCGTCGGCCGAGTCGTGCAGCCTGGCGGGAATCGACCGGACTCGGCGCTGAAACCCCCGGCGGGCGTGCGCGGTTCGCTACAGGTTCGACACGTGGACGCCGGTTCGTGCAACGGCTGTGAGATCGAGATCTCGGCGACATTCGGACCGGTCTACGACGCCGAACGGTTCGGGGCGCGGTTGGTTGCATCACCGCGTCACGCGGACGCCCTGTTGGTAACCGGTGCGGTCACCCGAAATATGGCTCAAGCGCTACGCAACACGGTTGCCGCCACGCCCCGGCCCCGGGCGGTGATCGCCTGCGGCGACTGTGCGCTGAACCGCGGAGTGTTCAAGGACGCATACGGGGTGGTCGGCGCGGTCGGCGACGTCGTTCCGGTGGACGTCGAGATTCCGGGGTGCCCGCCGACACCCGATCAGATCGTCGCGGCGCTGCGATCCTTGACTGGGAAGTAACAGCCGTGGCGGTGACCTATGCTGCCGATGGGCTGGATGTCAGGCGCGGCAACATGTTTGGCTGTGCTGCTGCCGGTGTGCTGATGGCGATTCTCGGTGCGCTGGGGGTCTGGGCTGGCCTGGCGGCGATGTTCTCGACGCTGCGGCCGTTGGACATCGGCTGGCTACTCCCGCTGTCGGGGGTCTATGTGAGCCTGGACCCACTAGGCGGTTTCTTCATTGCCTTGCTGGGTGCGGTCGCTATACCGGTCGGTGTCTACTCGATCGGCTATGGGCGGCATCTCGGAGGCGCAAACCTCAGCATGCTGCCCCTCTTCGTGGCGGCGATGCTGGTGGTGCCGGCCGCCGGTTCGGTGACGACATTCCTGCTCGGCTGGGAATTGATGGCCGCAGCGTCGCTGGTGCTGGTGCTGGCCGAACACCGCCGGCCCGAGGTGCGTTCAGCGGGCCTGCTCTACGCGGCCATGACGCAGTTGGGGTTCGTCGCGATCCTGGTCGGGTTGATGGTGATGTCGGCATCTGCGGGTACGGACCGGCTGGCTGGTCTGTCGTCAACACCTCAGCACGTGAGGGGAGTCGTGTTCGTTCTGACCGTCGTCGGGTTCGGTTCGAAGGCGGGCCTGCTGCCCCTGCACGCCTGGCTGCCGCGGGCGCACCCGGAAGCCCCCAGTCCGGTATCGGCGCTGATGAGCGCGGCAATGGTCACCCTCGGCATCTATGGGATAGTCCGGTTCGATCTGCAGGTGCTTGGACCTGGGCCGCGCTGGTGGGGTCTGGTGCTGCTGGCCGTCGGCGGAGCGTCGGCCGTCTACGGTGTCCTGCAATCGGCGGTAGCCACCGACTTGAAACGGCTGCTTGCCTATTCGACTACCGAGAACATGGGCCTGATTGCCCTCGCGTTGGGCGCGGCCGTACTTCTTGCTGATGCCGGAGCGTCTGCTGCGGCGACTATCGCCATGACGGCGGCGATGCTGCATCTGGTCGCGCACGCGGCATTCAAGAGTCTCGGATTTCTCGGTGCCGGGTCCGTGCTGGTGGCGACCGGACTGCGTGATCTGGACCGATTGGGTGGGCTGGTCCGCCGGATGCCGACCACGACGCTGCTGTTCGGGCTTGCTGCGCTGGGGGCATCAGGGCTTCCGCTCGGTGCGGGCTTTGTCAGCGAGTGGTTGTTGATTCAGTCGCTGGTGCACGCTTCCGACCACAACACGCTGGTGGCGTTGGCCGCCCCGGTTGCGGTCGGCGCCGTCGCATTGACCACCGGTCTGGGTGTGGCGGCCATGGTCAAGGCGTTCGGGATCGGCTTTCTCGCCCGTCCGAGGTCTGCACCGGCTGAAAGTGCGGTGGAAGTGCCGCCGAGCATGCTCATCGGCATGTGGATCGCTGCCATCGGGTGCCTGGCGTTGGGAGTCGTACCGGCGGTGGTGGCGCCGGTCCTGCGGCGGGTGCTCGAAGGACTGCCCGCAGTAAGTCCGGTGGAGTTCACTGATTTCGGCTCGGTGATACGACTACCCGGCGTCCAGGGATCGGTCGCGCCGGGCCTGATCGGGGTGGGCCTGATCGTTGCGATCGGCGTTGCGATCGCGATGACGGGATTGCGTTACCGTAGTCGCCCGCCGGCGATCGCACCCCCGTTGTGGGCTTGTGGGGCTGACGACTTGTCATCCCGAATGCAGTACACGGCAACATCGTTCGCGGAGCCGCTAGAGCGAGTCTTCGACGACGTGTTGCGCCCCGACACCGACATCGAGGTGACCCACCACAGCGAGTCGCAGTACATGGTTGAGGCAGTTCGATATCGGGCACGGATCACCGACGGGATCGAGACACACTTGTACGCTCCGTTGATCCGTGCGGTGCTCACCGCTGCCGACCTGGTTCGGCGGGCTCACACCGGGAGTGTGCACCGCTACCTGGCCTTCGGCGCCCTGGGCGTGCTGCTGATGCTGGTGGCGGCCCGATGAGTGTGATGTCCTACAGCATCGGTGCGGTGCAACTGGTGACGGTCATGGTGGGCGCGCCGCTGGTGATCGGGCTGATGCGGCAGGTCCGCGCCCGGTGGGAGGGGCGCGCGGGCGGCGGTCTGCTGCAGCCCTGGCGAGACCTGCGCAAGCAGCTTGGCAAACAACAGATCACGCCGCAGGGCACGACAGTGGTTTTCACAGCCGCGCCGATGATCGTGGCCGGCACGACACTGCTCATCGCCGCCGTGGCGCCGATCGTCGCCACCGGCTCGCCGCTCGATCCGACCGCCGATCTGTTCGCGGTTGTCGGACTGCTGTTCCTGGGCACCGCGGCGATGACGCTCGCCGGGCTGGACACCGGGACCGCATTCGGCGGCATGGGCGCCAGCCGGGAAATCACCATCGCCGCACTCGTCGAACCGACAATCCTGCTCGCCGTTTTTGCGCTGTCGATACCGGCCGGGTCGGCCAACCTTGGTGCGCTCGTGGCGGATGTGCTCGACCACCCGGGCCACGCCGGCTCACTGACCGGTGTGCTCTCGTTCGTCGCCCTGGTAATCGTGATCATTGCCGAAACCGGACGCCTCCCGGTCGACAATCCGGCTACCCATCTGGAGCTGACCATGGTGCACGAGGCGATGGTGCTCGAATACGCCGGCCCTCGGCTCGCGCTGGTGGAGTGGGCGGCCGGGATGCGGTTGACCGTGTTGCTGGCACTGTTGGCGAACCTGTTCCTGCCGTGGGGCATTGCGGGCAATTCGCCGGGAGTCGGTGATCTGGTCATCGGCGTCGCCGCTGTCGCGACGAAAGTCGGTGTGCTGGCGGTGTTGTTGTCGACGATGGAGGTGTTCATCGCCAAACTGCGGTTGTTCAGGGTCCCGGAACTGCTGGCAGGATCATTTCTGCTTGCCCTGTTGTCGGTCACCGTGGCGAACTTTCTGAGCGTCTGAGCTGTCGCCGATGACCGATCCCCGCTTCGAAGCATTGATCGACTTCGCTGCCGGTGGTCTGCTGTTGGCCGCGGTCTTGATCGTCTGGCGCCGCGGCCTCCGCGCTATCGTGGCCCTGCTCGCATGCCAGGGTGCGGCGCTGGCTGCGATTCCGATCATCGCCGGCGGCCACGATCGCGATGTGGCTCTGGTTGCCGTCGGTGCTGCGATCTTGGTACTGCGTGCCGTCGCGCTGCCTTGGCTGCTGCGCAAAGCGCTGGATGCCGAGAAGCCCGGACAGCGGGAAGCAGCCCCGCTGATCAACACCTCCAGCGCGCTGTTGGTTACCGCTGCGCTGACCGTCGCAGCTTTCGCGCTCACCCGCCCAGTGGTCGGACTGGATCCCAATGTCACCAGCGGCGCGGTGCCGGCGGCTTTCGCGGTGGTGTTCATTGCGTTGTTCCTGATGGCAACCCGGCTTAACGCGATCTCACAAGCGGCCGGATTCCTCATGCTTGACAACGGAATCGCGGCAACGGCATTTCTGCTCACCGCCGGCGTCCCGCTGATCGTGGAACTCGGGGCGTCATTGGACGTGTTGTTCGCCGTCATCGTCATCGGGGTGCTCACCGGGCGGCTGCGCCGAGAATTTGGTGGCACGGATCTCGACCAACTGCGGGAGCTGTGCGACTGATGACAGTTTTACTCCTCACGCCCATCCTGGTGCCCGCTGTCGCGTCGTTCGTCACGCTGGCGCGAGGGTGGCGGCGTTGGACGTCGATGGCGACGGTGCTGTCCGGGGTCGTGGTGCTGGTCTGCGGTGTGGCACTCGGTCTGCGGATCGGTGCCGGGCAGCACCTGGCGGCAGGCGGCCTGCTTCGGGCCGATGCGCTCGTGGTGACGATGTTGATCGTCATCGGGGCGATCGGCACCCTCGCCGGCTGGGCAAGCATCGGCTACATCGATACCGAACTTGCCGACGGCCACACCGATGCCGGCGGCGCGCGCCTGTACGGCGCGCTGAGCCCAGCTTTCCTTTCCGCGATGGTGATCGTGGTGTGCGCCAACAATATCGGCCTAGCCTGGGTCGCAATCGAAGCCACCACGGTCGTCACGGCGTTTCTGGTCGGGCACCGCCGCACCCGGGGTGCGCTGGAGGCGACTTGGAAGTACGTCATTGTGTGCTCGGTTGGAATCGCGGTGGCCTTTCTGGGCACGGTGCTGCTGTACTTCGCGGCCGAACACGCCGGGGCGCCCGCCGGCCATGCTCTGGACCTCGATGTTCTTCTCGACCACGCCGGCGGCCTTGACCCGGGTGTGGCCCGGTTGGCGGGGGGTCTGCTGCTGATCGGGTACGGCGCCAAGGCCGGCTTATTTCCGTTCCACACCTGGCTGGCCGATGCACACAGCCAGGCGCCTGCACCGGTGAGCGCACTGATGAGCGGCGTGCTGCTCTCCGTCGCATTGTCGGTGTTGGTCCGGCTCAAACCGATCATCGACGCCGGCGTCGGCACAGCATTCCTCCGATCCGGCCTGTTGGTGATCGGACTGGCGACATTGCTGGTGGCGGCGCTAATGCTGGTCGTCACGGCGGATATCAAGCGGATGCTCGCGTATTCGTCGATGGAGAACATGGGGTTGATCGCGATCGCGGCGGCGGCGGGCACTTCGCTGGCCATCGCCGCCCTGCTGTTGCACATAGTCGCGCACGGGATCGGTAAGACCGTGCTTTTCGTCTCCGCCGGGCAGCTGCAGAGTGCTCATGGTTCGACCGCGATCGACGACATCACCGGAGTGTTGCGCCGCTCCCGCATGATCGGGGTGTCCTTCGCGGTGGGAACGGTGGTGCTGCTGGGCTTGCCTCCGTTTGCGATGTTCGCCAGTGAGCTGGCGATCGCCCGGTCACTGGCCGGCGCACGTCTGGCCTGGGTGCTCGGAGTGTCGGTGCTGCTGATCGCTATCGCGTTCACCGCGCTGGCACGCAATACCGGCCGATTACTGCTCGGATCGTCCCCGGGCGCACCGGTGATCTCGGTACCGGGGTCGGTAGCAGCGGCCCTGCTGGTCGGCGTCATCGCCTGCGTCGTCCTCGGTATCACGGTGGGCCCGTTAGGCGAGCTGTTCGCCGCCGCGGCCGATGTCGTTGGGGCCGCCAGATGAGTTCGAACCGGCTGCGCACCCGGGTAACCGGTGATGAGCTGGGCGCCCGGGCCGAGGATCTGATCGGTGCGGGTTTTCGGCTGGGGCTGGTGGCGGCCCACGACGACGGTGACACCCTGCGGGTCGTCTATCTGTTCCTGGCCGGCTGGCCCGACCGCAGAGTTGAGCTGGAATACGTTGTGCCGGCCGCAGATCCGATGCTGCAATCGCTGGCCCCGTTGTCGTTTGCGGCAGGGCGTTTCGAACGTGAGATGGCGGACCTATTCGGATTGAAGTTGGTCGGGCATCCGCGGCCGCACCGGCTGGTGCGCCACCCCGACTGGCCTGAGGACTGGTATCCGATGCGGTTGGGTGCCGGGCCGGCGCCCTGTTTCCCGGAACCCACGACGTTCCCTTTCGACACCGTCGATGGTCCGGGCGTTTACGAGATTCCGGTAGGGCCGGTGCACGCGGGGATGATCGAGCCCGGTCACTTCCGGTTCTCGGTGGTCGGTGAGACCGTGCTGCGACTGAAGATACGGCTGTGGTTCGTTCACCGCGGGATCGAGAAGCTGTTTGAGGGCCGCCCGGTGACCGGCGCGGTTGAGATCGCTGAGCGGATCAGTGGTGACACCAGTGCGGCACATGCGCTCGCCTACAGTCTGGCGGTCGAAGACGCGCTGGGGATCGAGGTGCCCGACGGTGTGCACCGACTGCGGGCGCTGCTGGTCGAGCTGGAGCGTCTTTACAACCACGCAGCCGATCTCGGCGCACTGGCCAACGACGTCGGGTTCGGGATAGCCAACGCCCATGCGCTGCGGATCCGCGAAGAACTGCTCCGAATGAACGGCGCGGTCACCGGTCATCGACTGCTGCGTGGTGCGATCCAGCCAGGCGGGGTTTCGCTGCGGCAACTGCCGGACCCAGCTCGGTTGCAAGCCGTCGCCGCTGACCTCGCCGAGGTTGCGGAACTCACATTGGCCAACAGTGTCGTCTATGACCGTTTTGCCGGTACCGCGGTATTGGGCGCTGACGATGCCCGCGGAATCGGCTGTCTGGGATATGTAGCCCGGGCCAGCGGCATCCGAAGCGATGCCCGGACCGAGCATCCAACCACCGCGCTGCCCGTCGTGGAGGTGGGGGCGTCATCGGGCGATGTTCTCGCTCGCTACCTGGTTCGCCGCGATGAGTTCGCTGCGTCGGTCGCGCTAGCCGGTTATCTCATCGAGACGCACACCGGCCCGATCCAATTCACGGGCGTCATCCCGGCGCCTGCGGGTCAGTGCAGTGGCGTCGGCATCGTCGAAGGCTGGCGCGGAACGATCGTGCACCGCGTCGAGGTCCGGTCCGATGCGAGCATCGGCCGTGCCAAGATCGTCGACCCGTCCTGGTTCACCTGGCCGGCACTACCGGTCGCGATGGCCGACACCATCGTCCCGGACTTCCCGCTCGCCAATAAGAGCTTCAACCTCTCGTATGCCGGCAACGACCTGTGATGCGCCACACCGCCGACCTGGCCTGGTTGCTAAGATTCGCAATTAGCCGTACTCACGGAATCTTTCGAGGGAGGGCATCGTGGCAGACTCGCGTCAGCCGCTGTACAGAATGAAGGCGGAGTTCTTCAAGACGCTGGGTCACCCCGCCCGGATCCGGATATTGGAACTGCTCAGCATGCGCGACCACGCGGTCTCGGAGATGGTCCCCGAAGTCGGCATCGAACCCGCCAACCTGTCGCAGCAGCTGTCGATCCTGCGTCGCGCCGGCCTGGTCAGCGCACACCGCGAGGGGCTCACGGTTTCCTATGCGCTGACCTCACCACAGGTTGCCGAACTCCTGGCGGTGGCCCGGGCCATCCTGACCGGCGTCGTCACCGGTCAGGCCGAACTGCTCGACGAACACGGGCCGCCGTCGTTGGCCGGCCGGTCTACCCGCTGACCAGCCGACGGACCGGCCGATCCACCATATCGGCTACTTGCTAACTTTCTTAACTATCGATGTTGTGACACCCATCAACTACTACCGCCTGGGAGAGCCAGCAAAATGACCACCACCATCGCCGGCCTCGATGCCGCACCCGTCGCAGTCGCCGCGATCATCGATTGGGTCACTTCCGTGGCAGAGCTCACCATGCCTGCGCGCATCGTCTGGTGTGACGGCTCCGATGATGAATGGCGAGCATTGACCACCGATCTGGTCGACAAAGGCACGTTCGTCCGCCTGACAAAGAAACCCAATTCCTTCTGGTGTGCCTCGGATCCGGAGGATGTTGCCCGCGTCGAGGACCGGACCTTCATCTGCTCGCAACGCGAATCCGACGCCGGACCCACCAACAACTGGGCCGATCCCAGCGACATGAAAGCGGCGATGAGCGAGCACTATCGCGGGTCGATGGCCGGGCGGACGATGTACGTCATCGCGTTCTGCATGGGCCCACTGGATGCCACCGAGCCCAAGTTCGGCGTCCAGATCACCGACTCCGAATACGTTGCCGTTGCGATGCGGATCATGACCCGGTCGGGCTCGGCGGTGTGGGACAAACTCGCGACGGGTGCTGAGTTCGTCCAATGTCTGCACTCCGTCGGCGCCCCCCTGCAGTCGGGGCAGGACGACGTGCCGTGGCCGTGCGACCGCACCAAGTACATCTCGCACTTCCCCGAGGAACGGGTGATCTGGAGTTACGGTTCCGGATACGGCGGCAACGCCCTGCTCGGCAAGAAGTGCTACTCGCTGCGGATCGCGTCGAAGATGGCCAAGGACGAAGGCTGGCTCGCGGAGCACATGCTCATCCTCAAGCTGACCTCCCCCGAACAGCGGGTGCACTACATCGCCGCGGCGTTCCCGTCGTCGTGTGGCAAAACGAACCTGGCAATGCTGGAGCCCGCGCTCCCCGGATGGACCGCGGAGACCATCGGAGACGACATCGCGTGGTTGCGGTTCGGCGACGACGGTCGCCTCTACGCCGTCAACCCGGAAGCCGGGTTCTTCGGCGTGGCACCCGGCACGGGTGCCCACACGAACCCGCACGCGATGGAGACGATCGAACGCGGTAACTCCATCTTCACCAATGTCGCTCTCACCGACGACGGTGAAGTGTGGTGGGAAGGGATGACCAAGGAGAAACCCAGTCATCTCACCGACTGGAAACGCCGCGACTGGACTCCCGACTCGACGGAGCCGGCCGCCCACCCGAATTCGCGATACTGCACTCCGATCGCACAGTGCCCCACCGTTGCGCCCGAGTGGAACGATCCGAACGGCGTACCCATCTCGGCGATCTTCTTCGGGGGGCGGCGAGCCAACACAGTTCCGCTGGTTGCCCAGTCGTTGAGTTGGCAGCACGGCGTCTTCCTCGCCTCAACGCTGTCGTCGGAGACCACGGCGGCGGCCACCGGTGCGGTAGGGGTTGTCCGGCGCGACCCAATGGCGATGCTGCCGTTCATCGGTTACCACGTCGGCGATTACCTCCAGCACTGGCTGGACATCGGCGCCAAGGCCGAGCCAGGGAAACTTCCGAAAATCTTCTACGTCAACTGGTTCCGACGCGGCAACAACGGCGAGTTCCTGTGGCCGGGATTCGGCGAGAACGCCCGGGTGCTCAAGTGGGCGCTGGAACGGGTCGACGGCTCAGCTGACGCACTGCGAACTCCGATCGGTGACGTTCCTGCCCCGGGTGGCCTTGATCTCACCGGCCTGAGTGGTGATTACAGCGAGGAAACCACCCGGGCTGCCATGGAGGTCAGTGCGGCCGAGTGGGGAGCCGAGATCGAGTTGATCGAACAGTGGTACGCCACCATCGGGTCCGACAGATTGCCCGCGGCATTGCGCGAGGAACTCGCTGACCTCAAGGATCGGCTCCAGGCGCATTCGGCCAACGGGGCCTGACAGACGGTCTGCCGTTCAGCGGGGCTCGCAGACGACGACCGGGATCACCCGGTCGGTCCACGACTGGTAGTCGGCGTAATCCGGGTACATCGCCACCAACTCCGGCCAGTAGTGTGCGCGTTCGTCTTCAGTGGCGTCGCGGGCCCGCAACTCCAGCACCTCGCCGCGGATCCGGAACGACACCGTCGGGTCCGCCTTGAGGTTCAGGTACCACATCGGGTTCTTGGCGCTGCCGCCCCGCGACGCCACCACGATCACCCGGTCACCGTCGCGCAGGAACAGCAGCGGCGATTCGCGCAACTCGCCGGTCTTGCGTCCGGTGGTGGTCAGGATGCCGACCGGCGGCACGTCGCCGAAGTGCTGGCTGCCCAACCGCCACTTGCCGCCGAGCCTGCCGTCGGTCGCCTTGTAGATCCAGGTGTTGACCCGCGAACCCCACTTCATCACGACGTCGGTCAACCCGGAGTTCAGTCCACGCGGCGGCTCGGGCATCTGTACCCCTAACGCTTGAGGAACGGGCGCAGACTCGCCCGGATGTGGTGGATCTTCGCCGGCCCGCCCTGCTCACCGGCCGGGATCACGAACGTCTCGTCCACCCGCGAGCAGACCCGCCAGCCGAACAGCGACGGCTTGGTGATCACGTCGTAGACCGCCCGCACCGCGTCGCCGTCGATGCTGTACTCCGGCGGTGTCGTCGCCTTGATCAGCCGGAACTGCGGCCCGCGGTTCAGGCTGCGGCGCAGGTGATTTCCGGAGAAGCCGGTCTTGAGACCGGCTTCGATGCGGACGCAGTCCGCCGCGAACGGCACGTCGTCGGCGCGATGCGTCACCAGCGCGTCGATGTAGGCCTGCGCGGCGGCGATGCGATCGGAGTCGGAGGCCGTCACCTCAGATCCGCTCGATGATGGTGGCACCGGACAGCGCGCCGCCGGCGCACATGGTGATCAGCGCGGTGGACTTCCCGGTCCGCTCGAGTTCGTACAGCGCGGTGGTGATCAACCGGCTGCCGGTGCACCCCACCGGGTGGCCCAGCGCGATCGCGCCGCCGTTGACGTTGACCCGGTCCATGTCGGCATTGTGCACCTGCGCCCAGGACAGCACCACCGAGGCGAACGCCTCGTTGATCTCGACCAGATCGATGTCGCCGAGCTTCATCCCGGCCTTCTCCAGCACCTTGGCGGTGGACTGCACCGGGCCATCCAGGTGGTAGTAGGTTTCGGCGCCGACCAGCGCCTGGCTGACGATCCGGGCGCGCGGGGTGAAGCCGAGCGCCTTGGCTTTGTCCTCGTCCATCCACAGCAGCGCCGCGGCGCCGTCCGAGATCTGCGACGACGTGCCCGCGGTGTGGATGCCGCCCTCGATGACCGGCTTCAACTGGCTGAGCCCCTCGAGGGTGGTGTCACGCAGACCCTGGTCTTTGGCCACCATGTGCAACTCGGCGGTCGGCTGTTTGTTCTCGTCGATCACCGGCGCCTCGATCGGGCTGATCTCCCGGTCGAACCGGCCCTCGGCCCAGGCCTGCTTGGCCAGCTGCTGAGAGCGCAACCCGAGCGCGTCGACGTCTGCGCGGGTCAGACCGCGACGCTTGGCGATCCGCTCGGCGGCCTCGAACTGGTTGGGCATGTCGATGTCCCACGATGCCGCGCGCGCCCCGCCGCCGTTCTCCCCCAGGCCCACCCGGCTCATCGCCTCGATCCCGCAGGCGATGCCGATGTCGATGGCGCCGACGGCGATCAGCCCGGCGATCAGGTGGTTGGCCTGCTGGCCGCTGCTGCACTGGCAGTCGACGGTGGTGGCGCCGACCTGCTCCGGCAGGCCGGCCACCAGCCAGGACTGCCGGGTGATGTTGTTGGCCTGCTCCCCGTACTGGGTGACGCAGCCGCCGAT
>DASTNJ010000072.1:0-2916 GCA_035721065.1 Mycobacterium sp.
CGGCAGCGAACACCGGCACCGCCCCCGCGGCGCGGGCGCATCCCGACCGGCCGCAAACGGGTCCGGCGAAAAATCGCCAAAAGCCTTGCTGCCACCGCGAACGCGGCGTAAATTCCACTCATAAGCAGGCCCGGTGGTGACTGATCCGAAGTACCGGTTGAAGGGGTTGAAAGCCGGTCGCGCAGGATGTGTGAGACGCTCCCCAGTGTCCCCCGGGCCTGTCCTTATGCGTCTTAAGCGATTCCGTCCCGCCGCACCCGGAACAGTTTGACGTCTTCCTTGATGCCCTTCAAGTGCCTCGCCCCGGCGAAAGACCAGGAGAAGCCGTCGGTCTCGGCGAGAGTCTCGTACAACCGTTCGGCGACCAGCACCGAGCCGGCCCGCGCCACGCCGGTCACCCGGCTGGCCAGGTTGACCGGGTTGCCGAACCAGTCTCCGGCCCGGCTGACCGCCGGCCCGGCGGCGAGGCCGGCTCGCAACCGGGGGAAATCGGGGTCCGAGTCGGTGGTGTCGACCAGCTCCAGGACCGCGTCCAGCAGCGGAGCCGGTTCGGCGCAGACGAACATCACCGCATCCCCGATGGTCTTGACGAACTGCACCGGTGGAGCGGCCACGTCGCGGGCACGCCCGGCCAGCCGGTTGGCAAGCCGCTCCAACTCCTCCGGCGGAACCTCCTCCCCCAGCGCGGTGAAGCCGACCAGGTCGGCGAACGCCACCGCCACCTCGCGGGCTCCCGGCAGTGCGCTGCCCGCGGCGATCTCACTGGCGGTGACGGCTTCGGTTGCCAGCTCGTGGCGCAGGTGCATGAACAGCATGTCCTTGATCCACGGACCCAGCAGCGGCGCCAGCCGGCTCACCAGGGCCTGCGATCGCTGCGCGATTTCCAGCTCCGTGCCGCCGGGCGCCAGCGCGGCCGCCAGCGAAGCGGAGCGCATCACCCCGGCGGCATGCGACAGCCCCTCGGCCATGATCCGGGTCACCGCAACGATGTCGTCGGGATCCAGACCCGCGTCCAGGAACAGCTTCATGTGCGCGGCGATATCGCTGTCGGTCCGCAGGTGCACGGGTGCATCGGGGTCGTCGAAGCGGGCCAGCCCGTTGGCACGCTGCACGCGCCGCAGCAACTCCAGGTCGACGCCGTAGCTCTCGGCGATGTCGCGCGCCGACACGTAGTCGTGGTTGTCGTCGATCACCCGGGCCGCGGCCAGCATCATCGGTGCGGTCGTGCCGCGGATCTGGTCGACGGTGAAGCCCTGGCCGAGCAGCCAGCCGACCAGCTCGGCCCGCTCGTCCCGCGCGCTACCCTGCAGCCCCTCGAGCAACTCGTCGATCTCGGGATGCCCCACGTCGCCAACCTATACTGCGGCGCACCTGCGTGCGGTGACGATCACGACACCGGCGGGCGGCGGCCGGCCCACGGCCTAGCCGCCTCGATCTGCGCGGCCAGCGCCAGCAGCGTCGCCTCGTCGTAGGGCCGGCCGACCAGCTGCACCCCCACCGGCAGGCCGTCGCGGTCGAGCGCCCACGGCACCGCGGCGGCGGGCTGGCCGGTCGCATTGAACACGCCGTGGAACGGCACCCGAGCGGCCACCATCGCCAATGTCGCGACGGCGCCGCGACGCTGATAGGCGCCGATTCGGGACGGGCCGGTCGCGTTTCCGGGTGTGACGACGACGTCGACGGCGTCGAAGATCGACATGACCCGGCCGGCCATCTCGGTCTCCGCCGACCGGATCGCCGCCATCCGCCGATCCGGGATCAACCCGCCGATCCGGGCCATCGCGCGCGTGCGCGGATCCAGTCGCTCCGGCCTCGGCAGCGCCCGCGCATCCGCATAGATGCCGCGGAAATACCGCGGCAGCATATGGCCGTACACCACTGCGGCCGGGTAGTCGGGGTCGCGGTCCACCACCTGGTGGCCCAGATCGCGCAGCAGCACACCCGCCTCGCGGACCGCCGCCCGCTGCGCCCCGCCGATCCGGGCCACCAACCCGGGTGGCGTCTTGGTGCTCAACGCGATTCGCAGCCGACCCGGCGAACGGGCCGCGGCGCCGACGAATCCGCCCTCGGGTCCGGCGACCGACGTCGTCGCGTCCAGGAACAGGGCCGCGTCACGCACGGTGCGGGCGATCGGTCCGTTGACGCTCAGCCCGCACCACGCGTCGTCGTGCGGGGCCAGCGGAACCCGGTCACGCTGGGGTTTGAGCCCGAACAGCCCGCACCAGGTGGACGGAATGCGAATCGAGCCGGCGCCGTCGGAGCCGAGCGCGACGGGCGCCAGGCCGGCCGCCACCGCCGCGGCGCTGCCGCCGCTGCTGCCGCCCGGGGTGTAGTCGGTGTTCCACGGGTTGCGCGTCGCGCCGAAGGTGACCGTCTCGGTGAACGGCCAGATCATCAACTCGGGCACGGCGGTCTTGCCGATGATCACCGCACCCGCCGCCCGCAGCCGGTCGACGACCTCGGCATCGGCGGTCGGCGCCGCGCCGTAGGCACTGCTGCCGTAGGTCGTCACCTCGCCGGCGACATCGACGTCGTCTTTGATCGCCACCGGCACCCCGAGCAGCGGCAGCCGCTCCCCCGCGTCGAGGCGTTTTTGCGCGGCTGCCGCTTCGGCGCGTGCCGACTCGGTCAGCACCACCCGGTAGGCACGCAGCTGCGGGTCCAGCCGGGCGATGCGGTCGAGGTAGACCTCGAGCAGCGCGGGCGCGGTGATGTCGCCGACGGCCAGCATCCGCGCCTGCTCGGCTGCGCCGGCGAAAGCCAGCTCGCGTGGGTCGGTGACCTCCACTGCCGCAGCCTATCGCGCTGTGCGGGCAGACTACTGACTATGAGCGACGCCTTCGACTCGTTGACCGTGGATCAGTTGCGCCGGCGCAACACGATCAAGTGGAACTTCTTCGAACCCGACGTGCTGCC